>DATGHC010000051.1:0-102106 GCA_035308165.1 Candidatus Acidiferrales bacterium | reverse complement strand
ACGGCTTATTTTTCAGGGGCTTTTCTTAAGGTTTTCAATACTCCGCCCCACGCGATCACCTCGTCGGCCATCAAGTGCACGGCCTTGTCGTGCTTTTCGTGCGGCTTAAAGGTCATGAAGTTCTCGAAGTCGGTCAACATCGAAAGCGCCACCTGCGCTCGCACGTCGGCAACCCGGATTTCGCCCATCACCAGCCTCAAGTTCTCCACTGCACGGACGCCGCCGGCACCGCCGTATCCAACAAATCCCGCTGCCTTGTTGTTCCATTCGTGGAAAAGAAAATCGATTGCGTTCTTTAATGCCGCCGAGGTGCCGTGATTGTATTCGGGGGTGACGAAAATGTAGGCGTCGAGCGAGGCAATTTTCTCGCTCCAAGTTTTCGTATGTTGATTCGTGTACTGATGCCGCATGGGTGGGACGGGTTCATCGAGGAGCGGCAGCTTGTAATCTTCAATGTCGACAATCTCGAACTCCGCGTCGTTCCGGGTCTTCAGGATGTCGAGCACCCACTTTGCCACGGCCGCGGCCTTACGTCCCGGTCGCGTGCTACCTACGATGATTCCGATGTTCAGCATGTGTGTCTCTCCCTTCCGGTGCGCGTGGGCCTTCTTGTGGGAAGGTCAATATCTCTGCATCGAGATAGATGTATGAGTTCGCTTTTGAGATTCATAGTCTCGACTCGTGAGACGCAGTGATTCGACCTGACAGATCCAAGCCGTTGCGTTCAATCGCTCAGGTGAGTTGAGATAGTTGAATTCGTCCGCTGGGATGGCCGTCGGAAAATCAGAGGGCTTACATATGGGCCAGCGGAGCGATCTATTGTTCAAAGTCGATTCCGAGCAAACGATGGACAAACTAAGTGACGCACGAAAACGGAGGGGGTATACTGGCGGCGGTTGAGTTTCATAGCGAGTAACGAGGTGCTCCATGCGCCTGATAAAGCTATCAATCAGTATTTCCCTGCTGCTTACCACTCTAGCCTTTTCTGCACCCTCCACTCGAGCTCAAGATACGGATGAGTCCTCTGCGGGGCGAAGAGGAACTGCTCCGCGAAGCTCGGCCGATAAGTACCACGCGCACGCAAAACATGAAGGCGTGAGCATAGGAGCAGAGCTGCTGACTCGCAAGGAAGTGTCGAAGGAGTTTGCCGAGGATGTGAATCGCTGCTGCTTTGTGGTGCAAGTCGCTGTGTATCCGCAGAATAATGAAGCGCTGAATGTTTCCCTCGATGACTTTACATTGGTTGAGGAAGGGACCGACACACCGATCAGACCAGAGGGCGCGACGGTGATTTCGGCCAGGCTGGAAAAGGAGAAAGGCTCGAACCGCGGTGTGGAAACCACCACGAGCGCAGGCGTTGGATATGAGTCGGGGACCTACATTGACCCTTTGACGGGTCAACCTGTCCATGTACATGGCGTGAGCACTTCTGCCGGCGTGGGAGTAGGCGTGGGAGACCGCGCTCCAGCGACAGTTGCCGAGCAGGACCGCGAAGTGATCGAGCGCGAGTTGAGCGAGAAGGGTCTTCCTGAAGTGAAGATCGCGGTTCCGGTATCCGGGTATCTGTACTTTTCTCTTCCCAAGCAGAAAAAGGATGCGAAATATCACCTGGAGTATGTGGTGAAGAGCGAAACCCTGAAGTTACAGCTTCAGTAATTGCCCTCGACCGCCCTGCCTGCTGAGCCGGATTACTGTTTTGACTTTGGATTGTCGCCCTTTCTCTCTCTCCTTCATTGCAACTTCCTGGACAACGTCGTCAACTCAGACCAGTCCTTCTAATCCCTTGGCATTGTGCGAAGGGTTGATCCATGGCCAGCCTTCGGGCTGTGCACCAGCTTGCGGTTCACGGGATTGAAATGCACGTAATGAAGCTCCTCGATCTTCAAGTCGACGACGCCTACCAAAAGCCTCGCAACAAGCGCAGACCTTGGCGTAGCGGATCCCCATTTAACCGTACAGTATAACGTCCTGTACCATTTTTAGACTTCCGGCCAGTGGTCTGCCTTTCCCTAATGGGTAGGATTGAATGATTACTAATGTTTCTACTTGGGGTTCGGGGGAGAGAGCATTGTTCAAGCGAGGCAAGGAGTGGAGAAGCAGCTTAGGACTCGTTTTACTGATCCTTATATCGGCGAAAACCGCTTGGCCACAAGGTCGACAAGCTGCGCAAGTCGCGCAGGTTCCACAGGTGAAGCACGTTATTCTGGTCATTGAAGAAAACACCAACTATGCCGATATTTGCGGGCCGAACAACACCAGCATGGTGTTTCTGTGCAGCTTGAAGCCGCAGGGCAGCTTTTCAGCCAACTATTTCGCGCCCACCCACCCATCCATCGGCAACTACAACGACCTGGGTTGGGGCGTGGTAACGACCAACGACGACACTTGCAATCCCACCACCTGCGTATTTCCCTTCACCGGGAACAACATTGTGAGGGCGGTGCAGGCGGCCGGCAAGACATGGAAGGGATACGCGGAAAGCCTGCCGAGCACGTGCGACTTCGGAGCAGGAAGCGGACAGTATGCCCCCAGGCACAGCCCGATTCCGTACATTTCCGATGTACAGAGCAACTGTCAGAACCGCTACGTTGCTTTTGAGGATGCCAATTTGGGGTTTGCCAAGGATCTGGCCAACAACACACTGCCCAATTTCTCGTTTATCACTCCCAACTTGTGCGACGACGGGCACGACTGCACGCTGCCTGGAAGTCCGATTCCGGACCAGTGGCTGCAATTGAATGTGATTCAACCCCTGCAAAGCGGCGGGCACCTGGATCCAGTGACGGGCGACACGGTGCTGATCGTTACGGTGGATGAATCGGGGAACGACAACACCAACGGGGGCGGCGCAGTTTACTGGTTCATGATGGGCTTGGGCGTGAAGCAGAATTACCAGTCGACCGGCCCCAGCGTTGCGCCCGGGTTTTATTCGCATGAAAGCACTTTGCGAGTTATCGCCGAGCTGGTGGGCGCAAGTATTGTTGGATTGGGCGGAGCTGCGAATGCCCCCGATATGACGGAATTCTTTACGGCTCCACCAACGCCGGCGGCGAGTCCTTCCCCCACATCACTGACATATGCGAGTCAGACGGTTGGAACCGCCAGCGCGGCGCAAACGGTGACACTTACCAACAGCGGTGGCGCGGCGCTGACGATTAGCGGGATTTCGGCGAGCGGCGATTTTGGAGAGACCAACAACTGCGGAAGTTCGCTTGCTGGCGGAGGAAATTGCAGCGTGAACGTTACGTTCACACCGACGGGAACGGGTACACGGACGGGAAGCTTAAGTTTTACTGACAACGCCTCGGGAAACCCGCAGACGGTGACCCTGTCGGGGACCGGAGCAGCACCCGGGATGCCGGGAGCGAGCGCTGCGCCCACATCGTTAACATTTGCGAGCCAGACGGTTGGGACTACCAGCGCGGCACAAACCGTGACGCTATCCAATCCGGGGACAGTAGCACTCACGATTAACGGAATCACGGCCAATGGAAATTTTGGCCAGACGAATAATTGTGGAAGTTCCCTGGGCGCTGGGGGGAACTGCAGCATCAACGTCACATTCACGCCCACGGGGACAGGCAGTTTGAGTGGCAGCGTTTCGGTGACGAGCAATGCCACGACCTCGCCGAACAACATTTCGCTCTCCGGGACCGGCCAGTCAGCTGCCAGCGGCACTTCGCACTATGTTTATATAGTTCAGAACGGATCGTTGCAGGTTTTCGACATGGATAATGGGCACTCGCTGGTGAAGACCGTCAATCTGCCAGGTGAGACCAGCCCCTTGGGGCTGGCGGCGAGCTCCGCGACCAACATGCTGTACATCTCCTACGGCGGATTCGGCGGGAGCCAGGGAACCGGCTCCATGCTTGAGTACAACTTGCTGACTGATACAGTTGTTTACACCAAGAACTATACGCACGGCGTGGACAGTATATCGATCACGCCCGACGGCAAAACGATCTACCTGCCGGACGGCGAAAACTCAGGAGACACGCTGGTGTATGTGGTGGACGCGGCGACCGGCAATGAACTGAGCACAATCGCGACGGGCGACGGTCCACACAACACCATGATGGGCTTGGATGGAAAGAAAGTTTATGTTGGCCCGCGGAACGACAACAATCTGTATGTAATCGATACGGCGACGAACCAGGTCACCCTGAAGGTTGGACCGTTTGTGGCCACGAACATCGTCAGCGGGAATGGTGTGCGGCCCTTCACGATCAATGGAAAACAAACGCTGTCATTTACGACCGAGAGCGGGTTTCTGGGCTTTCAAGTTGGTGACTTGACCACGGGAGCGGTGCTCTACACGGTGGTGCCGACAGGCTTCACGTGGAACGGAACTGGGCCTTCGGTGCCCGATCATGGCATTTCGCTCTCACCGGACGAGAAGGAGCTATATCTGCTGGACTCGGTGAACCAAGTGGTTCATGTGTACGACATCACGGGTTTGCCTGGAACAGCGCCGCAACTGGTGACCAGCATACACATGGGCGCGGCGTTTAATACGGTTGGCTGGCTGCAACACAGTCGCGACGGACGCTTCGTTCAAGTTTCAGACTCCGGAGACGTCATAGACACGGCAACGCGCACGACCACGAACACGTTGCCGATCTCCAGTGCACTGGTGAGCAGCCGATGGTACATCGAAGTCGATTTCACAAATGGGGTGCCGTCGTTTGGTACGTTTGAGCGGGGCGGACCGGGCTATCTTACGGGCACGCAAACTCCTGCGCCGGTGGTGAACCTGTCCAGTTCGAGCCTGACGTATGCAAGTCAGAATTTGAATACGACCAGCGCGGCCCAGACCGTGACGCTGACCAACACCGGGAATGCGGCGCTGAACATCACCAGCATCGGCGTGACAGGCACAAACAGCGGAGACTTTGGGCAGACGAACAATTGCGGGAGTTCTGTGGCAGCGAACAACGGAAACTGCACCATCAACGTGACGTTTACGCCGACGGCGACGGGTGCTCGCGCGGCTGCGGTGACCATCACGGATAACGCCACAGGAAGCCCACACACGATTACGCTGAGCGGAACGGGCGCGGGTGCTCCGGCGCCGGGGGTGAGCTTCTCAGCGCAAGGACTGACTTATGCGAGTCAAACGTTGAACACGACCAGCGCGGCGCAGACGGTCACGCTTACGAATACCGGGAACGCAGCATTGAGCATCGGTAGTCTCGGAATCACCGGAGCCAACAGCGGGGATTTTGCGCAGACGAATAATTGCAGCAGTTCGGTGGCGGCAAACAACGGAAACTGCACTATCAACGTGACGTTCACGCCGACGGCGACAGGCGCGCGCGCGGCTGCGGTGACGCTTACCGATAACGCGACTGGAAGCCCACAGTCTTTCACACTTAGCGGCACGGGCGCGGGTGCTCCGGCACCAGGGGTGAGCTTGTCGGCAGCGAGTTTGACGTTTGCCAGCCAGCAGTTGAACACCAGCAGTGGGCCCCAGTCGGTGACGCTGACCAACACCGGGAATGCGGCGCTGAACATTACGAGCATCGGCGTCACGGGAGCAAACAGCGGCGACTTTGCCCAAACGAATAATTGCGGGAGTTCGGTGGCGGCGAACAACGGAAACTGCACGATCAATGTGACGTTTACGCCGACGGCGACAGGAGCTCGCGGGGCTTCGGTGACCATCACCGACAACGCGGCGGGCAGTCCTCACTCCTTCACGCTCAGCGGCACGGGCACAACGACTCCCGCGCCGACCGCGATCTTGTCGGCGTCGAGCCTGACGTTTGGGGGCCAGACCGTGAATACGACCAGCGGATCCCAATCGGTGACGCTGACCAACACCGGTAACGCAGCACTAACCATTACGAGCATCGGCGTCACGGGCACAAATAGCGGCGACTTTGCGCAGACGAATAATTGTGGCAGCTCGGTCGCCGCGAACAATGGAAATTGCACCATCAACGTGACGTTCACACCGACGGCGGCAGGAGCGCGGGGAGCAGCGGTGACCATCACGGACAACGCGGCTGGCAGTCCGCGATCCGTGAGCCTGGCGGGTACTGGATTAGCACCGGGAACACCGGGGGCCAACCTCTCTCCAGCGTCGCTGACGTTTGCCAGCCAAACGATTAGCTCCACCAGCGCGGCACAGACGGTGACCTTGTCGAATAGCGGTAGCGCTGCGCTTACCATTACCGGAATTGCGGCGAGTGGTGATTTTGGCCAAAGCAACAACTGCGGAAGTTCGTTAGCAGCCGGCGGGAATTGCAGCATCAGCGTGAAATTTACGCCGACGGCGGCGGGCACGCGGACGGGAAGCCTAAGCGTTACCGACAACGCCTCGGGCAGCCCGCAAACGGTGAGCCTGACGGGCACCGGTGCGGCGGCGGGGACGTCAGCGGCCAGTGTTTCACCCACCTCGCTAACGTTTGCGAGCCAGACATTGAACTCCACCAGCGCGGCGCAGACGGTGACCTTATCGAATAGCGGTAGCGCGGCGCTGACCATTACAGGAATTGCGGCCAATGGTGATTTTGGCGAGACCAACAACTGCGGAAGTTCGTTGGCAGCCGGCGGGAATTGCAGCATCAGCGTTACGTTCACGCCGACAGCGGCTGGCACACGGACGGGAGCCTTGACTGTTACAGATAACGCGTCGGGAAGCCCGCAGAATGTGACCCTTACCGGCACCGGCGCAAACGGCACGGTGGACTTCTCGCTCACCGCTACCGCAGTTACAGGAACGGTGACGGCAGGCCAACCGGCAAAGTTCAACCTGACCGTGACTTCATCGGGCGGATTCAATCAGGCAGTGAACTTGACCTGCAGCGGCGCGCCGCAAGGTGCCGCATGCATAATCTCGCCCAGCTCTGTGACGCCGAGCGGATCCGGTCCCACGACAACTACGATCACTGTGACCACGACAGCCCACGTGATGGTGGGCCCGGGCCCGCGCGAGGTTTTCCCCACGCCGGGCGGACAGATGGTGGTTATGAAGATGGCGCTGCTGATGGGGATACTCGCGATGCTGGCGACCACCTTTTTGGGCAAGCGGCGGCAAGCGCGGCTGGTATTAGGGTTTACGATGCTGGTGGTATTGCTGGGATCCGGGTGCCTGGGGCTGACCGGGAGTTCGCCCTTGGGCCCAGGGACGCCGGTGGGCACCTACATTTTGACAGTGACCGGGCAATCGGGAACAGGTTCGAATGTGCTAGTCCGCACGGTGAAGGTGACGCTGGTCGTCAATTAATTGGGAGTCGCGACCTGGAAACTGGGAATATGTCCCCCGCCTGTCATTCGACAGGCGCCTGACTGACAATTATCAGAACAATTCCTATAAATTGCCGGGGATTGGTGTGCCGAATAATGTAGCAGCCTCAGAGGGATCGGTCACGAGTGGGATGTGCGAGATTTGGGTGGCACACAAAGTGTCGAGAGTATTCTTCGTTCCAGCATCCAATAATTTCTCGGCTATTGAAAAGCGCGCCTGACGAGAATTCGAATGAGAATCTGAGCAAATCATTTATCAACGAGGGATTTGCGCAGCACCGGCGGATTCAACTGGAAATTTCATCGTAATAGATGAGCAAATCGGTGGATACAGGCGCTGCTCCCAGTTGGCGCAGCAGGGTTGTGACTTGGCCACGGTGATAGCTGGAGTGGTTCACCACATGAGCCATTTGTTGCCACAGCGGGTAGGCATAGTTTTGACCGCGAAGGTTGGTGTACGAAACATTGACGCGCAGGCGCTCAGGGGTGATCGAGGTCAGGAAGGTGTTCTGGGCCTTCTGAATCTCCTTCCATCGTTGGGCGATAGCCTCGGCAGTGTGAAAATCAGCCGCAGCCAGCATCGCCTTTGGTGAGCGCCCATTCCAGCGTTCGAGCCAGAGCCATTCACTGGCCATGATGTGGACTAATGTGTCTCGCACGGAGGAAAAACTGTTTCCCAGATTGCGCGTGAAGTCGTCATTTTTCAGGCGGGAAGCAGCGGCGATGGTCCGCTGGTTGGCCCACTGATTGTAGGAAAAGAATTCGCGGATTGACGCGATATCCACGAACGAATAATACCACCACGTCAGGCCAGCCGAACTGGGTCAGTCGCAGGATCGGACCGCCGAAGCTTATGAGCCTAGGAGGTCGAATGCCGGATAGGTGCAGAATTATTTCAAATTGTAAGGATCAAATCAGAATCCGCGGGTTCAGAACTATCAGTACAACGGTGCGCGCGAGGCTGACAAAGGGTGACGATGCTGGTAGCCTTTTTGCAAGAAGACGAGACCGCGGTGCGATACCGTGTGAAGTCAGGAGGGATTGCGCGTGAATGTGCTGGTGACGGGTGCGGCGGGATATGTGGGGAGTGTCTGCTGTGAAGTGCTGTTGGAGCACGGGCACAAACTGATCGCGGTGGACAATTTGTCAGAGGGGCACCGCGCGGCAGTGCCGGCGGCTTGCGAGTTCAAGCTCTGCGATCTGTTCGATGCCAAGCAATTGGACGAGATTCTCGGCTCGCGTGAAATTCATGCAGTGATGCATTTTGCGGCGGAGGCGCTGGTGGAAAAATCGGTGCGAGAGCCGAGCACGTTTTACAAGGTAAATGTAGCGGGAGGGATTCTCCTGCTAGACGCGATGCTTAGGCATGGAGTTAAGAAGTTTGTTTTTTCGTCGAGTGCGGCGACCTACGGTGAACCGAAGGAAGTTCCGATTCCCGAGAACCACCCGAAGGCGCCTATTAATCCTTACGGGCAGACAAAGTGGGTGTTTGAAAATATTCTGGCAGATTATGGCCGATACGCGGGATTGAAACACGTTTCGTTGCGCTACTTTAATGCCGCGGGAGCCTCCAAAGAGCGTGGCGAGGCGCACCGCGTCGAGACGCACTTAATCCCAAGAATACTGGATGTGGCGGCAGGCAATTCCAAACAATTTGAAATCCGGGGCAGCGATTATCCGACGCCGGATGGAACGTGCGTCAGAGATTACGTACACGTGCTGGATATCGCCGAAGCGCACGTGAAGGCGCTCGACGCCATGCAAAGCGTTTCGGGCGAAGCATTTAATGTCGGCAACAGCCGGGGGTACTCCATCCAGGAGGTTCTGGAGGCGGCGCGGAGGGTCACCGGGCACGCTATCCCAGCTGTGAAAGCGCCGCGCCGGACGGGCGATCCGGCCGTGCTGGTGGCCGACGGTCAGAAGCTGCGTCGGATGCTGGGATGGACAACTCGATACTCCACCCTGGAGGCCATCCTTCAATCCGCTTGGGATTGGAAAATGGCGCATCCACAAGGGTATGCTGAAGCCCGTTAAAGTGAGCCCCTGAGTTGGGCAGGCGCTGGTTTGCGTGTTGCACACAGCGAAGTCCTATGCGTACTGTTTCCCACTGGTGATTCCTGATATATTCACACTTCTTCGGAAACCTCGCGGGATGCTCGGCGAGGGTCCAATTTCATGAGGCGAAATAGCCGAGGCTGAGTGGGAGCGATGTCGACAGAACGCAAACCTGAATACTTCAAGGGCGCACAACTAAAGGTCGGGATTATAGGCTGCGGTTACGTCGGATTGCCGCTGGGGCTACGATTTGCCGAAGCCGGGCACCGCGTCACCGGGTTCGACGTTGACAACTCCAAGGTGGATAAGCTCAACCGCGGCGAAAGCTATATCCAGCATATTCCGGTCGTCAAGATCAAACAGCAACTCGCGTCAAAACATTTCAGCGCTTCCAGCGATTTTGCAAAACTCGCGGACATGGACGCGGTGATCATCTGCGTGCCCACGCCGCTGGATGAGCGGCGCGAACCGGACCTATCGTTCGTCCGGGACACGGCCGAGGCCATCGCGCCAAATCTGAAGCAGGGGCAGTTGATCGTACTGGAGTCCACGACCTATCCGGGGACTACCGAAGAGCTGGTGCTGCCGATCCTGCAACGCAATGGAATGAAGTGTGAAATTGCCAACGGCCCCGATGCGGAAAACATCGCCACGGACTTCTTCCTGGCGTTTTCACCCGAGCGCGAAGATCCCGGAAATAAACAGTATGGGCTGGCACAGATCCCCAAAGTAGTGGGCGGGATTAATCCGCCGAGCGGTCGGGCCGCGGCGGCGCTTTACGGTCAGGTGGTGTCGCGAGTGGTGCCGGTAAGCTCGACGCGGGCCGCGGAAATGGCCAAGCTGCTCGAAAATATATTTCGGTGTGTGAACATTGCACTGGTGAATGAACTCAAGCAGCTAGGGCTGCGCATGGGAATTGACATCTGGGAAGTGATTGACGCGGCGGCCACCAAGCCGTTCGGATTCATGCCGTTTTATCCTGGTCCCGGGCTGGGTGGACATTGCATACCGGTGGACCCTTTCTACCTCTCGTGGAAGGCGAAGGAATATGATTTTGCTACGCGGTTCATTGAGCTTGCCGGCGAAGTGAATACAGCGATGCCGTACCACGTGGTGGACGCCATTGCCGAGGCGCTTAACCAACGCCAGAAAGCCATGAAGGGGTCGCGCATCCTGGTGCTGGGAGTGGCTTACAAGAAGGATGTGGACGACCTGCGCGAGTCTCCTTCGCTAAAGATCATGGAGCTGCTCATCGCCAGAGGCGCCCATGTGGACTACAACGATCCCTATTTTCCGCAGTTGCACAAGATGCGCCACTACGATTACTCACAGAAGAAATCGATCCCGCTGGATTTGAGAACCCTGGGCGGGTACGACTGCGCTGTGATTGCCACCGATCACAGCAGTTATGATTACGCTGCAATTGTCGAGGGATCGCAGCTGGTGGTGGATACGCGGAATACCACGCGGCGATTGCTGCGGCACCGCGAAAGAATCGTGTTGTGCTGAGGGGTGGCGAGCAGGCGAATCCGGTGTCGCGAATTACGTTACTCATTGGAGGATAAATTGCCGGCGGCCATTGCCCTACAACCCCGTATCTCCTACTCTCACACAAATGCCTCAGCCTGAATCACCAAACACCAAAAATCTCTCCAAGCGGCGCAGCCAGCGCCTGCTTCTGCGTGTGCCTGTGCAGGCGCGGCGCAAGGTGAAGGGTGCAGACGTTCCCCCGGATGATACGGAGACGCTAGCCGTGAATGCGCATGGCGCGCTGGTCTTGCTGATCCCCCCGGCGGAGGAAGGCGAGCATTTGTTATTGCAGAACTTGATGACCAAAGAGGAGCAGATTTGCAGAGTGGTTTACCTGGGTCAAACGGAAGGCAGGCGCTTGCAGGTTGGCGTCGAATTTATTTCCCCCGCCCCTCATTTCTGGCCAGTCGTTTTCCCTCCTGAAGACTGGAGTTCCGTTGGAAAAGACACCAAGCAAGCTCCAAAGCTCTAGCGAGCCGAGCTGGCCTGAACTAGCTCAATCCGTCCGGAACTCAAAGCAGTTTCAACTTCCAGCAAGACAGGCGTTCGTGAAGCATCCTTGGCCAGCCATATCGTGATTTTGAAATCGGATTTTTCAGCGCCATGGTCGAAGACGTGGATGGAAATGCCTGTGGCCACGAACTTCCCTGCTTGCACGGCAACCTCTTCGCTGGGCGTGGCCACCTGGGCTTGAACGTCGTAGAGCTTGTGCCCGTCGTAAACGGGTGAGCGGACTTCCCTGGTCTTCTCCCAATTGATGGTTCGGAGGTAGAAGGCAAATCCCAGCGGGTCCCGGGTGCCCGGCAACACTTGAACCTGGGTTGCATCGGTAGGTGCCGGCGATTGAGTGGAGGAAAGCCGCAAGATGCGGGTTTCAGATTTGCCAGATTGGTGCGTGTACATTTCAAATTGATAGCCTGCCAGATCAGACTGGGCGGAGTAGGAATCGAACTGATCGTCTACTGGCGCGATATAACGAAGTGGATTCCTGGTGTGGAACTGGGTCTTGAAATGCCAGGAGGGGCGGCCCATAAAGGGGCCCTGGCCTTCCACCGTAATCAGCGCGGAAACCACATCGCTCATCTTCAGCCATTCTCCTGAATAGGAGAGCGCCTCTCCTGGGCGAAAGGGGGCTAGCGGGCTGGCAGGCGCGGCTGGAGCCGCAGATGTCTTTGGGCGCGGGCTTCGCTGGCTCTGGAGGCTTCCGTGCCAGACCGGTGTGAAAAGCAGCAGTGCACCCCCCAAAAGAGGCGAAAACCGGGAGAAGGAACGCGCAGCCAGGTTGAACATTCGGGCAATCCCCGCGCGTTTCCCCATTCAAGTCCAGGGGCATCGCACGCTATAGTAGAGCGTACTGGATTTTGGAACCACGCGCCACTTGCGCGGGCGGCCCGCAGTTCAACGGTGAATTTAAATTCGACTTCTTTGAGAAGAACTACTTCGAGGAGAAAATAACCCCATGCGCTACTTGGTGACTGGCGGCGCCGGATTTATCGGCTCTAATACAGTGGATGAACTGTTGCGCCGCGGGCAGACCGTGGCGGTGCTGGATGACTTTTCCGCCGGGCGGGAAGAAAATCTGAAGCAGGCGGCCGGCAAAATAGAACTTTTCCGGGGAAGCATCACGGACCTGGATACCTGCCGCAAAGCGTGCCAGGGCGTGGATTACGTGATTCACCTGGCCGCGCGAACTTCGGTGCCCCGGTCGGTCATCGATCCCCTGGAAACGAATCGCGTGAACATTGACGGCTCGCTGAATGTGCTGGTTGCGGCGCGCGATGCCAAGGTCAAGCGATTGGTATATGCCGCGTCAAGCTCGGCATACGGAGAGACACCCACGCTGCCCAAGCGTGAGAATATGTGCGCCGACCCGATTTCGCCCTACGGAGTCACCAAATTTGTGGTGGAGCTTTATGCAACGGTGTTCGGGCGCTGTTATGGACTCGAAACCGTGAGCCTGCGATACTTCAACGTGTTCGGCCCGCGGCAAGATCCCAGTTCACCTTACTCCGGCGTGCTTTCAAAATTTTGCCTGGCATTGTTGGAAGGAACGCCCCTGGTGGTGTTCGGAGACGGCGAGCAATCGCGCGATTTCAATTTTATTGAGAACGTTGTGCAGGCAAATTTGCTGGCTTGCGAAGCGCCCGGATGCGCCGGGAAAATGTTCAACATCGGGACCGGCGGCCGGTACACATTGAACGAAACTCTAAAGCTTTTGCAGAAAATTTCCGGCAAAAAAGCGGCAGTGAAATATGACCCGCCACGCGAGGGCGACATCCTTCATTCTCAGGCCGATGTCTCGCAAGCGAGGAAGATGCTGGGGTACGACCCCAAGGTGAATTTCGAGGAAGGCCTGCGGCGCACCTGGGAGTGGTATGCCGCGGCAAATAAGAAACCTGCCGTTCTGTCCAAGGCGTGAAATGCTTGCCGCCTGGTGTTAAGACGCTCAGCGTATGCCCGCGGGCGGCGAGGACATACTGTTTTCGAGGAGCGCAGGCAATTCAATCAGGCTATCCACCACAATGTCGGGTGGATATTCACTCAAGCGCTCGCTGCCTAGTCCGTAAGTTACCCCGCAAATCCAGGTATTTGAGTTGCGCGCGGTCTGCACATCCACTTCCGAGTCGCCGATAATCATTACTTCCCGCGGCGTAACGCCAAACTCCCTCAGCAGTATTTCCATTCCTTTGGGATCGGGCTTTTTTGTCTCGAAACTGTTTCCACCATACACCGCGCGGAAATAAGGGGCGAGCTTCAGGCTTTCAAGGATGATGCGGCTTGGGCGCAGGGGCTTGTTCGTGAGCACGGCCATGGGAAAACGCGCCAGCGCTGCGAGACCTTCTTCGACACCGGGATAAGCGATCGTGTTATCGAGCATGTGCTTGTTGTAGTAGGTGAGCATGAATTCCACAGCGCGGCGGATTTCGTCTTCGTTTGCTTCGGGGCCGAGGGCGCGCTGCATAAGTTTGGGTGCCCCGTTTCCAATGTACCCGGAGATTCGGCCGTGCTCGATGGGCGGGCGGCCCATCCATTTGAGCGTGGCATTGACGGCCAGCGCCAAATCGAGCTGGGAGTCGATCAGGGTGCCGTCCAGGTCGAAGACCAGAACGCGCACACCCTCGATGCGATTGTTGGACTTAGCCATCTCTGAAGTGTCCGCCACAGTGGGCGCAATCCTCTATTGTAGCGAAATTCGCGAAAAAGTTTTCTCTTAGAAATTCGCTGATTGCGCAGGGGGACGCAATCCATGCGGGCCTGCTAAACTAATTCGGTCGATTCCATTTCCCAGCGAGAGGTTCATGGCTCAACTATTCCCTTTCCGCGCCTACCGTTACAATCCGGCCAAAACCGATCCGGCCAACGTCCTGACGCAGCCCTATGACAAAATCTCACCGGAAATGCAGGCGCGATATGCCGCGGCGAGCCCCTACAACCTAATTACAGTGGAGAAAGGGCTGACGCACTCCGACGATTCCCCCACTGACAATGTTTACATCCGAGCGGCGCAAGCACTGAACGATTGGATTGCCGCGGACGTGCTGGTACAGGATCCAGCGCCCGCTTTCTATTCTTACTTTCAGGAATACAGAGTCCCGGGAACAGGCGAACGCCGCGTTCGCAAGGGTCTGATTGCGCTGGGGCGGGTTGTGGATTACGCGGATGGAATCGTCTTCCGTCATGAGCAAACGCTTTCCGGCCCGAAGGCCGACCGTCTGGAATTGTTGCGGCACACACGGGCGCACACCGGCCAGCTTTTCATGCTGTACGATGATCCATCGAGAGAAGTGGACGGCATACTCGAAATCTCCGCAGCGGGACCCGCGGCGATGAAGTTGGAAGATGAATATGGCGTGGTTCACAGTATCTGGCGAATTGAGCAGGAAGAAACGATTAACGCCATTGAAGCGGCTGTGGCTGACAAGAAACTGGTGATTGCCGACGGGCATCACCGATACGAAACGGCGCTGGCTTATCGCAACGAACAGCGCGCCAGGAAAGGGACAAGCGACGTCAACGCTCCCTACGAAAAAGTGATGATTACCCTGGTGAACTCGCACAGCGATGGTCTGACAATATTGCCCACGCATCGCGTTGTCTTGGGCCTCGCAAATTTCGATCTCCGCGCGCTTCGCCAGCACCTTTCGGAGCATTTCGAGATTCGAGATGTGTCATTGCCACCAGACTCCGTGCGCCGCGCGGCCACAGCGCGCGAACAACTTTCCAAGGCAGGTTCATCTGCCCGGGCGATTGGATTGTTCGCAGGCGGAGACCAACTAAATCTGCTGGTCTTGAAACCAGGGACAAATCTCGCCTCGAGCTTGCCGGACTCAACACCAAGCCAGCGTGAATTGGATGTGGTCCTCCTTCACAGCTTAATTCTTGGCAAGGGACTCGGAATCACGGCAGAAGCCGTGCGCCGGGAGCAAAATATCCGCTACGAGCGCGAAGCTGCCGCCGCAATGGATGCGGTTTCCGCGGGCCGAGCGCAAGCCTGCTTCCTGCTGAACCCCGTGCACGTTGAACAGGTCATGACCATGGCGCTGGCCGATGATGTCCTGCCCCAAAAATCCACGGACTTTTACCCCAAGATGTTGAGCGGCATGACCATCTACAGATTGGAATAATAGGGAGGATGAGCCGGACGCGCCAAAGCGGCACGCTCCGCAAACTTTCGCAGAGCGCGCCGCGATTGCGGCCGTTTCAAAATTACTTGCTGAAGCTGCGGATGGCGGCTGCTTCGGAGTCGTACACGTCGAAGACTGTCAGCAGCTTGGTGACCTGAAGCACTTCCTGGAATTTCGATCCGAGGTTGCTCAGACGCAGGCCCGCCCCCTGTGACTTTGCGCTGTGATGCGCGGCCACCAGCGTTCCCAGCCCGGCGCTGTCTATGTAGGTGACGTTGTCCATGTTCAGGACAATTGACTTCTGGCCCTTGGCCAGAAGCGCCTTCACCTGCTCGCGCAATGCGTTGCTCTCTTCCCCGAGCACGATGCGTCCTTCCAGCGCCATCACCGCTACTCCATCCATTTCCCGTTGCGTGATCTTCAGTGCCACTTTTGACCCTCCTCGCTTGGCCGGTTCAATTCCTCACCTCTTGGACTCCGGCTTATTTGAAAATGTTCCCTGATGCCTTTGGCTGGGACCCACCCGCTGGAATTTCCTTGCGGATCAATAGTAATCCGAGCAGGACATATAGTAACCGCAGGCAGTACAAATCAGCTTGCACTTGCGCGGCGCCAACCGTGCCGAACAAACCGGGCAAAAAAGGCAGGCCTGCTCGGGAGCAGGCTCCGGCCCTTCGGTTCGCTCCTTTGGCGCAGCCATAGGTGCGATTCCGTCCATCATTTGCATGGCCCGAAGTTTATAGCATAACGGGGCCTGAGTGGGAAGCAAGTGGGGGGCTGAAGCGGCTATTTCACCTGCGATAACGGAATGACCAGGCTTCCGATGGCCGCGGTGCTGGGGTCCTGGACCAGAACCCGCAGAGTTGTCGCCCCCGCTTTAGGTTGCGCCGTCTTGCGAAAGCGTACCCCCGATTTCAGCATTCCTGAGTATTGTTCCTCAGTGAATCGCAAATTGAGTTGATCGGTCGATTCGCTAAGCACCTTACCCGTCTCATCTTGTTGGAGGATGATTACGTCAACCACCCCTGTCCGCATTTCACCGCTCTGCGCCAGATGTATATCGTGAATGTCGATGGTGCCAGAAAGCGTTAAGGAATTGGGGGACGGCTGATTGACCCGATCCACTTTAACCTCCACGGGAATCGAGGACGAGTCGATCGGACTCACAATCGCCGCCAGAAAATTGGTGCGCCGTTCGTCCTTTGAGGCCGGCGTGTCCGCAAGAGCATAGTAGCCCTTGGGATAGCGGACGTTTAGCCCCGGTTGCTTGACCTGCACTCTAATCTCGTGGAATTTTCCATCGAAGGAGGCCTCATCCACATAAAAGCCGAGCGTATAGGTGACTGCCGAATCCTCGATGGCTTTGCGAATGGCGCCAGTCAGGTCGTTTGAGTTTACAAAGGCAATCCCTCCGGTTTCCTCCGCCATTTTCTTCATGGTGTCGATGCCGGTGGGGCCAGGCGCCATTGCAGCCGCATCCTGACTGCTAAGAATTGCACCAATCTGTTCAGGTGGACCTTCAAAACTTGGGATAGCTGCCCAAGTGAGCAGTCCGCGGCCGTCAATCGGGTAGGCGGCAATTTGCGCCCGGCTTAAAAGGCGAGCAATTGCCGTGCCCGAAAAAGGCAGATTAGACCCCAACCACACCAGATTCTTACGGCCCGGAATATTGGCAACGTGGCCGGCTATGGCCTGCAACGCGGCCATGGTTTCCGAGGCGCGACGCTGATTTTCAAATGCGGCCGCGTCCTCTGTTGCTCCGCCAACATGGGAGTCAATCATCCGCCCCGACCCAGGCGTATGCAAGGCGCCCGGCTCGACTAGATCGCGGTTGGTTCTGCCGCTGGCATTGTATCCCTGCAGGATCGTGAGAAGCCGATCGCGGTCGCTGGTGAAATCGCACAGCACATGCAAAGTGTCGCTCAGTCCGTATATGGCCACGCGATCTTTCGGATCGAGGTCCTTGATGTACTCGATCAGATGCGCCTTCGCATTTGCGAGCGCCATATTCTCCAACCAGCGGGGACGGCTCTCGTTTACCTCACTGCTGTTTCCCATGAGCGTATTCAAATTGTCGAGGAGGACGATGGTCACGCTCCTCAGCGAGCTTGCGGTGTATTGCGGCAAATCGGAGAACGTGTTTTGCGGAAGCGGCTGTGCCGGCTGAGCCGCGGATTCGCTGGACTCAGCCGAGAAAATTCCAATCTTCTGCGGTTTCCCTTGATCGAGTACGACGAAATCGTCCTTGGTCAAATTTGCAATTGGACCGGCCTTGTCTCGAACGATGACATCCACTTGAACCAGGCGAGTATGAACTTGGATGTTGGGTTTCTGCGGCGCGTCTTGCGATATCAAGGCCGCAGCCGCCAGGAGTGCAAGCAACGAAGCTACGGTTGCAACGCGGACCAATCTTTCCGATGAACGGGCGAGAGGTTTTGAGACCTTGATCCGTGGCAGCATTGAGCTGTCCTCTTCTTTCCCCGCTGGGAGTATAATTGAGCCAGAGCGCTTTAAACACGGATAGTTAAGTATCCCCTGGCGGCGCAAGAGCATCAGATTTATTGGGAGCAACTATGAAGCGGACAATCCCGGTACCAGCTTGGATTGTGGCGAGCTTACTTGTTTGCGGTACTGCGGGCGCGCAAGTGAGGGGAGTGGTCGGCACTCCTCCCGCGCCAATGGCGAGACCCGCGGTTGTTCACGTGGCCCCACTCGGGCAACCGGGCGCTGGAACGCGAGCCCTCGGCATTGCACCGCGCGCCGCCGTTCGCAGGGTCTCCGGAACGCAGATAACTCCGGTGGTGCCAAATGCCAGGTTCGTAACTCCTACAAACAGGACGCACGCGAACGGCCCGTTTGCGAATTCCTCGGACGCCCCGGGACTGGGCTTCGACTATTCTGATTTCTTCGCGCTTCATCCCAATCAAAATACTATCGGCCGGGGCCGGAGTAACTTCTCCAATGGCTTTGCCTTCTTTTCGCCGTTTGGATTTTACGGTTATCCTTACCTTTCGACTGACACTTCCGCGCCGGACCAATCTCCTGCGCCTGTGACGGACCAAGAAGGCCAACCGCAGCAACAACAGCAACCGCAAATCGTTATTGTGATGCCTCCGGGATATTCAGCGGGGTCGAACTCCGCCACAGGCGCGCAAACCCCATCGCAGGCAAGCGCGGCGCAGGCGCCCGCCGCGGACACGGCCATCGTTTCGAGTGAATACGTTTTGCTGAAGCGCGATGGCGGCGTGCTTTTTGCCAACGCGTTTACCGTGCAGAGCGGCCAAATGGTCTACATCACACCCGAAGGCAACCGGCGCAAAATTACGCTCGCAGAGCTCGATGTGGACGCCACGCGCAAGATGAACGAAGAGCGCGGTACGACCATTACGCTGCCCAGCGATAGTTCCACACGCTAATTAGCCCTCAATATAGGAATAGCTACTGCTGCGGGCGAAAGGGCTCCGGCATGTAGAAGCCTGTGTCCTTTGGCAACCCCGCTCGCTCGAACTGAATGGTGGTGTGTGTGATGTGGAATTCGTCTGCCAGGCGTTTGCGGATGTCGTGGAGAAGCTGCTCACTCTGTTCCATATGCATGTCCGGTATGCAGATGTGGCAGGAAAGCGCATGCAGGTCGGTTCCCAGCGTCCAGACATGAATGTCGTGAACTTCCCGCACGCCCGGCGCGGCGAGGATCACGCGCGCGACGTTGGGAAGCTCCATTCCCCTGGGCAATCCTTCCAGCAATATGTGCGAGGCTTCACGCAGAATTCCGATGCTGGACCACAGGACGAGCGCGCCGATCATCGCGCCCAGCAGTGGATCGACCCATTGCGCACCCATCGCGCGGATCAGCAGCGCTCCCGCCAGGATGCCTACATTGGAAAGCGCGTCACCCAAATTGTGGATGAATATCGCGCGAACATTCAAGTCGCGTCGGCCCCTGACGACGGAAAGCGTTATTCCGCCGTTGATGGCCAGAGCCAGCACCGAAATCCAAATCATCAACCCAGTGTGAACCGGCTCCGGATTGCGGAAGCGTTGCCAAGCTTCCACAAAGATGAATCCAGCGACGACCACCAGTAATGTCGCGTTGATGAACGCTGCCAAAATTCCGGCGCGATGGTAGCCGTAGGTCTTTTCCGCGTTGGCGGGCCGCTCGGCCCAACGCATTCCCAGCCAAGCGATCAACAGCGATGGCACATCGCTCAGGTTGTGAACCGCGTCGCTGATCAGCGCGATGGAATGGCCCATCACGCCGCCAACGAGCTCGGCGGCAACAAGCAGCAGCGACGCGCCCACGGCTCGCGCCATCACTCCCGAGCTGGGTAACTCGCCGCCGGCTCCAAGGGCGTGGTTGTGGACGTGTGCACCTCCATGCCCGTGGTCGTGGCTGTGCGCCTCAATGTGCATCGGTTCATTCTACCTGCGCTGATGCTTTCGATTCGCAAAATTTCTTCAGTTGCCGGATGATTGGGAACGGCCCTGATATGAACGAAAAAGCCTCCGAAGCGCACACCCTCTGCCTGGTAACCGGCGCGAACACCGGAATCGGATTTGAAATCGCGCGAGGACTTGCCGGCAAAGGCTGCCGCGTAATCCTCGCCTGTCGCAATCGGGGCAGGGGTGAAGCCGCGCGCCAGGAAATCGCCTCGAAATGTAGGAATGAAAATGTTGAGCTGCTCATCGTAGATTTGGCGAGCCAGCAATCCATCCGCACCGCCGTGCAAGAGTTGCGCGGAAATCACCCGGCATTGGACGTGCTGGTGAACAACGCAGGGACCTCTTCTCCCATCAGGCAAGAAAGCCCGGACGGCATCGAGCTGACTTTCGCGACGAACGTCCTCGGCTATCACTTGCTCACAGAATTGTTGCTCGACTCACTCAAGAGTGCCCCCGCCGCGCGGATCGTCAACGTTGCATCGTTGATGGCCTACGGACTTGACCTCCTCGACGTGCAAATCATGAAACGGCCTTACAGCGCCACCGAAGCCTATGCGCAAAGCAAGCAGGCCAACCGCATGCTTACCTGGGCCCTGGCACGAAGACTCGCTGGAACGACCGTCACTGCCAACGCCCTGTCGCCTGGCGCGGTGGATACTCCGCTACTTCACGCTATGGCGCCGGGCATCGGAGGCCGCACACCTGAGCAGGGCGCCGACACCGCAATATGGCTGACAATCAGTCCGGACGTCGCCGGAGTGAGCGGCCGCTTTTACACCGATCGACAAGAAATTCCATGCCAGTTTCGCAATCCCGCCAACGAGGACGCGCTGTGTGCTCTCTGCGACCGGCTCTGCGGCATCGCTTCTAAATGACTTGCTGATCCGTCTGACGCTGTCTCTGCAGGCGCCACCTGCTGTATGCTTCCCCATTCCTGAGCGTTCATCCTGAGGACTGAAAGCCGGATTGCGTTTCGCGGAGGGTTGAGTGTCAGACGAAAAACACTTTTCGCACCTTCAGCAGCGGCCGCGGACAATCGCCGAAACCGAAGAGATCGCTCCGGTGCGCCGTTGGAGCCTTCCAACACGCATAGGCTTCAGGTTTTTCTTCGTTTTTCTCGGTCTGTACATCCTGATATTCCCAGCAGGGTCGTTCATTCCCTTCACAGGTTTCCTAGCCACCGGAATTGGTCGCCTCTGGAATGCCATCATCCCCTGGGTGGGAGCACATATTCTGCACATCAGCTACCCCATATTGCTGGATGAGACAGGCAGCGGCGACAGGACCTGCGATTGGGTCCAGGCTTTCTGCATTCTCGTCATTGCCATTGTCTCCACTCTCATCTGGTCCGTGCTCGACCGCAAACGGGAAAATTACGCGACGCTCCATAAGTGGTTCCGGCTGATCGCTCGTCTCTCTCTTGCGACCACAATGTTTGTCTACGGCATCGACAAAATAGTGCCGCTCCAAATGCCGTTTCCAGGCCTGACCAGACTTCTCGAACCGTTCGGCAATTTCTCACCCATGGGAGTTTTGTGGTATTCCATCGGCGCCTCAAGAGGTTACGAGATTTTCGCCGGCTGCGCTGAGGTGACCGGCGGCA
Source organism: Candidatus Acidiferrales bacterium (assembly GCA_035308165.1). Lineage (GTDB taxonomy): Bacteria > Acidobacteriota > Terriglobia > Acidiferrales > UBA7541 > DASTCZ01. The sequence continues at coordinate 80,602 of DATGHC010000051.1, read as the reverse complement.
TTTTCCTGATACTTCCGCGCACCACGACGTTCGGCGCAATGATCTCGCTGTTCGACATGGTTGAAGTTTTCATGCTCAACATGTGGTACGACGTGCCCGTAAAGCTCTTTGCCTTCGTTTCCATTCTTTTCGCGCTTTTCTTGCTGGCGCCCGAGGCTCCCCGCCTGGCAAATGTTTTTTTCTTGAATCGCTCCGCCGGCCCATCCAATCAGCCTGCGCTCTTCCGCCGCAAGATCGCGAACCGGATCGCACTCGCCCTTCAAATTGCCATCGGCATATATTTGATAGCCACGAATTTTTATAACAGCGCACAGGGGTGGAAAGCTTTCGGTGGCGGCAGGCCAAAGTCACTGCTCTACGGCATTTGGAACGTGGACGAGATGTCCATCGATGGCCAGGCGCACCCGCCCTTGCTCACCGACAATACCCGGTGGCGGCGAATAGTGTTCGATAGCCCCACCGGTGCGAGTTTTCAGCAAATGGACGACACATTCCAAGCGTACGGAGCGGAAATCAACTCTGAGAACAAGTCGCTCACTCTCAAAAAGTCCGGTGACAAGAACTGGAAAGCGAGTTTTTCTTTTCAGCGGCCCGCGGCGGAAACCATGATCCTCGATGGCGATATGGACGGCCACAAAATTCACATGCAGCTCAAATTATTCGACCGGGCAAGATTTCTGCTCGTCAATCGGGGATTTCATTGGATTAATGAACGGCCATTCAACCGCTGACGGATTCACCTATCGGGGGTAATTTACTCTTGGAACAAGAAACAAAACACGCGGCCGAAAAGGAAACGGGCCGCCTGGAAGCCTTCAGCGACGGAGTCTATTCCATCGCCATGACGCTTCTGGTGCTCGACCTGAGGGTCCCCCACGTGGATGGCCCGGGAACTCCGGGCGAACTGGTTCGCGCGCTGGCACAACAGTGGCCATTCTATTTGGCGTTTGTCACCAGCTTCTTCACCATCCTCATCATGTGGGTCAACCATCATGCGATGTTCAAGTTAATCGGGAAAGTGAACCGGCGTCTGATGTTTGCTAATGGGTTCCTGCTGATGATGACCACGGTTGTACCGTTCACTACTGGACTCGTCGCCGAGTATCTGCAGAAACCAGGGGCGCGTTATGCCACCGCCGTTTATTGCGCCTCCTTTGTGTTGATTTCTGTGGGCTACAACCTCACCTGGCATAGCGCGGCGCACAATCGAGAATTGATCAGGAGCGAGGTACCTGATGATGCCGTCCGAAGAATTACGAAGAATTATAGGTTCGGCGTCCCCTCCTATCTGGTGGCCACGGCGTGCGCATTCATCGCCCCGGCATTGAGCATGGCCATCATCTCTTTTTTGTGGATCTTCTGGTCGATTGCACCCGGGATGGAATGACGGCTCGGGGAGCCTATTGTGCCGCAACTTGGACGGGAACCAGATTCACTCTCAGGGCGGGTTCGCTTCGATGCAAAAACCAGCGGTCGAGCACGATGTGGCGCGAGAACCATCCATTCGCCAGGAAAAACCGCGCGAACGATTGCCTCAAGCGCGGAGAAAGCCGGCGGCCAATGTTCATGGCCCAGTCTTCCCCGGATTTCCCATATTGTGATTGCAGGAGTGCCGCATAATTCTCCAGCCGTTGCCGAGAGTATTCGCCGTTCGCTGCATCAATCGCCTGCGCCGCCAGCAATCCAGATTCAACCGCGGTCCTGATTCCTTCACCGCTCTGCGAGTAAGCCAGCCCCGCAGCATCGCCAATCAGCAGCACGCCATCGTCAACCAACTTTCTTTTCGTCTCGCGATAAATCAGATAAGCGTGGCCCAGCATCCCGGCGGGCAGCTCAAATGAAATCCTGTTTATTTCCCGCAGGAACGAAACAAATCTTGCCACGTGTTCCGGCAAGCCGTGCTGATCCAGTCTTCCCAGGCCGATATTGAGGAAGTTGCCTTTCCGAAAGCACCAACCGTACCCCTTCATATCGGTGCAAAAGTAGAGCTCGGGAAATTCACCCTGAATTGCGCAGCCAGCGATCTGTTCGGCGTTCATCTCAAATTCAGTTTCCTGCGCGGCCACGGCCACTTCGTTTCTTGCGCCCGCACCCAAAGCGTGGGCCACGGGACAAAAGTGTCCGCCCGCTCCAACCACCAACCGCGCTTCAATTTGGTCATTCACAACCCATCCGCGCGCCGACCTCTTAAGTCTCTTCAGCGGGGTACCCTCAATCATTGGTGCCCCGCTGCGCCGCAATAAAAAATCGTCAAATTCAATCCTGCGGATGCCGTAGCTGATGGGCCGTCCATAATCCGTCAGAATTTCCGGACCACCCATGGAGCGGGTGCGAAATCCCGTGATGGGCTGGAACACGCGCCCGCGAGCATATTCCTCGGGAGTTATCTTCAATTCTTCAAGGACCGCGGGGGTAATCCACCCGCCGCAAACTTTGTCGCGGGGGAATACGCGCTTATCGAGGATGACGGTATGAAGTCCGGCATTGCGCAGGGCCCACGCGCACGACGATCCCGCCGGTCCCGCCCCGGCGATCAGGACATCGCATGAATCCATTTGGATTCCTTCTTCGCGGGCTGGTCGTCTTCGTAAAGATATGCGCGGGTCCATGGAATTCGCTGGCATTCCGAGCCGGCAAAAACAATTTGGAAAAGCTGCAGGTTGCCGACACGGAATGCGGCGATAGACCCCGCCAGATACAGCCGCCAAGCCCTCACAAATTCCGGCCCGAACATTTCCATCACGCGGTCGCCGGCCTTTTCGTACCGCGCCAGCCAGTGTTCCAGTGTTTTCGCGTAGTGGAATTGCAGGTTCTCCAAGTCCAGCACCGAAAAATCCGACGGTTCCAGGACATCCATGACTTCACGCAGCGCCGGAACATGGGCCCCGGGGAAAATGCGCTTCCGAATCCATGGGCTAAAGGGACGCTTCTGTGTCCTCCCGATAAAGTGAAGCAGGCCGCGCCCATTGTCTCCAATCGACCGGTGGATCACGCGTCCCAAATCTTTGTAGTGATTCGCACCCACATGCTCAAGCATTCCGACGGAAACGAAGGCGTCATATTCCCCCGAAATATTCCTGTAATCGTCCTCAATGAACTCCACTTTGTTGGCAAATCCTTCGCGCTTGGCGCGCTCGCGCCCGAAGGCAATCTGCTCCTTGGAAATGTTGAACGCACGGACGTTGGCTCCGTAATATTTCGCCATGTGAAGCGCCAGAGCGCCCCACCCGCAGCCCGCTTCCACAACGCGCTCCCCTGCTTCCAACTGAATCTTGCGGCAGACGTGATCCATCTTCGCAATCTGCGCTTCTTCAAGCGACGCGGACGGAGTCGGAAAGTATGCGCAGGTGTAAACCATCTGCCGGTCGAGCCACAACTTGTAGAAATCGTTGGATAGATCGTAGTGGTGGTGAATATTCCTGGCGGATCCACGCAGCGTGTTCGCATGCACGAAATCAAGCCAGCGCGACATCAGCTTCGATGCCCAACCGCTCCCTCTGACCTTCTTTATGGAGCGCAGGACAACTTCCAGCATCCGAACCAGGTCGCCGTCTACACGGATACTCCCCTCGGCATACCCGTCTCCGAACCCGATTTCGGGGTAAAGCATCAACTTCGCAAGCGCCAGGTGACCCTCAATGGAGACCGTGGCGACCGGCCGATCGATGTGGCGTGGGATTTCACCCTGATTACCGAGCACCAATCGGATGGGCGGCTTGCCGAGAGAGTCGTATATCTTCCCAAGTATTCGTTTTTCGAGCGACGAGACAGTGGAGTTTTTCACGAAGGTGTCCTCCCTTCTTGAGCTATCCGGTCCTCCCGATACATTCTCCGCCCCACGGCGGCAGGAATCGCTTGCCCAACATCTAGAATCGTTCCTCCAGAGCTGCGACTTCCACAGCAAGCCGGACTCTTGCTGAAATCTCAAATCATCCAAAACTTATAGAATCGCCGGTTAATCCAACAATCCCCCTGCGGGGTTTGTAATTTCTTACCTCATTATACGCCGCAAGGCCATAAATAATTTCCAGCGCAGGCATGCCAAGCTTGACACGGGGCATGTGCGGCGGTATCCCTTCCTGCGCGGCAACGCAGCCAGTTGGCCGTGACTTTTCACCGCTGGAGGATCCATGAAACGCTCATTCTCTCTTTTTATGTTCATGCTTGCCGTGCCAGTCCTGGCTCAACAAGCGACACCGGCTTCGCCACTCGAAATCCGTTATCGCTCGGTGCCGGATTTTCTCAAACTGCCTGCCGACCTTTATTTCGGAGAAGTCTCCGGCGTAGCGGTCAACTCAAAGGGGCACGTCTTCGTCTTTTCGCGTGGCAATACCACCGGTCCGGCATACGGGGCGGCCGCTGCGCAACTACTCGAATTCGGCGCCGATGGAAAATTCATAAAGGAAATTGGCCACAATCTCTACGCCTGGTCGTATGCACACGACGTAAAAATCGATCCTCAGGACAATATCTGGGCCACCGACAAAGGGTCCGACATGGTCATCAAGTTCAGCCCCGAAGGCCGTGTCCTGATGGTTTTCGGACGGAAGCAGGAAGCCTCGGACGAAGGAACCGGGCCACTAAAGCATGTTCGCCCGCCGCTACCTCCCGTGGACGGAATGTTCCGCCAGGTGACTGACGTTACCTGGGATCGCGCAGGCAATACCTACATCAGCGACGGCTACATCAATTCTCGCGTGGGGAAGGTGGATAAGGACGGCAACTGGCTAATGTCATTCGGCGAGCCGGGCAGCGGACCGGGGCAACTGAGCACTCCGCACAGCATCGCCTCCGACGCAGACGGAAACATTTATGTCGCCGACCGCGGCAATCGCCGCATTCAAGTCTTTGACGGCGATGGCCATGTCTTGCGCCAAATCACGATTGATGTTCCCGTGGATCCCAACGCGCGCCCGGCGATCGGCAACAAACCCAGTTCTGCTACCGGCACCATGTCTCCGGGTGCTCCCTGGGCAATTTGCATTTCACCTGCGCCGCACCAATTTCTGTATGCCTCGGACGCGTTTCCCGGCCGGATTTACAAGCTCACCCTCGATGGAAAAGTCCTCGGCGCTTTCGGCGAATCCGGCAAGCAGCTCAAGCAGTTCGGCTGGATTCACGAAATAGCCTGTCCCTCTGAGAATGAGCTCTATGTGGCGGAATTGTTAAACTGGCGTGTGCAGAAACTTATCCTTGAGCCGGGGCACTAATTCGCACGGGAGAAATTCAATGACGGGCAACTTCGTCGATATCCGCATTAGAGTTTCGCCGACACCCGCCGTTCGTCCGCATTCACACGGAAAGCCATGAAGCGAATTCTGCTCATGTTGATCGGTTGCTTGTGCCTCGCTGCGATCGGATGCCGAAGGCCATCCAATCCCGTTGAAAAAAAGGCTGAGCCCTCAATAGGAGTTCCAGAAGTTCAAGTCCCCTTAACCACGCTTCATCCCTCGGCCACAATCGAACTCGGAGGCAATCCTGATTGGATGGCTATGACCGAAAATGCGGTATGGGTATCGAACTCCCGCCTCAAAGCGGTTCAGCGGATCAGCCCTCTTACCAATAAAGTCGTCGCGACTGTTCATTTCCCTTCTCCCCCCTGTTCCGGACTTACCTTCAGCTTCGGCAGCCTGTGGGTGCCCCTCTGCGGAAATCCTCCCAGGCTGGCGCGCGTGAACGCGCGAACGAACAGGATTACCGCCACACTTCGAATTGGCCCCGCCGATTCGGAAGGCGGCATCACCTCAAATTCCAACAGCGTCTGGCTGGTCACGAATAAGAACGGCACTTTGGTCCGGATTAATCCCAAAACGAATAGCGTGCGCCAGAAGATTTCCATTCCTCACGGATCCTTCAATCCTCTTTTCAGCGATGGAATAATCTGGATCACTGGATTTGATACCAATGCTTTGACGGCCGTGGACGCTCTATCCGGCAAGATGATTGCTTCGATCCCCGTTGGACCCAAGCCGCGTTTTCTCACCGTAGGTGACGGTTCGATTTGGACTCTCAATCAGGGGGATGGCAGCGTGACCCGCGTGGACATCGGCAGCAATCGCGTCATTAACACAATTGCCGCAAACATTCCGGGCGAGGGCGGTGAAATATGCTTCGGCGCCGGCTCCGTCTGGACCACACTTTTCAAAGTCCCACTCACGCGCATCGATGCAAATTCAAACCGCGTCCTACGCCAATGGACGGGCCCCGGAGGCGATTCCGTTCGCTTCGGCCACAATTCCATTTGGCTGACGGACTACAAGCGCGGGCTACTCTGGAGGATCCCGCAGGATCAGGTTCTCGATACGCACCTTCATTAGTCCGGGAAGGATCCCAGAATCATGGCATTTATGGGACACCTCAAACTGGTGCTGGCCCTCTAAATAGTCTTGCCCTTGCTCTATTTCATCTTCCTCATGAGCGCAATCTGATTTGGTAGCGCACGCCTCACCGAATTTATTGCGGTATCTTTTGCGCCGCCCAGCACGACTCCGTCCCTTTGCACGCCTTGTTCGCCGCCAGAGCATCGTGCAATTGTTTTCGCTTCGCCGCGGGCATTTCCTTCGCGATGTTGTTCAGTTCCTCCGGATCTCGCTTCAAATCGTAGTACCCTACCTCGCCTCCCTCATATTCCACGTACATCCCACCCATCAGGCGCAGCGCTTCATAGGTTGGGGGATTCCCTCCATGTGGCACCGGCGCATCGGGATCGGAGGCATTCGGAATCGGGTGATGGTGCTCGATCAGTGCTGCGTCGCGCCAATCCAAGCCCGGCCCGCCACTGAACCAAGGCACCAGGCTGTGCCCGTCCGGCTCTATCAACGATGAAGCTCCGCCCAGCTCCGCAAAAGTGGGCGCCAGGTCCACGTTCTCCACGATCTCCTCCACCACTTTGCCCTTCGCTATCCCCGGCCCCACAATCACCAGTGGCACTTGTATATCGGTATCGAACGGTGTCTGTTTCCCCGGACGCATGGAATGTTCCCCCATGTGCAGCCCATTGTCCGAGCTGAACACGATGTAAGTATTGCCTTCTCCGCTGGCTGCGATCATCGCCCGCAGTTCGCCGATCATTTTGTCCACCGCCTGCACGGCTTGCGCGCGCATGCGGAAATCATGGTCAATATTTTCCATATCGCGCGGCCCAAGGGGGTGAATGGCCTTCAACCATTCGGGAGCGCTCCCGTTCGGCCGCGCGTCATATGCTTTGGTTCGGGGCGCCCGCAGCCCCGGAAATTTGGCTGCGTCCCGCGGCGCCGGAATGTAGGGCGCGTGCGGCGCGAATGTGGCAATTTCAATAAAATATGGATGGTCTTTCGACTTGCGGATGAACTCCTCCCCTAATCGCGCCACAACATCTGTAAGGTAATCCTCTGGGTTAGTTCCGTACTGCACCAGCTTTCCATTTTGATTCAGCCGGTACTTAAATTCTGGATAACCATTCCCGGCCACGTCCCATTCCGTCCATCCGGGCGCAGGCCGGTCCCGAGCCGGAAGATAACCGTTCAGGTATTTTCCCAGCATTGCCGTCCTGTACCCGCTTTTTTGCAGCGCCGCCGCAAACGTGTGCGCCTCGTTTCCGTTTTGGTTGAATAACTCATACCCGCCGTCCGGAAGTTGATTCGTAAACACTCCCGTATCGTGTGGAAATTTGCCGGTGAAAATCGATGACCGCGACGGACAGCACAGCGAATCCGTAACGAAATAATGTGAGAAAGTGACTCCATCCCTTTCCATTGCCTGCACATTCGGCATGTACTGCACCAGATTCATGGCCAAATCGTCCGTCAGCACAAAAATGATGTTCGGCTTCTTTGTGGAGTCCGCCTCCGGATGCGGCGCCGCTGCCCGTGCTTCAGTCGACCACCGAATCGCAAACGCTGAGCACAGAATCACGATGAGCACGCACATCTGCGTCACAATCCGCCACGCTATTGCTTTGTAGTTCATTCGCGTCGAATTCATTCCCGCTCCTTCCACCTAGTTCACCTTGAGCCGCGATTTCATCAACACAACGACATACGGATTCCAAGTTGAGAGGACATAGTAAAGGTTGAGCTCGCCGTTCTGAACTTTGGTCCAGCGCTCCACCACATACGGCGCATAACTTCCCCCGCGGACCGCGCCGGGATCTGCCTGGCCGCGTCCGATGACAGGGCCGGCGAGGCCGTCGTTGGGGCGCGCGTCAGGATCGTGAATGAATTTTCCGCTGGCGCCATCGCGAATGGCATTGAAGATAACTTGAGGCGCGCTCCATGGCCCCCACGGAGTGCGTGAGTACGAAAACAATATCCCGCGTTCCGCCGGCGGACGGCTGTCATAGTTCATCAGCCACACCCCCAAATCCTTGCACCACGTCACGGACAGATCGCCCATCGTCCCGTTATTCACAATCGGTTTAGCGTCCGATTCCTTCTCACTCCAGGTTGGCACGCCCGCTGCATCCATCCCCGTGAAATATCGCGTCCCTTTCCCATTTTCAAAATTTGCCACCGGCACCACGGACAAATACGCGTCGCTGCCGCGGTACTTGCCCGTCCCCCAAATCATGACGAATGGCCCGCCGCTGGGCATCCCGGCGATCGGCTCGGGTTCGATATGAAGCGACATTTTCACAAAGTGGCCTTCGGGATTTTGCGACATGGTTCGCTTCGGCTGGAATTTCGAGGGTAAAGTGAATTTCGTAAGCACCGAACGGTCCGTATTTCGGTCCTCGGAATGGTTCGTCGAAACCACCACATACATTTGCCCGCCCAGGTCGATCCCCGCTACCGGCACCTCGAACGGACCCATGCTTATCCCCGGAGGCTGAATAGTTAGATACTCATCTCGCCCGGCCATCAGGAAATCTAATCGCACGCCGGCCTCGGGATCGGTCGCATCGGTCGTTGCAATCGTGTCCAGTGCCCGGTCTAGCTTGCCCAGCGTGTCGCCAAACAAAAAATACACCCGCCCCTGGTGCTCGAACGAATTGCCGAGGTCCGTGCCCTGAATCCCAAACCGTGAAAATGTCCGGCTCAGCGTTGGTTGGTGCCGCTCCTTGTCCTCTTCCCCCAGGAGTTGATTGATCTTGATTGTGGAGTTGGGAATGTACCGCAGGACTGGGTTCGTTGGTAAGGACTGCGAGCGAGCGGCGGTCCGCGCAAGACACGTGACCCCAACCGCAAGAATAAATGCGAACCACACATACGACTTCTTCATGGGCGGAATTTAACGCGAAGAGCGCCCGGTCACAAGAGGTTCCGCGCAGGCCGCGCGGGGGCGGACGGAAATTCACAGTTCCGTCTTGCCAGGGGACACAGGACAGTCCAACGTTCCTATATTGAATTTCTAGGTAACAGCATATAGCATTTCCCCACTTTTTCTGGGGCAGCCAGATGAACGAAACTACACCCACCCCTCCGCAGCGAACCTCTCAATCAGGACTGAAATATACGGTCGCCGCGCCAATGTCCTATAGCGTCCTCGATCCTTTCGCCCCGGAACTGCCGTTTGACGTGAAATTGGAAGGCGAACGCTTCTTCGCTCGCATTGAGAAACCATCCAAACCCGAGGCGCGCGAAGTTCCGGCGGGAAGGAAGGCGCCGGAAAAGCGAGCCGTGTGGATCGTTCACGGCATGGGTCAGCAGATTCCTTTCGAGACAGTTGACAGCCTGGCCGAAGGCATCATGCGTGTGGGCACTCCGTCAACTGCCGACGGCAGATGGGAGCCACGGTTTCGCGCCGTCAAAGTCGGCGATCAAACTCTTCAGCGCGTCGAACTCGACGTCAGGAACCCAAGAACAGGAAATGAATACGAGTTACACCTTTACGAAGTCTATTGGGCTCCCAAAACCGAGGGGGTGGCGACGCTGGCTGACGTGGTCGGTTTCTTTTGGGATGGCGGGACGCGCGGTCTCTTGAATTGTATGAAGAAATTCAAGCGTGCATTAATGGGCGGCGTTTTTGAATTCAAGATTGGAGTGCGAAACCCAATCTATATAGCAATCGTAATGCTGGTGCTCACCGGACTCGCGCTCTTAAATGCTGTGATCCTGGCAGCCAGTGCGGCCAAAATCGGCATAAACCCGAATAGTTCCGGGATGCTGGCGCCTCTCGCCGCCAATTTTGTACCGATTACTGCTGTCGCAAGCATGATCAGCGCTGTGGCCATCACCTTCGGCTGCTTGTTATTTCTCGCCGAATTGAGCAAACCGCGCGAAGTTCATCCTTGGTATCGAAAGTTTCTACAAATAGTCTCCTGGACGGGCGTCGCTATCACCTCATTCGCTGTTGTCGCCGGAGGGGGCCTTCTGGGCGGAGCTGTGCTTCCGGGCACATTCACGTTGAATCAAGGGTTCGTGCGCCTACTGCCTTCAAAGTGGGACGCCACTCCGCTCCAAGGAATGGCAACTTTACTGATACTTTGCTCGATCCTCTTGGTGGGCTGCGCTCTAACCATTCGAGCCTCGCTTCGCTCAGATAGAGAGAACCCATCGGAAAGATCGCTTCGCAGAGGCTTCCTTCTTGTTCTTTTGCTTGGCGTCTTCGTCTTGCACCTTGCCTCGGTACTTTATCCCGCCTTGCTCGCGTTCGATGTCCATTATTCCTGGCTCGCACAGCCTCAGTACCTCAAACCCTACACTTCCTGGCTGCGCGATCCTGTTTGGGTTTGGCCTTTCCTCATCTTTTTGAGCGCGCAGGTCAGAACCCTCCTGATCGAATACGCCGGCGACGTCGCCATCTACGTCACCTCCAACAAAGTGGACCGATTCGATGATGTCCGCTCCAAGATTAAGGACATCGCGCTCAAATCAGCATCGGCAGTCTATTTGGCCAAGCAGAATGGCGGCGATGGTTTTGAATACCAGCACATCGCCGTTGTCGGGCATTCGCTCGGTTCGGTCATCGCCTACGACGCGCTCAATCGCTTGATGAATGACGATGTGCTTTCCGGTGACAAGATTCATGTGGTGCGAAGAACGAAGCTCTTCGAGTCATTCGGCTCCCCGCTCGATAAAACCACTTTCTTTTTCACCATTCAGGGCAAGGACACCTTCCAAATCCGCGAGCAATTGGCAGCTGTCGTCCAGCCATTGATTCAGAACGAATACGAATTCCGCAAGTTCCCGTGGATCAATGTGTACTCCCGCAACGACATCATCTCCGGTCACCTGGATTACTTCGATTATCCGCGAGACGCCTCCCTTACTCAGAACCAGAGATTGCTTCGCGCCCAATGGCATGTGAGGAATTACCAAGACAAGGACGCCGCCATCGCGCTCGTCGCTCACGTGGACTACTGGAAAAACACCACTGCATGGAGGTTGCTCTACGATCACATCGCCCCGTAGCCCGGTTTCAATTTCGCGATTTTGATCTTGACAAGACTGTAATGCTTTGGTAATATCTCTTGCAGACTTCGACGGACGTTGCGAATACTCCTCTCGGGACCACTACTGCAGGTGCTGCAAATCACTCGAATTTCCGAGAATTAGTGCGGTTCACGGATCAATATCAAAACGAAGAACTTTAACTCTATTAGATGCCACTGATACAAGCCGTTTGGTAACCCCAGCAGAATCAATACGTGCAGTTACTATTTATGTAACACTCAACTCCTTTAGAATCCATACTTAGGAAGGACCGTCAATCCGTATGAAAACAAACGCTTTTAACTCCACTGGAATCCGCACTTATGACGATCGCGTCCATAAGTCCTTTGGATGCCACTCTTACGAAAAACACGGGGGGAGGGGGGCAATTGTCGACCAAACGATTCCACTCGAATTCATCGTTTTCTGGAGCAAGCCCCAAGTCACGCGTCACGAGTCGCACACGACGCTCTTCTGCCCTTCCGTGCTCCTTCCGCACCATATTGCGCAATGTCAATTGACTCGGGCGGAAGCCATGTCTAACATTTTCATGCGAGGGTCTCAGCGATTCATACCGGCAAATTTGCGGCTGGTTTCATCTATTGTTCGCCCTCCCCAGCCCTGCGCCGAACCGAACCATGAACCCATCCACCGCTCAAATCCGCTTTTGGGGAGTACGCGGGTCTACGCCCACCGTGGATCAGGCCACCTGGCGCTATGGAGGAAACACACCCTGCCTCGAACTGATCACGCCGGGCGGAGCTCGTTTTATTCTCGACTGCGGCACGGGAGTTCGCGCGCTCGGCAATCACCTGGCCGGCGTGAACGGCGCCCCGACCAACACGGTCACGCCTCTCCACGCACACATTTTCCTGACGCATTACCACTGGGACCACATCCAGGGCATTCCGTTTTTTTCGCCGCTTTATTCGCCCTTCAACAAATTTCACTTTTACAGCTACCGCTCCAAATTCCTGGGCCGCGACAGCCTCAAGCAGGTTTTCGAGACGCAAATGGCTTATCCCTATTTTCCCGTGGACGTGAGCGCCATGACCGCGGAGCGCGAGTTCACGGAAATTTCAGGTGGAGACTCGCTGCAGATTGAAGACGCGAAGATCACCATGTTTTGGCTGAATCATCCTCAGGGTTGCCTGGGCTTCCGGTTTGAGACTTCGGCGGGAACAATTGCCTACTCAACCGACAACGAGCCCGGGAATCCCGAGCTTGACGCCAACTTGCTTCAACTCGCGCATGACGCCGACATCTTCATCAACGACGCACAATATACGCCCGAGCAACTTGCCGGGCCACGCCGCGGGTGGGGGCACTCCTCCTGGCTGGCCGGCGCGCAAGTCGCCCGCGAAGCGGGAGCACGCAACCTGGTGCTGTTCCATCATGATCCCGACCACTCCGATAAGGACGTGGATGGGCTTCTGCGGCATGCCCGCCAACATTTTGAAAATGTTTATGCCGCAACCGAAGGCATGGCTATGGGATTCGGAGCAAAGGATGCCGCTGTGATTTTGCCCGAAGGACGCAGCGGGCATCATCGCGATGGAAATTTGCGCGCAGTCGTGACCGGGTACACCAGTGACGGCCGCGCCTTCCAGGAACAAACGGTAATCCGCGATCTTACCCTGCAAGGCGCGCTGCTCTACCTGGCTCACAGCCCGCGGCTGCAATCTGAATTGCAGGTGGAGATGGGCGACCCCGGCAAGGAATCCCCTGCGGAGCATCCCATGCACCTGCGCGGCTATGTTGTGAAACTCGAGCCCGGCCCCCGTGCCGACCAGACCGCTGTCGGCGTCGTCTTCACAGAATAGAGTTGTTTTCGCAATGTAAGTCGGTCTTGCAGCGCCGTCCCTCCGGCGGGCATGCTGTTTTTGAATTACGCATGAAGCTGATGGATTTCCCTCATCCGCGCAAACGCGCGCCGCACGTGAGGTATCACAATCGAACCGCCGACAATCAGCGAAACGTTGAGCGCCTCAACCACTTCCGCGCGCGTCCAGCCCTCTTCCGCGCAGCGCACCAGGTGGTAGGTAATGCAGTCGTCGCAGCGCAGCACCATCGATGCCACCAGCCCCAGCATCTCTTTCGTTTTCGTGCCCAGCGCGCCCGGTTCATAGGCTTGATGATCGAGCGCGAAAAACCGCTTCATGCCCAGGTGGCCGCAGCCAAGAATTTCTTCATTCAAATCTGTGCGGAATTTATTGAAGTCCGCCAAACTGTCGGGCATAAGCCCTCCTCTTCGGAACGATTGATTGAAAATGCCGCTCGACAATATCCCGTGCTGCCGCCGCGCAAGTCAACTCCCCTAGGTCGCTTATAGTCTTGGATGGCTTATTTGGCCGCCGGGAAAGCGGCTCCTGAATTGATGGTGGTCCACGCACGAAGAATTTCCGCGACGCTCCAGGCCTGCGCGGGACAGCCACGCGGAGTGAACGGCGGATCGGCATCGAAGACTTCACTGACGCTGCCAAGCCCAGCGTCCGACAAATGCGGAGCAATGGCATCGAAGAGCTGGAGCGCCGCGGCGGCATCGCGATTCACGCGGAAATGGGCAAGAGCGAATGGTCCGAGTAGCCACGGCCACACCGTGCCCTGGTGATACGCGGCGGCGCGATCATCCTGTGGGCCTTCGTAATGCGAGCGGTAACCCGGTTCGGTGGGCGCGAGGGTGCGCAGTCCGAACGGTGTGAGCAAGTGCTGCGCGCAGGCGTTGACAACTGCGCGCCGCTGTGCCGGTGTTAGTGCGCACACGGGCAGCGAAACAGCCAGGACTTGATTTGGCCGCAACGAACCATCGTTTGTCGGTGGCTGGCCATTTTCACCGGGCACATCCAGCACATCGAAACAATAGCCGTTCGATTTGTTCCAGAACTTTTTGAAACCGGCGCGCGCGCGGTTGGCGAGATCAGTAAATTCTCTATCCGGTTTGTCCAATTTATCGGCGATGTCCGCCAGCGTTTCCAAGGCATTGAGCCAGAGCGCGTTCACTTCAACCGGCTTGCCCATGCGCGGCGTGACTGGACACCCATTAACGCGCGCGTCCATCCAGGTAAGCTGGGTGCCGGGCTCGCCGGCGAGAAGCAAACCATCCGCAGGATCCGCGTGGATACCGAAGCGCGTGCCCTGCGCGTAGGAATTGACTATTTCCGCGAGCGCAGGAAATACTTCTTGAGCGAGATCGAAGTCGCCTGTGGCGGCGAGGTATTGGCGGACGGTCTCGATGTACCAGAGTGCGGCGTCCACCGTGTTGTATTGGGGGGCGTCACCTGCTTCTGGGAAAAAGTTGGGGAGCATTCCAGCGTTCAAGTAAGTTGCGAACTGGCGCAAAATGTCGCGCGCGAAATCCGTACGGCCCGTGGCTAGAGCAAGGCCGGGCAGGGAAATCAAGGTGTCGCGGCTCCAGACGCCGAACCAGGGATAGCCGGCGATGATTGCGGGCGGGGCATTGGTGGGAGCGGGCGGATCGACGAGAAATTGATCCGCGGCCAGGAAAAGTTGCCGAATCCATTCCGGTGTGGGGATGGTGGGCGCCGATGCGCGGGATCGCGCGGAAACTTTTCTGGGGGCGGCCGTGGATTGCGGTTGCGTGAGAAAAACTCGGCTGCGTGACTGCTCGTCGGTCAGAGCGGCGGCGAAATCAAGACTTGCGGTGGCATCGGCACTTATGACGATGCCGGCGGACTCGCCCGAGCGAAGCGTGACTCTAAACGTCGCGGCGTGAAGATGGTCCTCGCAACCATCAAGGCCGCGGTCGCGCTCGGCGGCGAGGTCGTAGTTGCGATACCAGATATACGTCGGCTGGCAAGTCGCCGTCGCGCTGCGCAAATAAAATGGGACGGCGCCATTGAAGGCCAGGACGCGGATTCCAACGGCGCGTGGGGAATAAGAATCGGAATGCTGATTGACGTTAAGTTGCTCGATGCCCATTTGCCAGTCGCCGGCATAAGTGGCGCCGTGGAAATCGCGGTAGTTGACGAATGCTTTGATTTCCAGGTCGATTGGCGCTTCAGCGCGAATCAGGCGATATTCAACATAAGTCGTGTTTGCACCGTGCTGCATCCAGATGCGCTTTTCGAGAATGGCATTTGCGAAGGTGTAGCTCCAAGTGGGAATGGCGCCTTCGAGCCGGAAAGAATCAATGAATCCGTAGCCTTGCGGATCGAGCGCGCCGCCAGCCCAGCGATTTGTGCCCATTGAAAATGACTGCCCGGAGAGCGTGGCGACTTCGTCGAGCTTGGTCGCGAGCAGAGTTCGATTGCGCGGCGGATCGAGCGCAGCAATTAGAAGTCCGTGATAACGGCGGGTCAGAAGTCCTGCGACCGTGCCGGAGGCGAAGCTGCCAAGCCCGTTGGTAACCAACCACTCGCGGGATTCAGCCGCGGCGAGATCGGTGCAAATTTCGCGGTTGAGCTGGACGAGAGCAACAGAGTCAGGCGATTTCGCGGCGGGCCGGTCCGGACTCGGGGACGTAGCAGACATGGATTGTGTCCAGCCTTAGTTGTGACATGAAGAGGTTAGCAGAAATAATATGCTCCGAAACAATACTTTTTCATGGTTGTTGGACTTCATTTAGGTGAAGTCGAGCTGGGAATTTGTGGGCCGTTGCACATGGTGGTCCAATGCCGCCGAAGGTGAGGCTGAGCGCCAGTCATCTCCCGCCCTTAGCTTACGGCCTTCTTGTGGAATTGGCGAAGGCCGATCGCGATGAGAAGGATGTTGAAGCTAGCCAACGCGGTTAAGACCGCCCAGAGCGAAAGATGGGCAAACTGGGGCACCAATGCCCCGCGCAAGCCCTCGCTGGCATAGACCATCGGATTTATGAGCACCAGTTTCTGGAGGACCGGGAAAGTCGCAAGAGCGCTCCAGGGATAATATGTGCAGCCAAAGAAAATCATGGGTGCGACAACCAGCGCGAACATCAGACCGATGTGAGTTTGATTGACCGTGCAGCCGAGTGCGAGACCGCCGGCGGAAGAAAACATGGCCACCAGCAAGGCCACGGCAGCGAATATCAATGGCCGATGCACACTGATGTGGATTCCGGGGCGAAGCAGCAACCATCCGATAGGAATAACCACCAGACCCGCAGCCAGTGCTTGCAATGTGCCGGCGACCACTTTTTCGATTGCCAGCCAGGAGATATTCATCGGCGCGAGGAGGCGGTCTTCAATTTCGCGAGTGAATTGGAACTCGCCGATGAGCGGCATGGCTACAGCCCAAATGCCGGTACCGATCATGGTGAGGGCCATGATGCCGGGGAGCAACTGGCTCTTGTAGGATGGGGGCATAAGCCCGCTGCCGACCATCACTTTGCCAAAGATGAAAACAAACATCAGCGGCTGAACAAATGTCTGCAGCAGCATGGGAATGATGTTGCGGCGAGCGACATGAGCATCGCGCCCAAGCATGGCAAAGAACGCTTTCCAATTCATTCCCGCAGGCTCCTTCCCGTGTGGTGCAGAAAAAGATTCTCCAAGCTGGGCTCGGAAATATGGACGTCGGACAATTCCACATTGGCGGCTAGCGCGATGTTGGCGATCTCCGAAATCAGGGAGCCGCTGCGGTCGGCGTAAAGGTCGGCACCGTGATTTTCCGTGGCGCGCACCTCGCGCACCCCGGCAAGCTCCTTCAAGCGCTGGAGCAATTCAGGTGAGGCATATCCGAACCGGAGTCGAAGCAAGTATCCGCCGGGAACGCTGTCCTTCAATTCGCGCGGCGTGCCCAATTCGATGACCTTGCCATGGTCTATGATTGCCAGCCGCTGGCATAGCGCGTCGGCTTCTTCCATGTTGTGGGTAGTGAGGAGAATGGTTTTTCCGGCTTGATTGTATTCGCGAATGATTTCCCATAGGAGCAGGCGCGTCTGCGGATCGAGACCAACGCTGGGCTCGTCGAGAAATAGGACTTGCGGATCGTGCATCATGGCACGAGCGATGGAGACGCGTTGCATCATGCCGCCGGAGAATGTACGCACCATCTGGTCGGCGCGATCCGCGAGCTTGAAGCGCTCCAGCAGAGTCGCGGCGCGCTGATTTCGCTCGTGGTGGCTTTGGCCGAAGTAGGCTCCGTGGAACGCCAGGATTTCGCGCGCCGTGAGTGAGAAATCCAGATTGGGCCGTTGAGCCACGACCCCGATGAGGCGTTTCACCGCGGCCTGGTCTTTCCACACTTCGTGTTCACCAATCCATGCTTCGCCGCGCGTGGGGCGCACGCGCGTGGTCAGAATGCCGACAGTTGTGGATTTGCCCGCGCCATTGGGGCCGAGCAAACCAAAGATTTCGCCGGGGGCGATTTCCAGAGAGACGCCATCCAGCGCGACAATTTCGGGCTTGGACTGCTTGGATTTGCTGCGAGGCGGAGCGAAAGAGAATCCTCCGGCGCCAGCAGCCATCGGAGGCGCTGAGGTGTACACTTTTCTTAAGTCGCGAGTGCGAATGCCAACTGCCATACCCCGGTTCCCTCTCCGTGGATTCTCAGACGGACTTTGGCGCCGACACCAAGGCCGAAACCGCAGGACGCCGAATGCGTGCTTGGGATAATTCCAGAGTTGCGGCGGGGATGTCAATTCTGCGAGGAAATTATCATCCGATGGCGGCCGATGCGGGCGACCAGAAGTGAGCGTTTGACGCGTCTGCGGCGCTGTGCTACCACGGATGCGATATGCCGACGGATCGAATTGAGCAGGCGGTACAAAAACTACAGGAAGCCTATAAGGCGCAGATGGAGGGCGACTACGACCGTGCCGTCGAACTGTATGGCGAATCGCTGGCGCTGCATCCTACCGCCGAGGCGCACACGTTTCTTGGGTGGACATACCATTTTCAAGGAAAAATTCAGGCGGCCATTGCGGAATGCAAGCGGGCCATCGAAATTGATCCGGATTTTGGCAATCCTTATAACGATATCGGCGCTTACCTAATCGGGCTGGAGCGGTATGATGAGGCGATTCCCTGGCTTGAAAAGGCGATTGCCGCGAAACGATATGATCCACGACATTTTCCCTACTTCAACTTGGGTCGCGCTTATCTGGCCAAGGGATTTCTGAATCGAGCGCAGGAATTGTTTCAGCAGTCACTGGAGGTTGAACCCCGGTACACGATGGCGCAACAGGCGCTGGCAAGTCTGCGGCGGATGGTGAATTAGCGTTTTCCTTCCTGAAGGGATCAATCCATTGCTGGGTTGTGTGGAAAGGCGGGAATGGGATAAGTTGCCATGCCATGAAACATGAAACGGGATGCGGGAGTGAAGCCTCAAATCTGTGCCGGATATGATGCAGTGATATTAAAGGGCACAAACCGGATGCGAGTGAAATGACGGAGACCAAGCAACACCCGGAAGATTCATCGGGAACGCGAATGGGCACGAGCGGCACCACGCGATTTCTGCCCTTGGTGCTGCTGTTATTTGCGGGCAGCGGTTGCTCGGCGCTGATCTACGAAATTGTCTGGTACCAGTCGCTGCAACTGGCCATTGGTTCGACCGCGATTTCACTGGGAATCGTGCTGGCCGTTTTCATGGGCGGCCTGTGCCTGGGGAGCCTACTGATACCGCGGATGCGGGCGGCGGAGAAACATCCGTTGCGCGTATACGCGGCTCTGGAGTTAGGGATTGGGATTTTCGGACTGCTGGTGCTGATTTTGGTTCCTCTCGTGGATCGCGTTTACGTTTTGGGCGCGGGATACGGGCTGATGGGCATGCTGATGCGCGGGCTGATGGCCGCAGTATGCCTGCTGCCCCCGACAATGCTGATGGGCGCGACGCTGCCGGTTATCACTCGATGGGTTAAGGCGACGCCGAACGGGGTCGCGTGGTGGGGGCTGCTGTACGGCGGAAACATTGTGGGGGCAGTGTTCGGGTGCCTACTCGCGGGATTCTACTTGCTCCGCCTCTACAACATGGCGACCGCGACGTTTGTGGCGGCGTCAATCAATCTGGGTGTGGCGGCGATTAGCCTGGGGTTGGCGGTTGTGGCGCCAGCGCAAGCAACCACGAGTGAGAAAAATGAAGATCCGCGAGCCGGCAGCGAGAGCGACACAAGCCTGCGGCGCGCGGATGACTTAACGATTTACATCACAATCGCAATTTCCGGTGCGTGCGCGCTGGGCGCGGAGGTGATCTGGACGCGCCTGATGGGAATGATGCTGGGTGCGACGGTGTATGTGTTCTCGATTATTCTGGCAGTTTTCTTGATTGGGCTGGCCGTGGGCAGCGGCATTGGATCGTGGCTGCAGCGCGTGATGAGTCCGCGACTGGCGCTGGGCTGGTGCCAGATATTGCTCACGGGCGGAATCGCCTGGGCGGCGTACATGATTGCGGATTCGCTTCCGTATTGGCCCATCAATCCCCTGCTGACTATCAGCCCATGGTACACGTTTCAGCTCGATCTGGTGCGCTGTTTGTGGGCGATTTTGCCGGCCGCTGTTTTGTGGGGAGCGAGCTTCCCGTTGGCGCTCGCGGCCGTGAAATCACAGGGAGAAGACTCAGGCCGCGTCGTGGGAAAGATCTACGCGGCCAACACGTTTGGCGCGATCGTGGGCGCGCTGGGAGTGAGCCTGGTGCTGGTCCCATGGATTGGAACGCAGCAGTCGCAGCGCGTCCTGCTGGTGTTCGCGGCGATTGGCGCGCTGTGCGCGCTGGTTCCGCTGGCGGTGGAACGACATTCGTGGGGAATCGCGGAAGGATTGTTGGCCGCGATGGTCATCGCGGGGATCCTGACCTGGAGTGTAGACGCAGTGCCGGGAGAATTAATCGCCTACGGAAGAAGGATGGCAATTTCGGCGGGGAGTTCGCACATCCTGTACACCCGAGAGGGGCGGAATTCGTCAGTGGCGATATCGCAATGGAATGATGGGGCGATTGAAGTGGACGTGAACGGTCATGTGGAGGCGACGACGGAGCCATATGACATGAAGCTGCAGCGAATGGTGGGTCACCTGCCGGCACTGCTACATCCGCACCCGCAATCCGTGTTGGGAATTGGATTTGGAGCGGGGGTGTCCGCGGGAACGTTCACCAGGTATCCGACCATCAAGCGAATTGTGGTTTGCGAAATCGAGCCGGTGATTCCGCCAACCTCGACCATGTATTTTGCCAAGCAGGATTACGATGTGATGCACAACCCGCGCACACAGATTATTTATGATGACGCGCGGCATTACGTGCTGACGACACACGAGACATACGACATTATCGCCAGCGATCCGTTGGATGTGTTTGTGAAGGGGACAGCGGCGCTGTACTCGAAGGAATACTTTGAGAGTGTGGAGAAGCACCTCAATCCGGGAGGGATGTTCACACTGTACGTTCCGCTGTATGAGAGCGATGAAAAAACGGTAAAGAGCGAAATCGCCACATTTATGGAGGCGTTTCCTTACGGAACGGTATGGGCGAATACGGTAAATGGGTTGGGGTACGACCTGGTGCTGATGGGGCAAGCGGATCCGCTGAAGATAAATTTGGATGAGGTGCAGCAGAGATTGTCGAGTCCGGATTATGCGGCGGTGGCGGAATCGTTGAGAGAAATCGGAATTGGCTCGGCAGTGGATTTGTTTGCGGCCTACGCAGGTGACAAGAATGATTTGGCGCCGTGGTTGGAAGGCGCAGAGCTGAATCGCGATGGCGACATGCGTCTCCAATATCTGGCGGGATGGGGAATCAATTCGCGGCTGGAAGATTTTATCTACAGAAAAATTATTGGTTACAGGCGGGCGCCGTGGAATGTATTTACCGGCTCACCGGAAGAGATGAAGATGTTGATCTTTGCGATGTCGGCAGCGAGCGGGACGGCGCCGCCGCAACAGTAGCAGCCAAGTCTTGAAAACCTTGCAAGGCATCTACTTCCGCTGCAAAATCACTTCGACGTGCTTATGAGATGCGCGAGTGCTGCTTTCTTGAGTTTGCTTTCCACATCCAGCCCCTCAATCGAATCCAGCATGCCCTGCCATCCGTGGTCTAATTTCTGAAGCTCGCTCAGCGCGGTTTCAGGGTGTAGCGTTATTCGGCGACCTGTTTGTGCAGCTTCGAGGAGAGGATCGGGCGCCCAGCCCTTTGGCCATGAAGCTTCAAGAATGCGCACAGCGCCGTGCAGGCGGGCGAGCTTGCCTTGCAGACCATCGAGAAGTTCATTCTCGCCTGAGATGAAGCGCGTATGCTTCACAAGAACATCGATGTCTTGCGTGATGGGCATGGCCGGCAACTCAATGATGGTTGTGGCGGTATCCCCATCGTAGCGCCACCCCGTGGTCGATGCCTCGGGCCCGGCATAGGAAATATCTCTTCCATTTGCGGTGACAGAGATCGGAGGCCATGACCCGGGAAGGCGCAGCTCGTAGGAGCGTGAGGAACGCATGCCAGGATAGTTACCTTCCGCAGGCAGAATCTCGATTTCAAGTTCGTCATCGTGGAGCTGGGATTGGCGAAAACGTTGGCGAGCGAATTGGGATTGTTTGTAGCCGAGGCTGTCTCCCGCATCTTCGTAGAGATCACCCTGTCCTTGCATGCCAGGAAGAACCTGTAGGACGAGGCGATCCGAGTGCTGGGTTTGTGCGGACTGATTTGAAGGTTGCATGGGAATGATGGATCCGGCACGAACGTAAACGGGAGTTTCGTCGAGGCGGAAGCTGCGGCCGATAAGTTCAGGGCCGTGAAGGTGAGCGCCAGTAGGCCATTCGATCCAATCGCCTTCGGGGAGCCAGACCTTGCGCTCGGCAAGTTGCGAGGTGGGATCGACCGGCGAGGCGACCGGCGCGACGATTAAATCCGTCCCAAAAGCGTATTCGCCGCTGGCATTCGCATCGTAGGCTGCCTGAATTTCAGGATAATCATAGTAAAGGGGATGGCAGATGGAGATCCCCGTGTCGTAAGTGTTGCGCGCTTCGGTGTAAATGTAAGGGATCAAAGAGCGGCGCAAGAGCAGAGCGTTGCGCATCACTTCGGCGTATTGCTCGGGGAATGCCCAAACGCGGCGTTCGGCGTCGGGATTTTTGGTCATGTGCGTCCGCAGGATGGGACTGAACACGCCCCACTGCAACCAGCGCGTATAAAGCTCGGGCTCGACGGTCCCCGGAATGTGGCCGCCAATGTCGTGGCTCCAATATCCGTAACCCACGTTGGCTGCGGTCGAAGTGAACTGCGGCTGGAAGGCCAGCGACGACCAATCGGAAATCACGTCGCCTGAAAAACCAATTTGATAGCGATGATTGCCGAGCCCACCCCAGCGGTGATAGATGAGCGGGCGCTTGCCTTCGCGCTCCATGTCGGTGAAATGAACGTAGTTGAGCCACCAGGTTGGCGCGAGGCCAGGAAGGCTGGTTTTGTTTTCCTGCTGCCAATCGAGCCAGAAGAAATCGACGCCCTCCTTTTCGAGCGGGTGGTGCAAAATATTCATGTAGTTTGTGGCGAATTTTTTGTTGGCGATGTCGAAGGGAACGTACTTCTTCGTGGCGGGGTCAATGCCCATGGCACGCGCCATCTCAGGATATTTTTCCTCAAAAGGCTGGACGCCCGAGGCGGGATGCATATTGAGAGTGACTTTCAGTCCTGCGCTGTGCGCCCAGCTTAGAAATTCCGGCGGATCGGGAAAATAAATTTTGTTCCAGGTGTAGCCAGTCCAGCCGAGCGTGTGGCCGGAATCGTCCAGCTTTTTGTCTCCCCAATAGACGCCGAAAGTTGGGTGCCAGTCCATGTCGATCACCAGGACGTCGAGCGGAACATTGTGATCGTGGAACTCGCCAACGAGCTGGCGCAGCTCTTCGTCGGTGTAAGCCCAGTAGCGTGACCACCAAATGCCGAAGGCGAAGCGCGGCGGCAGCGGGATGCGTCCCGCGACGCGTGTGAAATCGGCGAGAGCGGCGCGGTAATCGTGGCCGTAGGCGAAGAGATACCAATCCGTGTGCCGTCCGGAAGGGCGAGGCAAAGCCCAGGGCCAATCGCTGGAATCGAAAAGCATTCGATCCGAATCGTCAACAAGTGCCCAGCCATCTCGGGAGAGCAGGCCGGGCTCGAGCGGGATGGTGCCCTTGGCTCCGTCAAGGGTGCGCGTGGTGCCGCCGAGGTTGGCGGTGTCGGCGAGTCCTGGATGCCAGGTCACCTGTTTTTCAGTGAGTGAAAACTGAACTTGGAGATTCTCCGCAGTGAATGCGCCGGAATTCTCCTTGAACCGCAGAGTGAGCTTGCCGGTGTCGATGGTGAGCCAGCCGCCACTCGAAGTCTTCTTGAATGACGGGACGGGCATGTGGCGATTGATGAAAACGAGTGAAGCGTGATCTTCAAACTTGGCATCGGGCATCCATTCCATGCGAATGAGGTGTGGCGTGAGGATGGTGAAACGCGCCAGGCCGGAAACGACAATGGCGCCGGGATCGGCTACGGGATTTGGCGCAGGATCCGGCACCGCGGCGGCCTGAGCGGAGAGGTGCAACGATGATGCGATCAGAAAAATAATGATTGCAACGAGGCGGAACTGAAATGAGTGGAGAATTTTGATGCGCATTTGGAGCGGCGCGCCGGGTCCGCGGTGAGAATCTACACTATTGGCTCGCGGATTTCAGTATTCATACTTGGAAGACTCCCCCGTCAAGGCCGCCCGTTAACAGGCAATAATTGCCGGCGAGAGGGCTGGGCGGCGGTATACTCTCGTGATTCGTACGTGCAATTGCGCGGGCCGGCTGAAATGCTCAATCTCGCACAGGACTCTCACCGCCGCTACAATCCTTTGAAGAGAGAATGGGTGCTGGTGTCGCCCCATCGTGCAGCGCGGCCGTGGCAAGGACGAATTGAAGCGCATGCGCCAACCGATTTACCCAAATACGACCCGGAATGTTATATGTGCCCCGGAAATACACGGGCAAACGGGAAGCAAAATCCAAAATACACAAAGACATTCGTTTTCGAGAATGATTTTCCGGCTCTGACGGCCACCGTCGCGGACCAACCCGTGTATGCAAACGAATTGCTGGTCGCGCATGGCGAGCCGGGAATCTGCCGCGTGATGTGTTTTTCACCCGAGCACAATTTGCGGTTGCCGCGAATGGCGCGAGATGTGGTGCGCGGAGTGGTGGATTCCTGGGCCGAGCAGTACGCCGAGCTTGGGGCACTGCGGTGGATTCAGTATGTGCTCCCGTTCGAGAACAGTGGCGCGCTCATGGGAGCAAGTAATCCGCATCCACATTGCCAGATTTGGGCGAATGCGAACTTGCCGAATGAACCTGCCCTGGAGTTGACGGCAACGAATGAATATTTTCGGGGGCATGAGCGCTGCCTGCTTTGCGATTACGCAGCGCTGGAGGCGCAACAGGGCGCGCGAATGGTCTGCTCGAATGACTCTTTCACCGCGGTAGTTCCCTTCTGGGCGGTCTGGCCATTTGAAACTTTGGTGATCAGCAAGCGGCACTTCAGTGGATTCAATGAGTTGGCCAACGAAGAGCGCGACGCGCTTGCCGAAATCCTGATCCGGCTGACCACGCGCTACGACAACCTGTTTGAAGCGCCGTTCGCATATTCGATGGGCTTCCACTGCAAACCGACGGACGGGTTCGACCACCCTGAGTCACATTTTCATGCACATTTTTACCCGCCGCTTTTGCGGTCGGCAACTGTGCGAAAGTTTCTGGTGGGCTATGAAATGCTGGGGACTCCGCAAAGAGATATCACCGCGGAGGCGGCGGCCGAAACGCTGCGCGGCGTATCGGAGAAGCATTATTTGGATCGCGCGGGAAGGTGATGATGACGTTTTATTCTTCTGGAATTTCGATGTACGCGATGGCGCGGCGGGGCAAGGCGTCCAAGAAACGAGGATGATAGCCGCACCAGTGCTCGCGGATATTCATGTTGCGTTTGAGCGGCGATTCGGCTCCCGTCCGCGAGTGTTCCGCGCTCCCGGTCGCACCAACCTGATCGGCGAGCACACCGATTACAACGACGGTTTCGTCCTTCCTGTGGCCATCGATCGCCAGACGACTGCAGCCATCGCACCGGCGAAAATTGCGTATCCTGGAAAACCCGCTCTTCGTATTCATTCCGAAGAATTTGCCGAGACGTTGGAATTTGATTTGCGTGACGCTTCGCCTTCGCCACGCGGGCACTGGAGCGACTATGTCCGTGGCGTGTCGCTCATGCTTGAGAAATCGGGTTACGGGATTGGCGCCGCGGACCTGCTGATTCGCTCCAACGTACCGATGGGCGCGGGAGTCAGTTCGTCGGCTTCGCTCGAGGTTGCCGCGGCAATGGCCATGGATTCATTGGGTGGTCGTGAAATTCCCCGACTGGATCTGGCGCGATTGTGCCAGCGCGCGGAAAACGAGTTTGTCGGCGCGCGCTGCGGAATTATGGACCAATTTGTGGCCTGCTTCGGACGCGCTGGACACGCCGTGTTTCTCGATTGCCGGTCGCTGGAATACGCTTTGGTGGCGCTCCCGCCTGGCCTAAAGCTGGTGCTCTGCAACACGATGGTGAAGCACGAAATTGCCGCAGGGGAATACAACGCGCGACGAAGAGAGTGCGAGTCGGCAGTGAAACTGCTGGCCAGCGTTATCCCTGGAGTGCGCGCGCTGCGCGACGTGACCCCGACACAAGTGGACCGAAATCGGAAACTGCTCCCCGGGATGCTATTCCGGCGCGCAAAGCATGTCACAACAGAGAATGCCAGGGTGTTGGAGGCGCGTGTGGCACTCGAAACCGGCAACCTTTCTGAGTTGAGCCGGCTGATGAAGCAGTCGCACGAGAGTTTGCGTGACGACTACGAAGTAAGTTGCCGGGAGCTGGACGTGATGGCGGAGTTGGCCTGGAAATTCGATGGATGTCTTGGGGCACGGATGACCGGTGGCGGGTTCGGCGGATGCACGATTAATCTCGTCAACGCCTCGAAGACAAAGGAGTTTGGAGAGCATATGAAAGCCGGTTATGAGGCAGCCATTGGCCGCTCCCCGGAGATCTATTATTGCGAGTCCGCGAGTGGTGCGGAGGAAGTCGTTTAGGGGCTTTGAAGACTCGAACGACTCATCTCCTGCCTAACCCCAGTGAATCAGCCTTGCAAAACCATCCTGAATTTCACACCAACCTCAAATAAGAGACGTTTCCCCTCAATCCGTGAGCGCTTTCCATCGGTTGTCCTCCTTTGGGGCATGTCCTCTAACGAACAGTAATCGTGCTGAGATAGGTGCACACTCTGACCCGCGGAAATCCGCAAAGGAGCTTCATGCACAATATTTCAAAATTCGCGTTGGCATTTGCATTTACCCTCGCCGCCTCAGTATACGTACAGGCAAAGGCGCCCCCGCAAGATACCGATCACATTCCTACCTACCGCATCACCGTCGTCAACCGCACAGCGCGAGCGGTGAGTTACAAACATCACAGCGGCGCGACCAAGATAGACTTTCAGGGCACGGATTTGATGCCCAGCGCAAGGGGTCAAGCCAGCGTCAACAGCAAGCGCGGGACCATGACCATCGAAGTGGAATTTTCAGATCTCGACAGGCCCACGGCTTTCGGCAACGAATATCTTACCTTCGTCATGTGGGCAATTTCTCCCGAGGGCCGGCCAGCGAATCTGGGCGAAGTGCTGGTGGGCGGGAACCATCGCAGCAAGCTTGAGGTCACCACGGATCTGCAAGCTTTCGCAATGATTGTCACCGCGGAACCTTATTACGCCGTGCGCCGCCCCAGCAATCTGGTGGTGATGGAAAACGTGATTCGTCCGGATACGGCCGGCTCTGAGGAAGTGGTTGACGCCAAGTACGAATTGATTGACCGCGGCGGCTACATTCCCACCGGCTATACGTTTGACCCCGTCGTGTTGAGCGCCAAGTTGCCGCTCGAATTCTATGAAGCACGCAACGCTGTGCGCATCGCGAAATCGGCGGGAGCCGAGAGCTATGCGACACCCAGCTATGAGAAGGCTGTACAACAGATGAAGGAAGCAGACGCGCAAGCTTCCAGCAGGCACGAGAATGAGAAGACGCTTATTTCCATCTCACGGGAAACTGTGCAGACGGCGGAAGACGCACGTGAAATCGCGATGAAGCGAATCGATTCATTGCGCGCCGATCGTGAACGCAACGCATCAGCACGCGGTGAAGCGGACGCCAAGGCGCAATCCGCGCTTGATTCGCAAGGCCGTGCCAACGCGGAGGCCATGACGGCCGATGCCATTCGCCAGCGGGAAGAAGCCGAGCGGAAGAATCGGGAAGCGCAGGCCGCCGCGGTTCAAGCCAAGGATAGCCAGGCCAATGCCCAGGCTGATGCGGATCGCAACAGAGCCGCTGCAGCCGCATCCGATCTACAGTCACAACAGGCGATTCGCGATCGAGACGAAGCGGACCGCAAGAGTAAGGAAGCACAGGATGCCACTCGCGTAGCCAAGGACGCCCAGGCCAACGCCGAAGCAGACGCGGATCGAAATCGCGTGGCAGCGGCAGCTTCCGATCAGCAGGCCCAGCAAGCCATTCACGAACGCGAAGAACTTCGCGCGCGCCTGCTTCAACAATTCAACCTAATCCTTGAAACTCGCGACACAGCTCGCGGTCTCGTGGTGAATATGTCCGATGTATTGTTTGACAGCGGCAAATATACGCTTCGTCCGCTGGCTCGCGAGAAACTGGCCAAGATTTCCGGGATTCTGCTGGCCTACCCCGCGCTCAATCTGGCTGTGGAAGGCAACACGGATAGCGTGGGAACGGAAGAGTACAATCAGGATCTCTCCGTCAAACGAGCGGAAGGCGTCCGGACCTATTTGACGGCGCAGGGCGTTCCCGCGGCCTCCACCACTTCGGCCGGATTCGGCAAAACGCGGCCCATCGCCTCCAACGATACGGCGGACGGCCGTCAGCAAAACCGCCGCGTTGAGCTGGTGGTCTCAGGCGAAGTGATCGGCACGAAGATCGTCTCCATAAAAATTCAACCGGCGGCCGGATCGCCGCTGCCGCTACCACGCCAATAGCTTCACGGAATGAGAGGTTCGCTCGTTTCGGGCGAGCCTCTCATTTGATTCCTTGGAGTGATGCCGAAGTCCGCCTCTATGCGGAATGAACCCTGCATTTGGAAACCTGCTCTAATTTAATGAAGTCGATTGGCCCGCCTATTGGTTTTCGATGTGGAAAAACCAGTTCTCTGGTCGGGCTGGCCTTTGCCCGGAGGGCCGTTAGCTTATAGTATGGTGTAAATGTGGCGGGCCTGTAGCTCAGCGGTTAGAGCAGCGGACTCATAATCCGTCGGTCCCAGGTTCAAATCCTGGCGGGCCCACTAAACAATCCTATCCAAATTTATTTTTGAGCTTGAGTCCGCTTCAAGTCGCGCTGCTGGTCCAAATAACTTTCGCCATCGGTGATCCAAGCGGGCGCCGACTCATCTTTTAGGTAATGGCCGAACCAAGTGAAGATGCGGCGCTCGTAATCAATCTGGTCGGATTTCTTGCGCAGGCCGTGATCTTCGCCGCCATAAAGCAACAAGACAACATTTTTATTTGCTCGGCGCGCGATATTGTAAAGCTCCACGCCTTGATGGAAGAAAACGGTGCCGTCGCTGTCGCCGACTTCGATCATCAGCGGCGTATTCATGTTTTGTACGTTGAAGACGGCGGAGTTGCGGATGTAAGCCTGAAGGTCTTCGTAGAGCGGCACTTGCATACGCTGCTGGCCGGTTTCAATGTGGTCGGTTTCTGCGATGCCGATGCTCCAGTGATGGTTTCCGTAATTACTCACCAGATCCGTGATGGGCGCGCCTGCTACGGCAGCGGCAAAGAAATCGTTGGTGTGAGTCGCGAGATAAGCGGCGTCGAATCCGCCCCAGGAATGACCTATCACGCCGACTTTCTTCGGGTCCACCGCACCCATGGTAAGTACCTTTTTCACGGCGGAGGTTACGCAATCCACCACCGACACGCCGGGATCACGGGGCTGGAACACAATGTCCGGCTCCAACAGGAAATAACCATGACTGGTAAAGGCGGTGACGTTGTAATAATTGCGCTCAGACGGCGCGCTGTAATGATGCAGGCCGTCGGATAATTTTTCATACATGTAAACGATCATGGGATATTTCTTGCCGGGCTCATAGCCGGCCGGATAATAGAGTGCGCCCTGCAGACGCTCGCCGTGACCGTTTTTGTATTCGACCAATTCCTCGTGGCCCCAGGCGTAGTCGGATTGAAATGAATTCGTGTTCGTGACTTGCTTCATGTTCTTCAGGTCTGAGCCGCCCACAAATGCGTTCGGGGATTCCGTAAACGTCTGCTCTGTGTATTCGTAAACATCCGCATCTTTTGCCTTAGCCAGGCGCTCGACGGCCTTGTCGAGCCAGATCAGATGTTCAACGCCGGTGGTGCCGGGACGAATCCGGCCATAGCCCGATTTCTTGGTCCAAATTCCGAAGAGGCTGACGTAAATGGGTTTGTCGGTATCAATAAATTCATCTTCAGGATTCAAACGAACGTAGCGATGGCGGACTTGCTCCGCGGTGCCGTCGGTGAGGCGAGTCGCATGCGAACCGTCGGAGGCAACCTGCCACATGTCAAACCTGTCGTAGAGAATTACCGCGGCATCATTCTTCGTCCATCCGGCTACACCAAACGGCGGCTTTTGTGCGACGGTTTCGTCTGATTCGGTATCCAGGAAATTTGCTTTGACGTTTTTGGTAATGTTGACGACCGCGCGCGTGGCCACGTCAACGGTCCAAAAATTATCGTCCTGAAAAAAAAGCAGGTATCGGCCGCCTGGACTGGCAGACACGTATCCATTCTCAAGTATGTGTTCCTTTGCCTTCGTTCGATTGCCTGAGGAGAGATCGACGACGTAAAGGTCGGCCTCGTGACGTCCTATGCTCTGGTCCATTGCATAAGAATCCCAGTTTTCCGCGAACGCCAATTGCTGATGCTTGAGAGGCATCACCGTCTCCGTGAGGCTGCGTCCAAGCTGTGTGAATTGGCTTGTGTTCACATGCCAGGCCGCGAGCATATTTTTTTGCCGGTCAGACTTGGCGCGGAACTTTTGAAAAGGAATCACCTGGACATCACGGTAATTCCAGATGTCAACCGTTGGGGGATCGTCGGCTTCAGCGGCTAAAGAGGTCTGGCTAGAGGAAGTGGCTGCGTCAGAGGTTGTCGCGGGCTTTTTTGCTGCGGGCGGCTTCTCGAGCCATTTGGCTACACCCACGAAGACAGTGTCACCATCCTCCGACCAGGTTGGTTTGCGGAATGGAACGGTGCGCAATCCCGCCGGAAATTTCGCGTCTGCGGTTGGGTTGTACTCGTGCTTTGCCGGAGAGGTATCTGAGAGATGCGACCAGGCTAGTGCGGAATAGATTGGGTTTTCGTGGCGATCATCGGACTTGGACCGGAGCACGGCGAGGTCTGCGCTGTTCTTGCGCCAGGCCAGGCCGCTGTATGTGGACGATGAAGAATCGAGAACGCTGAGCGCGCCTGTCTCCGTGTTGAATATCTGAATTCCATTGCCGGCTTTGTCATCCGCATAGGTGGCCATTGCAAGCAGCGTTCCTGTGCGCGGGAGATCTTGCCACGCGAATTCGGAAACGTTGCCGAATGTCGTGTCGTGTCCAGTGGAAAGTTGACGGAGGATCAGTGTTGCACCTTGCGGAGCGTCGTCCGCCTCTCCGGATGCGGCGGGATCAGGCGCGTCCTTCCTTTCGGGAGGATACCGGCGCATAGCGAGGTACGAGCCAGTAGGGCTGAAAGAGAAGGACTCGATGCCGTCAATCGCGATCTGTTCCCCGGTGGAAAGGTTCAGCAAGCCCAATTTGTTTTGAATGGGCTTCTTGTCTTTCCTCATTTTGTCTTGCTGCGTTTCGGAATATCCGATGGAGTAAGCGACCCAGTGCGAGTCTGAAGAGAAGGATGGCTGTGTGCCGAACGCAGTCACCTTTGTTGTGCCATCCGCGATATTTGTTACGCGCAGTTCATTGTTGGAATTCGAGCGATTAATGCCGTAGGCCAGCCATTTGCCGTCGGGCGATAGTCCGCCGTATGAGCCTCCCGGACCGAGTGATTCCCACTTGCCGTAATCAGGCGGAGTAACGGGTGCTTTCGTTTGCGCCTGGGTAGCGAGAGTAAAGCTGAGAATCAAAATGATTGTGGCTAATGTCTTTCTCATGGCATCCCTTCCTTAACGCTCGTCCATTGTGAATCGTTGCGGAATGAAACACTCTTCTTCCGGTCACTTGCGGTAAACCACGCCACCCTTCATGACGAAGGTTACCTTGGTGACCACGCTGATGTCTTGCAGCGGATCGCCGGGAACAGCAACCACATCCGCGAAGTAACCCGGCTTAAGCGAGCCAATTTGACCTTGCCAATCAAGCAATTTCGCGCCGTTGAGTATGTCGGCCTGCAGAGCAGCGAGCGGCGTCATGCCATATTTCACCATCAGCACCAACTCGCGCGCCTGTGTTCCGTGGGGAAACGGGCCCACATCGGAGCCGACGGCCATCGGAACGCCAGCCGCGAGCTGCTTGCGAAACTCCTGCGCATGAAAATCGAGTTGCGCATGTTGGCGCGCGCCCGCCGCAGGAGATCCGGCATGGTCCGCAAAATATTCCGATATGGCAAAAGTGGGCACGGCTGGGATTTGTTTCTCGCGCATGATGCGCATGGTTTCGTCGCTGAGCTGATCGGCGTGGTCGACGGATTCAACCCCCGCTTGCGCGGCATAAAGAGTGCCAGGTTCTCCTGTAGCATGAACGGCAACGCGCTTGCCGTTGCGCGCGGCCTCGGCAACCGCTGCGTCCAATTCCGCCTTCGTGTATTGATACGTTGCAGTGAATTGGCCGTCGCGGAAGGAATCGCGCCCAGTTTCGTAGATCTTGATGAAGTCGGCGCCTTCCTTCAACTCTTGGCGAATCACGGTCACCAATTCCGCGGCACTGTTGGCGTAGGTTGCGTTCCCCATCACATGCTGCTCAGGATTGTAGTTGATGGCATCTTCATGGCCACCGAGGATACTGATCGCGTTCCCGCTGATGCGCAGTCGCGGCCCTGGAATCAGCCCTTGATTGATGGCGTTGCGTACTGCAGTGTCGGCCGAACCTGCGCCCTCAGTGCCCATATCACGTTCGGCGGTAAATCCGGCCATCAGGTCATCTCGAGCGGCGAGGCACGCAAGAATGGTGCGATGCGGTACAGATTCCTGCACCGTCTGCAAATCCTCCGCTCCGGGATGCAGGAACAGATGCACGTGGACATCAATCAAGCCGGGCATCAAAGTCGTGTCGCCCAGATCTATGATTTCCGCGCCCGCTGGACGGGAAACAGACGCGCCCGCTTCGGAAATCTTGTCTCCCTGTATGAGAATCTCGCCTGGCATGACAATTTTTCCGGATTCAATATCCAGCAATCGCGCGGCGTGAAGCACGATCGGGTGACCGGCCGCAGCAGGCCGGGACTGAGACGACGCGGCGGGCAAAATCGCACAGGACAGGAGGACGAAGGAGAAGTGCGTCAAAAGTCGTAGTTTTGTCATGGTTTCGAGCGGAATACTACCACTGCGCGGGCATGTTGCAGTGGAATTTTCAGCTGAAAGAAAGCAGCCGCGAATCGCGCCATCTGTGATATACTGCGTTTGCGCTTAATACAGCGGTTGTGTAGTGCGGTCCTCTGGTCCAGAAGTCAGCAGTCGATCCGGGATTTTCCGCCTTCGTTTCCTCCGTAAGTCTTCAGCGTAATCTAAAATTGAACTGGCCAGGCACGCAGCAGTGTGCGTACGAACCTTGAGATGCGCGCGGCGCTATGCCTCCGCCAGAGAAAAGACAAATTGAAATGCAGAGTTTCACAGAATTACCGATTTCGCAGTACTTGAAGGAGCGGCTCGCATCAGCGAAGTTCGTTACGCCGACTCCCGTGCAAGCAGCGGCGATCCCGCAGGCGCTTGAAGGGAAGGACGTGCTCGCCACGGCGCAGACAGGAACCGGCAAAACGCTGGCGTTCCTGATCCCCGTGATTGAGCAGTTGCATCAGAAAGACACGCCAGGAATCGCGGCGCTGGTGCTGGTGCCCACGCGCGAACTGGCCATGCAGGCTGTGGAGCAGTACAACGTGTTGCGCGGCAAAAAGCTTTCGCCCGCGGCGCTGGTGGTTGGCGGACTGTCAGAAGGAAATCAACTGACCGCGCTTAACAAAGGAGCGCGGCTGGTTGTAGCCACTCCTGGACGATTGGAAGATTTCCTTGGTCGCAAGCTAATTAATTTCCGCGCGCTACGTGTACTCATCCTCGACGAAGCGGATCGCATGCTGGACATGGGATTTCTTCCTGCGATCAAGAGAATCGCGGCTACTTTACCGAAGGACCGCCAAACGATGTGCTTTTCGGCGACGCTCGAAGCTTCGGTCGCACATCTGGTGAATGATTACATGCGCAACCCGGTGCGATTGGCGTTCGGGTCAACACTGAAACATTCCGAGAATGTCCGCGTGCAGGCGATTGAAGTCGCCGCGGATCGCAAGCAGGAGACTCTGCAGCGTTTGCTGGCGGCGGAGACCGGGCGCTGCCTGGTGTTCGCGCGGACGAAGCGCGGGACCGAAAGGCTCGCCAATAATTTGATTCGCGAAGGTTTTAAGGCAGCCATGATTCATGGCAACCGCTCGCAATCCCAACGCAACGCGGCACTCGCAGGATTCCAGCAGGGCCGCTATCGCGTCCTGGTGGCCACCGATGTGGCCTCGCGCGGCATTCACGTGCAGGACATCGCGCACGTCATCAATTACGATCTGCCGGATGATGCGGAGAATTTCATCCACCGCGTGGGACGCACGGGGCGCGCCGGCACCAAAGGAATTGCTTCCACGCTGTTCGGCAGAGAGCAGCGGTCGGACCTGATGTTGCTCGAGCGCAAGCTCGGCATTCAGATTGAACGCGTTCGCGAAATCGGCGGCGAGGCGCCAACTCGGCCTGCTCCTGGTCAAGGACGGATCGCGGCATCGCAACCACTCTATGCGCGTCCACATAAGGCCGTCGCCTCGGGCGGAAACGCCGTTGGCTCCGCTTCCCAATTCGCCATCGGGCGGCTACCGGGAGAAGTTTTACAGGCGCAGATCGAAGGATAGGATTTAAGTTCGGTGAGGGGATGGCGCGCCCGCGTCATCCTCTTCTGAATCGTCCGCGGTTAACCATTCGTCTGTCACTCCGCAGCAATATCCAAAGCTCAAGCTTACTTACGTAATTTGACGGCACATCCGTGAATTGACGGCACATCCAGATTGCGGCGATGGCCCCAATATTCGTTACAATCGTCCCGGAGTTCTTGCTGTATCCACTCCTATGAAGATCCTAATTACGGGTGCTGCGGGATTGCTTGGCCATGGTCTGGTGCAGGTTTTCCATCAGAACCACGATGCGTTTCCCCTGACGCGTGCCGAAGCGGACATCACTGACGCGGCAGCCGTCCGCGCTGCATTCAAGTATTTTCGTCCCGAGTTGGTGATTCATGCTGCGGCAATCCCTGATCTTGATATTTGTGAAAGCGATCCTGCAAGGGCGCAGTTGGTGAATGTGGAGGGAACTCGGAATGTGGTGGAATCTGCGCGCGCTGTGAACGCGGCGGTCGCATACATTTCAACCGATGCGGTTTTCGATGAGCTGAAGAACACTCCTTACACTGAATCCGACGCGACAAACCCGCCGACTGTGTATGGCCGCACCAAATTACTCGCTGAACACATTGTGAATGTCTTGCGTGAACACTGGGTATTCCGCATTCCCGTGCTCTTCGGGCCAGGGAAAACGAATTTCGTCGATAAGGGCCTGCGGAATTTGGCGAGTGGAGAGGCGTTTATTGCCGCCTCCGACCAGATTGGGGGCGCGCTTTATACCTTGGACGCGGCGCAAAAAATCATGGAAGTAGTGGAGATGAAGCGATACGGCGTGTTCCATCTCGCAAATACGGGCGCGTGCAGCAGGCTGGATATCGCCCTGCGTGCCGCGGAACTGGCGGGACTGGATGTGTCCCGTGTGATCGGCAAAAAGGGCGCCGAGATGGGGCGCCGCGCCGTGCGCCTGAAATATGCGGTGATGGATATGCAGGCGCTCAGGCAGGCCAGCATCGCCGTGCCGCGCCCGTGGGAAGAGGCGCTGGCCGAATACATCCATACCCGGTCGTAACCCGCGAAAGTGAGCGCTTATTCGAGAATGATTCGATAGAATCGCCCAGCACTGTGCGGCCGCAAATGGCGGGAGGGGCAATCGTGGTGCGAATGAACGACTTTTTGCGAGCGATTCTATCGGCACGACTAATTCTGGCACCCGCGATATTTCTTGCAGTTGGTATCCCCGCATGGAGCCAAGCCCCACGGCAATCCGTGGTCGTTTTTTGGGAAGATGGATTTCCTGTGGCAGACTCCGCTGAACCGTCTCACGCTCAACTAAGCGCCATCTTGCCCAAGGCGGATTTCATTTCCGCAGACGGCCTGGATGAAGCTCTCTCAGCAAAGCAAACCCAGTTGCTTATTCTGCCCTTCGGCTCGGCATTTCCTGAAGAACATTGGGAAGCCATTCACAAATATCTTGAGCACGGCGGAAATCTGCTTGTGCTCGGCGGCCGGCCATTCACCCGCGGAGCAAACAAAGACAAGGACACCTGGCACTTGCGCCTGCCAGTTCAGGCGTATGCGCGCACCCTTTTTTTGAACGATTACCAGGAAACGCCGGGTTCGGATGCGGCTAAATTCACTCCGAACGAGGATTTCCAATTTCTAAAATTGCCGGAATTTGCTTGGAAGCGCGCGTGGAGTGCCACGGTGCGCCTCACCGATGCGGACCTCTACAAACGCGATGGATCCGCCGGCACCCTCGACACGCGGCTCGATAGTCTCGTTTGGGGAGTGGCCAACGGCCGGAAACTCACGGCACCCGTAATCGAACTTGATCATGTTCAGAATCAATTCGCCGGAGGCCGATGGATTTTCGTCAACTGCGAGCTGAGTGATGGTTTTTACGCGAGCCCCACTGCAAAAGATCTCGTGGCAGCGCTTGCTCAACGCGCCGCGGACAGCGCCGAAGATTTCACTGTGCAACCTTCGTTGCCACTGTTCCTGCCGGGGGAACCGCTTATATTTAATTTGCATTGGCAGCGATTCGGTGCAGCCCCTCGCGGCATGATCCCAATAACGGAACAGGCGATGGGAGCTTCAGCAAAGATCGAGTTGACCTGTGAGCCTGAAGTTGGAAACCGAACGACCGAAATAATTCAAGTGGCTCCTGCTGGCTTCCCATTCACTTCGCAAATAACCTTGCCTGCATCTTCGGGGAAAGGCCTTCATTCGGTAATCGCGCGGCTCTACCTGAATGGTGAGGTTCGTGAAGTCTATCGAACTGGCTTCTGGCTGCGCGACGAAAGCTTGCTAAAGTCGGGGCCGCGCGTTGGTGTCGCCGGCGATTACTTCACTTTGGATGGGAAACCGATCCTCGTCGCCGGCACCACCTACATGGCCAGCGACGTCCAGCGCCAGTTTTTCATGCGCCCAAATCCCTGGCTGTGGGACCGTGACATGGCCGAAATCCACGCGGCGGGATTGAACATGCTCCGCACAGGCTGGTGGACGGCGTGGGACCAGGTGATGAAGCAGAGCGGCGTGATCCACGAAGAAATGTTGCGCGCGATGGAGGCCTATCTAATGACCGCCCGGCACAATGGGCTCGTGGTTCAATTCACTTTTTTCGCGTTCATGCCGGAAGTACTGGGAGGCGGCAATCCGTACCTGGATCCCGAATCCGTCCGGCTGCAAAAGGAACTGATCCTCCCGTTCGTTGAACGCTTCCGAGATGTGCCTTATCTGGCCTGGGACTTAATTAATGAGCCCAGTTTTTCCAATCCGCAACGCGTCTGGCAGACGCGTCCAAACGGCGATGCCAACGAATTGGCGGCGTGGAACGCTTGGCTGACCCAGCACTATGCTGATCGCGGCGCAATGGCTGAAGCCTGGCGCAGCACTCCCGTGCCGCCCGGCTCGCCGGTCCCGCTGCCCGCCGAGGCGGAG
This sequence comes from Candidatus Acidiferrales bacterium, assembly GCA_035308165.1. Lineage (GTDB taxonomy): Bacteria > Acidobacteriota > Terriglobia > Acidiferrales > UBA7541 > DASTCZ01. Next base: position 43,267 of record DATGHC010000051.1, on the reverse strand, counting down.
TTTTCCAATCGAGCGCAGTACGAAGCGTGGCCCTTCAATACTTCGCTTCGGGCCATGGATTACGAGCACTTCGCGCAAGACGCTTTCCGCGATTGGGCGGCGGCAATTGCGGGCGCCATCCGCTCTGTGGGCAGCAAACAGCTGGTAACCGTTGGGCAGGATGAAGGTGGCGGCGGTGATCGTCCTTCACCCGCATTCTTCGGCGATACGGTGGATTTCACGACTACCCACACGTGGTGGCTCAGCGACGCCCTGCTTTGGGATTCTCTGGTCGCAAAGGTTCCCGGCAAACCCATGCTCGTGCAGGAAACCGGAGTGAGTCACGAGATGCGCGTGGATGGGGGTCCGCATCGCAGTCTGGAGGAAGAGACAACTCTGCTGGAAAGAAAACTGGCCATGGCCGCGGGCACCAGTGCTGGAGCCATCCACTGGCTTTGGAATGTGAATCCATTGCAGCGCGATGATCGCGAAGCCACCATCGGCGCTGTGCGCCCCGACGGCACGGAGAAACCGGAGGCGGAACTGTTGCGGCGATTTGCCCAATTTGCGGCGGCCGCGGGGCCGCACATGTCGGGCGCACAAATGCCGGAAGTAACCATCGTGACATCGCAGACCATGCAGTATTCCCCGCTTCAAGCTTTGGCGACAGAAGCGCAGCAAAAGTCGGTGCGTGCAATTCATTATTATTGCCGCGTGCCGGCAATTGTATTCACTGAAAATCAGGTCGCAAAAGGTGTTGAAAGTCTAAAACACGTAAAACTCGCAATCCTCCCTGCGCCCCAAGCACTCAGCGATGAGGCGTGGAAGGCGCTGCTCGATTTCGTGGATGGTGGCGGCACGCTATTGGTGACTGGATCGGTTGAGCGTGACGCCCACTGGCGCGTTACTCAGCGCCTCGCGGCACTGGGGGCGGCGGCTGCTCCAAAGTCAATTCTGTTGCGAAACTCAGAACAGCAAGTCGGCAACGAAAAAAACGACCGACCCATCATTCTAAGTTTCAGCTTTGACAAGCAACAATCCGTGGAGTCCTCTCAATTTACGAACGGTGAAACTTTTCACGTCTTGCCGCACGGCAAAGGAAAAGTCATCGTTGTCAGTGAACCAGTCGAGCTCGCCGACGGACTGCAACCCGCCGCTGACGTCTACACTTGGGTAATGGGACATTCCGGCGTCCATTCGCCATTTGAGGGACAGGCACCTGCGGGAGTCCTGATTCGTCCGATCTATCTGGCGGACAGTGTGCTTTATTTGTTGGTTTCCGAGTCGGCGACCGAAAATGAGGTTTCAATAAATGACCGCCTGACCGGCGGCGAAATTCGCGCCAAACTTGCTCCGGGGCGCGCCGAGCTCATTTTGATCAATAAAATTGACGGCAAAGTGATTGCGCGATTCGGAGAGTAGTATTTCTTGGAGACTAGCCGCTTACTTCTTGGCGGCGAGTGCGGCGATTTGGGAGTCAATCTCGGCGAGTGCGTCTTTCAACTGCTTCTGATAGCGGAGATTCTCCGTTGCGTCAAGCTTTTGTGTGATGTTGGATCGCGCTAGCCGCAAAAGCTCCATCTCGCGGGTATGATTTTCTTGGCCCTTTCGCGATTTGGCCTCGTGGACTGATTCCTGGTGCTCGGATTTCTGGGTGGCCAAATCAATCTGATTTTCCACCGACTTGCTTTCCCATCCACGCGCCATACTTACAGTATAAGGGGAGGCGGCACATTCCCGCGCGACAAACTTCGCGCCATGTGACGTTTCCACCCAACTCTTCAAAAGTGGTTCAGTGAATGGCCTGCTCGAGCGCGGCCGACGCGGCGTCAATCGCGGCTGCTTCCTTTTCGAGGACCACGCTCACCCGGGGGATCTGCTCGCTGACGCGATCCCATTGCTTTTGCTCGATGGCCTCGCGCACGGCGGGAATTGTCTTCACTCCATAGCCCGTATAGAAGCCCGGCGCATAGAGCATGTGCTTGAACCATGGCCGGCCTGGCAGCCCCTTGTCGTCGGTGAGCGCGCGTTCGCAATGCAGCAATCGCATGTTCACATCCGCGAGCGACGCGGAGGCGATCGCAGCTCCACCATTTTGCATGGCCCGCGAGTGTGCGCGGCCATAGCGCTCGGAGGAATGGGCCAATGTTTCAAGGGCGTTTCGCAGTGGCGCAAAATTGAAGAATGGCGGCACATCTTCGCGTGCAGGAGGAACATACGTTTCCTGCGGATCGGCCATGGCGTCAAAAACCTTGTCATCGATCTGCCGATTTCGCTCAATGATCTGATCGCGTTCCGTCTGAGCCAGCGTCTCCAGTTCCGTTTCGTACCGCCGCACCGTCGCCGTCAGTGCGTTGAAATCGTAAGGCAGCAAATCGGCATCGGCCATGCGGATTACCGCTGTGCCAATGGTTTGCGAAAGGGCCCGACAGTAAATGAAATTGGGATCGCTGAAATGCGTGAACCAGTAAAAATCATCATAAATCGAGTGATAAACACCGGCGCTGCTGCCCTCCCCGCCATAGCGAAGATCCATGGAGGCAATCCCCAGGAAGTCGAGGTAGACGGTGTAGTCGGAGCCTGAACCGAGTGCTCCGATTTGGAAATTCCCTCCTCCACGCCCTTGCCCAGCGGGCGGAGCCGCCGCTGCATCTCCCCGGCCGCCACGTCCGCCACCGCCGCCGCTGCGTCGCAACTGATCGCGTTGCCACACGGAAATATTTTTTTCTGGGTCGGTAATGCTGCGCGCAATATCATTTATGAACGGCTCAAGAGAGTGCGACCCGGAAGCGTTCAGGAAACCACGGCTGCTGTTGTCTGAATTGATGTAAACCACGGCGTGCTGCTTCAGTTCATCCGCGTGCGTTTCGGCCCACTCGGTTGACCCAAGCAGACCCGGCTCCTCTCCATCCCACGCGCAATAAATAATGGTCCGCTTCGGTTTCCATCCGGCCTTCACAAGCTCGCCCATCGCGCGAGCCTCCTCCAACAGTGAGACCTGGCCGGATATTGGATCGTCGGCTCCATTCACCCAGGCGTCGTGATGGTTCCCGCGGATAACCCACTCGTCAGGTTCTGTGGCGCCCGCGATTTTCGCGATCACGTCATAAACCGGTTTCAAATCCCAATTGGATTTCACTTTCAGATGAACCTTCGCCGGGCCAGGCCCGATGTGATAGGTGATGGGCAAACCGCCGCGCCATGCTGGTGGCGCTACAGAACCTCTTAGGGCTTCGAGCAAGGGTTGCGCGTCAGCATATGAAATCGGAAGAACAGGAATCGTCGTGAGGGTCTTGGCATCCTTAATATCGAAAGTCTTCGCGTCAGACTTTGAACCGACGCCCGGGGTGAGCGGATCGCCAGGATAGAGCGGCATGTCAGCGACGCTTCCACGCTGCACTCCGTCTTTCGGGCGGTAAGGACCGTCAGGGAAAACACCGCCTTCAAAATAGCCATCATCGCGAGGATCGGAATAAATAATGCAGCCAATGGCCCCATGTTCGCCCGCAACTTTGGGCTTGATGCCCCGCCAGGTTTGGCCGTACCGCGCGATCACGATGGCGCCCTTCACGGAAACTCCGTGACGGTCCAGCTCCTCGTAATCGGCGGGGGCGCCGTAGTTCACATACACAAGCGGCGCGGTCACGTCTCCATCAATTGAGTAGGCGTTGTAGCTGGGAAGTTGTTCGCTCTGCTGGCCTGATGTGGGATCTCCTGAGACGGGCGGTTCCTGAAGCTTGGCGACAAATTTCGTCGGTTCCACCAGCTCGACGGTGCGTTCCTTTGGCGTCGGGAAAAGTACATTGAAGGACTCAATGTGCGCGTCCCAGCCATACTGTTTGAACTGTGCCAGCAGCCATTCGGCGTTGTCTTTATCATAGGGCGAGCCGACGTGATGCGGATGCAGAGTCAGCCGGCGCATGGCCTCGCGCATATTGTCGGCCGAAGGCATGGCGCGAAATTTCTGCTCCCACTGAATCTCGTTCCGCGCGGAATCAGCTGAATACCCGTCAAGTGACATCTGCCGCTCCTGCGTAAGCGCCGGCAATGCCAGCGCCACCGCGGAAACCAATCCCAGAACCACAGTCCGCTTCATGAAATCCTCCTCAACAATTCAGCAGCAGATGCCCCGAAGCCGCCGCAACTCTATCGCAAGTGACATCTTCTGGGAAAGTATTGAAACCGGAGCGCCGATTATACGGGAATGCCAATCTGCCTCCAGGCTTATTTGAAACCATGAATTAAAGTGAAGGAAAGCCTATTCCATTTCCTCATCCCGAAGGCGTTTCTTTTTTCAACTCTCCAAGTCTCTGATAGCATGATGTGCTTGGAATCCTGGATCACGTGGGCAAGATCTCGGAGGGATTGATGCCGGGCGGGCGATTCTACGCAGGGTTGACATTGATTACTGCTGCGCTTTTCGGTGGCGCGTCCTCTGGACAAACGCCGCCGGACGAAACGTGGAAATTCGCCGTTTCGGGCGATTCGCGCAACTGCGGCGATGTGGTGATGCCCTCCATCGCCGCCGATGTACTCCAGCGCCATCCGGATTTTTATTGGCACATGGGAGACTTCAGGGCCACCTACACTTTTGACGAGGACTTCACCCACCAGCCGGAACACAAAGGGCGGCTGCTAACCTTGTCGGAATACCAGGGGACGGAGTGGCAGGATTTTTTGGACAATCAGATCGCGCCCTTTGGAGATTTGCCGGTTTTCTTGGGAATCGGCAACCACGAAACGATTCCGCCGAAGACCCGCGAGGAGTACATCTCGCAATTCGCGGATTGGCTTGAGAGACCCGAAATTCACGCGCAACGCCTGCGCGACGATCCTCGCGATCATCGTTTGCGCACCTACTACCACTGGCGCGAGCACAACGTTGATTTCATCAACCTGGACAACGCCACCACTGACCAGTTCGATCCCGAGCAGGTGCTCTGGCTCGAAAGACTCTTGGAACGCGACGCCGCCGATCCTGACCTTGCCACAGTCGTCATCGGTATGCATGAGGCGCTCCCCGATAGTCTTTCCGACGACCACAGCATGAGCGGTTCTCCCACCGGCCTTTCCAGTGGGCGGCGCGTGTACCAGGATTTGTTGCGCCTCTATCTGTCGGGACACAAACACGTTTACATTCTGGCCAGCCATTCTCATTTCTTTATGCCCAACATTTTCGCTACGCCCTACATCAGCTCGCATGGTGGCGAGTTGCCCGGATGGATCATTGGATCGGCTGGGGCAGTGCGCTATTCCCTTCCCAAAGGAGCTGACCCAAGTGCTATGACAAACGTGTATGGCTACCTGATGGCCACAGTCCAGGCAAACGGGATGATCGATTTTGAATTTCGTAAGCTGAACGAGAGCGATGTTCCCGCCGCCATCGTGAATCGCTACACTCAGAATTTTGTCCACTGGTGCTGGACAGATAATTCCCAGGCCAAATACGATCAACAATAGTGATCCCGCATGGAAGAACAATTCATGAAGCGCGCCATCGAGTTGGCGCTCGAAAATGTCCGCAGCGGCCACGGCGGGCCATTTGGCGTGGTGATCGTAAAGGGTGGCCAGGCGCTTGCAGAAGGCGCGAACAGCGTCACCTCTACCAACGATCCCACGGCGCACGCGGAAATTGTTGCCATCCGTGAAGCCTGCCGCAAGCTGAAAACTTTCCAGCTGGATGGGTGTGAAATATATTCCAGTTGCGAGCCCTGCCCGATGTGCGTGGGTGCGATTTATTGGGCGCGGGTGGCGCGCGTTTATTACGGAGCTTCCTCGGGAGATGCCGCTGTCGCACAGTTCGATGACGCTCTCATCTTCCGCGAAATCGCCCAGCCCGCGCGGCTTCGGCGCATACCCATGACGCAAATGATGCGCGACGAGGCACTTGTCGCCTTTCGCGCCTGGATGGAAAAGCCCGACCGCATCCGCTACTAAATCCAGCCCTTCACCAATCCCTTTCGGCCACCGCTATTTCTCGGCGACAACAATTTGCTCCGGGATCGGCAGCGTGTGCAAGGCGCAAGTTTTGAAGCCCGCATTGCGAAACATGCTCTGGTATTGCGAATGCGTGTAGGCATCCCCGCTCGGCGTTGTGCCCAGCATCATCATACTGAATTTCGCCGCCACTGGAGGGCTGACGCGATCCTCATTGGGAACGAATTCCAGAGCGACTGCGCGCCCGCCGGGGGCAAGCGCAGCATGGACTCTGCGAAGCAATGTTTCGCAAGTGGGCACGTCAAAGTGGTGCAGGAAATTGGTGAGCAGCACGACGTCGTAACCCGCTCCGTACTCCACATCAAAAGCGCTACCGGGCATTACGCGATAGCGGCCCGCAACTCCGGCAGCAGCTGCGTTTTCCTTGGCCACTTCCAAAACATTCGGCCAGTCCAGCGCCACGATTTCCGCGTTCGGGTTGTGCCGCGCCAACGCAATGCCAAAAAGTCCGTGCCCCGCGGCGATATCCAACACCTTCCACTTCTTCCCTTCCGAAGCGACCAACAATCCAGCAATCAACTCGGCGGGAAATGCCATCAACGGCGCCATGTTGCGTGCGAATTCCACCCACAAAGGGTTCTCAGGAGCGAGCGTTCCCTCCTCGCTTGCGACCGTGCCGCCCTTTCTCACCGCCGCGGCCAGGTCTTGAAACGCTTCGATCATGAAGGGCGAAAGCAAAAACGACGGGAGAGTAGCCATAGAGGCCGGTGAGCGCCTGTCGAGGAACAATGCCGCATCCGGAGCGAGGCCGTACCGGGAGCCACTTTTCGTGAGCAGCCCGGTCATCACCAGAAAATCGCAAAGTATTCGCATACCGCGCTCGGAAGTCTTGCAGCGCTTTGCAATACTTGCCGCGTCCTGATTCCCTTCACCGATGGCCGTGAATACGTCGAGATCGGTGGCCGCCTTCAGTGCCGCGGAATTTTGATGCGCATTGATGAGATCGAAAATCCGTTCTGGCGTTGGCTGTGAACTTGAAGCAGCTTGGGCCACAGGGTGTGAAGATGACATGTGTGTTCCTCCGTGGGGCGCATTCTCGCACATGCAGATTCGCTCCGCCAGCAGGCCCCCTGATTATTTGAACGCATGTCTTGCGTCGAAAGCGAATGCGGCGGATAATCACCGCTAAAATACATAGGGCCAATCGAGGAGGTCATCATGAAAGAAAATAAATTGAATCGCCGCCAGTTCGCACAGAGCGTGAGCGCCTTAATTGGTGGCGCCGCTATGTTGCCCGGTCTCACGGTAACCATCGCGGAAGCGCGCCAACATGCCCCGCGTTCAACCGATGGCGCGATTCAAATTGATTCCAACGAGAACCCCTACGGACCATCGCCGAAGGCACGTGACGCCATCACCAACTCGGAGAACATAGCCTGCCGTTATCCGGACGTCACCGAGTCGCGCATGACGGATGCGATCGCCAAGTATCACGGCGTTTCCACCGATCAAGTCGCCCTGGGATGCGGCTCCACAGAAATCCTGCGCATGGCCGACACCGCCTTCTTGGTGACCCACAAGAGCGTGGTTGTTGCCGAGCCCACCTACGAGGCCGTCCTCAATTTCGCGCAGGCGCTGCATGCAAATCCCGTCAAGGTGCCGCAGACCCACGACTTTCTGCATGACCTCGACGCCATGGCCGCTGCGGCAAATGATTCCACGGGCCTCGTTTACATCTGTAATCCCAACAACCCTACCGGGACCATTGTGTCCAAGGCCGCGCTCGGCAAATTCATGGACCGCGTACCCACCAGCGCCAAAGTGCTAGTGGACGAGGCCTACTGCCATTTCGTGGAGGACCCGTCCTACGGCAGCGTCATGGATTGGGTCGGCAAATATCCGAACCTCATCGTTGCGCGCACCTTCTCGAAGATCTACGGAATGGCGGGGATGAGACTTGGTTACGCCATCAGCACAAAAGAGAACATCCGTGCCATGCGCGCCAGCAAGCTCTGGAGCAGCACCAACGAAGCGGTGATGAACGCCGCCATCGTGAGCTTGAGCGATCCCGACCACGTGGCCGACCAGAAGCAAAAGATCAACGGCACGCGCAAATGGCTTTGCACCGAACTGGACAAAGACGGCCGCCGCTACATCCCTTCGCATACAAACTTTATGCTGATTGATGTGGGTGGCGACGTCAGTCCCATCATCCATTCCTTTGGCGAGCGCAATATTCTCGTGGGCCGCAAGTTCGCATCCATGAGCAACTGGATGCGCGTCTCCATGGGCACACCCGACGAAATGCAGAAGTTTGTTGCGGCCTTACGACAGATTGTCCCCGCGAGTGGAGCAAAAGCGGCGTAAATTGGTGCAATAGCCCGACATCAAAAATTTCGGCCCTTCGATTTCCTTTGAAAATCGAAGGGCCGTTTGTTTTCCTACAAATTCCTCACGACCTGGCTGAGATTACCCCTCGGAATCAAATCGGAGTGACGGTCTGCCGATACCCCTCCCTAGATTTTTCCCGCCGGTCGTCTGCTTTCCTAAGCCGGTGTTCCCATCGTCCGCCGCTGCTGAAAACATTCGCGGCAATAAACGGGCCGGCCCTGCGTAGGCTTGAAGGGAACCGTAGTTTCCTTCCCGCACTGTGAGCAGGTGGCTTTAGTCTCAGCGCGTTGAAAGCCGCCGGTGCCTCCCCCCTCAGCGCGCTTTGCCTTGCAGGCCTTGCAGCGTTTGGGCTCGTTCTTAAAGCCCTTATCGGCGAAAAACATCTGCTCGCCGGCAGTGAAGACGAACTCCGCACTGCACTCCGAGCACTTCAGGACTCGATCGGTATATTCCATGAGCGGCTCCGAAACCCCAAGGGATGACCTTATCTCCGGGCCTGATTAATCCTGTTCGCGACGCTGCTTCTTACGGAGCCGTTTGCGGGAAAGCGCCTGTTTCACTCGGCGCTTCTCCCCGGGCTTCATGTAGAAGCTGTGCTTTTTTATTTCCTTGATGATGTCTTCCTGTTGCACCTTCCTCTTGAAACGCCGCAAAGCGTTTTCCAGCGATTCACCCTCTTGGATTATGACTTCAGCCACGCAGTAATCACCCCCGTCCATTTCACTCTATAGCTGTTCGGAACGCGTTCGTCCGGTAGGGTTCACCCTATTCGCTCTATTGTCCGCTTCTTCTAGCGAAGCCGCAACCCGATGTCAAGGATTGTTTTTGGCCGCGGGTGCCTTTCTCCTGGTGGTGTCATTCTGAGCGGAGCGAAGTACCTCTCTTCGTGTTCTGCTCGCCGAGACTATCCGTGTCCGTGTTCACCTTGGCCACGGCTCGGAGAGATTCTTCGCCCGCCGCAGCGGGCTCAGAATGACATCAACGTCGTCCCTCCCAAATTGGAATCTCCCATTGCACTAAATTGCAGCAGATTTGACCCCCACCCCCCATGTTTTTCGTATGTATTGCTAATACAGGGGTTACAGGCGCGAGCGGCGTATGTATTGCAAGTGCGAGGGTTAAAGTCGAATGTTTTCATGGTATTGAACCCCCTCTCGTAAGTGCGGATTCCAAAGGATTTAAGTGTTATCCATACGGTTACTATTCATACCAATTTGACGGCGTTTGTGGAGATGACTGCGTCAGAGTGGCCCATCTTGGTCAATTTCCTTCGTTTTACTACAGATCAGCAGATCGCTGAAATCATTGACAATTCGAATCATTTGCAGCACATGAGGAGAGAAGTTTCGGGAGGACTATTCGAAACTCTCGTCACAATCTGCATGGCATATTACCAGAGAGTTATAGACGAAGTCAAGGGAATTGTTGCCCCCCGAACCCTACGACGCTGGCCGTGATGCGAAACTACAAAAAGCGGCTGAGATCGTCAATCAAGTCTAACGATGCGCCATTCTAATTTGGATTTTTGGCGCATATCTAGGGCGGGTATAATCGGCTCGCCACGGGCAACGGATGTTAGGCGGCTATCTTGATACGCAAAGGCAATGATCTGGAGAGGCCAATTAAATCCAGGAAAAGCGTTTTTCGATCTGGCCCGCCTCGACGGCTCGCTCGTAAGTGGCGGCATTCTTTGCAAGGAACATTCGCCCTCCTTGTCACCCTGATTCTCTGGGCGGCAACAATCGAGCCACCATCTGCGGCTCAGCAGCCCAGGCAAGACTTCCTGGCGGCAGACGTTGATACGACCGTTTCGCCAGGCGAAGATTTCTTTCAATATGCCAATGGCGAATGGTTCAAGCGCAATCCGATCCCGGAAAATCGTGGGAAGTGGGGGATCGGGAATTTGGCCTCGGAAGACATTGCCGCCCAGCTGCGGCGAATCAGCGAAGTGGCCGCCGCGAAAAAGGCGCCTCGCGGAAGTATCGAGCAATTGGTCGGTGACTTCTGGTTTACCGGGATGGATTCCACGACCGCGAACAAGCAGGGGCTTGCGCCTGTACAGCCGGACCTGGATCGCATCGACCAGATCCGCTCCATCCGGGATCTCATCGATGTCGTCGCGATCTTCCATAACAGAGAACAGTTCAATGGAGGTCCCTGGTCTCGCGTGCTCTTCTTCGGTCATGTCGAGCAGGACGAGAAGAATAGTGACCGGTGGATTTATAGCCTGTTGCAAAGTGGGACTTCCATGGGTTCCTCTGAGTCCTACTCCTCGACCGATCCGCGTTCGGTCAAGATACAAGTTGCGTTTCGCGAATACCTCTTCAAGACGTTTCTCCGGCTCCAGCACGACAGCGGGAAGGCCCGGGCCAGTGCGGACGCGGTGTACGATATCGAGGCGCAACTGGCCAAGGCGTTCGACCATGGCTATGGATATGAAAAGATAGGGCTCGACGAACTAAGCCGGCTCGCGCCAACGATCGACTGGAACCGTTACCTTCAGCAGATTGGTATTGCCAAGATCGACTCCGTTAATATGCGCAGCCGCCGATTCTATGTGGCGCTGGATTCCCTCCTTCGCACTGTCCCTCTCGAGAACTGGAAGGACTATCTGCGATTTTGGCTCATCAAATTGAACTCGCCATATCTCGACGACGAAGCCCTGGACGACTTCCGCGCCTATGACAGCGCCTACACAGGAGCGGCAGGTCTGCCTCCTCGCTGGAGGATGATCATCCAGCATGAGAAGCGTTGGCTTGGACAACCTTTGGCGCGACTGTTTGAAAAGGAGTACTTCCCCGCGGACGAGAAGGCCCGCTATCAAGCCATGGCGGAGACGATTCGAGATGCGTTCCGGAACCGGATTGCGCATCTGGACTGGATGAGCGACGCCACGAAGCAAAACGCGCTGCTCAAGTTGGCTCACCTGAAGCTCAGTATCGGTTTCCCGGAGAAGTGGACCGATTTCAGCGCCATGCCGCTGCGGCGGGATTCTTATGTCCTGAATGAGATACGGGCAAGCAAATGGTTCCACGATCAGGAGATCAAAAGGCTTAACGCAGCGGTCGACAGAACCGAGGTAGACCTGATTCCGGACATAAGCGATGCAGAATATGATTGGAGCAATAATGAAATGCGGCTTAGACCGGGCGCGGTGATGGCCGTTCCGGGTCTACGCAACGATCAACTCGATGACGCTTTCGTATATGGCTCCACGCCTCTCGGCCATGAGATCTCGCACGCCTTCGACAGCGAAGGAAGGCATTATGACGCCTACGGGAACAAAGTGGACTGGTGGACGGCCGCGGATTCTGCTGCGTTCCTTGTGCGAGCTCAGGTCCTGATTGATGAATACAACGAGTTTATGCCGCTCGACGGTTTACACGTGAATGGGCAGGCGTCGTTGGCTGAAAACATGGCCGATCTGGTGGGCGTCCGTATTACCCTCGATGCGTTCAAGAAAACGGAGCAATTCAAGAAAAACGAGCGTGTCGGTGGATTCACCCCGCTACAGAGATTCTTCCTCGCCTATGCATATGGATTCATGACTCAGGAGAGAACTGAGCTTCTAGCCGGCATGCTGAAGGGCGGTAGCTACGCTCCCGAACGAGAACGGGTCAACGGTGTCTTGATGAACATACCGGAGTTCTACGAGGCATTCAACGTGAAGCCCGGGGATCGAATGTATCGGCCGGAAAGCGCGAGGGTGAAAATCTGGTGACCCGATGCCGGACTCACCCAACTTGAGCTTGGAACAACCCAGGCGCCACCTAATATGGTGTCTAACTGAACCGCAGCGAGCATATTTCTCAACTTAGCAAGGACATTAAGACATGCGTTTTGCACTTGGTGCGCTCGCGCTGATCCTCCTTATTGCCGAGAGCACAGCGGCGCAGCGACTGCCGCCCGGTATATGGTTCAGCTCCCCTTCTCCTGACGGAGCTTCGGCAGATGCACGATTCGAGGTCGAAACCGGGCCGACGGGCACGATGCTTCACTGGGCCCCCTTCGGCAAATCGCCGGTAAGCTGGGGACCGGTCGCATTGGCCCAGGACGGTTCCATCGAATTCAGGTGGGAAGCCAATCCCCCGCTCTCGTGCGCTCTGCGGCGCGCCGACGAACGCAATTACGAAGGCATGTGTCGTGGCTCCGGCCAAATTGACCTGCGGTTGACGTTGAGCAGAAATCAATCGCCGAATGGCCTGGAGTTGCCCGTATCGGAAACCGACTTTCAAATACTGGCCCAGGCGCAAAAAATCCTATGGGGGCCATCAGCTTGGAACCGGCACGACGAGCGTTATTGCGACAACGCCGCGAAACAGAATTCCTGGAGCCTGTTCTGCGCCTTGTATCAAGCGTCCTTCGCTGTGGAGGGGAAATACGTCCACCTTCGCCCGGTGATGGAGGAAGTCAGGGCCGCGGTGAGCGAAGTGAATGGCCGAACTTTGAACCATCAACTGATGGACTACAACAATCTTGAATCGACACAATACGCGGACATCAAGGCAGTCTTTGAGCAGTCGGAGAAACGGCTTCAGACGAGGAAAGCGTGTGCTGAGTCGCCCGGCTCTAATTGGACCATGGATGGCCGCTCCGATCCCAATCCCAAACGGAGGGCGCCGCCGCAGAGCGGCGATGTACCCTCTTGGGGTGAAGGCCTGAACTACACCGTGGACAAGAAAACGTATCGGCTTCGCGAAATCCTTGGCCCAATGGCCAATAACAGCGAGGTACCGGAAGACTGGTTGGCCGCCTCTACTTCGGTCGCGCGACGAAGGTGGGAGCACGATCGTCTTGAGGGCGTGGATGGGAGGGGCAAGCTCTCAAACGGAAATCAATGGCGCTACTTTTCTCTGTGTGGTGAATCCTGGAGCTACTATGACGTGCCCGCGGAGGCTGCCGCCTTTTTCGATCGCGTCATAGATGGCGCTTATTCTGATGGCGGCCACCGATAGCGGCTGCCGGACCAGACTACATCGGACCTTTGCGGGCGGCCTGATGGGTCGCCCCCAGGAAAGGCAAATCAAAGCGGCGGCCTTGCCGCCGCACTACAAGGAGGGGTGAACTAAATTTTAGTCACGCGGGAAGGCACGCTGCACTAGAATGGAACCGCCATGTCGTTCATGCGGGAAGCCATTGGAGTGTTGCTGGCGGGAGGCCAGGGCGAGCGGCTGTGGCCGTTGACGCGGGACCGCGCCAAGCCCGCGGTTCCGTTTGGCGGCACCTATCGCATCATTGACCTCACGCTCTCAAACTGCATCAACAGCGACCTGCGCCGTGTTTACGTCCTGACGCAGTACAAGGCGCTCAGCCTGAACCGGCATATCCGCCGCGGATGGTCGCCCATCATGGGACTGGGCGATTTTATCGAAGTGCTGCCGCCGCAAATGCGTGTCTCGACGCACTGGTATCAGGGCACTGCCGACGCCGTCTATCAAAACATTTACTCGATTGGCAGTGAGCGCTCCAGTTACGTCATCGTCCTTTCCGGCGACCACATCTACAAAATGAATTACCAGAAGATGCTGCAGCAGCACGTGGACGCCGGCGCCGATGCCACCGTGGCGTCGCTGGAAGTAACCGTGGAGGAGGCCGCGAATCGCTTCGGCGTTCTGGAAACGGACAAGGACTGGCGCATCACTGGCTTCGAGGAAAAACCAAAGAAGCCGGCCCGCTCTCGCCTGCATCCCGACAAAGTGAACGCTTCCATGGGGATTTACATCTTCAACACCAATTTGCTGATTCCCATCCTGATTGCCGACGCTGAGGACCCGCAGTCTACGCATGACTTCGGCCGCGATATTCTGCCGAAGGTCCTAGGGAAGTATCGCGTCTATGCCTACAACTTCGAGGACGAAAACCGCCAGGGCCCGCAATACTGGATGGACGTGGGCACGCTGGACGCCTATTACGCGGCCAACATGGATTTGGTTTCCGTCTCTCCAGTCTTCAATCTTTACGATAAGAATTGGCCGCTGCGCACCTGGCAGCAGCAGTATCCGCCGGCGAAATTCGTGTTCAACGATCCCGATCGTATGGGCGCGGCGCTGGACTCCATCGTCTGCCCTGGTTGCGTTATATCCGGCGGGAGAGTGGTTCGCTCGGTCGTTGGCCTCGATGTCCGCGTCAACAGTTTTTGCGAAATTCACAATTCGATCATCTACAACCATGTGAGTATTGGCCGCCACTCGCGCATCCGCAACGCGATCATTGATCGGCATGTAAATCTTCCCGAGAACACAGAGATTGGGTATGACACAGAGGCGGACTCGCAACGATTCCACGTGAGCGAGGGCGGAGTTGTGGTTGTCGTGCGTCAGGAGTCCATGATCGAAGAACCCGAAGAACAGGCATAGACCAGGTTTGCAATTCCAATCAGGAGAGGACATGTCCACAGAGATTGCGCAGGTTCATGGCCGGCAGATTCTGGATTCGCGCGGCAATCCGACGGTGGAAGCGGACGTGGTGCTGGAAAGCGGAGCGATGGGACGCGCCGCGGTGCCTTCGGGCGCGTCCACAGGCGAGCATGAAGCATTGGAATTGCGCGACGGAGATAAATCGCGGTACATGGGCAAAGGAGTGCTCAAGGCCGTCGCACACATCAACACGGAAATTTCCGCCGCAGTGATTGGAATGGACGCAGCCGATCAGCTTGCGGTGGATCGCAAGATGATTGAGGCGGATGGCACACTGAACAAAGGGGAACTCGGCGCGAACGCGATACTGGCGGTTTCGATGGCCACTGCTCGCGCCGCAGCCGCTGGAAACGACATGCCGCTCTACCGCTACCTCGCGCGATATTCCACCGTCGCGGGCGCAGACACGCTGCCCGTTCCCATGATGAATATTCTGAATGGCGGCGCCCACGCGGACAATTCCGTGGACCCGCAGGAATTCATGGCTATGCCCGTGGGCGCGAGCAACTTCAGCGAAGCCCTGCGTATGGGCACGGAAGTTTTTCACAATTTGAAGGCGGTCCTGCACAAACGCGGATATTCCACGGCGGTTGGCGATGAGGGCGGCTTTGCGCCCAACTTGAAATCCAATGAAGAAGCCCTCGAAGTGCTTCTTGAAGCCATCCAGAAAGCGGGCTACAAGCCCGGCGAGCAGATCGCCATTGCGCTCGATCCCGCGGCGAGCGAGTTTTACGATAAGTCGAGCGGCAAATACATTTTCAAGAAATCAGACAAGTCCGCGCGCACGTCCGAGCAAATGGCGGATTTCTGGGCGAATTGGGCGCGGGAATATCCCATCGTTTCCATCGAGGACGGCATGGCCGAAGATGATTGGGCAGGCTGGAAGCTGCTGACCGAACGCATGGGCTCACAGGTGCAGCTTGTAGGCGACGATTTATTCGTTACCAACACGCAGCGCCTCGCGCGCGGCATCAAGGAGAAAGTGGGCAACGCCATCCTGATCAAGCTCAATCAGATTGGCACGGTGACGGAAACAATTGAGGCGATCGAGATGGCGCGCAAGGCAGGCTATGCGTCAATCGTGTCGCATCGCTCGGGTGAGACTGAGGACACCTTCATCGCGGATTTCGTTGTGGCCATGGGCACAGGGCAAATCAAAACAGGGTCCGCATCCCGCACCGACCGCGTCGCAAAGTACAACCAACTCCTGCGCATCGAAGAGGAGTTGGGCGCCGCCGCGCGCTTCTCGGGACGCAGCGCACTGGCGGTTGGAAAGGCCTGAAGCGCAATGGCCAAGCGACCGCGACCCATCGTATTGACGGTGCTGGATGGCTGGGGCTACCGCGCCGAAACAAAGGGCAACGCCATCGCGCTGGCGCGCAAGCCGAACTATGACGCGCTGCTAAAGAAATTTTCCAACACGCTCATTCACACCTCGGGGCCTTGGGTTGGCCTGCCTGACGGCCAAATGGGAAACAGCGAAGTGGGCCACATGAACATGGGAGCGGGGCGCGTGGTGCACATGGATATCACGCGGCTGGACCTGATGATCCAAAGCGGCGATTTTTTCCGCAATTCGATTCTGCTCGATGCCATGGCGCGCGGCCGCGAACGGCAGCTACATTTGATTGGGCTGTTGAGCGACGGTGGCGTGCACTCGCGCATCGAGCATCTGTTCGCGCTGCTAAGAATGGCGCGCGAGCAAAAAGTGTCACGCGTTTTCATCCACTGCTTCATGGATGGGCGCGACACTCCGCCGAACAGCGGTGTTGATTTCCTGGCGCAATTGCAAAAGGCTATGCGCGAATATGACGTCGGAAGAATCGCGAGCATTTCCGGCCGCTACTATGCCATGGACCGCGATAACCGCTGGGAGCGCATCGAGCGTGCCTATCGGGCCATGGTACATGGCTACGCGCTGCACCAGGACATGAGCGCTGTGGCAGCGCTTCGCGCAAGCTACGAACGCGGGATCACCGACGAGTTTGTGGAGCCGATTGTCATCACCGAGGGAGTGCGACATGGACAATCGGCCGTGCCGGTGGGTTTAATCCGCGATGACGACGCGGTCATCTTCTTCAATTTCCGTGCCGACCGCGCACGCCAAATGAGCCGCGCCCTGGCCGAGCCGGGCTTCGACAAGATCGCGGACGCGCAGCGCCCGAAGAATCTCCTCTTCACCGGCATGACGCTTTACGACAAGACATTCAACTGGATGCGATTTTTGCTCACGCAGGAAAAACTCGAACACATTCTCGCGCAAGTCTTTGCCGAGATGAATTTCAAGAATTTGCGCGTAGCAGAAACAGAAAAATACGCCCACGTGACCTATTTTTTCAATGGTGGAGTGGAAAGGCCTTTCCCCGGTGAAGACCGCATCCTCGTCCCTTCACCAAGGGTGCCCACGTACGATCTGAAGCCGGAGATGAGCGCGGCCGGCATCGCCGATGCGGTCACCAACGCCATCCGCAATGGCGACTTCGACGCCATCATCATGAATTTCGCCAACGCCGACATGGTCGGCCATTCCGGCAAACTCGAACCCGCCATTAAAGCCGTGGAAACCGTGGACGCCTGCCTGGGCCGCATCTGGCAATCCATGCAGGATGCCGGAGACACCGCGTGGATAATCACCGCCGATCACGGCAACGCGGAGACCATGATTGATCCTGTCACGGGCGGCCCGCACACTTATCACACCACCAATCCCGTTCCGCTCATCCTGGTGTCCAACGATGCAAACATAAATCTGCAATCAGACGGCTCGCTCCGCGATATTTCACCTACTCTCCTCGGTGTCCTCGGCATTCAGGAACCAGTGGAAATGACCGGCCGCGACCTGCGCGCCCCACGAAGCAAATGAACATGGACCGTCATATTGTTGACATGCGCCATCGCCTTCCAAGGAGCGTATACTTACTGGAGACTGGGACATTGCCGAGCGGGCCACAAGCACCACTTGGCGGGAGGAATTCCCATGCAATCGATTTCGGTTCCTTTCCGAAGACTCCAAAAGTATCCCTTGGAAACGCGCCAGCGACCCGAGAGCATCGGAACGTTGACGGTCACCGAGAGCCCAATCGCAATCGTTGTCTCAGCGCTTCTCATTTACATGCTTGCGGGGGCCGTCCCATCTACTCAGCCCTTCTTTCTGGGTGTACTCGTTTTCGGCGGACTGACGGGCTTCTATCTTTGGCGGCGTCACCGCTAAGAATCACCACTGCCTTAAATCTTCCTTTGCGGAGTAGTTCCTCCCGATGACTCGCCCCAGTCCGGATGAGACGAAGCTGGTCCTCTGCGTGCAGTTCCGCTTCTCGTTTTGGAGCATCCCCCCTGAATTGCCGGGGGCTATCCGCCAACGCTATCCGCAGATGCGGGTCGTGCATCTCACCAGTTACGACCTTATTCCCGCGGAAATCCCGGACACGGATATTTTTGCAGGCTTCACGCTCACGCCGGATCAACTCACCGCGGCGCGCAAATTGAAGTGGTTCCACGTGACCGCCGCGGGCGTTGCGCAGTTGATGCGGCCCGACGTGCTTGCCAGCGGCGTCACGGTCACAAATTCGCGCGGCATCCACGCCATCCCCATGGCCGAGCACACCATGGGCATGATTCTCTCGCTAGCCAGGAAATTTCCCGCTTCGGTGCGCTACCAGCAGCAACACCGGTGGGCGCAACAGGAAATCTGGGACGCACGTCCAAGGCCAACTGAATTGCAGGGTTCCACAATCGTAATCATCGGGTTCGGAGCTATCGGCACGGAGCTTGCGCGGCGCGCTCGCGCTTTCGGCGTCCGCGTCTGGGCCGTCACGCGATCTGGTCAAGCGGATGCCTCCCTCGCCGACTGGACTTTTCCCGCTACCGACTTGGGGAAAGTGCTTCCGGAGGCTGACTACGTGGTTCTTGCCGCGCCGGACACTCCCGACACGCGGCATATGATCGGTGCACCCGAGCTTGCGGCGATGAAGCCGTCTGCATGTATTGTGAATGTCTCGCGTGGCGGGCTTATTGATGAGTCAGCTCTGGTCGCAGCACTGAAGTCCGGCACCATCGCAGGAGCGGCTCTCGATGTCGCGGAAAATGAGCCGTTGTCACCGGATAGCCCTCTCTGGGATATGGAGAACGTATTCTTAACTCCACACACCAGTTCGGTCAGCGAAAACCTCTGGCCGCGTCAAACCGAGTTAATGCTGGAAAATCTGGACCGGTGGTTCCGAGGGCGCGAGCTCATTAACACGGTAAATTTAGCCCGCGGCTATTAATCGCCCACAGTTGGTTTCGACGCCGTATACCCTTCACGCGAATACACCTGGAACTTCACCTTTTTGCCCTTCTGATTCATCACGGTGAGAGGCCCGCCATCCGGAGCCACCAATTCCACTTTGATCTTGTGGTATTTGCCGTCTAGATTGTTCGCCGCGAATCCCAAGCTGTATTGGCTACGCAGGCTGGTCGCCACATCTCGCATGATTTCCGGGACTTCGGCGGTAAAATTGGGGTTCCAGACGTTGCCCCCTGTCAATTCCGCGAAAGCTCTGAGCTGGTTTTGAGCCTGCTGCGCGTTAATATTGCCGATCGTTCCGAAGGAGTTTTGGAAAATCTGGGTCAGCCCGATGGAATAGATGGACACATCGGATTTCTTTACAATTTTGAGCGTATCGTCGAGCGTGTGCTTGCTAAACGTGTCGAATCCGGTAGCGAGTACCAAAATCGCCTTCTTGCCTTTGACGTCATGAACCCGGTCCAGCGTCTCCGTCAACGCATCAAAAATGCACGCCTCGCTGAACAGCGGGACCTGCATGTGCTGGAGCGCGTCCATCACTTCATTCGGGTCATGCGTGAAATCCACATCTACCCGCATATGCAGATCGAAATCCTCCAGAGCGATCCAATCATCTTTCTTCAGATTTCGCAGGAATTCCGGCGCCCAGTAGCGCGCCACCATGGCCGTGAAATTCCACGTGGCCATGCTGGACCGGAATTCCAGAAGCATCACAATCGTGATCGGCGCCTCACCCGCTGCCGTGAAATTGGTAATGATCTGCGGCTTCCCATCCTCCAGAATGCGGAAATTCTCTTTCTTTAAGTCGCGAAGGAAATTACCTTCATTGTCGGTGACCACCGCATCCACGTTCACCACATTGGAGCTCACGCTGATCTGGACATTATTGGGATTGGCAGGCGCCTGCTGGCCTTGTTGTGCAGGGGGCGTCGTCGACTGCTGCTGTTGGCGCGGTGCTGCCGCCCGGGCAGACACGTCACTCATCGGAATTGCCACAACCGCAATGGATAATCCCAGGATGATGGCTAGTAAAATTGCGCGTCGCATGGTTCCCCCTTCGGAAGGCTGCCTACACCTAAACTTGGATGCTGCCACGAATCCCACCGTTGTTCAATCGTACTTCGATTTTACCCCTCAAACGTCCAATCAATCCGCATTTATTCCCACGCGACGGTGGCATTTCGCGTCAGCGAAGCTCCGTATCCACCGTGCTACTATAAATCACTCATGAATGAAAAGGTTTCCAGACAGGGAGGAAGCTGGATGCTTCACCGTTCTTGCCGTTCACTCACTTTGCTCTTATTCCTGGTTCTTTTCGCTATGCCTGGGGCAGTCCTTGCTCAGGCCCCTTCAGCTCCAACGCAGGGGAATTCATCCAGCCTCGGCACGCTTCCCGATGAAGCGTTCGCCTGGCTCGAGGGTCTGGTCCGCATCAATACTACAAATCCCCCGGGCAACGAATTGGCCGCCGCAAATTATCTCGTCGCCATTCTCGAAAAGGAAGGCATCGCCCATGAAGTCCTGGAAATCACACCCGGCCGCGGAATCGTCATCGGGCGTTTGAGTTCCTCCGCCATTCCCGATCCGTCCAAATCGCTCCTCCTCCTCGCTCACCTGGACGTCGTCGGCGTGACCCGCGAAAAATGGTCTGTGGACCCTTTTGCCGCGGTCTCCAAGGACGGGTACCTCTACGGCCGCGGCACAATTGACGACAAGAGCCTGGTCATCGCCAACCTGGCCGCCATCGTTGCGCTCAAGCGCGCCAACACCCAACTCGACCGCGACGTCATTTTCCTTGCTGACGATGACGAAGAGCAGTTCGGCGACAGCAGCCTCAAGGTCGTTATCGCCAAATATTGGGACAAAATCGCCGCCGGCTTCGCTTTGAACGAAGGCGGCCCCGTAATCATGAAAAACGGGAAGGTGCTCTACGTCGGCATCCAAACCGCCGAAAAGGTCCCCATCAATGTGACCGTCATCGCCACGGGCACTTCGGGCCACGCTTCTCAGCCCCGCCCCGACAACGCTGTCGTCCATCTCTCAGAGGCCATCGCAAAAATCGGCGCCTATCAGGCGCCCATGAAAATGACCTCGGTTGTGGAACGTTATTTCGAGCAACTCACCAAAGTGGAAGACGACGAAACGTCCAAATGGATTCGCGCTCTGGAAATGCCCGAGCGCCGCAGCCTGGCCGACAAGCGCATCTCCGAGATGAGTCTTATTTGGAACGCCATGTTACGGGACACGGTTTCCCCCACCATGCTAACAGCTGGCGTCCGCGCCAACGTGATCCCTTCCGAGGCTCGCGCCAATCTGAACGTCCGGCTTTTGCCCGGCGATTCTCTCAACGATGTTTTGCCCGATCTGAAGAAACTCGTAAACGATCCGCAAATTAGATTTGAGGTCGCGCCCGACCAGGGTGTGCCCTCGCCGCCCTCTTCGCTCGATTCGCCGCTCTACCATTCCATCGAACGCGTGAGCGGCCAGGCTTTCCCGGGCGCCGCAGTTGTGCCCTATCTGAGTCCCTTTTCTACGGATTCCGCGCAGCTCCGCCTGCACAACGTGCAGGCCTACGGCCTGCTTCCCTTTCCTCTCACGGATGAGGACAATCTGCGTTTTCACGCTGATGATGAGCGCATCCCTATCGATTCCTTCCGCAAAGGGATCGAGTTTTATTCGCGTATCGTGAATGATTTCGTCGCCCGGAAACAGTAATCTGTTCTCCTGGCCATCCACATGGAGTTCCGCCGATCCAAAATCGTCTGCACCCTCGGCCCCGCCACCGACTCCGCCGGGCTGATTGACCGTCTCCTGCGCGCCGGAATGGACGTGGCCCGGCTCAACTTCTCCCATGCCACGCACGACTGGCACGCGAGGACCATCGCGCGCCTGCGCGCGGCTTCCGGACGGCTTCAAAAACCCATCGCCATTCTTGCCGATCTTGGTGGCCCGAAAATTCGCACCGGCGCCCTTGCGGGCGGCACACGAGTCATGCTCCGCGCGGGCCGGCCTTTTACAATTTCCACCGACGGCCGCCTGGGGGACGCATCCGGCGTCTCCACATCGTTCAAGCCGTTGCCCCGCGAAGTCCGCCGCGGCAGCCGTATCCTGCTGGCCGATGGATTGATTGAATTGCGCGTGCAATCCGTGCGCAGGAATGAAGTCGTCTGTGAAGTGGTCAACGGCGGCGAGCTTGGCGAGCACCAGGGCATCAATCTCCCTGGTACGGAATTGAAAGTCCCCTCGCTTCTGCCCAAGGATTATGACGACCTGGCCTTCGCTCTCAAGCACGGGGTAAACTACGTCGCCGTCAGTTTCGTGCGCCGCGCGCAGGATGTGGAGGCCGCCCGCCGCGCCATCAAACGAGCGGGTGCCGACACGCCCATTATCGCCAAGCTCGAAAAGCCGCAAGCCATCGCGAATCTCGACGCCATTCTCGCTGTCTCTGATGGCGTGATGGTTGCACGCGGCGACCTGGGCGTGGAGATGAGTCCCGAGGCGGTGCCCGTTTTGCAGAAGCAGATCATTGCGCGCGCCCGCGACGCCCGGCTGCCGGTCATCACTGCCACGCAAATGCTCGAATCCATGACCGAGAATCCGCGCCCCACTCGCGCCGAGGCTTCCGATGTTGCCAATGCCGTCCTCGATGGCAGCGATGCGCTGATGCTTTCAGGTGAAACTGCGCGCGGGAAATATCCCATCGAATCTGTCCAGATGATGGATCGCATCATTCGCGAAGCGGAATCGAGCGTGGCAAGTTTCCAGCATCCGCAGCCCGCGCAATGCAATGTCGCGGAGACCACTGCGGAATTGATATGTCACGCTTCAGAAGAATTGGATTTGAAGGCCATCGCGGTTTTCACGGAGACCGGCTCGACGGCACGGCTCATCTCGCAGTATCGTCCACGGCCTCCGATTGTGGCCCTCACACCCTTGGGAGAAACGCGGCGCAGGCTGGCTTTGCTGTGGGGTGTGCTGCCGCGGAGCATCGCCCGAGTGCGCGACATCGATGGACTCGCTGCGCTCGCCGAAAACCGGCTCCTGGAAGAAGGTCTCGCCCTCCCTGGAAATATCGTCGGCATCGTAGCGGGCACTCCGCTGGGCACCAGGGGCACGACAAACTTCATCAAACTTCATGCTATCGCACGGAAGAAAAAATAGTCGGCCTTAAGAGAAAACTCAGTTTACCCAACGGTCAGGACGCGAAGGCGGGTCGCCGCCGCGCTGCTGCATATATACCTTGAACTTCCGCCGCAACCGGCGCTGCTTCCAATCCGAAACTCCGTTGCGCATATTGAAGAAAAATGATCCGCGCCGAAGGTAAATGTATCCAATCGCAATTCCGCCCAGGTGGCAGATATGGCTGACGCTGTCGCCCGTCCCGGAACTCAACTCGCTGAAGAACTCGATGGCCACCATGATCGAAACATACACGCGCATGGAAAGCGTCACGGGGAATGGGATCAACCAGATTTGCCGATCGGGGAACAAAACCGCGCAGGCAACCAGCACACCGTAAATCGCTCCCGAGGCGCCGATAGTCGGAGTACCCGAAGGGGTCCGCCCCCAGAGCATGGGCAAAAGATTAGCAGCAATAACAATCAGCCCCGCGCCCACACCGCAAGTGAAAAAGTAGGTGTAAAACCGTCGCTGCCCCCAGTTGCGCTCCAGATCGCACCCGAACATCCACAACACCAGCATGTTGATCAACAGATGCCAAAGGCCCCCATGAAGAAAAATGTAGGTGAATGGCTGCCAGATGTAACCCAAAAAAACAGCACTTCCGGGTACGAGGCCGAGATTCTGATAAATCCAAATTGCCCCTTCGCGGCCGAATTCCAGGCCAACGATCGTCTGCCCAATAAAGACAGCCGTCATCGTAATCAGGAGGGTTTTGATCGCGGGCGTGATCATGTTCCCGCCCAGTCCGCCGAAGCGGACGCGGTATCCGTAATCGCGGGATTCCATGCCCATGCTTCTACAGTTTAGGTGTGGTGGCGCGTCCTGTCAAAATTCGGTGTTTACTACTCGAGTTTCTTGCGCGCGAAAACGAAAAGAGAAACAGCAAGAGAAATAAATAGGATGACTCCCAGCAGATGACTCTGGCTCAGATCAGGCAAGTATTTCGTTCCGTATTCCAGCGTGTGTTCGCCCCACGGTAAGCTGAACAGAGAAGCCAACCAGCCCGGAACATGCTTGCTCAGCTCTGGATCTTCCATAAGTTTGATGATGATTGCCAACAAACCAAAAATACCACCCGCCGCGATCGATCCGCTCGCATAAAGCGACCCCGGACTCACTTCGCTTTCCGATGCGGCTTTATCCTTCCCGCGCTCGGCGAGCCAGCGCACCACTCCTCCGGCAAAAATGGCCATGGTCGTGGCGATGCTTAAATACGATCCCACCGCAAACGGGAGTGATCGTATCCCCAGCAGCTCCACGGCAATCACTAGAAAAACTCCCAGCAGCACCAGCCGCCACGGCAGCCGCTGGTTCAAAATCCCGTTGATCACGGTGGCCATCAATCGCGCCTGCGGAGCCGCCGCCTGATCGCTTCCAATTCCCTGCACCCACTGCACATTGATCTTTCCCGCCGACGCGTCGTACAAATATTTCCCGTCCGGCAGCGCCGACGCGCCAATGGCATTCACCAACACATAGGTCTTGCCCTTATATTCATAGTTCTGGTTTTCAATGCTCACGCCCGCCGAAAGTTGCTGCACATTGAAGGGAATATCCACCGGATAGTATTTCGCCAATCCCTTGTTCATCAGGATCAACGTCCCCCCCACCGCCACCGTCGAAACCGTCACACCCACAATTAACCCGATCTGCTGCCACACCGGTGTCGCACCGACCAGGTGCCCCGTTTTCAAATCCTGCGAAGTCGCGCCGGCAATTGCCGACGCGATGCACACCACTCCTCCAATCGTCAGCGCCAGCACCGCATAAGGCGGCTGCTTCCATCCGGCAATCAAAAACACGGCGCAGGTCGCCATCAGCGTTGCGATGGTCATCCCGCTCACGGGATTTGAGCTGTTCCCAATTAGTCCGCTGATTCGCGACGCCACGGTCACGAACAGGAAACCGAAGGTAACCACAATAATCGCCGCCAGCAGGTTCGCTCCCATCCCTGTTTGCGCACCCGGTATCGGACGGAAAGTCAGCATCAACCACATGAGAATTACGATCCCGATAGATCCGAATATCAGGAACTTAATCGGCAGGTCGCGCTCCGTGCGCTTGTCTCCCGCCACCGCGCCAGTTTCCCTGCGCACGTCCTTCAGTCCCGCGGTCAATGCTGAAACGATTGTCGGAATCGTCTTGCAAAGTGTAATCAGCCCCGCTGCGGCCACCGCGCCCGCGCCCATCGGACGGATGTAGCTTGACCACAACTGGTCGGGCGTCATCTGCGGAATCGGAATTGTGCTGGGATAAAGCGCCAATCCCGGCGCCAGCGATCCGAAAAATTTGATCGCAGGCATCAGCACCAGCCAGGAAAAAACGCCGCCAGCAAAAAGAATTCCCGCCACTTTCGGCCCGATGATATATCCCACTCCCAAATACTCGGATGTGATGTCAGCGCGGAATGACGCACCCGGCAGCCACTTCGGCTGATAATCCGGCCGGCTGGGCCACACCTTCACGCTGTTCATCAGAAAGGTATAAACGCCGCCGATTCCCAGTCCCCAGAAAACGCGGCCCGCAAAAGATCCGCCGCGCTCGCCCGCCACCAGTACGTCCGCACACGCAGTGCCTTCGGGGAAAGTAAGCTCGCCGTGCTCCTTCACAATCAGTTGCCGCCGCAGCGGAATCATGAACAGGACGCCCAGCCAGCCGCCCAGCAGCGCCAGCATAAAGATACGTGTGTATTCGAGAGGAAATCCCAGGAAGATCAGCGCCGGCAGCGTGAAAATCACGCCCGCGGCCAGCGATTCCCCAGCCGACCCGGTGGTCTGGACAATATTATTTTCCAGGATGGTGGCGCGCCCGAACATTCGCAGGATGCTGATGCTCAGCACCGCGATGGGGATCGAAGCGGAAACCGTCAGCCCCGCGCGCAGTCCCACGTAAACCGACACCGCGCCAAACAGAATTCCAAACAGCGCGCCCAGCAACAACGCTCGAATGCTGAACTCGGCCAGCGAAGTTTCGGCGTCCACAAACGGACGGAAGTCCGCGGGCGGAGCAGTGGAACTCCAGGGCTTCGTTGCCAAGCCTCACCTCCCCAACTTCAGTTGCGATTCACTCCACCAGCGGGAACGGTTTTTTCCTTCCGTAATAACCGGCCACAACCACCATGGCTGGTCTGTTCAATTTGCAGAGCCTATCTGCGCTCCCGCGAGAATGCAACACAAACAGGGAGCGTCGCAGCCTGCCGGCAACTTGTTGGTCTTTTTCCAGATAAGTACTAGCAATCCTGTAGCGGGAAGTCTCTTGACACATCCCTCCAAAGCATATAACGTCCGCGTCAAGATATAGGTTTTGTTATAAGTGCTTACAAAAACTTCCCCCTTGGGGTCCGCCGCGGCCCGGCGAATGATTTCCGGTATTGTCGCTGGCAGCGGTTGAAGAGGAGAGGTGAGTGATGCGCATCTTTAACCGCCTTTTTTTCCCTGCTCTTTTATTGACGTTTCTTGCTTCCATTTTCCCCACGAGTTCCCCGGCCGGCGCTGACTGGCCGCCAATTATCCCGGAAGAGCTGGCCCTCAAGGACAATCCGGCGAGCCCCGGTTCGCTCGCCATGATGCTTTATCGCGAAGAGATTGTGAACAGCACGGAGTCCTTTGAGACTTACTACTACCGGGTGAAGATTTTCACCGAAGAAGGCAAAAAGCATGCTGACATTGAAATCCCATTCTTCAAAGGTGAAGGAAGCATTAAAGACGTCCGCGCTCGCACCATTCATCCTGACGGGAAGGTAATCGACTTCAACGGGCAGGTGCTCGAAAAGCTGCTCGTCAAGGCCGGTGAGTTCAAATACCTGGCAAAGACTTTCACCTTGCCCGACGTGATTCCCGGAAGCATTATTGAATATAAATACAAAATTCAGCGAGATCCTGGCTTCCTTTACAACATTACCTGGCATATTCAGGAGGACTTGTACACAAAGCGCGCGCATTTTGTGTTGCAGCCCTATGTTGGCGAGATGGCCCCGGCACTGCTCACGCGTTATTTCCGGCTGGATAAGAACATGAATCCGCAGAAGCAAAAAGACGGGTCCATGGTAATGGACGTGAATGACATCGCGGGTTTGCCCGACGAAGAATACATGCTTCCCGAAGACGAGCTCCGCGGCCACGTGGAATTCATCTACACCAACGAAGATCATCCCGCGGACGCCAAGGCCTATTGGAATCGCGTCGCCAAGACGCGGTTCGACATCGAAGAAAAATTTATTGGCAAGCGCGCCGCAATCCGCCAGGTGGTGGACCAGACCGTGACTCCGACCGATTCATCCGATGCAAAGCTGCGGAAACTCTACTCACGCGCCCAACAGATTCACAATTGGCAGGACGACCAGGAAAAAACTTCCCAGGAATCCAACCGCGAGAAGCTCAAGGACAACTCGAACTCTGAAGACGTCTTGAAGCACGGCTACGGGTCCGGCAAAGACATCAACCTGTTCTTCGCTGCCCTGGCTCAGGCGGCCGGCTTTGAATCCTCTTTGGTCTGGTTATCCCCTCGAGACCGGTCGTTATTCCATATGGAGATGCAGGATTCAAAGGAACTCGCCGCGGAAATCGTTTGGGTAAAAGCCGGCGACAAGGAATACTATCTTGATCCAGCCACGTCACTCTGCCCATTCGATATTCTCCCCTGGACTGAAACCAGCGTTACCTCTATGCGCACCTCAAAGCAGGGCGCCGTATTCGCTCTGATTCCTACCACGCCCAGTTCCAGCTCCACGATTGACCGGCACGTGCAGCTTTCCCTTGAATCGGACGGCTCGCTCGCGGGCACGCTCACTGTCCGTTACACTGGCCAGCGCGCACTCGCCCGCAGAGACGATGCGCGCAATCAAGACGAAACTGGCCGGAATAAAATAATTACCGACGAGGTGAAAAACTGGCTGCCCTCCAACGCAAAATTCGATCTTACGAGTGTCACCGGCTGGGATAAATCCGACGTCCCACTTGAAGCGCAAGGCAAGTTGAACCTTCCCGGCATGGGAGAAATAGTTGGCCGCCGCCTTTTGCTGCCCCTGGGACTCTACGAAGCCGGCCATCGGCAACTTTTCGATACCTCCGCTCGAAAACAGGATGTCTATTTCCATTATCCTTACGAGGAGTTGGATGACATTACCATCCAGCTGCCTTCCGGAGTCCGGGCCGAAACTCTGCCGGCGCCTCAGGTCGTCGATCCGGGAGGCCAGCTCCATTATGAGATTTCCGCCAAGCAGGAGAACAACAGTCTTCACCTTCAGCGCCGTCTGGTAGTCGGTGGCATCATTTATCCACTGAATTCCTACGCTGCAGTCCGCCATTTCTTCGGCGTGGCGAAAACTGACGATGAACAACAGGTAGTCTTGCAGGCGGGGACGGCCACTTCAGGGCGCAATTGAAATAATTCTTCAGCTCGGGAAAGGCTGACGATGAACAACAAATTGTCCTGCAGTCTTCGGCTTCTTCCGGCGGCAATTAGCGCCTCATTTTTCCTGCTGGCCGGGGCCTCCCTCGCTAACCCTGCCTACGCTGACACTCCCGCCTGGCTGCGTCAGGCCGCGCAGGAAACCATGGCCAACGTTCCGGCGGACACCAACGCCATCATCCTTTTTGACGAGCAGGAGACCACTGTTCTGCCCAACGGAGATATCGAGACGATCTACCGCCGCGCGTACAAAATTCTCCGCCCGGACGGGAAAAAATACGGAATCTTGGGCGTTCATTTTGATAATCAGACGCGCATCAGCTGGTTGAAGGCCTGGTGCATCCCCAAAGACGGCAAGGATTATGAGGTCAAAGAAAAAGATGCATTAGAAAGCGGCCTGGGTGACGAGTTCTACTCCGATTCCAAGACAAAAGTTTTGGAAATCCCCGCGGCCACTCCGGGCAATGTGATTGGTTATGAGTATCGGCAGAAGCAGCGCCCCTTTGTTCTGCAGGATGAATGGTGGATTCAATCAAGTTTGCCGGTCCGCCGGTCCCGTTTCACACTCAACCTTCCCCCGGCCTGGGAATATTCCACTCGTTGGATCCAGTTCCCCGAGCAAAAGCCCACCATTGTTTCCTCGACCCAGACCGTTTGGGAAGTTGAGAATATTCCCGCAATCAAAGAGGAACCGGCCATGCCGCCGTTTCGTGCGGTCGTGGCCCGCATGGGGGTCACCTATCACCCAACCACCGGCGGAACTTCCGCTCTCGGCCCCACAAA
This sequence comes from Candidatus Acidiferrales bacterium, assembly GCA_035308165.1. GTDB lineage: Bacteria > Acidobacteriota > Terriglobia > Acidiferrales > UBA7541 > DASTCZ01. Next base: position 13,885 of record DATGHC010000051.1, on the reverse strand, counting down.
CTGGGATCAGATTGGGGTCTGGTATTCAAACTTGAGCGCTGGCTCCCGCCAGTCGACACCTGAAATCCAGCAAAAGGTGAAGGAGCTGACCGCGGGCGCCTCCTCCTGGCGTGAAAAAGTTCAAATCCTCTCCACTTACGTTCAGAGCCACGTCCGCTATGTGGACATTGAAATTGGCATTGGCGGATTCCAACCGCATGCCGCGGGCGACATCTACAAACACCAGTATGGCGATTGCAAAGATAAAGCCACTCTACTGAGCGCCATGCTTCATGAAGTTGGTATCGACTCCTATCTCGTGCTGGCGCAGGTGAGCCGTGGAATCGTTGCGCCTGAATTTGCTTCGGCCATCACCTTCGATCACGCCATCCTTGCGGTTCCTGTCCCGGCATCGGAATCGGTCCAGAATCTTTCCAGCGTTGTGGATACGAAGAAAATCGGCAAGCTGCTCTTCTTCGACCCCACTTCCACTTACACATCATTCGGCAACATCCCCTGGTATCTGCAGGACAACTATGTTTTGGTGTCCACTCCACAGGGTGGCGAGCTGGTGCATCTGCCGCTTCAAGTTCCGGCCTCAAACAAATTAATACGCCAGTCAAAGTTGGAATTGCATCCGGATGGCTCGCTTTCCGGTAACGTCCAAGAAACCTGGTCGGGCGGCGAAGCCTCCGACAAGCGCGAGCAGCTCCTCACCGCTTCCGGAACGGATCGCGCCAAGGTCCTGGAAACTTTTCTGGCCAGCTTTCTTCACGGCTTCCATCTCACAGGCGCTTCCGTCACCAATTTGGAGCGAATGGACCAGCCGTTAATTCTCAACTACCAGTTCACTGCGGATCGCTACGCAAAATCCGCCGGAGAATTGCTGATTGTCCGCCCGCGCGTTCTCGGTGAAAAATCCTCGGACATTGCCGAAGGTGATCCCCGAAAATTTCCGGTGGAATATCAGGAAGCCTCGCTTCAAACCGACGATTTCGAGATCACGCTTCCCGCGGGATACACGGTGGACGATGTGCCCAGGCCCACGAAAACCGACTCCGATTTCGCCAGCTATGCCAGTCAGACTCAGGTGACCGGAAACAAGATTCGGTACACGCGCACCTATCAGGTCAATCAGGTCCTGATTCCGCTGGACAAGCTCGATGAGCTGCGCAAGTTCAATCGCCAGGTCGCCGCCGACGAGCGGTCCAGCGTGGTCCTGAAGCGCGGCGGGCAGTAAGGGCGTACCACATAGCATCGCGGTCATTCCGAACGAGTCCACAGAGCGGACTCGGAGGAATCTGATTTGTTCTTTCGTCGTCGTCGAGGCCCCCCTCCCCTTGTTTTGGTATGAATATCAAAACAAAGGGGTTGCAGGCACGCATCGTCCAATGAATATCATTCTGAACGACTTACGGCGCGGTATAATTCCTGTGATGCCGGGCTGCAGCGGACTTCATTCGAGTGCTGCGGGGCTCCAGCAAATCGGACCCCGTCAGCAAAGACGACGGCACCCCCTTTTTTCGTAACTGCGGATTCTAAAGGACTTTAAGTCGAATGAATTTGTAACTGCACATTCTAAAAGACTTAAAACTCTGTTTTTCGTAACTGCGCATTACAAAGGACTTAAGGCTTCTCTCCAAACCCGATCGACGGCGAAGGCTACAACGTGGCTCTTAGAGGCTCTCTGTCTTGCAGGGTCAACCTAGACTGCAACTCATGTTACCGCTTCAGATAATTATCGTCAATAGAATATTTCGGGAATCGTCTGTGGAAATTAATTCGAATGTGAGTCAAATTCCTCACCCTTGGCGTGCCGCCAAGGATGGACCTCTCGCCCAATCTTGAAGGCGAAGAAAAATAAATTTAAAGGGGGGGAATTCTGCTACGGACGATTATACGAATACGGCTTGAATTTCCTGCCGCCGCAAAGCAAGGAACGCTCGCGAAAAATGGGCCAAGTACCAGATCTAAAGATCGACGCCTTCTTTGTTCAGCATCTTCGGCGGCTGAAACTTAGTTTTTACGGAGATCTTTCCGGCCTGGCAACCGAACTCCACTTCCTTTTCGTCTGAGGAAATGGTCGGATCGCCATTGTCATTCTTCCTGGGAAACTTCAGCGTCAGTTGAAACACGCTTTTTCGATCCGCGCCGTGCGAGATGGTCACCGCTGATGGATTCAATTTCCTGCCCGATTTCTTGGGGTTCAGTGTACAGGACCGAGTCAATGCGTTTTCATCCATTCCGTCGAATGGGCTCATGTCGGGAGAACGGATGCCAACCGTGTAGTCATCCACTTCCTGTGATAGAAGATCTTGCGCACTTTCCTCGCTGGTTCGGCCGCACAGTACCGCGAACTTCATTTTTGCCGACCGGAAAGTGTGCGACGATTCCCAGGTGATTTGGAACCCCACGATGGACACCGTTGCTGGGCCTACCTGCCATTGGGGAGGCGACGACATCGGTTTGCTCATATCCGGTCTGCCGTCGCACCCTGTATCCAATACTTGGAGATAGGTGACTGTTCCTTTGATCCATGGGGCATCCACATTTGTTGTGTGGACCCAGGGAGAGGAATCAAGGATTTGTTGGACGTCTGCAAGCGTCCAATCCGAATAAGTCTTGGTCCGCCATGGGTCGTCCGCCCAGGCGGCCGTTGCCAGGACACAAATCGAAGTGAGTGCGAGGATTTTGCGTAGCATGGGCCCCTCCGTTTGGAGCCAATCCTAGGCGGGGGCACCCTTGGTGTCAACTGTCGAGTTATGTACCTTGGCTCGAATTACTCAATGTTCCACCAAGTGGTTGCGAACTGCGCGGGCAAACAAACGTGACGCGGACGGGAGCGCCAAGCGCATCGAGCGCGGCTCGAAGCGATCGCGGCGCCAGGCGCGCGGCATCCCGCGAGACGGTTGCTGATTGTTCCGGAGTGAGCGTCAGGCGATACAAATCGCCGCGCCGCGCGAAGGAATATCCGGCATATTCCGGCGCCGACGGCTTAGAGTAATTCGGGTGGTCCTGCTGAGTGGCCGAGTTTGGGTGGCCGCCTACTGTCTGCTGATTCGCCAATGCCAACAGGCAATCCCAAAAACTGCGCGCGGCGAACAAAGGTTTTTTCTTCGCGGCGGCGCGCTCGATTTCAACCGGCGCGCGTCCCGCAACCGCGCTTTCGAGCAGCGCAACCGTGCAGACATTCGGCTGGAACACCCGGCGCGGATCGCCCTCGGGAAAATCCGCTGGAAATTCGGCCAGCAGTTGTGCAAGTTCGGCGGGATCGGCGTCGAATCCCTGCCACTTGTAACGGTAGAAATGGTAAACGACGGTTCCGGTGCGAAGAATCTGTTGCACGCGCGGCAGGTCGCGTCCGGTGACGCAGAGCACCATATCCACCAGTTCGCGCAGGCGGAAAGTCTGGCGCTTCACCGGGCGAACGCTGATGTACTCAGCATCTTCCTCGGTGAATTTTACGGGAATGGTTTCGGGGAGCGGCACGGCGCTTGCGCAGTTGCGTCGAGGAGAGAGCGAATCAGCCGCCCAGGCGCGCGCGGATGCGATCGCTCAAGGCCTTGCCGTCCACGGTTTTGCCTTCGAGCTTGGCGCGAGCGGCCTTGACCACGGCGCCCATTTGCTTGGCGGAGGTGGCGCCGGTTTCGGTGATGGCAGCTTCGATGGCCCGGTCCATATCTTCGGCGCCCGCCGCGGCGGGGAGATAGGTTTCGATGATGGCGATCTCGCGGGTTTCTTTTTCCGCCAGGTCGTTTCGGCCGCCCTTAGTGAACATCTCCACCGACTCGCGGCGCTGCTTAACAAGTGTTTGCAGGATTTGAAGCGATTCCGCTTCCTCGAGCGGGCGGATTTTCTCGATCTCTTTGTTCTTCATGGCGGACTTCACCATGCGCAGGACGCTCAAGCGCAATTCGTCCTTCGCTTTCATCGCGTCGACTAAATCCTTTTGAATGCGTTCAACAAGTGTCATTGCGGGCGCCATGGCCTGGCCTCTCCTGTCAGGGAAAACTCACTATAGCATACGAAAACCGCGGTGCTTGGTGTCCGGGGAGCGCGCATTCCGGTTATCGGAAGGTACGGCAACACGAGGCACATGAGTGTTTGACAGGGCGCAGGCGCGCCCTTACGCTCGTTTATTATGCGAATTGTTATCGCCGACCCAATCAGCCAGCGCGGGCAGGAGCTGCTGCGCGCGAAAGGATGGGAAGTGGTCACGCCCGCGAAAGGCGCGGTGGCGTCCGCGCTGGCGGAAGCGGACGCGCTGATCGTGCGCAGCGCCACGCGGGTGACCGATGAGCTGCTGGCCGCGGCGCCGAAGCTGCGAGTGGTGGGGCGCGCCGGAGTCGGCGTGGACAACATTGACCTGGACTCCGCCACGCGACGGGGCGTCCTGGTGATGAACACGCCGGGCGGCAACTCGGTGAGCGTGGCCGAGCACACGCTGGCGCTGCTGATGAGCGTGGCGCGGCGTATCCCTCAACATAGCGCCGCAATTCACGCCGGGCGCTGGGAGAAATCGGGCGCGCAGGGCGTGGAACTGCGCGGCAAAACGCTGGGACTGGTGGGGATGGGCCGGGTGGGCATGGAGGTGGCCCGCCGCGCGCGTGTCATGGAGATGCGCGTAATCGCCTTTGACCCCTATGTGAGTGAAGCGGCGGCGCGTGATGCCGGGGTGGAGCTTTTCACGCTGAATGATTTGCTGGGGCAAGCGGATTTTATTTCGTTGCACGCAGCGCTTAGCGCGAGCACGGAGAAAATGATCAACGCGGACTCGATTGCCAAGTGCAAGCGCGGCGCGGTGCTGATCAATGCCGCGCGGGGCGAACTGGTGGACGAAGGCGCGCTGGCCGAGGCGTTGAAGTCGGGACAAATTTCGGGCGCGGGATTGGATGTTTTCGCGGTTGAGCCGCCGGCCAATTCTCCTCTACTGAATCTGCCGAACGTGGTGGCCACGCCGCACATTGCCGGGTCCACACGCGAGGCGCAGGAAAGCGTGGGCACGCTGATCGCGCAGCAAGTGTTCGATTTTCTGAATGAGGGCGCAATGCGCAATGCCGTGAATCTTCCGGCGTTGAGCGGAGAGCAGTACCGGCGGGTGCGGCCGTGGATTGAAATGGCCACGCGGCTGGGATCGTTCCTGGCGCAGATTTCCGACGGGCGATTCGAGCGCGTGAATCTGGCCTTTGCGGGCGAACCCGCGGCGCTGGGGCAGAGCGTGCTGCGAAACGCGGTGCTGGCCGGGCTGCTCAACGCGGTGCTGGCTGAAAAAGTGAACCTGGTGAACGCCGGAGAGATGGCGGCATCGCGCGGCCTGACCATTGAAGACCGCACGCGAAAGCGCGAGCAGGGCTATCCCGACACGATTGAGGCCTCGGTGCAATCCGGAGCGGCGCGCAAGCTCACCGTGGAGGCCACGGTGCTGCTGGGGATTTCGCCGCGCATTTTGCAGGTGGACGGCATCGCCGTGGAAGCTCCGCTGGCAGGCACTTTGCTGTTTTCGCGAAACCGCGACGTGCCGGGTGTGATTGGAGAAATCGGAACGGCGCTGGGCAGCCGCAAAGTGAATATTTCGTCATTTGCATTGGGACGCCGCGACGCCACGCCGGGCGCCGATGCGATGTCGCTGGTGCGGCTCGATGGCGACGTGCCCGATTCAGTTTTGCAGGCGGTGCGGGGGATCGCGGCGATTACGGAAGCGCGTCTGGTGCGCTTGCCGGAATAAATGAGCGGCCAAATAAGGAAGCCCGGCAAAACCGGTGGGCTTTGCCGGGCGGCGGGGTGCACGACTTAATGCGATTCGATGGCGATGTAAAGCATTTGATTTCCGCGCGCCACCAAAAGCAACGCGGAGTTTTTCCCGCCGTGCGCAAGGGCTCGATTGAATTCCTGAACATTGTGCACGGCCTGGTGATTGACCTCCTCAATGACGTCCCCCTGTTGCAGGCCGCCCTGCGCCGCAGCACTTTCCGACGCGACCTGGGAGACAACTACACCTTGCGCCGAGGGTGAAACGCCAAGTTGGCGCGCGATTTGCGTCGTCAGATCTTCCACTTGAACGCCGGACATCACTCCTTCGGCGGGACCAGCCTGACCATTGGACGCCGCTTGCAGGTTTGCGGGCTGTTCGCCCAACGTTACGGGAACGTCTATTTCTTTCCCGTTCCGCCAGACTTTGAGTTGGACTGTTGTGTTGGGCGCGGCTTGCGCGATGCGCAGGCGAAATTCGGTGTAGTCCGCAATGGTTTGACCATCCATGGCGAGAATGACGTCACCTTGTCTGAGTCCGGCCTTTGCGGCGGGAGTGCCCGGATCCACCTGAGTGATTACGGCGCCTTCGGTTCTTGACACACCGAATTGTTTGGCGAGCGCCGGAGTCATCTGTTCAATGCCGACACCCAGGTAGCCGCGGACAACCTTGCCATGTTCGATGAGCTGGGTCATTACATTGCGCGCCATGTCAATGGGTATGGCAAATCCGACGCCCTCATTTCCGCCACTGCTGGTGGCGATGGCGGTGTTAATGCCGACGAGATCGCCATGAGCGTCAATGAGCGCGCCCCCGGAGTTGCCCGGATTGATGGCCGCATCGGTTTGGATGAAGTCTTCATATCCCTGCTGGCCTTCGATGCCGACGTTGGTGCGTCCGGTGGCGCTGACGATTCCCATGGTTACGGTTTCGCCCACGCCGAACGGGTCGCCAATTGCCAGAACGTAATCGCCGATTTCCAGTTTCTTGGAGTCTCCGAAGGTCAGGGTTTGAAGGTCGTTGGCATCGATCTTGAGAACGGCCAAATCGAATTGAGGATCGGTGCCCACAACTTTGGCGGTGAAATGGCGCTTATCGGCCAGATCCACGGTGATTTCCGATGCGCCGTCCACTACGTGATTGTTGGTGAGAATGTAGCCGTTCTTGGCGACGATCACACCTGAACCCAGGCTGTGCTCACGTTCCTGCTGCGGACGATTTCTGAATTGTTGAGAGTAATCCTGGCCAAAGAACTGCTGGAAAAATGGGTCGTTGAAGAAGGGGTCTGACGGCAGGTTGTTCCTGACCTTGATCATTTTGGAGGAGGAGATGTTCACGACCGCGGGCAACGCCTGCTTGACGATGGGTGCAAACCCGATCGTGGGGGCAACCGGTACCGCAGCGCGCGGAGGATCTGAAGCAACAGTGAATGTGGCGGCGGACGTGCCTCCATTCGCAAATCCGCTGGCTGCCGTTGCTACAATCCCCAATGCTCCCCCAATCACAAGAGAGCAAACAGCTGTCAAAACGATTTGCCGATAATGATGGGAAATGGACTCGCTATTCATATGAATAACCTCCAATGAAAGTTCGCAACAAAAGGGCCTCGATCCGGATTCCTCCGGCCTTTCAATCTGATGTCATAGACCATTTGGGCTGGCTGCTTAAGCGAAGGTGGAACCGGGCGCTCTCCCCGCAAATAGCAGGAGCAGTCCGGGTGAGATCGTGTCCGGGAAAGTTTGGACGGCCTGATCCCGCGCGAGTGCAAATCGCGCGGATGGTCTTGGGCGCCCCCGCGGCCGCTGGATGGAAGCGGCACGTCAATACCGGGCACGAAGTACACCCAATAGCTTAGATGCAAGAACTTTGAAACGGGCTGCAAGTTTACGGAGATTGGCGGCCGGCCGGTGGTTGGAAGGGATTTAACCCTTAATGACACCCATCGGTTTCAGGCGCGCCACTTTTTTCGCCAGGCCCGCGTTGTGCACCACGTCCACGACGGCGTCGACGTCTTTGTAGGCTTCGGGGATTTCTTCCAGAATGCCGTCGCGCGTTTCCGAGCGGAGGATGATTCCCTGATCTTCAAGTTTTTGCGTTTCCACACGAGCGTCACGCCCGCGCTTGGCTGCGGTGCGCGAAAGCGCGCGGCCCGCGCCGTGACAGACCGTGCCGAAAGTTTCCTCCATGGCGAGCTCGGTTCCGACAAGAACGTAACTGGCGGTGCCCATCGAACCGGGAATCAGCACAGGTTGGCCCGCTTCGCTATACGCGTCGGGGATGTAAGGCGAGTGCGCGGGGAATGAGCGCGTCGCGCCTTTGCGATGGACGAGCACTTCCTGCTCGGCGCCGCCATTCACGCGATGGCGCTCACGCTTGGCGATGTTGTGGGCGACGTCGTACACCACTCGCAGTTCCGTCTGGGGCCCGAATATTTTCTGGAAGGAGCCGCGCGCCGCGTGCGTGATGGCCTGACGATTGGCCCACGCGAAATTCGCGGCCGCGGCCATTGCGGCCAAGTAATCCTGGCCTTCTTTGGAGCGGGCGGGCACGCAGGCAAGTTGGCGGTCGGGCAAGGTGATGCCGTAACGCCGCATCGCCTCATTCATGGTCTTGAGATAATCGGTGCAGACCTGATGGCCCAAACCCCGCGAGCCGCAGTGGATGAGCACGACTACTTTGTTTTCGACCAAACCAAATGCGTGCGCGGCGCCGGCGTCGAAGATGCGCTCGACGTATTGCACTTCAAGGAAGTGATTGCCGCTGCCGAGTGTGCCAAGCTGCGAGCGGCCGCGTTGTTTGGCGCGATCGGAAATTTTTGACGAGTCGGCTCCGTCCATTTGGCCTGACGCTTCGCAGAATTCAACGTCCGCGGCATGGCCATAACCGTGCTCAACCATCCAGGCCGAGCCCGATTCGAGAACGCGATTGAGATCGTCATAGCTGAGAGGAATGGGCCCCTCAGAGCCGGCGCCGGAAGGGACATCGCGGAAAAGTTGGTTGACCAGCTCGCGCAATTTGGCGCGGACCGCGTCGCGATCGAGTGTGCTGGCCAGCAGACGCACGCCGCAGTTGATATCGAAACCCACGCCGCCCGGGGAAATAACTCCGTCGCGCGAGTTGGTGGCCGCGACACCTCCAATCGGGAAGCCGTAACCCTGGTGAATATCGGGCATGGCGAGCGACTTGCCAACGATTCCGGGGAGGCAGGCGACATTCATGGCCTGCTCGATGGAGAGATCGCCGAGGATTGCTTCGAGGAGTTTTTCATCGGCGTAAATCAAGGCGTCGGTGAGCATTCCTTGGCGCGTGCCGCGCGGCACAAGCCAGCGGTAGGGGTCAAGCTGGCGCAGTTTGCTTTTCTCAATTGCCATAGAAGAATTTTCCGATTGGGAAGTATAGCGGGAAAAGATTGACCCTATCCTTAATTGAGAGACTTCCGCACGGGGCAACGCAAATTGGGCGCCGGCGCGCAGGCTGTGTTATTCTTCGTATCTCACTTGGCGCGCTTTTTTCGTCCTCAATTTGCCAAGTGCAATTGTCGGGGCGTAGCGCAGCCTGGCTAGCGCGCCTGGTTCGGGACCAGGAGGTCGGTGGTTCAAATCCACTCGCCCCGACCATTATTTTCAAGGACTTATCTAGGACTTCTGGTGTTTTATCCACACCGCTGTAGATGATTTTGTAAACGTGCGCTCCCCGCGATCTAAGCTTTGGATTGGCCAGAAATTCCGCAGTTAATAAAAACCATGAGCCGCACCCTTAGAAATCAAAGAGTGCGGCACCCAACTGCAACTTCCACCCGCCGTATATTCGATGTCTTAACTTAGTGGTATCATCCGTTAGATACGAACGCGGTGAAGAAGAAAACTCGAAAGGGTGTGCCACCCGCCGGATTGGAAAACGTCCCGTCTGTCCCCTGTCCCCGCCACCAGGGGGTCGCAGGTTCGAACCCTGTCACGTCCGCAAATCCTTTCAAGCACTTACCTCGGCCCCCTGGGCTTTCAGCGTTACGAGTGTATATAAAACTGTGTATAGGGAAGGTGAAGAGAGGGATGTTGCGGGCCATATCCTTGCCTCCGGCACGCGGCTTAGCAAGGTTTTCTCGATAGCCCTACTGGCTTCTCAAGATTGCCACCCCCTAACGGCTAATGTAGATAGATATCTCTACACGCGTCATTTTCATCAGAAAAGCCCCTGCAACAATTGCTCTCAGCGTGTCAGTAGAGGGTTCCTGTGTATTGGTCGAGAGGGATGCGGACGGAACCGACGGCATCGGTTCTCTTATCGTGGACGATCACGTACAGAAGCGCGGCACCGCGTTTCAGCTGAAGTTCTGCCTCGGTGCCGACGCCTTGCTCCAGGGCTTTGCTGTATTGGGCTTCGGCGAGCTCAACTCCCACATTCTTTGTGGTCACGGAGAGAATTCCGTTTGAAGTGGTGAGCTGGTAGTAGAGCACTTCGAATTGGCTCTTCCACCCGTCCCCGTGGTTGGCGAACAGGTTTTGCGCGCTAAGAAAAACCCTTACGTCTATCCTGGAGCCAACAGGGCTGCTGGGCGTTGTGATTTTCACGGTAATCGGTATCTCGGTGTCTTCCAGCGGGCTGGCGGCAATCTCTTCAATCAACTGTTTGCTAGCTTTGGGAGGTAGAAGTTTTGGCTCAGGAAAAGCAAAATATCCGGCCCGTGCCAGAACAGCCACTCCGGGGCGATTTACCTTTACATCAGTTTTGTGCCAATCTCCATTCCAGCGGTCATGGTCGGCGTAGTAAGCCAATTCGTATCCATATTTAGCATCGTCTAGAGCTCGGCGGATGCCGGTTTCGAGATCATTGCGATTGTAAAATGCGCGACCGCCCGTGCGGCGCGCCATGACATCCATAGCCTGGTGCGATTCAACATTTGCAACGGCATCGACGCCGTTTATCAAGTCATCTGGCGTAAGCGGAATGGTAGCCGCCCCGCCAGGCCCGAATATGCGAAGCGTCTGCAACCCCTCAGCGCTCACGGGGTAAAGCACAATATCGTTCTGAGTAAACAAACGGACCATGAGATCCGACTCATCGTTGTTGGCGAGTCCCCGGTCTCTTATGCTGCCGCGGGTTTCGCCTGATTCGACTGACCGCGAGCGAGTTGGTCCGGGGAGTGGCTTGAGATTCGCCGGCTCTTCAACTATGAAATCCGGATCGTAATCCGTGCCACAGAAATGGCCCCGCAGGTGATCCAAGGCATTGCCCTCACCCCAAGGAAACGGCGACAATGGCGGGCGCTCCGTCACCCAGATTATCGCCTTCCGTCCCCTTAATCCTACAGTACTTCTGGCGATTTCTTGGAAACCCGCAATCATGAGTGGAATCTGTCCGCCGCAGTGTCCGAATGGTTGGCGGTCTTCTTTCCCGCGAAGGAAGAGGTCGAGTTCCATTGATCCGCTGCTGTCCCCAACGGGCGTAGTGGTTTTGCCACTTGCTCCGCCAAGGTGTGCCTGGTCGTATCGTTGCATGGCCTCCAGAAGACCCGAGGCGGGCTGGCTCACGTCATACACGACCTTCAGGCCGTCCTTGTTCAAAACATAGATACCAATCCGATCTTCCGGATGGAGTTGGCGGAGGAAAATCCGGACCGCTCCAAGAGCGTACGCTTGAGAAAGATACGCTGAATTGACGGTATCAAACAGTATTATGGTCGCTCCCTCGTCTGCCAAGCCCAACTTGTGAGGATCGTTGGTGTACTCGCCGGGGGCGAGAGGGTGAACGCTATTTGGCGAACCGGTTTCATCTCCGCCGGTGGAAAAGAACGCGATATCTTCCGCTCGCCCATCATCGAATAACTGAAAATCGTCTTTGGTAAGCCCCGGCACTGGCCGGCCTTCGCGGTCAATCACCACAACATTGACGCTGATAACTCGGGTAGTGCTGCGGATGATTGGCGGCTTCTGCGTGTTGCTCTGCGGAACGGCTTGGGCACTGCGCGAAACGGCCAGCACGTGCATAGCAACAGCGATACACGTGATGAAAAGAAAAAAGAGATAGCGAGAGCTATCGTCGTCTGCGTCATTCGCCGCCTTTGGAGGTTTTTTCGACATTCCAATTATCGGCGCCAGATTGGGACCTGGAGCGGGGGTTGCCATGGTTTGGTCTTAACAGCCCGCCCATGCAATGCGAGTATAACATCCAAGAAACTAATCGCGGTGTACGGACACGGGGACAGACGGGACGTTTTCCAAGGACCACCGCGGTTGTGGGACGACCGCACCGCCGAACTCGGCGCCGAAAGCGCTCGGCTCTACCTCTGAGCGTTCAGGTTTCGCGTTCGTTGCTTTTTCGCCACATTTTGGGCGCGGGATCGGATGCCGCATCCTTGCCAGGATAAGGATTGTCAAATCGCGCCCCACACAAACGGGTTGAGCTTGCGGTGGCGAGGTATCATTCGCCAGAACTCAAGACTGCTTGTAAGAATGGGTCATGGGCGGCTATATATAATTTTGTAGCGGAGAAAACCTCCATCTTCAACAAAGTTCAACTGACTTCATCAAGCAGGCCGCAAAGACTTCAACAGCAATCACTTAGAATCAACAAGAATCCATAGATTTCAACAAGTGCTGGCGCACTAAGAGAGATCCCTCGAAGCTCGGGATTTCGGCGCGCGGTAAACTGCCGCGCAAACTCCTCAAGTTCGGGACCAGGAGGTCGGTGGTTCAAATCCACTCGCCCCGACCATTTTTTTCAATGACTTGTCTAGCGCACGTGGACTTTCTTTCACACTACTGTGGATAATTTTTTAGACGCGTAATTCCTGCGGCCCAGGCTTTCCGTTCCACAGAAATTTCAACGTCAATGAGAATTAAGAGCCGCACCCTCAAAAACCAAAAGGATGCGGCACCCAACCGCAACTTCCACGCCTTCTCTATTCCATGTATTGCCTCAGTGGTATCATCCGTTGATACGAACATGTTAAAAAAGGCAAATCGAAAGGGTGCGCCACCCGCCGTGCATTTCTGCAACGTATTCAAGTTTCGAGATGGCCGAATATCCAGTCTGCACATCTATCTTGATCCTGACTATACAGGCGAGGATGAGGCGCGGTTTCGATGAGATAAGTAACGTTAGTGGTGAGGTTGATAACCATCCGTGAGACGATTGGCCGTGGTTTTTTTAAAATTGAGGAGACGGGCCATGTCCTATAGCATATCTGAATTACTGATCCGAAATCTTCGCGACGTGTTCGGTGAAAACGATCCCGCACGTCGGCGTGCGGCCATTGACGAACTGTGGGCAGAAGAAGGCGTGTTCTACGATCCCAACAAGGGCGCCATCCGTGGCCGCGACGCGATCGATCGCATCGCCGGCGCGGTCAAGGCGACTCATCCTGACTTTCGATATCAATTGACTGCCGCTCCTCAGGAATATTGCGATGCAGGGATGGTTCCATGGATATCGGGGCGCCCTGGTGAAGTGCCGGCTTACTCCGGGAGGGATTTCGTCATCGTGCGGGATGGCCGGATCGTGGCGCTTTACATGTTTTTCGACAAGCGGCCTTGAGCTGGACTCTGTCGTGCGACGTCCCTTGGGTAGGATTGGCAACGGTGGGACGAGGCTCTTGGCGGGAGATACTGCTGATTTAGCAACAGAAGGAGATTGAGTCAAGGTCGGCATCGTAGTCGTGACACGAGCGGCCCTCTTGATCGCTCGGCGCGCCTCCACCTGGACCGTCGACAAACACTTGGGCGGACGTTCGCCCGGATCTGTGGCGGTCGACCCCCGCGACCCGGCGCGCGTGTACTGCGGAACTGCTGGTGCCGGTCTTTTCCGAAGCCACGACAGTGGTAGGAATTGGGAACCGGTCGGAGCGGGCATCGACCACCCGATGGTCACCGCGGTTAATGTGGCTCATGCGGAACAAGCTGATGGGTTCGGTGGGTTCGGTATCGTCTATGCCGGTACCGAACCAAGTGCGGTGTTTCGCTCCGACACTGGCGGAGACAGCTGGGTGGACCTCGCCGGCTTGCGCGCGCTCCCTTCAGCTGACACCTGGAGTTTTCCCCCACGGCCCCACTCGCATCACGGTCGGTGGATCGAAGTCGATGCGAGGGTCGCGGATCGCGTGTTCGTCGCGATCGAGGCTGGCGCACTCGTGCGCACGTTCGACGGCGGAAGGACCTGGCG
>DATGHC010000050.1:0-8085 GCA_035308165.1 Candidatus Acidiferrales bacterium | reverse complement strand
ACAGGCGCTAGAAATCGCGGAAACGCTGATTCGTTCCGGCGGCGTGGACATTGTCGTTGTGGACTCGGTCGCCGCGTTGGTGCCCAAGGCCGAACTCGAAGGCGAAATGGGCGATCCGCAGATGGGCTTGCAGGCGCGCCTGATGTCGCAGGCGTTGCGCAAGCTGACCGCAATTGTTTCGAAGTCCAAGACCTGCCTGATCTTCATCAACCAGATTCGCGAAAAGATCGGCGTGATGTTCGGCAATCCGGAAACGACCACCGGCGGGCGCGCGCTGAAGTTTTATGCTTCCATTCGCCTGGACATCCGGCGCATTCAAGCCATCAAGGAAGGCGACCGCGTGATTGGCTCGCGCACCCGCGGCAAAGTGGTGAAGAACAAAGTGGCCGCGCCGTTCCGCGAGGCCGAATTTGACATCCTCTATGGCGAAGGAATCTCCCGCGAAGGCGACTTGATTGATTTGGGCGTTGATAAAGGATTGATCGAGAAGTCCGGAACCTGGCTCAGCTATGGCACGGAGCGCATCGGACAGGGCCGCGAAAACGCGCGCATCTTCCTGAAGGAGAACACTGCCGTTCGCGACAAACTCGAAGCCGCGCTGCGCAAGCAATTGGGCCTGCCAAACTCAGCGCCAACGGCCTCAAGCAATGGCAATGCCGCGGCAGAAAAATCCGCCCCCAATGAAAAGAATGCTCAGGGTGAAAAGCCGGCGCAGGCCTCTCATGCCGCGGCAGCAGGCGCGTCCGGGATGCGTCCACGCCCTGCCCGGTAGCCTTGACCTGCTAAATGGGGTCGCATAATTCACATTCCTTTCAAAGCCTGTCCTGAGCGATGGGCCGCGCGGGAAACTTTATCCCTGCTCACTTTCGCCCCTAATTCACCTGTCCCTCCGGGCATTTCAGGTGCAGGTTTTTGCCCCCCTCGTACTGTCCGTACTGTGCTCAAAACAAAACCATTTGCCTATTGCTTCCGGGCCCCATTTTCTCGTAGACTGCGATTCCCCGTAGCTTTCAGGGTCTTGGGCCTTAAGCGTTTGGGTGAATGGGACGATTAACTTAATAGTTTTGGTCGGGACAGAGCTAGGCGCTCAGGGTTTGGCATTTATGTCCAGACGCATACAATTCGGCAGGCACGCGGCGATCTTACTGTCCATGCTGATTGTGTGGCAGCCCGCAGTAGCTTCCGGAGTTTCGACTCAGCCCCACAAGACCGCCACCAGGAGCAAAGCAAGCTCCACAAAGAGCTCGGTTTCCCACAAGACGGCTTCACACGCGGCGATCCGTACTTCCAGCTCCCTTCGCACATCAAGTTCGGCCGTGAAATCTGCCTCCGTTGCGAGGTCTACAACTGCCCGCCGGTCGGCCACCACGCACAGATACGTTGGCGTTCCAACGTTCGCCGATTCCACCAAGGACGACGTAACGCAATACGACGATCCCGTCGTCCGCGCCGCCGCCGTTCAAGGTTTGGGCCGCTTCAACGGTTCCGTAGTTGCGATTGACCCATCGAATGGCCGCATTCTTACAGTCGTCAATCAGAAATTGGCATTCTCGCCGGGATTCATCCCTTGCTCGACCATCAAGCCCACAATTGCCCTGGCCGCTCTGGAAGAAGGTTTGATCACTCGCGACTCCATGCTGAGAGTTGCGCCGCGCAAATATATGAATTTGACTGAAGCGATGGCTCACTCTAACAACACTTTCTTTGAATCGTTGGGCAGTGAAATGGGTTTTGAGAAAGTCTCTCACTACGCACAACTGCTCGGTCTGGGCGAATTGGCCGGCTACAGCATTCCGGAAGAGCAATCTGGCAAAGTTCCTGCCGAGCCGCCCAAGCGCGGCGGCGTGGCGCGTATGTCCAGTTTCGGCGAGGGAATTCAGATGACGCCGCTGGAGCTTGCGTCCATGGGCGCAACGATCGCCAACGGCGGCACGATGTATTACTTGCAGTATCCTCGCAGCGAAGAAGCTCAGCGCGACTTCACTCCGCGCGTCAAGCGCCAGCTCGAAATTGGGCCGTATCTTTCGGATATCCGCGAAGGCTTGCAGGCTGCAGTGCTCTACGGGACTGCCAAATCCAGCTATGATCATGACGGCGAATCACCTCTAGGAAAGACCGGGACCTGCTCCGATGAGGCCTCGCGTCTCGGTTGGTTCCTTTCCTATGATGGTCAGGAGCATCCCAAGGTAGTGCTCGTGGTTTTGATGCGCGGCCGTTCGCGCAAAGTGGAAGGCCCGGTGGCAGCCGAAATAGCAGGGAGGATTTATCGCAATCTTAAAGAGCGTAATTTCTTCGGCGCTGAACGCCAGCAGCCCATTACCCCCGTCGTAGTCGCACCCGCCCCACCATCAAGCCGCTAATCGTTCGTAACTCTGCAAATTCAGAATTCTTTAGATCGTTGATTCCAAGTCGAGTTCACTGAGTATTTGTGCTCAAACACACGACACGCGACTTCTCCTCAAGATGGAGGAGACAGTCGCGTGTCGCGTCCTGAGGCTTACCTTGCGCGGCGAAGTCGTGAAGGGATGCGCTGCCAGTGGTGGATGCGCACGGGCTCGAATTGCCCGGAATAGCAGGCGTCGCAAATCATATCAACGCTGCCGCTTGTAGTGCGCATTTCAAAAATGATCCCGCATTCTGCGCATACTTGCTTCAAATTATTGTTGTTGGGCCCGTCTATTGGTGAAAACTGGACACCTTCCATAGGTTTCCTCCCACAAGTCTCGGTGCCCGCTGCGGAATGCGTTGAGCCGCGCCCTTCACCTGGGGAGCGCACGAAATGCCAGCTTGCGGCTGAACGCCGGTGAACGTATTTGAGCATTTGCCGCGCCAAATCACTCAGGCCAAAGCAGTTCAGAATGTTGAACTTATGGATTGTGTCTCCTGATGAATCTAGCCTTGGGCATCCGAAACAGCATGGATTGCGCATTTCATGGATATTTCTTGCACACTGTCCAACTTGGACCGCCAGAAAGACGCTGAAGTGGTCTTCTGGCACACAGTAAGTGATTGGGCAAGAATGACTTGCGAGACCTTCAATTTTCCTACCGGAGTCACCCCTGATGCGTCTAAAGTGTGCAGAAGATAGGGGGATCATTTTTTGCGTCAAATCCTGCACATCGGACTTTACGTCGCCCTGGTCATCGCCGGCGGCGCGACTCTGTTTGTGGCCCTGCGCGATCGCGCTGTCGCGGATGCGGAGTTTGCCACACAAGCGAAGGCCGCGGCGCTGCAGGCCCAACGGATTGCTGCCGAGGCTATCTTTTACACCACCGCGCGCGTCGTCCCCGGTGTGAACTTCGGCGATTCTCTGCACCGCATGGGGCTCGATCCGCTTGCTGCCACAAATATCGCCGCATCGGCGCAATCCGTATTTGACCTCCGTCATTTTCATGCTGGCAATATGCTATCGATCGGGCGATCCGTCACAGGTGATCTGCGTGCTGTGCGCTATCAGATTGATGCCGACAGGATGCTCTATGTTGAGCCTCGGCCAGAAGGAACTTCAGTTGAATTCGGCGCGCGAATTCAACTCATCCCATCGCACACGGAAACCATCGCCATCGCCGGCACCGTTCGTGATTCGCTCTTTAACGCCGTCACTGAATCCGGCGAATCGCCTGAGCTCGCCATCCGCCTCGCGGAAATCTTTGGATGGGACCTCGATTTTTATTCCGATCCGCGGGTGGGAGATACCTTCCGCATCGTGGTCGAAAAAAAGACCCATTTGGACGGGCAGACTGCGGGCTACGGACGGATTTTCGCCGCCGAATACAACAACGCGAATCATCCCTTTCAAGCAGTGCTATTTCATGACGCGATGGGCACACCCGGTTATTACCGGCCGGATGGCGGAGCATTGCAAAAGGCGTTCTTGCGGTCGCCACTTAAGTTTGCTGCTCCCATCACTTCGCACTTCAGCAAGTCCCGTTTCCATCCCATCCTGAAGACTTACCGCCCGCACTTGGGAATTGATTACGGCGCTCCCACTGGAACACCGGTGCAATCCATCGGCAATGGGCGTGTGATGTCAGCCGGATATTCGGGGGGCTCAGGCAATCTGGTTCACATTCAACATTCCAATGGCTACGAAACGATGTACATGCATCTCTCCAAGATTCTGGTGCATGCCGGAGAGCACGTGGAAGCTGGCCAGCGCATCGGCCTGGTAGGGATGACTGGCTTGGCCACAGGGCCCCATCTCGACTTTCGCATCCTGCAGAATGGAGCCTATCGCAATTTTGAAACGCTTCACCTTCCGCCCGCAGAACCTGTCATCCGCAAGAACATGGATCAATTCGCAGCCATCCGTGATCGTTGGATGCCCATGCTCGCCAGTTCCGGTCCACTCACCGCACGCGCGCGGTGACCAAACCGTTGCACTCAGCGTGGATGTTCATTAGAATCCGGCCACGGTCGGAGGACGAGGCATTCCATCGCCCTTGAAGGATTCACGCGGTCACCTTGATCGGCCATAAATCCGCGTGATTGATTTGGTGGCGCACTTTTCGTGAGGGAAATGATTGAAGAAACTATTGAAAGTATTGGGCTGGCTGCTTCTGGTCCTTATCCTGCTTTTGCCGGTTGCCATCACCTTCACCATAGGCTGGCGGCCATTTATCGGTCCGCGTACGCGCGCGCTCACACCCCGCACATTTGAGAGCACTCCCGAGCGTCTCGCTCGTGGGAAGTACCTCGCGGAAAATGTCTCCGGCTGTGTGTTCTGTCACACCCCGCATGATTGGACAGTAGTCTCCCCGCCCTCCACGCTCCCAAATCTCGGCGCTGGCGAAGTGATTCCAGAAACGGATTTGCCGGGTCGCGTGGTCGCGCCTAATCTGACGCCCGACCGGGAAACCGGGGCAGGGAGTTGGACAGATGACCAATTGGCGCGGGCGATTCGCGAAGGGGTCGGCCACGACGGTCGCGCACTTTTTCCGTTCATGCCCTACCAGCATTACGCTTCGCTTTCCGATGAAGACTTGGCATCCATCATTGTCTATCTCCGGGCGCTGCCGCCCGTTCGCAATCCTCTACCTGCGACCGATATTATTTTCCCGGTGAAATATTTGATTCGCAATGTGCCTCAGCCCTTGACCGCGCCAGTGCCTCCTCCTGATCTCTCCACCCCTGAAAAGCGCGGCGCGTACATGGCCAATGAAGGTGCCTGCTCGGATTGTCACACTCCCGCGGATGACCATGGGGTGCCACTGCCGGGTTTGGATTTTGCCGGAGGATTTATTCTGGTTGGACCATGGGGACGCGTTGCGAGCGCCAACCTCACGCCCGACCCTTCGGGGATTCCTTACTACGACACAAAAATGTTTATCGACACCATTCGTACTGGGTCAGTGCGTGCGCGCAGACTGAATCCGATTATGCCGAGCGATGTCTATCGCGGAATGACAGATGAGGACTTGAGCGCCATATTCGCATTTCTTAAGACTTTGAAGCCGGTCCGCCATCACGTCGATAACACCGAGCCTGCATCCTTTTGTAAACTCTGCAAGGCGATTCACGGAGGCGCGAACCACAATTGAAGACTGCCAGCTGGCTGCATTGCTTTTCTGTGTTGAGCCTCAGAGCTGCGAATGATTTACGCGCAACGCTTGCGCTTCACGGTACGTCTGCCATATAAGTCCTACTGACGAGAGTTTCATAAAGCCCGGAGAGAATGCCCATGAAAACGTTTCGCCGCATCCAGTCTGTTCCGCTGCTTGGTTGGATCGCTACCCTGGCCCTGGTTTTGTCGGCTGCGCTGCTTTGGCCTGGCCACGGCGCCGCACAGCAATCACAGCCTCGTGATCCCAGCTTATTCTCCGGCCTGAAGTGGCGCATGATCGGCCCTTACCGCGGCGGCCGCGCGGTGGCCGTGACGGGAGTGCCCGGCCAGCCAAATCATTTTTATTTTGGTTCAGTGGGTGGCGGCGTCTGGGAAAGCAATACTGCCGGCGAAGCCTGGACGCCAATTTTCGACAAGGAATCCGTGGCCTCGATCGGCGCCATCGGTGTCGCGCCCAGCAATCCAAGCATTATTTACGTAGGCTCCGGCGAAGCCGACATGCGCTCTCAAATCTCTTACGGCAACGGTATGTACAAATCCACCGACGGCGGCAAGACGTGGAAGCACATCGGCCTCGAAGACACTCGCCAGATCGGCCGCGTCATTGTCGATCCCAAAAACCCTGACGTGGTCTTTGTCGCCGCCCTCGGCCACGCCTATGGCCCCAACCCGGATCGGGGCGTTTTCCGTTCCACCGACGGCGGCGCCACCTGGCAGAAAATCCTCTACAAGAATGAGAATGTCGGCGCGATTGACATCACCTTCGATCCGCGCAACTCACAAATCCTTTACGCATCTCTGTGGGCCACTCGCCGTCCGCCGTGGAGCATCTATCCTCCCTCCATCGGCCCGGGCGGCGGAATTTTCAAATCCTCCGATTGGGGCAACACCTGGACGCAACTCTCGGGTGGTTTGCCCGCGGATGGCATTGGCCGATCCGGCTTGGCCGTCGCTCCGAGCGACCCCAATCGCGTTTACGCCATCGTGGATGACACCGATCCTAAGAAGGGCGGCCTCTATCGATCCGATGATGCGGGGCTGACCTGGCAACTTCTCGATAACGATCAGCGAATTTGGGGCCGCGGCTGGTATTTCAGCAATGTCGTGGTTGATCCTAAAATTCCCGACAAGCTCTACGTCTCCAACACTTCCGTCTATCGCTCTGAAGATGGCGGAAGAACTTTCACTCCTATCAAGGGCGCTCCCGGAGGCGACGACTATCACCAGCTCTGGATTTATCCCGACGATGGCCAGCGCATGATCCTCGCCAGCGATCAGGGCGTCGTGGTCAGCGTGGACGGTGGACTCGTTTGGAGCTCTTGGTACAACCAGCCGACCGCGCAGATTTATCACATCGTCGCGGACAATCAGGATCCGTATTGGGTTTACGGCGCGCAGCAGGATAGTGGCGCGGTGAAAGCGGTCAGCCGCGGCATCTACGGATCTATTTCTTACATGCGCGATTGGGCGCCGATATGCGCCGGTGGTGAAAGCGGCTATGTCGCCGTCGATCCCTCTGACTCAAATATTCTTTACGGCGGCGGCGTTTCCGCCTGCGATCAACGCACCAACGCGGGCTACAACATTTCTCCCATGCTAGGCTCGCCGCAATTGGCGCCGTTTCGCCACACCTGGACGCTGCCGGTGGTGTTCTCGCAAGCCCCGGGACACGCGCTCTACTACAGCAATCAATATTTGTGGAAGACGATTGACCGGGGCAAGAATTGGACTCGCATCAGTGGCGACATGACGCGCGAAAACCCCGGCACGCCCACGAATCTGGATCCCGCGACCGCCGCCGATACGTACGGAGCCCCACGGCCCGGAGTGATTTACACCATCGCTCCCTCACCCCTGCTGGCCGACACAATTTGGATTGGGACCGACGACGGCCTGATCCACGTGACGCACGACAGCGGCAAGACCTGGAAAAACGTAACACCGCCGGAACTCACTGCGTGGAGCAAAGTCTCCCTGATCGAAGCATCGCACTCCGATGTCGCCATCGCGTACACCTCCGTAGATCGCCATCGCCTGGAAGATTACAAGCCCTACATTTATCGCACGCGCGACGGCGGGAAGACTTGGAAGCTCATCGCCAGCGGAATTCCGGATGGCAGCTACGTCAATTCCGTGAAGGAAGACCCGGCCCGCAATGGTCTGCTTTTCGCCGGGACGGAGCTCGGAGTTTATGTCTCCTTCAACGATGGCGAGGACTGGCAGCCGCTCCAGCTGAATTTGCCACGCAGCTCCGCGCGGGATTTTGTCATCCATGGCGATGACCTCATCGTCGCCACACACGGCCGTGGTTTCTGGATAATCGACAACATCTCGTCGCTTCGCCAGATTGCTGCGATGACTGCCGCTCCGGGCACTATGCTCTTCAAACCCGCGCCCGCCGTTCGCATGCGCGCTGGCGGCAGCGGAGGCACGCCGCTCCCGTATGGCTCGGCCGAAACGGATAATCCGCCGACGGGCGCCATCATTGATTACTACCTTAATTCCGCGGCCTCTGGCCCGGT
>DATGHC010000049.1:0-30578 GCA_035308165.1 Candidatus Acidiferrales bacterium | reverse complement strand
TGAACGTTTTCCGGAATCCTCGCATCACGCGGCCGTGTCTTCCAGGCAGTCATCGCCGCATCGAGTGAAGTCTTCAGGGAGATAATTTGCTGTTGCGTAGTGGTCAGATCGCGAGTCAGCGCAAAGCCCTTCATGATGGCTTCGTGGCGCTTGGCGCGGTCTTCCGAGGAGATTTGAATACGAGGGTCTTCCTCGACGTGAACAGTCTTGGTATCGGACTGGTCTCCTAGAGAAACTTTCACAGTATAGTCGCCGGGTTCGACGAGCGGGCCAGCCCCGCCTCCGCCAAATCCCCCGAATCCTCTGCCACCTCCAGCCTCACCACCCGGCGGGATTGGCGATGCCATCCGAAGGTCCCATTCAATTCGATTGATGCCTGCTTTACCCTCGCATGCCGGTGCGCCGCCGAAGCCTCCCCTGCCACCGCCTCCGCCGCCGGGACCGCCGGCTGGGGCTGCTTGAGCCGCAGCTCCGCCAGCTGGCGCAGCGGCGCCTCCCGCCCCGCCTCGACCTCCGCGGCCACGTCCGCCTCCGCCGCCTCCCGCAGCTGCCGCAGCCCCGGCCGCCTCACCGCCACCGGCTGGAGCTCCAGGTACAGGCAAGGGAGCGCAGGTTAGCGTGCGAACCGGCTGGTTGTCTTTATCGGTGATGCTGATGTTCACGCGGTCGCGGCCGCTGAGCGCGGACTTCAAGTAGATATCCAAGATGGCGCCGCTTGGCGGGTTCGGGGCGACAAAGTTGCGACTGCCGTAGCCAAACCCTCCGCCGCCACCTCCACGACCACCCCGCCACTCATAAGCAGGCCGGATGTCGAAGAGATGGATATTGGAGTCCATGATCTGCTGGCTCATTTGTTGAATGGGAGTGATGTCATCCAGGATCCACACGGAACGTCCGTGAGTGCCAAGAATCATGTCGTTGTCGCGCGGATGAATGAGGATGTCATCCACTGGAACGGTGGGGAGATTCGCGTTGAGATGCGACCAATTCGCACCGTGATCCGGCGAAACAAACAAGCCGCGCTCGGTTCCGGCGTAGAGCAAAGTTGAAACCTTTGGATCTTCGCGGACGACGTGGACAATACCGTCCTTTTCGGTGATGCCGTTGGAAATCGGCTTCCAGTTCTGGCCATAGTCCGTGGTCATGTAGAGGTAAATGTGGAAGTCACCGTTGCGATGGCCATCGAATGCTGCAAACGCGGTGCCCTCGGCGTATTTCGACCCGATGACGCGGCTGACATAAGTTCCCTTCGGCACTCCGGGCGCCCGATCGGCGACATTCTTCCAGGTCTTGCCGCCATCACGAGTAACTTGAAGATTGCCGTCATCCGTCCCCACCCAGATCACGTCCTTGTTCATCGGTGATTCGCCGATCACCGTGATGCAGGGCCACCACTCCACGCCATCCTCGCGGGACATTTCGTCCTTGGTTGGAAGGATATTGAGGATTTTCAGCGTGCGGCGGTCCCCATTGTTTGTCAGATCGGGGCTGACTTTCTCCCAGTGATCACCCTGGTCGGTGGACTTGAAGAGGAAATTTCCGCCGTAATAAATGGTCTTGTGATCAAACGCCGAGATTTCAATGGGAGAATTCCACTGGAAGCGGTAAGGAGGCTCGTCTTTTTTCGGGATGGGGCGAATACTCTTGGATTCGCCGGTCTTGAAGCTGCGGCGAAAAAGACTGCCATCTTGTGATTCACCGTAGTCAATATTGGCGTCCACCGGGTCGAGGCGGTTATAAAACCCGTCACCCCCGCCCACGCTAACCCAATCGGAATTGGCGATGCCTCCGCCGGTCAAAGACATGGAAGGACCGCACCAGCTGCCGTTGTCCTGTAACCCTCCGCAAACTTTGTAAGGCCGTTCGTTGTTGGCAGTGACTTCATAAAATTGGCCGATAGCAATGACGGCGTCGTGGTCCCAAGTGCGTCCCATATCGCGAGTGAAATAGATTCCGCCGTCCACGCCCACGATCATGTGATTGGAATCGTGAGGATCAATCCAAAATCCGTGGTAATCGCTGTGAACGCCGCCACCGCGAACTGTGTTGAACGTTTTTCCGCCATCCTCAGAGAAATACAATGCCGCCGCCGGCGCCCAGACGCGCAAATCGTTGTTTGGATCAACACCCATGATCCCGAAGTACATGGCGCGGGAATCCATATCACTCATCCTCGTCCAAGTCGCGCCTTTATCCTCGGTGCGGAAAATCCCGCCCTGGGCGTGCTGAATGCGGGCGTACACGATGTTTGAGTTGCGGCGATAAATTGCCAGCCCAATGCGGCCGACGTCCCCGCCATGCTCGTAGGGCATGTCCTTTGTGAGCTTTGTCCAAGAGGCGCCACCATCTGTGGTCTTGTAAATGCCACCCTCGGGCCCGCCGCCGTTGAATCCCCATACTGTGCGGCGGCGCTCATACGCCGCGGCATAAAGCGTGCCGGGATCGTTGGGATCAAGTGCGAGGTCGGTTACGCCGGTGTTCTCGCTGATGAAGAGCGATTTCGTCCAATTCCTGCCGCCGTCGGTTGTCTTGTAGACACCGCGCTCTGAGTTAGAGCCCCACAGTCCACCTAAAGCGGCAACGTAGACCGTATTGGGGTCGCGTGGATCGATCTGAATTCGCCCGATCGCTTGCGTGGCGTCAAGGCCCATGTGTGTCCAGGTGTGGCCGGCGTCGAGCGAGCGGTAAACTCCGGCGCCATAGGAAGCGCTCTGGCGGTTATTGGCCTCGCCGGTGCCGACCCAGACGACGTCATGCGAAGAGGGTGCGATGGCAATCGTGCCGATGGAGCCGGTGATCTCGTGGTCAAATATCGGAGTCCAGGTGGTGCCGCCGTTCAAAGTCTTGAACACTCCGCCAGCGGCAGTGCCCACGTAGATGATGTCGGTGTTGCTTTCATCCACGGCATAGTCGTCAATTCGCCCGCCCATGGTTGCCGGGCCGATGTTGCGGAATTCAAGATTCTTCAACGAGCCGCCCAAATCCGGATCCGTCATCGACGGGGCCGGAGGAAACTCACGCGACGCTCCGTTCCAATGGGAAAATGCCGGAACCGCCACGGCGGCGACCAGCGCGATCACGAGCAGCCACATGCCAGAGCCAAAAGACTTTTGATTCATTCTATTATCCTCTCCACAAGACTGTGCACTCTCCTACGGATGGTAGGATGGCCGATGCTATTTCGGACAAGGTCGAATTGCAATAAGCAAGGAAATTGACACCCTGACCTGCGTGAAGTGACGTAAGGCCAAGGAAAATAGTTTCAACCGATTTAGATCACAAAAATAAGAGCGGTGGAAAATGGGGCGAGGGAGGCGCTCTCAAACCATCCGCCATATTGCTGCAGGAGAACCAAAGTGCAGCAATTAGCTTAATGCGGCCGGCGACGCGGCGCCATAAAACGCAAACCAGGCCTTGGCAGAGACAATCCGGTCATTTACGTTCTTGATGTTGGCAACCCCCTGGTTCGATAGCCAATCTTCGAGAGCCTTTACCCCCTGCTTGGCATAAACAGGAATGCCTTCCTTCCAAGTGGCGCGGCCGCAGAGCACACCCGAAAAATTGGTGCCCGATTCGGCGGCCAACTCCAGTGTCTCGCTGAATGTTTCGTTGCTTACACCGGCAGAAAGGTAGATGAACGGTTTCTTGGCCACCGCGGCGGCGTTGCGGAAAAACTCCTTGGCCTGATCCCGCGTGTAGGCTGAGTCTCCCTTGCAAGAGCGCGTGCCTGCAACGTAAGCCATGTTCACCGGTACTTCAACTTTCAGGACGTCTACGCCATATTGCGGTTTGGAGAACTCTTCCATGCTGCGCTTCACCAATTCAGGCTTCTTGCGCGCAAACTCGATTCCCTTCTCGTCCAACCCTTCGTCGTAGCCGACGAATTCGAGGAAGAATGGCACGTCGGCGGCCTGGCATTCCGCGCCGATGCGTTCCACCCAGGCATGCTTGATTTCGTTGGTGGGCGCAGGGTCAGATGGGCTGTAGTAAAGCAGGATCTTTACGCAGTCGGCGCCCGCTGCTACGATGCGACGAACAGAATAGTCATCCAGCAAGTCGGGCAAACGACCCGGCTGGGTGTTGTCGTAACCGCTCTTTTCGTAGGCCAGCAGCAAGCCGCATCCGCGGGCGCGCTGCTTGGCCGCGTTCAGGCCAAACTCAGGATCCAAAAGGATAGCGCTGGCGTGGGGAGTGAGCACGCGCACCACAGCTTCTTTGAATTCGGACATCATCTCGCTGGTCACGGCCTTCTTGTCTACACCTTTATCCTTGGCGATCGAGCTTCGCAGCGAGCCCCTCTGGTCCATGGCCGCCGCGGCGATTACGCCATGCGAATTTGCGACCGCTTGGAGCCCTTTCTGTTTGCCCGGCGTAATCTTCATCGAAATCTCCTCCAGGATTTTCTAGTGTGAACGGCGTCGAGGGCATTGTAGCTGGAAATTTTAAGAAATAGTACCGGAGCCACGAGAGCGCTCATACCTTTTAGAGTCGCACGATGCGGTGAGCGGCGGTTCCCAGTCCGGCATTCTTACCAAGTTGATCGAGAAGGGCCAGGCCATTTCGTGCCAGGAACGGAAGTAAACTCAGTGACCGCTCCTGCATATCATGCCCAGGAAGAAGCGCATCGAGGATTGTTTTTTCGTGGCGGGTCAGTACGCCATTCCGGAAGTCCACGGCCCGCCCGGACTTTCCGCTCAGCTTGTTGAATTGATAGAGCATCTTCTTCTTTGCATTGTCGAGCGCGCCCTCCAGAGTCGGATCGAGCCTGGCGAGCGGCTTGCGAATACTTTCCAGGAGGGCCACGAGTTTCTCCTGGTCCGCCGCCATTTTCCTGGCCAGGCCGACTGGAATATTCTTTCGCTCCATTGTTGCTCGAAGGTGCTGGGGGCCGAGCAGGACATCTCCAAATTTGAGGGCATACCTCTTCAGAAGGCGTTCAATCGGCGGTTCAATGATGGTGAAGCTCGAGCGCGGGAGGATGACCTGCGCGCGCCGGAGCAGCCGCTCGTAGAGCACACGATTCTGAGCGAAATAAGCAATTTCTGCCGGGCCGCCGATGTATGCGGCCGTCGGCAGTAAAGTGTCCTGGACAACTGGCCGGAGCAGCGCATTGGGACTGAATTCTTCAGGATGGGCCTCGATGGCCGCGCTCAGTTGAGTGGCCGAGTATTCTTGCATGCCAATTATGAACCCGCTGTTGCGCGAGCGCAGAGAAATGCGCTTTCCCTCCACGTTGGCAAAAAGCAACGTCGAGCGCTCGGTAACTTTCACTTGCGCGTGGTAGCCGGCTTTTTCGAGACGCTTGTCCTGCGCCAATAGTGCAGCGGTCAATTCGTGGTGCTCTTCAAGGGCCCGGCGCATCAGCGGCGCTGACAACCGATGCAGTCTCACATCCATCGGATCGAGAAGGATCAGCCCCTGCTTCCCAAATAACGTCATCATCAATCTTGCGAAGGCGGTCCCGAAAGTCTCATTTGGGCGATACGCCGCCGAAAGGACCTCGCCAATTTCATCCGATGATGCGCCACCAAGAGCTTCCACGGCGCGCCGCACAAGAGCGGTAATTTCTGACCCGAACCCGATTCTCCCCACACTTCGTCCTTCAACATCGGCTGCTGATGGTTCGCCCACTGGTCCGACCCACTCGATACGGTCCAGCCCGCTTTCACCCGGCCAGTACACATGATTCACTTCGGCCAAATCATGGTCTTCACTCGCCATCCAGAAAACCGGGACGGCGGCGATTCCCTCTTTTCGGAGCTGAGCAGCAACTTTCAAGGCTGAAAGCGCCTTGTAAAACGTATAAGCGGGTCCGCCAAATAGACCTACTTGTTGGCCGGTAACAATTGCGACAGCGTCCTTCTTCAATAACTCCAAATTACTTGCAATTGCTTCCGGCAACGCATTATTGGCAAAGGCCGAATTCTGGCCACTCAAAACATCGGCCACGGCCGCGCGCATTTCTTCGGGATATCGCCCGCTTCCCTTTTTCAATTCACGAACGGCTTCGCGAATCCCGGACAAAGTGGGCTGATGCGCATAGAACTCAGCAAGCTTTTTGGGATTGGAAAGAAATACGGAAAAAAGCCGGGAGAGGCGAGGCACTTCGGCGGGCCTTAGACAGTCATGCTCCATCGGGGAATCCATATTAGCTGCCCAGCGCAACTCCAGCAAATCCTTGGGGTTTAGAAAATTGCCCCCTCAGTAGATGCAGCCGCGAGGTGGAGGACGCATTGATGACAAGAAATATGGGCCGGAGGTAGACTATTCACCCATGAGGCACCATTCCCATCCCGTTAAGGCAGTGTTGGCTGTTTGTGCCATGCTTGCCGCTCTGACTCTTGGTGCGCCGGGTTTCACTCAATCGACGCCCCAACAACCACCCGCGGCTCAAGGAAAGCCGACCTCGCCTCCCGTTAAAGTCACCACGAGAATTGTTCAGGTCAATGTAATTGCACAGGATGGCAACGGCCATCCGGTAACCGGGCTGACCAAAGACGATTTCACTCTATACGAACAGGGCCAGGAGCAACAGATCGCTTTTTTCTCGCAGGAAGATAGCACCACTCCCGCCGTAGCGACCTCTGACGCGGCGCCGCCATCCAATACATTTTCCAATCGCTTTACGGAGAAGCCCGGCGCTCCCACAAGCGTAACAATCATCCTTCTGGATGGTTTGAATACTCGGTCTGTCGACATGGCCAATGCGCGGAAGCAGGTCGCGGGATTCCTGAGTCAAATTCAGCCTCAGGACCGCGTCGCGCTTTATTCCCTCTCATCGAATCTCACGATTCTTCACGACTTCACTCAAGATGCCAGCGCGCTGTTACTAGCCCTAGAGCACAGCAAGAACTCAGAGAATTTCCGGACAGGCGCGACGGTACCCGACACTGCAGACCCCGGAGGTGCCGATTTCGATACTGCGGTAAGTGCTGCGGGGGCCACAATTTCGGCGGAAACCCGCATCGCACAGTTCTACATGGACGACAGCGTCGAAAGAACAGCACTTGCACTTAAGATCATTGCTGATCACCTTCTTGGCCTCCCCGGCCGCAAAAACTTGATTTGGGTGTCGGGAAGCTTTCCGATCGACATTATTGGCGGCGAGATCCCCACGGACCACGTTTCCTACGCCATGCAGATTGAGGACGCAGCCCGCTCGTTGAATAACGCGAATGTGGCAATTTACCCCGTGGATGCCCGTGGGCTGATTACGGGCTCCCTGGGGTTCAGTACGGACACGGTCCGGAGAAACGGTGCGCGCGGCGCACCTGGAGGCCAGTCTCCGGCGTCAGGGAATTTCGACACTATGAACTCGCTGGCGGATCGAACCGGAGGCCGCGCGTTTTTCAATAGCAATGATATTCAGGGAGCTGTTCGACGGGCCATTGATGATTCGCGCGTGACCTATGTGCTGGGCTACTATCCCTCAAATACAAATTGGGATGGCAAATTCCGCGAGTTGAAAGTTCAAGTCAAGAAGTCAGGAGTGCATCTGCGCTTCCGGCGCGGCTACTACGCGCTGGCCGATCCCAGCTCAACCCCTCAACAAAATGAGCATTTGATGGCTGACGCTGCCTGGAGCCCGCTGGAAGCCTCGGCTCTCGGGCTGACCGTCCAAGTTCAGCCGACTGAGGCCGCAGGCGCTCACCAGCTTAAGGCGCTGGTGCGCGTCAAGATGCGCGAGTTGCGATTTGACCAGATCGGCGACAAATGGACAGACAGTCTGGAAGTCGAGTGGGTTTTGGTCGGAAATACGGGAAAGTCGCTGGGCACCATAACCAAGACGCTGCCACTGAGCTACGCGCAGGCGAGCTATGAGTCGGCGTCCACTAAAGACGTCGCCTTCGTGGACGTGATGAAAATTGTGAACAACGCAGTGGAATTGCGGCTAGTGATGCGCGACACCGGAACCGGCAACATAGGGTCTGTAAACATTCCCCTTGCGAGATTGTTTGCTCAAGCGGGGACACAGACACCGCCCAAGAATCGCTAGCTGCTAGCTCGTCTCAGCCTGAATGGCGAGCCTTCATTACCCAGTCCAACGAAGTTGTCTTATCTAATTGCGACCACAGTTTCGAGAGTGGCGAGAACGGACTTTACGGCTGCCTGCTGTTCCTGGCTAAGGGGCAGCAACGGACGGCGCACAGGGCCGCCGTACATCCCCAGACAGTCCATCGCGAATTTCACACCGGCGGGACCTGTCTCATTCACGCACTTCTGCGCAATTGGCGCGAGCTTCTTTTGCAACTCGTCCGCTCGCGCGGATTGACCTGCAGACGCCGCGGCGTACAGTTCCGCGCACAGAGCCGGAGCGACGCAAGCTACGCCAAGGATCCCTCCGAGAGCGCCAATACGGATTGAAGGCTCGATGATTGAAGCGGCGCCGACCAGCGTTTGGAAACGCTTTGGCGCGGCGGTGATGATTTCCTGCACCACGGGCAATTTGCCCCAGCTATCCTTGATGCCGCAAATATTCGGATGTTCGCCCAGCCGGGCAATCAATTCACCCGGAACTTCGACGCCGGTGAATTGCGGGATCGAATAGATAAGCAAAGGAATTGGAGAGGCATCGGCGACGGCGCGGTAGTAATTGAGCAGCGCCGCGTGCGTCATATACGGTTTGTAGTAATGCGGCGTGCGCACCAACGCGACTTGATACCCCAGGGAAGCAGCGCGCCGGGTTCGGACAATAGTTTCGGCGGTGGATTCCGTGGCCGTGCCTGCAACCAGAATCTTGTCACGCGACGCGTGCTCGGTTACCGCGGCAAACAATCGCTCGGTCTCGTCCCAGGAAAGCAGAATCGCTTCGCCGGTTGAGCCGGCCACCACGTACCCGGCCAGATTGGTTTTGTTATAAACGTCGAAATTCTGTTTGAGGTGTTCAAGAGCGAGCTCTTCGCCGGCCGTCGAGAGCGGCGTAGTGATGGGTGCAAATATTCCCCGGAGTTCCATCGAATTATTCCTCCGAACGATCGAGTTCTTCGGATCTAAGAAGCCTGGCCGTGCGCGGCCCTGCGCCGGTGCAAATCCTGCAATGCAAACACCTCAAAGGTATCTTCAATCTGCGAATGCATTCCGCGCGCGGCGGCTCTGGCCGCGGAAAGCGTGGTGAGGCAAGGGATATTGTACCGAATCGCGGCCCGGCGGATGGACTTCTCATCATAAAAAGATTCCCGGCCAAGAGGCGTGTTGATGATCAGATCCACTTTACCGGTTTTCACCAGGTCCACAATATTGGGGCGACCTTCGTTTGCTTTGTAAACAGCTTCGGCGGCAACGCCCGCCGCTTGCATGGCCGCAGCTGTGCCGCGCGTGGCAATCAGGTGGAAGCCCAACGCCGCAAGATCCTGCGCAAGAGGCGCGACGTGGCGCTTGTCATGATCGTTTACGCTGATGAAGATGGTGCCCGAGCGAGGCAGTCGCTGCCCCGCGGCCAGTTGCGCCTTAGCAAACGCCTGCCCAAAAGATTTGGCGATGCCCATTACCTCTCCCGTGGAACGCATTTCCGGACCGAGGATGGTGTCCACACCGCGGAATTTGCTGAAGGGAAATACAGGAGACTTCACGGCGAAGTAATCGTGCACGGCGAGTTCCGCCACGCCATTCGTCTCCACAATGGGCAGCTTCATGCCGCGGAGTTTCTTGCCGGTCATCAATCGCACGGCCACTTTGGCCAGGGGGACGCCAGTGGCCTTGCTGACGTAGGGAACAGTGCGTGACGCGCGCGGATTTACTTCGAGAACGTAAACTTTGTCGCGCTGGATAGCGTACTGAACGTTCATCAGCCCAACCACACCCAGTTCCCGAGCCAGGCGGACGGTGTACTGTCGAATGCGATCCAATACCTCGGAAGTGAGCGTTACCGGCGGCAAAACGCAGGACGAATCGCCGGAATGGATTCCCGCTTCCTCAATGTGCTCCATGATTCCGCCGATGACCACGTCGGTACCGTCGGCTAGAGCGTCCACGTCCACTTCGGTCGCGTCTTCCAGGAACTGATCAATCAGCACGGGTCGCGCCGGACCCATCAAAGCCGCCTGCGCGACATAGCTCTGTACGGTCGCAATGTCGTAGGCGATCACCATCGCGCGCCCACCCAACACATAGCTTGGGCGCACCAGCACGGGGAGCCCAATCTCCGCCGCCAGCCGCGCAGCTTCCTCGGGCACTAATGCGGTGCCCGCCTTCGGCTGCGGAATGCCCAAGTCATCGAGCAAGCGGCCAAAACGCCGGCGGTCTTCGGCAAGATCTATTTTTTCGGGCGAAGTGCCGATGATGGGCACGCCACAGCGTTTTAATTCCATAGCCAGGTTAAGAGGAGTCTGCCCGCCAAATTGAACGACCACGCCCTGAGGCTTTTCGCGCTCGATTACCGCAAGAGTATCTTCGAGCGTGAGCGGCTCGAAATATAAGCGGTCCGAAGTGTCGTAATCAGTTGAAACGGTTTCCGGATTGCAATTGACCATGACCGTCTCGTAGCCATCTTCACGCAAGGCAAACGAAGCGTGGCAGCAGCAGTAATCGAATTCAATTCCCTGCCCGATCCGGTTGGGCCCACTCCCAAGAATCAGAATTTTCTGATTTGTGGTTGTGTTCGCTTCATCTTCATCTTCATATGTCGAATACAGGTACGGGGTGAACGATTCAAATTCCGCGGCGCAGGTGTCCACGCGCTTGAAAACGGGGGCTAGATGCATCTTGTTCCGCTGCAAGCGAACAGCCGTGGGAGTGGTGTTCCAGATTTGCGCCAGGTTTTCGTCGCTTGAACCCATACGCTTGGCTTCGCGCAGCAATTCCGGCGACACTGTTTCCAAAGTCACATTGGCCACGCGACGGTCCATATCACTGATTTCCTTCAATTGCGCGATGAACCAGGGGTCAATTTTCGTGAGCTCGCAGATTTCCTTTTCTTCCATGCCGCGCGCGAGGGCCACCATCAGCCAATGAATGCGGTCGGGGCGGGCCGTGGCGATTTTTTCGCGCAACATGGACGCAGGTGTGTCCGCAGGTGCGCGCCACGGAGTGTGCGGCTCCAGCGAGCGGATCCCCTTCTGCATGGCTTCCTTGAAGGTGCGCCCGATGGACATCACTTCACCAACGGACTGCATCTGCGTACCCAGTGTCTTATCCGCGCCGGGGAATTTTTCAAACTGCCACTTGGGGATTTTCACCACCACGTAGTCGATGGTGGGCTCAAAACACGATGGCGTCTTGCGGGTGATGTCATTGGGAATTTCGTCGAGGGTCATGCCTACAGCCAGCCGCGCGGCAATTTTCGCGATAGGAAACCCCGTGGCCTTGCTGGCCAGCGCCGAGCTGCGGGAAACGCGCGGATTCATTTCAATTACGGTCATCCGGCCAGTGGCCGGGTCAACGGCGAACTGGATATTTGACCCGCCGGTTTCCACACCGACTTCGCGGATGATGGCCGCCGCGGCATCACGCATCCGCTGGTATTCCTTGTCGGTGAGCGTTTGAGCCGGGGCGACTGTAATGGAATCTCCGGTGTGAATGCCCATGGGATCGAAATTTTCAATGGTGCAGATCACCACGAAGTTGTCGCGAAAATCGCGCATGACCTCGAGTTCGTATTCCTTCCAACCGAGAACGGATTCTTCCACCAGGGCTTCATGGACCGGGCTGACGTCGAGCGCGTGGGAAATCAGATCAGCGAATTCTTCGCGGTTGTAGGCGATCGAACCCCCGGTGCCACCCAAAGTGAACGATGGCCGGATGACTACGGGATAACCCAGCTGGTCGGCGAGCTTTAGCGCGTCCGCTACATTGTTCACCAGCGCTGAGGCAGGCACGTCAAGGCCGACTTTGCGACAGGCATCCTTAAACCACAGGCGGTCCTCCGCGACTTTAATGGCGCGAAGCGGCGCGCCAATCAACTCGACTCCGTACTTGTCCAGGATTCCGCCCTCGGCAAGCTCTACGGCAAGATTCAGCGCCGTCTGACCGCCGACCGTTGGAAGTAGAGCGTTGGGCCTTTCCGCGGCAATAATTTTTTCCAGATAATCGCGAGTCAAGGGCTCAATGTAAGTTCTGTCCGCCAGCTCCGGATCCGTCATGATGGTCGCGGGATTGGAATTCACCAAAACAGTTTCATACCCATCCGCTTTCAACGCTTTGCAGGCCTGCGTCCCCGAATAGTCAAACTCGCAGGCCTGGCCAATCACTATGGGGCCAGAGCCGATGATTAGAATTTTGTGTAAGTCCGTCCGCTTGGGCATCTTTTCCTAGGGGTTGATCGATTTGCGCTTTAAACCATCCGTCCGGTGTCTCCCACCGCGCCGCGCTTGTAGACCCGCGTCAAGCGAGTCTCTTTCATCATTTCCGTGAACTGGTGAAACAGGTAGTGCGAATCGTGCGGCCCGGGCGAGGCCTCGGGGTGATACTGCACGCTAAACAGCGGCAACGAACGGTGGCGCATGCCTTCATTGGTATGGTCATTCAAATTTACATGCGTGATTTCCACGTCCTTCGCGGGCAGTGAATCAGGATCCACAGCGAATCCGTGGTTCTGAGCAGTGATTTCCACTTGCTGCGTGACCAAATTCTTTACGGGATGGTTGGAGCCATGGTGGCCGAACTTGAGCTTGAAAGTCTTCCCGCCCAACGCCAGTCCGCAAAGTTGATGGCCCAGGCATATTCCGAATATAGGAACACGCCCGATCAGTTTCCGGATATTTTCGATGGCGTAGCCCACCGGCTCCGGGTCGCCAGGGCCGTTGGAAAGAAAGACACCGTCCGGCTCCATTGCCAGCACATCTTCGGCGGAGGTTTGCGCGGGCACGACGGTCAGGTCGCAATTGTGATCCACCAGCATGCGCAGAATGTTTTGCTTGATGCCGAAATCATAAGCCACCACGCGCCAGTGCTGCATTTCCGCTTCAGCGTTGGCTTCGCCCGAATCCTGACGCCAGGGAGAAACCGCCAGCTCGATAGAACCCTTGCGCCAATCGTACCGCTCCGCTGAGGTCACCCGGCTGGCAAGTTCCTGCCCTGCCATAGTGGGCAGCGCGCGCGCTTCGGCAACGAGCTTCTCAGCCGCCGTCCCGTCCGTGGCCACAATTCCACGTAACGCGCCTGCCGAACGCAAATGGCGCACGAGTGCACGCGTGTCTATGTCCCAGATGACTGGGATCTTGTGCCGCTCGAGATAGGCTTGCACGGATTCCTGCGAGCGCCAGTTGGAGGCCAGGGCCGAAAATTCTCGCACAATCAGCGATTCTATATAGGGTCGCGAGGACTCTTCATCGTCGGCGTTCGCGCCTACATTTCCTATGTGGGGATAAGTCAGACAAACTATCTGGCCGGCATAGCTTGGATCGGTGAAAACTTCCTGGTAACCGGTCAGGCTGGTATTGAAAACGACTTCGCCGCCCCGCCGGGTTTTCGCTCCTGCGGTGCGACCTTTGAAAATCCTTCCGTCTTCAAGCGCAAGTGTGGCAGGTTGTACGGACTTCTGTGTCAGCGCATCCTCCCCGATTCACTTCAACGGCGCGGCGGAAACCGACAAACTGCCGAAGTGGTCCATCGGCCAATAGGCAAAAACTGCTTTTCCGTAAATGTAACTCGCGGGGACGGGGCCGAACACGCGCGAATCATTCGAGCTGTCGCGATGGTCGCCCATTACGAAAAACTGATCTGCGGGAACACGCACGGGGCCGTAATTGCTGGAATCCACGTACTGCGGCAGAAGATAGGGCTCGTCCAGCGCCCGGCCATTCACATAAACAGCTCCCTGGCGGACCTCCACGGTTTCTCCGGGCAGCCCCACCACGCGCTTGATAAAAGATTTCGACCGGTCCAACGGATACCAGAACACCACGACATCACAGCGCGAAATCGGCTCGAAGCGGTATACGATCTTATTGATGAACACGCGCTCCTGGTCCGAAATCAGCGGGGCCATGCTGGTGCCTTCCACCTTCACGGGCTGGTAGAGAAACACCATGATGACTACCGTGAAGCAAAGCGCCAGCAGCAAATCGCGCGCCCAAATGCGCAATTGAGCGCGAAAATCCCAGGTAGTTCTGACAGGTTCGATAGCTTCCGATTTGGGAGCATCAGTTTCAAGCATAATCGGCTTCGAGCATTATATATACCACGGTCGGGCAATCGCGCCAACGTCGGAGGCGAAAATGGACGCGGTTCTACTCCAGTTGGTTAGATGCACGGGAGGCCCGCCGTGTTTCATGAGGGTGAGTCGAATAGCCCCCGCGGGGGGGCACGAGCATTATCTGGCGTCCCGCCCCCCTTCCAAACATTTCAATGGGATTTAGGCAGGGTCACTCAAGTACGAAATTGATAGAAGCCAGTGCCGCCGCGACGGCGGTTTCCGTCCGCAAAATATTAGGGCCAAGCGAAGCTTCAACAAAACCGCTCGAAGCGCTGAGTGCAAATTCTTCATCCGTCCATCCGCCCTCAGGACCTACAGCGAGAACCACGCCGCGCGCCGCCGCCACGGGGATGTTTCCCAGAACTTTCCGGATTGGAGGAGCCGCCTCGCGTTCCGACAGAATTATTCGCGGCCCAGGACTGTCACTTGCTTCGCTCGCCGCAGTCTTGAATCCGTCTGCAGCCCGAGCCACCGGACGCAACAAGGGAGGTCTTAAGAGCCGGGCTTGCTGTGCGGACTCGACCACGATTTTCTGCCAACGCACTGCGCGTTTCGCAGCCGCCGAAACCAACGCGCTCTCACTGCGCTTTGCGACCAGCGGCACTACGGCGCTCACTCCCAGTTCTGTGGCCTTTTCAATGGCCCACTCAAACCGGTCAAACTTGACAATGGACAGCAATAGGGTTGACTGAACCTGGCGTGCCCGCGCAGGAATCGTATCCAGGAGCGCGAACTCAATCTTTTCGCGGCCAAGTTTCACCACGCGCGCCAGTCGCACAGAATTGCCGTCGCTTAGTTCGTATATTTGTCCAGTTGCCGCTCGAAGGACTTTGCCAAGATGGTGTGCCGACTCTCCTTCGAGTGAGGCACTGTCCCCATCGAATCTCTCCACAAAAAAGCGACGTCTCATGCATCACTCCGTGCGAACGCAAAGTCGCACATAAGAACGCAACTCCTGCCGATTCTAACTTTGTCCTGGAACTCTACGCTCTTCAAATCTGGTAAGCCAATGGCAGGCGAAATCGCATCACTACCCGAAGATATCTTTCACTTTTTCAAAAAATGAAGAGTTCCGTTCCGTGGGAGCATTTTCCGCGGGCAACGTCTCGGCAAGCTGCATCAGCAACTTTCGCTGCTCACGCGTGAGTTTGCTGGGAGTCAGCACGCGCACCGCGTAATAGATGTCGCCCTTGCCACGCCCATGAGGATCGGGCAGTCCCTTGCCTTTCAATCGGAATGTCGTGCCGGTTTGCGTGGATTCGGGGATGCGCAAGCGCTCTTCGCCAATGATCCCGGGCACCGAAATCTCCGTGCCCAGTGCGGCCTGGGCCACGCTGATGGGGATGGTGGCGAACAAGTCCGAGCCGCGCCGTTCAAAAAACGAGTGTTCCTTCACCTGCAGGACAACATAGAGGTCTCCCGGAGGCGCACCTGGACTTCCCGGCTCGCCTTCCCCGGGCACGCGCAACCGCGTGTCGGAATCCACGCCAGCCGGTATACGCAGCTCGATGGTCTTCTGGCGCTCAATTCGACCCTGGCCACGACAGGTCGCGCAGCGCTCGCGAATCACCTGACCCGCGCCGCGGCACGCCGTGCATGTCCGCGAAACACTGAAAAATCCCTGCTGATATTGAAGCTGTCCGCGTCCGCGGCACGCTTCACAGGTGGCCACGCCCGTCCCGGCCTTCGCGCCAGTCCCGTTGCATGACTCGCAGAATTCCAATCGTGGAATTTTGACCTTGGTGGTCACACCCGTCACGGCTTCCTCGAACGACAAAGTCATGTCGTAGCGAAGATCCGCTCCGCGTTGGGCCCGGCCCTGTCCTCGGCGGCCACCTCCGCCTCCAAATAGATCCTCGAAGCCGAAGAAATCACCGAAGATATCCTGAAATTCCTCGAAGATCGTGTGATTGAAGCCCGCATCCGCTCCCACTCCGGAAACGCCGGCATGTCCGAAGCGATCGTAAGCCGTGCGCTTCTGGCCGTCGGAGAGCACGCTGTAGGCCTCCGTGCATTCGCGGAATTTCTCTTCAGCGGTCGTCTTATCGTCGGGATTGCGGTCGGGATGCCATTTGAGCGCGGCCTTCCGATAGGCCGACTTCACTTCCTCGGCGCTGGCCGAGCGCTCGATGCTCAGCACTTCGTAATAGTCGCGTTTGCGTGTCTGCGGCATGGTGATGACTAATTGGCTCTTTTATGGGATGCAGCGGCGGGCGCCGCGGCTACACGAACCGTCGCGGGCCGAAGAACTCGAGTGTGAAAAAGATACCCGGGTTGGAGCACTTCCATCACCGCTCCATCGGCGTGCTCATCGGTCTCTACGCGCTCAATGGCCTGATGCATGTGCGGATCGAAGGTTTTCCCCATGGCATCGATTCGTTCAAGCCCCTGCTTTTCCAGTGATTCCCAGAGCTGCTTATAAATCAGCTCGAAACCCTTGCGGTATTCGGCATATCCGGGATCGTCATGCGCGGCGAGCGCCCGCTCGAACGCGTCCAGCACGGGCAACAGTTGCTGAATAAGATGACCGATGGCGCGGCGCGACTCCTCATGGCGTTCGCGCTCCACCCGCTTGCGGAAATTCTCGTAATCCGCCTGGCGGTGGACCATGGTCTTGCGCAACTCTTCCTTCTCCGCTTCGAGCTTGAGGATGCGCTCCTCCAATTCGACTGCGGGGCCAGCGCTCTTGGTGTCCTTCCCTTCCGCCTCCACAATTTCAGGCGTTATGGGATCGTTCTCGGATGATTTCTGCGACGACACTGTTCTCAACTCCTGTCTAAAGTTTCGCTGAAAAGCCGCGCGACATACGCCACGGCGGTAATTGCGCGCTCGTACTGCATTCGGGTGGGCCCGATGACGCCCAGCGACCCTTGAACCGAATCATGCACGGTATAGGGAGCGCTGATCAGCGCCAGGTTTCCTCCGCTGGCGGCAATTTCTTCCAGGCCAATCTGAACCATGACCGCTTCGGGCGAATCGATGCAGTTGTTCAACAACGCCACAAGTTTGTGTTTTTCTTCAATGGCCTCGAGCAATTCCTGAAATTGGCCCTGCCCCGAAAATTCCGGCGTTGCGGCCATCTGCGCCGCGCCTTCCACGTACATCTGACGCGCGGGCGTTTCCGCCAACAGCTTTGGGTCAACCAGGGTCAGGGCCGCTGCAGTGAGTTCGTCATAACGCTGGCGTTCCTGGGCTAGGTGAGCGAGCAAATCCTCCCGGATCGCGGCCAGCGTCCAACCCGAATAGTGCCGGTTCAAATACTCTGCGGTACGGTCGAGCTCCTCCTGGGTAAAACTTCGCTCAATATGCAACACTTTGTCGCGCGTCGTCCCACCCGGACCGATCACCACGGCCAGCACGCGTTTATCGGGCAGCAAAAGAAAGCGCAGATGTTCCACAACCGCTTTCCCGATGGGCGGCGACACCACAATCCCCAGCCCTCGAGAAATCCTCGCAAGCACGCGCCCGGCTCGCTCGGCAACCTCCTCGGGGTCTCGAGCGGCGGACATCTCATTGCGAATCCACTGCTCGTCTTCGGGCGTGAGCTTGGCCTGCGCGGAAACCATCTGCGCGAACAAGCGATAAGCCGCCGCCGTCGGCACCCGCCCCGCGGAGGTATGCGGTTGCGAAAGATAGCCCCCCTCTTCTAAATCGGCCATCACGTTGCGCACGGTCGCGGGACTCAGTTGCTCGACTAATTGCTTTGAAATGGCGCGAGAAGACACCGGTTCGCCCGTGGCGATGTAGGTGCGCACCAAATCAGCGAGGATTTGGCGGTTGCGCCGGTCATGAAGCCCAGTGTCCCTGACGGTCATAGATGCAAAAGTCCCTGTATTTCATTGTAAGCATGGCGTCAAGCGGAAGCAACCGCGCCGAAGAATTGAGCGTGCCTAATAGGATGATTAGTTTCCTGAAGCCCAGCTTGCGGCGAGGCAGACTCTCGTTTATTCCTCGCCCACATTTTCAGTATCAATCTGCGCGCGCTGCAGTCGATCGGAATAATCCACGTAGAGTGTCTTCCACTCCGAATAGAAATCCAGTGCAGCTGTGGCCGCCTCGCGGTGACCATTCCCTGTTTGTTTTGTCCCGCCAAACGGCAAGTGCGTTTCCGCTCCAATCGTCGGCGCGTTGACGTAAACGATTCCGGTATTCAGTTCGCGCATGGCCTTGAAAGCTTTGTTTACGTCCCGCGTGTAGATCGACGCAGACAGCCCGTACGCCACTCCATTGGCAATATCGAGTGCCTGGTCGAGCCCGTCAAACGGAATCACCGACACCACCGGCCCGAAAATTTCCTCCTGGCAAATCCGCATCTTCGGATCGCAATCGGTGAAAACTGTGGGCTCATGGAACCACCCTTTCACCTGCGCTCCGTTTTCAAGGCGGTTGCCGCCCGCCTCCAGTTTCGCGCCTTCATTGCGCCCGATTTCCACATACTGCATCACTTTTTTCAACGAAGACTCATTGATCACCGGGCCCATGTCCGTCGTGGGGTCCAGCCCATCGCCCACGCGCAACAATTGCGCGCGCTCCGTGAACTTACCAACAAACTCGCCGTAAACCTTCTTGTGAACCGCCAGCCGGCTTGACGCGGTGCAGCGTTGCCCCGCCGTTCCGAATCCGCCCCAAATCGCGCCCTCGACAGCCAAATCCAGATTGGCGTCGTCCATCACCACGATGATGTTTTTCCCGCCCATTTCCAGCGTGCATTTCTTAAAATTCGGCGCGCAGGCTTCGCTCACTGTCCGGCCCACATCCGTGGAACCGGTAAAGCTGACAAGATTCACCGATGGATCACTCACCAGCGCTGCGCCCACCACCGACCCATCGCCCATAACAATGTTCACCACGCCCTGCGGCAGCCCCGCTTCGTTCAATGCATGCACTAGGTTGTATACGGAAAGCGGCGTGTCTTTCGCTGGTTTGATGACCACGGTGTTTCCGCAAACCAGCGCGGGCATAATCTTCCAGGACGGGATGGCCATCGGGAAATTCCAGGGAGTCACCAGGCCGGCGACACCCATCGGCGCGCGCACGCTCATGGCAAACTTGTTGGGCAGCTCGGATGGAGTCGTCACGCCAAACTGACGGCGGCCCTCCCCCGCCATGTAATAGGTCATATCAATTGCTTCCTGCACGTCGCCGCGAGTTTCGGCCAGGATCTTGCCCATCTCGCGCGTCATGTCGCGCGCGAACTCGTCTTTGCGTCGCACCAGGATTTCGGCCGCGCGAAACAGAATTTCCGCGCGACGGGGAGCGGGCATGAGCCGCCAGGTCTTGTAAGCCTCCGCCGCGGCTTCCACCGCCAGGCTCACGTCCTCCTCGGAAGACGATGCAAACATGCCGATCAGTTCGTCGCGGTTCGCGGGGTTGCGATTCTCAAACGCCTTTCCGCTGTGCGATTCCTGCCATTCCCCGTGAATATAATTCTTGTATACTTTCGGGGCTACTGCGCTGGCCATAGAGCCTCCTGATTCACGGGGTGTTACCGGCTTGAAGATGGTTGAAGCGATTACCGCGTGAGCAATCCAAATTTAGCAGACGGTCGCGCGAGCGTCAACGAAGCTGAGGTTGGAGTAAAAATGATCCCCCAATATATTTCAAGATTTGGCGCCACTCTGACGGTTTGCGCTTTGCTGGTAATTTGCACAACAGCGTCGAATTCAGGCCAAACCCAGAACGCCACAAATGATCAGAAGGAGAGCCACATGCCCCTTCATGCGACTGGATCCTTTGATGTAAAAATGTCACCCCTGAATCCGGATGATACCGCTCCCGGCTCAACCTTGGCCAGCATGACCGTTGATAAGCAGTATCACGGCGATCTTGAAGCCACATCGCGGGGCAGGATCTTGACGGCCGTGACAGAAGTGAAAGGCTCCGCCGCCTACGTTGCCATCGAACGCATAAGTGGAAAACTCAACGGACTCACGGGCACATTCGTAATTCAACATAGTGGAACTCTGGACCGCGGGGCACAGCATCAGAGTGTGACCGTCGTTCCCGACTCGGGCACCGGTCAATTAGCGGGCATTACGGGCAAGATGACCGGAACCATCGCGCCGGACGGAAAGCATTTCTACGAACTTGAATACGCCTTGCCCCAGGCAAAATAAGGAGCTGCATTCACTGGGCTAATATTCTGATTAAGGCAGGCGCGGATTATTGGAAGGGGTTGAATTAGAGGAAGGAATAGCCGGCCGTGGCGCACCGTGTCCGGCAGATTCTGATCCTAGACCC
The DNA here is from genome assembly GCA_035308165.1 of Candidatus Acidiferrales bacterium. Lineage (GTDB taxonomy): Bacteria > Acidobacteriota > Terriglobia > Acidiferrales > UBA7541 > DASTCZ01. The sequence continues at coordinate 10,207 of DATGHC010000049.1, read as the reverse complement.
AGTTTTTGCAAGGAGAGCGCGCCAAGTTTTCCAGTCGGTTGCAATCCATTCGAGATCTGGAAGTGCTTCATCGCTTCCGTCGTGTTGTCGTCCCACTTCCCCGTCGGCTCGCCCTTATAGGACCCGGCTTTCGCCAACGCCTCCTGAATTTCCTTTATGCGATCAGGTGTGGGCGCCGTCTGCATGCGGCTTCGTGACGAGCTGCTCCGCCTCTTGCCGCTCTTGGAGGTTGCCTTCTTTGAGGTGGAAGTCTTCGACGTCGTAGTTGTGGTCTTGGGCTTGGTTTGCGGCGAAGTTTGCGCGAACAATCCCGTCGCGCCAAAAATACACAAGCCGCCGGCGAGCATCAGCCCGCCAGCGGCCCGGAAGATTGTTCTGATAGCTCTCGGCAATTTCGCCTCAATTGTTTGTTTAGGCAGCAAACCGCAGTGTTAGTTGCTCGCTGCAGGCACTACGCCGCCCAACAAGCGCGTCACCGCACCATTTGAGCTGCCGCTGCTTTCCAACACTTTGAAGAGTACTTCCTGCCCGGGCTTCAATGCTCCGATGGCTTTGCGATAATCGGCAACGTTTGCGATGGGCTGATCATTGACCGCTACGATGACGTCGCCCTGGCGCATATTGATATCTTCTGCAAAACTCGTCGGATCGATGTGGTCCACATAGACGCCCTGTTTCACATCTGCATTCACACGATGCGCGAGGTCGGGAGTCAGGTCTTCGACATGTATGCCGAATGCCGAAGCCACCGGCTCATTTTGATTCTTGTCCTCATTGCCGTTGTCGGCCGCCTCAGTTGGGAATATCTTTGCGCGGTCACCGACAACAACTGTTACTTCGTGCGGTTGCTTGTTTCGGAGATAAGTCAACTGCACCCTATCACCCACTGGTGTATCGGCAATTGGATCCACGAGATCGTTGCCAGTCCGAATTGATTTGCCATTTACTTTGGTGATGACGTCTTCGGGCTTCAAACCGGCCTTCTCGGCAGGGCCATTCTTTTCCACTGATCCCAGGATAATCCCCGAATCAGCGCCCAGGCTGCGGAGAGCTATGGGATTGGTGCTGTCATCGGGCAAGAAAGTTATTCCGATAGAACCGCGAGTTACATGTCCCTTAGAAATAATCTGATTGTAAACATTGATGGCCATATTGGAGGGCAACGCAAATCCAACACCTTCATTCCCCATGCTGCGTGCCCCAGTCAGGATGGCCGTATTGATTCCAATCACTTGCCCGGCCATATCAACCAGTGGGCCGCCGGAATTACCCGGATTGATCGCCGCATCGGTTTGGAGGAAGCGCTGGAACTGGTGCCTGCTGCGGGAGTCGGCTGCTATGTTGTCCCGGTCCTTGGCGCTGATAATCCCCGCGGTAACTGTGGCATCGAGATCAAATGGGCTGCCAATCGCCAGAACCCAGTCGCCCACCTGTACTCCATCCGAATTGCCCAGCTTTGCCACCGGGAGATCGTGTGAGGCTTCAATCTTAATTACCGCAAGATCGGTTTCCTCGTCCGTCCCAATTACTTTGGCATCGTACTGTCTGTTTTCACCATTCAGGCGAACCTGGATTCTCGTCGCTCCATCTACCACGTGATTGTTCGTCAAAATGTAGCCTTTGGAGTCCACGATTACTCCGGACCCCAGCGCGCGCTCTGGCTGCTGCTGGAATTGCCCCTGATCCTGACCGTCAAAGAACTTGTCGAAGAAATCCTGGAGCGAATTCGGATCGTTATTATTATTGTTATTGTTGTTATTGGGTTGCGCGGGCGCGATCCTCACATGCGGCCCTCGCCCCTTCTGCGTCTGAGCCGGCGGAAGCGTTGTTGTACTGATATGAACGACTGCAGGCTGCAGCTTAACTACGATTCCTGAAAATGTATTGGACATTATAACGGGGTCTGGCACGACCAGCGGCTTCGCTCCGGTTTCAAAAACCGCCCGGCTCGCGCCCACATGCCCCGATACCAAGGTCCCAATCATGATGCCCACTGCCAACGTGCTGATGATAAGCAGCGAGGCCAGGGGCTTGCGATTCCGGGACCACTTCACAAATTCTTGCATTCCCATTTTTTACTTCCTCCCAATGATCCAGGATTCAATCTGGATTATATCACCGCTTCCGCCCCCTGAGACTTAGACGCTCCCAGTGCGTTGCCGTGAGCAGCATGGCCCCAGTTGCATATTCGGGTGCACTTCCTTTGCTCATATCTCCCCACTGGTTGGATGTCGAATGTTGGTATGGCGTTGCGTGCCGCCTTCAGTCTGCTAGAATCCCGAGGGAGCCAGACACGAATGTCTTTGCGCACCATGTACGAGAAGATTTGGGACGCTCACATTGTCAACGAGCCTCCCGGGCAGCCAGGGCTGCTTTACATCGACCGCCATCTGATCCACGAAGGCACCTGCCCCCAGGCGTTTGCTGGATTGAAGGCCGCCGGGCGCAAGGTTCGTCGCCCCGACCTGACCTTTGCGGTGATGGATCATTCAGTTCCCACAATTACCAAGGATCGCTTCCTGCCCATCGTGGACCCGGACGCGGCAGGGCAATTTGCCGCGCTGGAACGGAACTGCAAAGAAACCGGCGTGCGGCTGTTCGACATGCACAGCGCTAATCAAGGCATTGTCCACATCATCGGCCCGGAGCTGGGCATCACCCAGCCGGGACTGACCATCGTTTGTGGGGATAGTCACACCTCCACTCATGGAGCCTTCGGAGCGCTGGCCTTCGGCATCGGCACCAGCGAAATTGAGCACGTTCTCGCCACACAGTGCCTCTCTCAATTCCGCTCGAAGACTACTCACGTTGTGGTTTCCGGCAAACTTCACCGTGGCGTCACCGCCAAAGACATCATCCTCGCCATCATCGGAAAGGTCGGAATCGCGGGCGGCAACGGACACGTTTTTGAGTATGGCGGCGAAGCCATCCGCGCGCTTTCGATGGAAGGACGAATGACAATTTGCAACATGTCCATCGAAGGTGGGGCGCGCGCTGGAATGGTAGCGCCCGACGAAACCACTTTTGCTTATATGGAGGGACGCCCCTTTGTTCCCCGCGGAAAGGATTTCCAGGAATCTGTCGCCCGCTGGAAAACTCTGCCCAGCGATAAGGGCGCGAAATTCGACATGGTAGTCGAACTCGACGGCCATAAGCTCGCACCGCAAGTCACGTGGGGCACAAATCCCGGCATGGTCGCTCCTGTGACTGCTTCCGTGCCCGCGCCGGAATCCTATTCCGATCCCGACCAGCAGGAAGGCGTTACGCGCGCGCTCGAGTATATGGGACTCAAACCCGGCACGAAACTTGTGGACGTTCCCGTGGACCGCATCTTCATCGGTTCCTGCACAAACTCGCGCATTGACGATCTGCGCGTGGCCGCACGGGTCGTCGCCGGAAAGCACATCGCCAAGAACATCAAGGGCGCGCTGGTTGTGCCCGGTTCACGAGTGGTGAAGGCTCAAGCTGAAAAAGAAGGTCTCGACAAAGTTTTCACCGCAGCGGGATTCGAATGGCGCGACGCGGGCTGCAGCATGTGCATCGGAATGAATTACGACGTCCTACCATCGGGCGAGCGCTGCGCCAGCACTTCGAATCGCAATTTCGAAGGGCGACAGGGCAAGGGCGGGCGCACTCATCTGGTCAGTCCGATGATGGCCGCCGCTGCCGCGATTGCAGGGCACTTTGTGGATGTGCGCGACCTGGACGTTGCCGCCGACTGAAACTGGAGCGATCAATGCAAGCATTCACTACGCATACCGGACTGGTCCTCGCGCTCAACCGCGTCAACGTGGATACCGACCAGATGATCCCCAAGCAATTTTTGAAGGGGCTTACGCGCGAAGGCTACGGCCGCGTTCTCTTTTATGATTGGCGCTATCTGCCGGGCGAAAAGCCCAATCCAGATTTCGAACTGAACTTCCCACGCTACAAGGGCTCCAGCATCTTGCTGGCTGGAGCCAACTTCGGTTGCGGCTCCAGCCGTGAGCATGCACCTTGGGGAATCCTCGACTACGGGTTCCACGTGGTCATCGCGCCCAGCTATGCCGACATTTTCTACAATAACTGCTTCAAGAACGGCATTCTTCCGGTCACGCTCCCGCAGGAAGAAGTGGATGAGCTTTTTAAGCGTACCGAGCACAACATCGGCTATCAGCTAACTGTTGATTTACCCGCTCAGACTGTCAGCGACGCGCAAGGACTAAAGTATGCCTTTGAGGTTGACCCATTCCGCAAAAATTGCCTGCTCAAAGGCTTGGACGACATCGGCCTGACTCTCGAACACGAGTCCGACATCTCCGCCTACGAGCGCAAAACCAATCCTCACGTCTCCCAATTTGCTCCGGTGGACATGAAATCGCCGCAGCCCCAGCCAAAGTGATCTATTGCTGAAAATGGGCGGCCGCTATCACCAGAGCCCCCATCAGACACTGATCGACTGGTTCGTCATATTTCCCTACGGCGTTGGCGGCGCCGCAGCCTTTTTCGCCTGATTCTCCAGGTTCTTCGCCACTTGATCCAAGAACGGGTTCATTTGCGGATTGGTGTTGTGTTCCCGAGTTGACTTTACAAGATCCATCGCCCGCGGATCGCCCAGTGCCACCAACGCTCCGGCCGCCGGACCGTAAATTTGAAAACTTCCCGATTCCACTGACGACGCGAATGCATCCGCGATTATCGGATAAGTGCGCGCGTCATTCTTCCCCGCTGCGCCAAGCACCGAAATCGCCGCACCGCGGACACCCGCTGAATTACCTTTCGCGGCGTACCGAATCGCCGTGTCCACCGCGCGCGGGTCGGCCAGTGCCGCCAGGCCCGTCAGGCCCGAAATACGAATTGAGTCTCGCCACGAGTTCTGATCCAAGAGTTTGTTCAACGCGTCATAGGCCGCCGGATCCTTCGTTGCCCCCATCGCGTTAGCCGACGCGCGAACCACGTTGTAGCTTCGGTCATTCAAGTACTCCGCATAAACACTTGAGAGCGAGGCATCTTTGGTAGCGCCAAGCACGCCAATCGCCCGGGCACGCACGCGAAGGTTTTTATCCTTCACAGCCGCGACCAGCGCGTTCCGTGCATCCGCGCCCGCGACACCCCTGAGGACGGATACGGAATCAATCCGCACGCCCCAAAATGCATCTCCCGTCGCCGCTGTGGCGATCGCTTTTGTGATGGTTGCGCTTTCGTCCGCTGGCGTGCCCTTGTCCTTCATTCGCGCAGAAAGTTCATTTAGCGCGAAGATGCGCCCCAGAACGTCGGGGTCATGTGAGAGCTGATAACTCAGTTGCGCCGTTGTTTTGTCAAAATGCACTTCCTTGATGAGCGTGCCGCCGTAATCGAAATCAATCAGCAAGGGCTCCGAATCAACCTTGAAGGTGAATGTCTGCTCTTCTTTGGGTTCGATCAAAACCTTTTCAATATGCGTTCCCGTGGCCGTGCCGATCTCAATTTCCACTGGCATCCTGAAAAACGCCGCCTGGGGAAACGACGAGCTCGGATCCACCTTTTGTTCCTGTCGCACTTTCAACGCGACCGTTTTCGACCCGGCGTCATATTCCTGAGTCACTTTGAAAATTGGATGGCCCATCTTGTAGAGCCATTCGTCGAAAAACCAGTCCATGGATTGCCCGGTGGCTTCCTCGATGGCAATCCGGAATTGCTCGGTCTCCACCGGTTGATGCGCATACTTCGTAAGATAGTGATGGATCGCGCGCCACCAATTCTCGTCACCAAGGGTCACCCGCAACATGTGCAGGACGGCACCGCCGCCGGGATAAGCGTAAGTGTCAAACATGTCGTCCGGGCTGTTGTAGTGTTCGGTAACAATCGGGCGCCTTTGGTTCCGTTTCCAGGCCTGAAAGTATTGGTCTTGATTCGCCTTCACATCGAGGTACAGGAAATCGTCACGTCCCACCGACTTTTCATCCCACAGCGCCTGGAAGTAAGTGGCGAAGCTTTCGTTCAACCAGGCGTCCGCCCAAGACCGGCAAGTGACGAAATCCCCGAACCACTGGTGCGCCAGTTCGTGCGATTCCAGGCTGTCTGCCGTGCCATCCAGTTCCGAACGCTCGTCATGGATCATCTGTTCCAGCATGGTGGTGGCGGAAATGTTCTCCATGCCGCCAAAGAAATTCTCCACCATGGTCTGCGAGTATTTCGGGTATGCATACTTCACGCCGGTCTTCTCTGAAAAAAAGCCAACCATGTCGGCCATGCGCGCCGCCGTCAACTTACCTTCGGACAGTTCCTTGGGATAAACATAAGTGATCACCGGAATTCCGGCATAACTCTGCTCTACGGGCGCATATTCTCCCACGACAATTGAGGTGAGGTAGGTGGCGTGCGGAATGTCCATCTTCCAGTCGTAAGTTCGCGTGCCGCCGCTGTTGTCCTTCACGCTGATTAGTTTGCCGTTTGAAACTACCGAGAACGGTTTATCCACCGTGGCGATGATTTCTGATGTGGTGAAATCATTGGGGTGGTCGTAACAAGGAAACCAGAAATGATTGTCCTCGCTTTCCCCCTGCGACCAGATTTGCTTGGGAGAATTCGGGTTGTCCGCCGTCGGCTTGATAAACGTCAAACCCTTCCCCACTCCAAAAGTCCCGCTGGTGGCCGATTTGCCGTTCGTGTGATAGTCAATCACCAAGGTCAACACATCTGAAGGTTGGTAGGCGCGATCCAGAGTTACAAAAAGCTTTTCATTCTTCGCGTCGGCGTCGAACTTGAGCGACGCTCCTGCAGCAATCTTCACTGAATTAATAGTCATGTTTCCCGCGTCGAGTTCGACTCGCTTCAAACCTTCGACCAATGGAGCGATCGTAATGGTTTCCGTGCCGATGGCTTGCTCATGGTCAAAATCGAAATGCAGATTCAGCAGGATGTTCTGCGTGTGAAAGTCGTGGCTGGGGATGTACCGTGACTGGGGGAGGGGCGGTGCCGCAGGTGGCGCCGTTGCCTGAGAAGCCGGCGGCGCTTGAGTGGTCGTGGCCTGTGCCGAAGCTTGTGGCAAATTAACCTGGAATGCCACGAGCGCCAAAACAGCCAATGTTAAAGAGCGCGACACGTCCCAGCGTGGCCTCGAACCATGAAGCATATTCCGCAGTACTGTAAACATCGTTATCCCCCAATTCGTGATCCGTATCCTATTGGACGGCCTTCAGACCCAACCGTTTCGAGAGGCAAGAGGAGTGTACACCAAAGGAATAAATGTTCAGAGAAGTCCGGCAACTGAACACTCAAACTACCGCGACAATCAAACCTCTCCCGTTGATTCCACTGCAACCGGCGCAGGCCCCAGAAGTTCCGCCAGCACAATTCCAGCCAAAATAAGAGCGGCCCCTGCCAGCGCACGCCCCGAAAGCCGTTCACCGAGCACCAAATATGAGGTCGCCGCCGCGAAAACCGGCTCCAGGCTAAAGAGAATGGCCACGTGCGAAGGCGTAGTGTGTTGCTGCGCCCAAATTTGGATGGAGAATGCGAACGCCGTCGCAAACACCGCGCAAATCAGAATCGCCAGCAACAATTCGGGGCTGGGTCGGAATCGCACCGGCTCCAAATGCAAAATCGACGATACCGGCATCGCTAGCAACGAAAGAGCCGCGGTCATTGCAATCTGGTAGAAACTCAGCGACCCTACGGAATGTTTCGGACTGAAATGTCCTACAAACAATATGTGCAGCGCAAACACCACCGCGCAACCACCCACGATCAAGTCACCGTGATTTAATCCCGTTAACCCCGTGCGCGGCACCGTCAAAAAATAAAGCCCCGCCAGCGCGGCCACCGCGCCCAACCAGACCCACAGCCCGATGCGCGATTTCCAAAATATTCCATGAAAAATCGGCACCAGCACCACGCTCGATCCCGTGATAAACGCTGCCTTTGAGGGAGTCGTGCTCACCAGGCCTACCGTTTGGAACGCGTATCCCCCGAACATGAATATCCCAATCCACAACCCGGCGCGGACTTCCGCGCGCGTCGCCCGCTTCAGCGAGCGCCTGAAAATAAGTCCCACCAGAGCGGTGGATATAACAAATCGCGCCGCCAGAAATGCGAACACCGATGCGTCCGCCAGAGCGTTTTTCACCAGCACAAATGTCGCCCCCCAGACCAGAGCGCACATCGCCAGCGCAAGATCGGCTTTGATTCGTGTGGACATGGACGCGCGGATTGTAATCCGTGAGGGTGTAATTGTGGAATGAACTTCAGTGTGTCGCGGCGCCCTGCATCGAATCGTAAACCACTCGCCCGCCCACAACAGTTTTCAAGACATTTGTCTTGAGAATTTCGCCCGGCGGAATCTTGGTCACATCCGCGGACAGCAAGATGAAATCGGCATATTGCCCGGGCACAAGCTGACCCTTCTTCCCTTCCTCAAATTCCGCATAGGCAGCTCCAGTTGTATAAGCCGCGATACATTCATCCATCGAAATCTTTTCCTGGGGTTGCCACCCGCCCGGCGGCGTGCCGTCGGGCAATTGACGCGATACGCAAGCGTGCAGCCCGCGCATTGGGTTGATAATCTCTACGGGCCAGTCCGTGCCAAACGCAAGCTTCACGCCGTCATTCAACATCGTGCGCCAGGCGTACGCGCCCTTAATCCTCTCCGCCCCCAAGCGCTTCTCCGCCCAGCGCATGTCGGTCGTCTGGTGCGACGGCTGCATCGAGGCGATCACGTGCAACGATGCAAATCGCGCGAAATCTTCAGGTGCCACAATCTGCGCGTGTTCGATACGATCCCTCCGGTCGCGCACTCCATTGGCCGCAACCACTGCAGCAAACGCGTCCAGTGCGACGCGGTTCCCGCGATCCCCGATGGCGTGGAATGCAATCTGAAATCCCGCTTTGTCTCTTTCGATGGACATCTGGTTCAAATCGCCCGGATGCGACTCCAATATCCCGCTCGACTTGGGGTCATCTGCATACGGCGCCAGCAGCGCCGCGGTCCCCGTGCCCAGCGCTCCATCCATGAATCCCTTTAGCGCACCGGTTTTTAGCCACGGGTCGCTGGTCCCGCCGTCGCGCCGCCTTTCTTCCAGCCGCTCGAGCGGCGCGTCAAACGGAAGCCATTCTGTGACTCGCGCCGTCAGCTTCCCTTCCTTTTTCAGCGCACGGTAGGCCAGGAAATCGTCCCACGAAGAATTGTCTTGAATGGAAGTAACGCCATTCTTGGCAATCTCCGCCAGCGCCAGTTCAATTCCGTGCACGCGCTGCGCTTCCGTAATGGGCGGAATGACTCGCCCCACCAGACCGGCCGCAGGGCCCTCCTTCAACATTCCATCCGGTTGCCCCTGCGCATCGTGTTCAATCTCACCGCCCGGTGGATTGGGCGTCGTGGCGGTAATTCCCGCAAGCTCCAACGCTTTTGAATTCGCCACCGACACGTGCCCCGAAATATGCGTGAAGAACATGGGGTGGTCTTTCGACACCGCATCCAGGTCCTGCCGCGTCGGAAATCTTGCCGGAGTCCAAAGCGTATGGTCCCATCCGCGCCCCGTGATCCAATCTCCCGGTATCGATGAGGCCACCCGCGCTCGAACTCTGCGCTGGAATTCCTCAATCGAGCGCGCGCCTTCCAAATTCACACTCAACTTTCCTTGCGCCGCGCTGCCCAGGTGCAGATGCGCGTCATTGAATCCCGGCATCACGAATCCGCCGCGCAAATCAATCACTGTGGTCTTGGCACCAATTAGTTTCTGGGTTTCAGCGGTCGTTCCCGTGGCGATAATCGATTCTCCGCGTGACGCCAACGCCTCCACTCGCGGCTTGGCCGCATCCCCCGTGTAAATCACTCCATTGATCAGTGCCAAATCCGCTGGTGCGTTTGTCTGCTCCATGCCTGCTCCCAAATCAATCGGTGGGTCAGCCATCAACCTCTGACCCGCCATGAATTTCCGTCCACCAGCGCCAACCAGTGCCGCGCTCAATGCCGCGATTATTCCCAGTCGAAACACGGCAATCTTCATTTCTCGACCTCCACCGCGAGACCAGCCGCGCTTACCAGCGTCAGCAGCACACGCTGCATACCCACCTCCCGGCCCGCGGGATCGTACCACTCCGAAGTCGTGTGCGCCCCGCCCGCTCGCCCTCCACAGCCAAGGCCTATGGCCGGAATTCCCAACGACAGTGGAATATTCGCGTCCGTTGACGACCTTTCCACTCGCGACTGATTCCCCAGAACGCGATCCGCGTCCAGCACCGCCCGCAG
>DATGHC010000048.1:0-2160 GCA_035308165.1 Candidatus Acidiferrales bacterium | reverse complement strand
CGAATCCAGGAATTCTCGCTCATAAGATCCACATCCATATATACTCTCGGCGTATTCTGTTGTAAATATTATTCGTGAGCGATACGTGAAGTGCAGGGACTATGGGTTGGGAGGAACGGGAATTCCCAGAGCGGCGCACCGGGCGATATGAGTTTGTTTCCAACGGTCGGGAAGCCAAGCGTCGAGGTCACGAGCTGGCCAGGTCGGGAGATTCACCAGCAGTTGCATGAAATAGAGATGTGGGTCCATGTCATGCCGCCGATAGCTGCTGGTCAAGCCATGAAGCGACTGTTATCCGCTGGGCGGAATACGGCCTCATCACGAGGCACGCCTATGATGCGCACGCATACCTTTACGAGATGCCAGATTCGAACCAACCCGCCAAGCATAGCAGCCGCTGGGACCCGCTAGTTCTTAGACCGCGTGAAAGAGTTGTTTGTGTAGCCAAACTTTTTGCGCGCGGCTTTTCGGTCAAACTTCCAGTTGATGGTGACGCCAGCGTGGTTGATCCGACGATTCCACGCGCGACTCTCGCTGCGCAGCGTCGGCAAATCCGGAATTCTTCGCTGGCCCAGGCATTGCCGGGAAAATAGGCCGATCTCGATTTCCGCTTGGTTCAGCCAGCTTCCGTGTTTGGGAGTGTAGTGCACGGTGAAGCGATCCCAGAGGGCGCTGCCCGGTTGCTCACCGTAAAAGTCGGTCAGGGACTTGCGGCCATGGATGTTGAGATTATCCATCACCCGGTGGATCGTTTGCGTTTCCGGGTAGTGTTCGGCCACTGCGCGGACCCCCTGGGCGAATTGTTCTGCGGTGCGATTCGCGGTGGGAAAAGTAAAATGCTTCCCCGCCTTTGGTTCCACCGCGCAGAACACATTCGCCGTGCCGCATCGTTTGTACTCATTGTCGCGCCGCGCCTCTCTGCCTGGCTTGGCCGGCTGGGGCACGCGCACATCGGCATGCAGGGTCACCGGCTTTTCATCCAGGCAGACCACAGGTTCTTTGGGATCGTAGGGTTTCTCGTACGTCTTCAGAACATCTTCCATCTTGGCGATGTACTCCTCATCGAGTTCCGCCACGCACCACATTTTTTTCCCGCCACGGCTTCAGGTCGTGGTGGAGCAGGAGAACCCGAATGGTTTCCCGTCCCACCTGGGGGACCAGTTTTCGTTGGACGGCCTCCTCGGCCACCAACCGCACCGTCCACCGGGCGCACCCTCCGGGTGGAGCACTGCAGACCATGGCAATGATCCGCTGCTTCTGGCTTTGGTCCAGCAACTCGGCCGCTCCTGGCCGTTGCTTGTCGTACAACGCGCGGTCCAAATCCCCGTCCTGGTAGCGCTGCCCGATGTCGTGCACGGTTTTCGATGCCAAGCGCACATTCGCCGCCACTTGGGAAACAGGTTGGCCATTGTGTAATTGGGTCAGAGCCAGAGCCCGCAGCACCACGCGCGTGGGTTGGATGCCTCCGCTCAGTACGTCATCGATTTTCTCACGGTCCCGCTGGGTCAACTGCACGCAAAGCCGACGATAGGTCCGCATGCCCCCGAGTTTCTATCCAACACGTGGCTAGTGCACAAATTCTTACAAAGGATGTCTCCAAGCGGTCACTGGACTAGTAGGCCCAGCGAAGCAGAACCCCACCGGACGTATATCCTGCACCGACGGCGACGAGTAAGACGAGATCACCCTTTTTGAGCCGGCCCTCGGCGACAGCATCGCGCAGCCCCAAGGGTATGGTTCCTGCCGTCGTATTCCCGTAGCGGTCGATGTTCACCATGATTCTCGAGTCTTCCACGCCGAGCCGCTCCTGCATGGCGCGAATGATCCGCAAGTTGGCCTGGTGGGGCACAACCAGCGCCAGGTCTTCGCTCGTGAATCCATTTCGTACGAGCATTTCGCAGGCCAGATCCGCCATGCGGCGCACCGCGTATTTGAAGACCTGGGCGCCCTCCTGATGGACGTAGTGCATTTTCCGATCCACGGTTTCGTGGGAAGAGGGGTGAAGCGATCCGCCGCCGGGCATGTAGAGAAATTTTCCTCCGGAGCCATCGACATCGTGCACGAAGTCGAGAATGCCTTCGTCTTCGCGGTCGGTAGGTTCCAGCAGGACGGCGCCTGCGCCGTCCCCAAACAGCACGCAGGTGGCGCGATCCTGATAAT
>DATGHC010000047.1:0-71905 GCA_035308165.1 Candidatus Acidiferrales bacterium | reverse complement strand
AAGTTGGACTGTTTCTTCAAGCGATGCGCCCGCCGGGAGCGCATGCACGTCCGGCCGCGACACCATGATCTCGCGCACTTCGAGCTTTCCCAGCTCCAGCGCGCTCTGCACGTATCGCTCTTCTTCACTCGCCAGCAGTCCCCGTTCACGCGCTTGTTGGATAATTACCTGTAACTCTTCCGCGGAGTGCACCATCGTGTGGCTCAGTCGGGGAGCTACACCCAGCCCCTGCATCACCATGCGCGACATTCCATCCAGCAAACTGATTGCCGGACGAAAAACCCCCAAATACCACTGAAAGGGCCGCGCCACCAGCAACGCCACTCGCTCCGCGTGGCTTAAGCTGATGCCTTTCGGCACCAGCTCACCCAACACCACATGCAGCATGGTCAGCAATGCGTATGCCAGCGCCAGAGAGATAGCGTGAGACACGAGGACCGCGTGCGTCCCAGGCATCCACCACAAAATCGGCGCAATCGCTTGCGCCATGGTAATTTCGCCCAGAAACCCGATTCCAATGGTTGTGAGGGTGATCCCGACCTGCACGCCCGATATGACTCGCTCGAGATGCGAGACGAGTTCCTGCACGATCCGGGCGTTGCTGCTGCCGCGCGCCACCAATTGCCTCACGCGGGATAGCCTCACAGCTACCAGCGCGAACTCCGTCGCCGCAAAAAAAGCGTTGATAAAGACCAGGACAAGTACGCCGAAGAGTCGAATGAGTGCCACGGCGCGATTCTAACAGCCTCCACTCCCTCATCCCAAGGGTATCCACTATCTGGAAGCAGCCGCTCCCGACAATGCTTGTTCTAAACCGCCCGGCACAATAAACTTCCCCGGTCGGCCCAATCAATCGCACAAGTCTTCGCGGGCCCTATCGGGAGCCAGATCGCTCTTGCGCCGCGTCCTCACATACTTCGTTCTCGTCCTGCTTCTTCTCCTCATCGGTATTGGAGGATGGGGTTGGTGGTTTATTCATCACTCGTTGCCCCAGGTGGATGGCACTTTGCAGGTCTCTGGGCTCACCGCTGCGGTCGTTGTCCAGCGTGACGCTTACAGCATTCCACACATCCGGGCAAAGTCACTTGACGACCTCTCCTTCGCCCAGGGGTACGTCATGGCGCAGGACCGCCTTTGGCAGATGGATCTCGTCCGCCGTGCTGCTTCAGGAAGGCTCTCCGAAATCATCGGCCCCGCAACGATTGAAATCGATCGCAATTTCCGCCGCCTGGGATTGAGTGAAGCCGCGGACCGTGATGTGCCGATGCTGGATCCGCAAGAGCGCGCACAATTGGAATCGTTCGCACAAGGTGTCAACCAATACATCGCCGCCAACCGCGGCCGTCTGCCCATTGAGTTTTCGCTCCTGCGTTATGACCCGGAGCCCTGGCGCCCTGCCGACACTCTTTTGGTCGTCGGCTACATGTATCAAACTCTTACCAGCTCCTGGCGCTGGGATTTGAATCGCCTCGACGTCAGCGCGCTAATTGGCCAGGAGCGGGCGGCATTCCTATACGACGAATCCTCTCCGTACGATCACCCTATCGTCGGCGCACGACCGACGACACCGCCTAAAAGCACAGCAACCGCTCCAAAACAGCTTCCGAGAGTAGGTCCCTCGCCCATCAGGCCGACCAAAGCGCTCGCGCCCACAGCCTCACAGGAACCCGAATCTGCCGCGGGATTATGGTCGTTCGCTGAGAGCACTCTCTTTCAGTTTGACGAGCAAGTCCGCGCCGCATTCGGCAGCAACAACTGGGTTGTGGACGGCACGCACACCGCCTCCGGCAAGCCCCTTCTCGCCAATGATACGCATCTCTCCCTATCCACTCCCGATATTTGGTACTTGGTGCAATTGTCCTCGCCCGGATGGAACGCCGAAGGATTCACGCTTCCGGGAGTTCCGGGAATCGTCATCGGGCACAACGATCAAATCGCCTGGGGTTTTACCAACAATGGGGCGGACGTGCAGGATCTCTACGTGGAAACTTTCAATCCGGCAAACGAAGTCGAGTATCGCGCCGGCGGCAAGTGGGTTACCGCGGATGTCCGCAAAGAAGTCATCGCCGTCAAAGGAAGGGCGCCCGAAATCCTGAACGTAATCGTCACGCGACACGGCCCAGTCATGGTCCTCCGTGGAAACACCGGATACGCCCTTAAGTGGACTGCGACCGAACCGGGTGGCCTGGCGCACAGCTATTTTAAGAACCAGTTCGCTCACAACTGGCAGGAATTCCGCGAGTCACTGCGCGATTCCGTGGGCCCCGGACAGAATATTGTGTATGCCGATACCTCGGGCCATATTGGATTTCTGGTGGCGGCGCGCGTCCCGATTAGAAAATGCGGCGTGTGGCCGCCGCCGGAATCACCGCTGCCACTCGGCACTCCCTGCGGTGCGGCGCCCATGCCCGGTGACTCTGGCGAGTACGAATGGAATGGCTACATTCCATTCGACGAAATGCCGCAAGTTCTTGACCCGCCCGGCGGCATCATCGCCACCGCCAATTCCCGCGTTGCCGGCCCGGACTACCCTTATTTCCTCACCGCCATTTGGATGTCGCCCTGGCGCACTGACCGCATCTTCACATTGCTCGGCCAGGATAAGAAATTCCAGCCGCAGGACTTCTCTACGATTCAAAACGACGTCGTCAGCGAGATGGACGTTTTTGTGGCCAAGGCGCTTGTCAATGCTGCCGAAAAAACAAAGCCGCAGGACGATCGCACCGCAAAACTAATCCAAATGCTTGCCAATTGGGATGGCCGCACGACTGCGGATTCCATTGAGTCAACTTTCGTCGAACAAACTCGCCGTACGCTGGAGCGCAACCTTTTTCATCCATATCTCGGCGATACGCCCTTATCCTACCCACGCACCGACGTCTTCATCGAGCACGTGCTCCGCGAGCGCCCTGCAGTTTGGCTCCCGCAAGAATTTCACAACTATGACGACTTCCTCATCGCCAGCGCCGATCTGGCCGTCGCCGAACTAACTACTTCCACCGGGTCACAGGACATCACCACCTGGCGCTGGGGAAAACGCAATGCCCTCTTCATGGCGCACGCCCTCGGTCAATCGGGAATTCTTGCGAAATACCTGAGCCTCGGTCCCTTCGATCAGTCTGGCGCCCCCGGTTGCATCAAAGCTATGGGCCCCAATTACGGACCATCTATGCGCTTGGTTGCTGACCTGTCAGACTGGGACCGCTCCTTCATGGAGATCACCACGGGAGAATCTGGCCAACCTGCCAGCTCTCACTACGCCGATCAATTCCCCGTTTGGTTCGCAGGAGATCCTCTGCCCGCCCCCTTCACGACGGCCGCCGTCGATCGCGCGACCGCTCAAACTTTGCGCTTGGTACCCGCGAATCAATAATGTCAATTCAATCGCCTCGACATCAGGCGAGGTGCTACTCGTTTCGCAGCGCGATCATGGGATCAACAGATGCCGCCCGCCGCGCGGGAATCATGCTCGCCAGAAGTGCAACTAAAATGATCCCACCCAGCGCGCCAACGAAACTGAGGGGATCGCTGGGCTGAAGTCCAAACAGCATGGATCGCAAAAGCCGCGTGCAAGCGTACGCAGCGGGCAGTCCAACCACCACACCGGCTAGGCAAACCACTAAACTTTCACGCAGAACCATCCACAGCACCTGACCGCGCTGCGCGCCCAATGCCATGCGCACCCCGATTTCGGATGTCCGGCGATTCACGCGATAGGCCAGCGTCCCGTACAAGCCCGTGGCCACCAGCACCACGGCGAGCAATCCAAAGAAAAGGGCCAGCCTGGCGATCAATCGTTCTTGCCCAATCGTTTCATCAAACTGCGCGCGTTGAGTCGTGGGGTGCAGAAGAGGGACTTCAGGCGCAATTTCGCGAATTGCCTCGCGCACTTCCGGCAACAAACCTGCCGGATTACCTTGCGTGCGCAGTTCAATGGACATGTGGCCAATGCCGCCGCGTTGCGTGTAAGGAAAATAAGCCATCGGCCGGGGTGTCTCTTCGATTCCAACGTATTTGCTATCGGCGACCACGCCGACGATAGCAAACTGGCTGGACCCGGCGGCGTTCGAAAACGCGACATGATGGCCGATTGGGTTCTGAGTGGATAGATAACGGTCCGCGAATGTCTTATTTACGACCACGGCTTTGGGCCCGGTAGCCGTATCAGCATCCGTGATGTCCCTGCCTGAAAGAATGGGAACGCCCAGTACATGGAAGAAATCAGGACCCACCGCGTTCCAACGCATGCCCGGAAAGCTTCCATTGCCCACTTTGGGCAGCACGCCGTCCACGTAGGCGCCGGTATTGCTACTGACGTCTCCGCCTAGCCTGTTCGCAGCCAAGGTCAAGGACTCCACGCCGGGCAGGACGCGGAGGCGCTCCGTGACCGATTGGAAAAAGTGAATAGCCTCCGCATCGGAATGAACCGATTGTTGCGGCTCGATTCCAAACACGAACAACCCGTCGATATGCAGGCCGAGATTCACATTCTCCAGATTGCGCAGAGTCCGCACCAGAAGTCCCGCCCCAACCAGTAAGACCAAACAAACGGCTATTTGAAGCGCGACAACAATCTTTCCGCTGCGAAGTTTGCCACGGTCCTGTTTGCCGTTGAGGACTTTAAGACGTGCGCGACGGGAATGCGTACCACGCCAGGAAGCGGCGCCAAACCGAAGGCCAGGGCCGCAATCAAGGAGATTCCCAGCGCAAACAGGAACACGCGGAGATCAGGCGCCAGGCTCAGAGTCATTTCGGACCATGAGGAGAGCGCACCAGTGGCCCAGATCGCAAACAGCCAGCCGAGCAAGGCCCCCGCCCCCACAAGCAACAAACTTTCCGTAAGCAGCTGGCGGAACAGCCTTGCGCGATTGCAGCCGATGGCCATCCTTAAACTGAATTCGCGCTGGCGGGCCGCGTTGCGGGCCATCAACAGCATGGCCACATTCGCGCAGGCGATCACCAGTACGAGTCCCACCATACCCATCAATACGGATAGAGGCCTCTGGTAGTCATCCCTCAATCCTTCAATGCCGCGCGCCGCAGTCAACGAGAGGTGCGGCGGTGTGTCCGTGGGATTTCGCTTTGGGGAGATCCGTTGAAACACGGGATTCAGCTGCAGTTGTGCCTGCTGCATGTTTACGCCGGGCGCCAGTCTCCCGATTTCAAGCAGGCACCACCAATCTGGCGTCCCATATAGTGAATGCCTTTCATTCGGCGAATTTGCCCACGGCTTCAGGTCCGGACGCGTCTGCAAAGGAATATAGACTTCCGTCGCAAAGTTGTGCTCGACACCTTCAAATCCACGGGGGGTAACGCCGACAATCGTAAATGGAACACCTTTGACATAGAGCGGCTGGCTGAGTGCCGCAAAATCATGACCGAGCCGCGTGCTCCAATAGGCATAACTTACTACGGCGACGGGCGCGTGCGTCTTCTCGTCTTCCGGGTTGAACACCCGGCCAAACTCGGGCCGCACACCCAGGCCCGTGAAGAAATTCCCGCTCACCATGTCGGCCCAAGCTTCTTCTGGATCATTGCCGTAGCGGACAGAAACACGATTGAAGCCCAGCGGCACGTAGGCCATCAAATCCGTGAAGACAGCGCGTTCCGTGCGCAACTGCTCGAATATGGGCTCTGTCAGTGAAGTGTCTCCATATCCGCTCTGACCTCCGGGGAAATCGCTGGTGTGCAGGTACACCAGCTGTTGCGGGTCGCGGACCGGGAGATACCGCAGGATCACTGCGTTCATCACGCTGAAAATAGCTGCGTTAGCACCGATCCCCAGCGCCAGTGTCAATACCGCAACGGCTGTGAATGCGGGGCTTCGACGGAGTTGCCGCAACGCAAACCGAGTGTCTTGAAGCAGCACTTCGATTGAAGTTAGTATCGGCATTGTTGAATTCCCCTCTGCCTCCGAGCCAATTCAACGCGAGGACACTTCACACACTTCCGCATCAGACGATCCCACACTTTTTATAGGACGGTTTCACCCGTCAAAAAGTCATTATTTAAGTGGATGTGAATCCGCACCTAGATGCGGGTTCACTCAAATGTTCAATCTGGAAGGTTTGCGAGGTCTACGGATTCGAATGCTCCAGCGTGTCGTAAAGGGGTCGCAGAGGATGGACCTCCGCCGGCTCATTCGAAACGGTGATTGCCAGGATACGGATTCGCTCATTGTCGGGCAACGTCAGCGTCTTCGCACCCGCAGGAATATCCAGGACGTAGGCATACAAGTAGCAGTAGGCGTAGGCCTCATTGGCCCCTCCAGAATCGTGGCGATGCGAGGAGAACCAGGCCACGTCAGCGCGCTTTATGAAGCCCGGAGTTATCTGGCCCGAGAAAACAGTCACGGTACGCATTGTGGGCGCACCAGCGGGCAATGGAGGGGCATCTGCGGGCCTTTGGATAGGCTCCTGACGCGATTCCCAACCGCGGTTATCCCACTGGCCGATAAACCCTGTCCAATCCTGAATCGTGAGGTCAACGGGCTTGTCTCCGATGATGAAGGTGCTCTTTTGATCGCGAATCGCGGCAGCTAAGATATACAGGCGGTTGAACTTGCCTTCGGGTAAATTGATGGTTTGGCCGTGGGCGGTCACCGCATCGGGCTTTCCTGTGCCCGCAGGAGCCAGCTTGAAATGTACGCCCGCGAACGGGATGTCCGTGGGCAGCAATTCTGCCGGAAGGGCTTTGCCTTGGGGCGCGCCCTGATTATTTGGCAGCCAATCGAACGCTCCTTCGGACGCTCTGCCATCGTGGGTGGCCACCGAAATGTCGTACGGCAATGTGACTGGCTTCGAGATTGATGCCGCAACCTTTGAGGGCGCGGGGCCGAGCTTTACTGCGTAGCTGCGAATTTGATTTGGAGAGAGCGAAGTCACAAGAGCGCCGCCAGCCACAGTTCCGGGACCGATAGGCAACTCCTGTCCGTTCACTTCCCGCGCCGAAATCACGGGCGCAGCGAATTTCACATTCAAATGGAATTGAGCCGCGCCGCTGGTATCCACGAATCGGACAATCACCTCATCGCTTTCTTCGGCTTTCTTCAATGCGAACAGCCGCACGCGGTTGTTGGGGATTTCCCGGAGATTGGAAGTGGTGAATTTCAACAGTGAAAAACTCTTCCCGAGCGATCCGCTGTGGCTGCTCGTTTCAAAAGCGATCAACGGCTGGTTCAAGCGGTACGCCTGCCAATCGGTATCGCCCTGGCGCCAGTCACTTTCGTGTCCAGCGAGGCCGAACACAAATTCATGGTGGCCCAAATCTTGCGATCCTTGGTCGGCGTAGCCGCCACGAGTGCCTGGCGTCCGCAACAGTGTCAGGCGCAACGTGTTGTCCGCAGGCTTGTCTGATGCATTCTTGTCATCGGTGAGGATTGTCACTCCATATGTGCCGCTTTGGTCGGTGAGGTCAATCCACTGGTGCGAAGCTACTTCAAATTGCCGTTCGTCCTCGTTGGGCCTCTGAATTGTGCCCAAATCCCAGTTGTAGGTGGCCATTTTGTTTGTAGCGGTCAGCGGAAACGTTGCTTTGAGATTGGCTTCCTTGGCGTGCCAATCAATCACATTACCGAACTCCACCCGGTCACCGGCATCTCCCGCCGAGAGGCTGACTGTCTGCACAAATGTTGAGTCCTCGCCTTCACGCGATATTTCAAGCGCGACGCGGACCGGACCGTTTTCTGCAATACGGATTTTTGCCGCGCCGCCGATGTAGGTTCGGGGCGCCGCGGTCTCCTGATCGAAATCCATGTTCCATGCCGGCCATTGCTTGGGATTATCCGTGATGATGGCAAGCCTTATCGGAGCGGAAAGCAATTCCTTGCTGAGTTTCTTATCGAAAATGCTGGAGACATCGCCACCGGAATTCACCTGCACCCGGTAGCGGGCATTTTCAAGCGATGAGTCGGTCACCTTCAGCGCAGACTCAGCATCCACTATCGCGGTTTCGGAGGGCTGAACATCGTAAACGGCGTAACCCACGGAAGGGATTTTGGCTAAGAACAGGATTTTCGCGGCCTTGTCCTTTACGCTCACAATCTGTGCGGGGACTTCTTTACCATCCGGTCCCAACACCCGAATCGACTTAGGGACGCCCCCTGGAAACGAAACATCAGCTTCCGCAACATCCTCGCGCTCAATGTTCAGTGGATTAAAGACCACGATGGGTGTGCCTTGAGCTTGCGTGTTCAATGACGAGGCAATCGCACTCGTTGCGCTGGTGATGACTCCCGCAAACTGGTTCATAGCAATCACATCGTCATTCCAGGAATACTCGTACGATTTCGGTGTGGCGGTTCCGGCCATGAGGTCGTGAAACTGGCCTCCCAGTACAAGTCTCCAGGCATGAGTCAGGCGGTCCTGCGGATAGGTGCGTCCTCCCAGCCAGGCCGCGGCCACGGACGCTTCTTCCGCAGCTGCGCCCAGCAATTCGTTCTGCCGATTCCAGCGCTTGTGGTAGGCCTGTGATGAAATCGAGCCAGCCGAGTGATTGATGAGTTCGAGGTCGCCTTTGTATCGCGGCAAGCGTGAAGTCTGATCGGGCTTCATGTCCAGGAACATTTCGTCCGCTCTCGCAGAGATAACGTGAAGTGGCCCATCGCCAACACGGACGGCCGGGCCCGGCTGCGGAGGAGGTTGCTGCTGCGCTCCGCGGCCGCCGGAGCGTATGGGAGGAATGGAGGCAATACTCTTGGTGACGATTGCTTCCAGCAATTTCACAGAACTTTCATTGGGCGAGCCGCCCACATCGCCGGTGCCGATGTAGTGATAATCGGCGTAGAGGCCGGTGACCTTTCCATTCAAATTGACGCGGTCGGGCCAATCCCAGGTATACCCTCCGCCCGCATTTCCCGCATTGGAGGGAGGCGTATTGTTCTTGCTGAGGTCGGAATAAACCTGCGTTCCGTACCCGCCCGGGTTGAGCGCGGCGATAATCGTTTTTCCGTCGGGTCCTTCCCACAGGCCGACGTTATACGGAATTCCCGATGGAGTTTGTTCAGGTGAATCAGGTCCGCCGACGCGAGGCGCCGGCTGCCAAACCGCGGAAAGTTTCTGAGTGGAGAAGCCCTTGATACCCGCATGAGCCAAAATGCTTGGCAACGACGCGGGAAATCCGAAGCAATCCGGGAGCATATATTCCGCGCTGGCCTTGCCAAATTCGTGGCGGAAGAATTTGTTGCCGTACAGGATTTGGCGAAAAATCGACTCGGCCGAGGGCGAATTCACATCGCTCTCCTCGATGGACGAGCCCGCCGGAAACCAACGGCCCGCGGCAACGTACTGCTTGAGGCGCGCGTAATCCGCGGGATTGTATTCCTTCATAAACATATAGCGGTTCGCGCCGGTGAAGTTAAAGATGTAGTGCGGATATTTATCAAACAGCGCGAAATTATTGCGCATAGTTTTGGTGAGATATTCCTGGATAACCTGCGGATATTCCCACCGCCACTCGGTGTCCAGATGCGCGTAGCTGACCACATAGAGCGTCGGCTGCTTGGTGAGGTCGGGGCGGGCAGCGGCTGTCACCCCTCGGTCGGCCGGTGTTTTTGCCGGGACCGCCGCTGCAGCCTTCGTCTTGGGGGGCGGCGTGCCTTGCGCTTGCACAGAATTGCCGGCGGAAATGAAAAGGAGACCCAGCAAGATCATCATCACACGGCAAAAAAAGTTTTTCATCATGCCTCACCCGCCTCAGCGCGCACCTACTGAAGCTTTCTGAAAGCCGTACCCATGTTGTTCCGGACGGAGAGAACATATGCAATCGGCGGGAAGATTGCAATGACTTGAGCTGTGAAATTCGGTGTGGTGCGAGGAATTCGAAACTAAAAGGGACGACGCGACCAGCTAGCGCTGCCCCGCGTCTGACTTGGTTTGATTGTTCAAAAGGCTAGGTTTTCATTAAATGGGGGAATTTCCGCGGATCGTTTTCAAATCCGGGAAACACGGTTTTCAGGTCTCTTGCGCCCAGATGCGTCTGAATGATTTCGCCGAGCACGGAACGGAAGTCAGTGGTCAACGCGAGATCGCGCCCTTCGTTCAACTGCTCGGATGAGAGACCCGGCCAACGGCCATACACTTTTCCACCCCTTACTCCGCCGCCCATGACGAACATACAGTTGGCATGGCCGTGATCGGTGCCTCGATTCCCATTCTCGTGCGCGGTGCGGCCAAACTCCGACATGGTGACGACCACGACGTCTTCCATGCGATCACCCATGTCCTGGTGGAAAGCGTTTAACCCCTGTCCGAGATCCCGCAGAAGATTGGAGAGCTGTCCCTGCACGCCGCCTTCGTTCACGTGGTTGTCCCATCCGCCGGTATCGAGGAATGCGACCTCGAGGCCGATGTTGGCCTTCAACAACTGCGCCACTTGCTGGATGCTCTGGCCGTATCGGTTTTTTGGATAGTCGGCGCCGTTTTCAGGCTGAAATTGCGCGGGATTTGCTTTCTTCAGCATGTCAATCGCTTCAAACGTCTCGGTGCCAGTGCCTCGGAGCGCAGTGTCCACCGTTTCAGCGTACATGGCCTCGAAGCCGCCTTGTATCATCGGCGAACCTGCGCCGGCCATAACCTGAAATTGTTTTACGTCGGGCAGCGCGACCGCTGGAGCCGAGCCGAGCAAGGTTCGCGGGAGATTTGCGCCCAGAGCCACAGCACGGAACGGCGTGGCCTCTTTATCGGGCGTGGTCTGCAAGGTGCGATTGAGCCATCCGTCGTCAGTGGCTTTCACTCCAGGAGTGCCGGATTCCATGTAGTCTTGCGCATCAAAGTGAGAGCGAGTTGTGTCGGGCGAGCCAGCGGCGTGAACAATGGCCAGCTGACCGTTATGAAATAGGGGCGACAGCGGGGCAAGAGACGGGTGAAGGCCGAAGAATCCATCCAAATCGATCGCAGCCAAGTCTCCACCCTGCTTGGGCGCGGGAATGGCGATGCTGGGGCGGATGCGGTAGTAATTCTGCTCGCCGAAGGGTACGACGATGTTGAGACCGTCGGCCGCGCCTCTCTGAAAGAGCACGACCAGTTTTTTCTTGTTGGGCATGCCTGTGGCCGCGACGGCTCGCTTGAGGAACGCGGGCAAAGTGCTCAGACCGAGCATGGCGATGCCGCTATTCTTGATGAAAACTCGCCGATCGATTCGCATCTTGCTACTCCCTTCCAACTCTCCATTTGGCTTCAAGGCTGAAGCCCTTGGCCAACGCTGCACCATCGCTACTAAAGCCACGACCTGTGCAATAGAATCAACGGCGCTGGAATTCCGGCGCGCCTAATACCAATCCCGCCACGGTGCCGATATTCACCTGTTTGACGGGGTCGTCCAGTTTTGCCTGCAAGACTTGTGGATCGTCCAACTGCTTTTCGAGTGTTGAGCGGGTATTCGCTGAGATATTTCCGTTCAGCAGCGCGGTGATGGCGTGATCCAACGCCTCGTGTGGATCATGCATGGCCTCCGCGCCAACGAGCGAGGCGATATCCACATGCGCGCCGCGCATCCGGCCGCTCGCCAGGGTCAGCGAATAGTTCAGCCGGTTCAGCAGGGCTCCCGTATTTACCCAGGTCTCCGCGGTGTCTTTGTATCCGGTGGGAGGCTGGCAATTGTAAAGCGGCTCGCCAATCTTGGCTGCCCACATAACCATCGGAAGCGGCAAGTCAATCTGCGCCCCGACGGCACGCGCGGCGGATACCACCAGTTCAAAAGGGCTCTTGATTTTTGCGCCGTATGCTTGGCGCGACCAGAATTCCGGGGAATAAATCATGGTGTGGAGGACGGCCTTGATGTCGCCATCGCTGCTGGTGAAAGTTTGCGCCATGCGATCCACCAGCGCGGGAGGCGGCGTGTCGCTCACAAAGTGTTGCGCAATCTGGAAGGAAATGTGATGCGCGGTATGGGGGTCATGCATGAGCAAGCGAATGACCTGCAAGCCCTCATTCATTCCACCGCTTTGGATGGTTTGCCCCAAAACAGTTTTGGACCCTGAAACGTGCAGGAGGTCATTGTAAAAGAAATCGCCCTGCTGTTGTGGCTGGCGAATCGTCCAGCCGGTAAAGCATTTTGCAACTTCGATAACGTCCTGTTGCGAATAGCCGCCATCCACCCCCAGAGTGTGGAGTTCCATTAATTCGCGGCCGTAATTCTCGTTGATTCCGAATTCGCGCTTCTGTTGGTTCTGCTGCTGCTGGCCGGGGCGCGGAGGCATGCCAAATGGTCTGACGTACATCGGCCGCCGCACTCGCTGTTCGGCATTCGGGTCGGTGTTGAGCCAGTTGTCCAGATAAAACATCATCGCCGGGCTTTTGGCCGTGGCGACTACCAGGTCTTCAAATTTCCCCAGCGCGTGGGGGCGGATGGTGTCGCGCTCATAGGCAGTGAGCATCCACCGATCCGCGCCCTTGCCCGCAAATACGTTGAAGTGATTAAACCAGAAAGCCACCATCTCTTCGTAAAGCTGGCGTTCGCTGTAAATCGCGCGGTCCACTTTGGCCATGCTCAATTCGACCGTTACTCGCTGTGGCGATTTGAGCTGCTGATAAAACTCCAGAGGGCTTTTGTTGGGATCGCCGCCGTTGAATCCTTGCTTGGTCATCTTGCCGGGGGCGCCCGCATCCGCCGAACCATCAGCGGTCTCGCCGTTCTGTGCGTCCGCCATCGCGGCCATCTGCTGATTGACCTGTTGTTGCTTGGCTTGCTGCTGCTTCCGGTATTCCTCAATGCTTATGCCCTGTCTGCGGGCGGCAACCTGTGGCTGCGGAAATTCGCTAATCAACTTCGCGGAACTCATTTTCAGGGTGGGGTACTTATCGAGTCGCGCCTGCATCCCGGAATCATCAATCGATTCGGGATTGAGTTGCTGATCAATCCAGTTCGTCAATCCCATTTGGCGCACACGATCCACATCGCCCGGACGCGGACCGTAACTCAAGCGGTTCAGTGCGTGGAGGATTGCCTCGGATTCGTTCAGATCGGTGATTGGAAGACCTTTTACGGTGGCGCTGGAAGTGTCTGCGGCAGTCTTCTTTTTCTTTTGGTCTTTCTTCTGACCGTCCCCCGCGGCCAAGAATGGCGCCGCAAGAAGAAGGGCGGTAACTACCGCAATTGAAATTGTGAGGTTAATGGAATGTCGCCTGACATTGGGTTTTGGGAGGGCAATGCTCTTACCGCCAACCATAGACTTCCTCCGGGGACCTTCTACATCCATTCGAGCAGCGCTGGACTGATTGCGCAAATTCAACTCTACATAGGTACTTTAACCCTTCGAGGGAAGCAAAGTTGCGCGGCTTTCGACGGTTGTTCTTTCGAGCACACATTACCCTGACCGTCCCCTGTATTTTCGGAGACTTTGCAAGGAGCTTTACTTAAGTTTGGCGTGGGCCGCGGAGCGAAAGGCGTCCAAAGTCCAGGAAGTCTGTCCGTTGTCGTACCGGAGGACGTAAACATTTCCATCGGAAGCGGTAACACGGAAATGGGTTGCGTCGGGTGAATACCAGCGGTCATCAATATTTGTGATTTCCAGCGTGCGGCCGCCAACAGTGAACCGCAACGGGCGCTCCTCGGCGCGATAACCGGAATAACATTCCACGTGAATCTCGTGCATAGCAAGCGGCCAATACTTAAGCCTGCCAAAGACCGATTCATTCGATGCCGCAAAAACTCAAGCGGGCCTGCCGTTCCTCGTGACCGTGCAGTATTCTGCGTTATAGGCCGAGCCCAGCAAGATGATAATCGCCGTGAAATTCATCCACAGCATGAGGCCGATGGCCGTTGCCAAGCCGCCATACACCAGATTGTAAGGCACGTGGCGCATGTAAACCCCAAACAGCCAGCTGGCGACCCACCACATCACCGTGGCAAGAATCGCGCCGGGCATCACTTCGCGCCAATTGCGAACATCGCGGGTTCCTACCCTGTACACCACTGCAAGGACGAACATGGCCAGGACCAGCGCCACCAGGGAGAGCGAGACCGCGACCAGGACCCGAATAATTACGGGATATCCGAATTGCTGAGTCATCGTGACGCGCAATTGTTTGCCAAACACGGTGAGCGCAATAGCCAGTACCGTGGGCGCCAGCGCCACAATCAGGAGAACGAGGGAGCGAAAAATTTGGCCGAACACACCGGGGCGTTCAATACGGTGGGCGATATGGAATCCCTCGATGAGCAAACGCATCATTTGAGTGCCGGCGAGCAAGGTTCCAACGAGGCCGAGAGAAGCCCAACTCCAAGGATGGACCGCGTGAACGGCAAGGAAATCCCGAAGAACAGCAGCCGTGCCGGGCGGCATCGAACGGTCCAAAGAGTTGACCATTATTTCTATTCCGCCGCGCAGAAAGCTCCAGCTGCTGACGAAACCCAAAACCAGCAGGAGCATGGGGAAAAAGGCCAGAAACATGTTAAAGGCAACCGCTTGGGCCTGCGTAACACACGCCGGCCAGACACGTCCCACAGCCCGCCAGAAGCACCCCCAAAATCTCGTCATATCGACCAGCGAGATTATACAGAGTTGGCCCCAGCCAGTCCGTAGTTTCTATTGTGTTGGCGCGTCTCTGGGCGTGCTCGTCTCAAAAATCGCCTTACCTGGGATGTGCAGTGGTCGGTTGAACCCACGAAATTGACGGAGGTGGCTTCCAGAAATTCCATCGGGTATACAATCCGCAGTGATTGAAGCTTGAAAGCTCGATTTCAGGCGCAACTAACTTCAGACTGGAGAGTGTATATGAAATTGATCTCCGTGTTGTTGGGAGTGATTCTGCTTAGCCAAACCCTGGGCCAGGCCCCCGCGAACGATCGGAAGTACATTGTGTTACCGCGTGAATCCAGCGCCATCACCGCCGCGCCATTTAGCGAAGCCGTCCTGGCCGGCGACACACTCTACGTTGCAGGTCATGTCGGGCTTGATCCAAAGACCGGGAAACCCGGCGTGACCGCGGAAGAAGAAGCACGACTGGCGATGGACTCCGTGAAACACACTATCGAAGCCGCCGGGATGGCCATGGACGATCTGGTGTCGGTCCAGGTTTTCTGCTCGGATGTGACTTTCTACGGCGATTTCAACAATGTGTACCGGACCTATTTTCATGGCAACTTTCCCGCGCGGGCGTTTGTAGGATCGGGGAAACTGCTTTTAGGTGCGCGCTATGAAGTAATGGGCATTGCCGTAAAGCGAGATGGGGCAGGCGTGCATCTGGTGAAGTAAGCCCCGCTTGTGGCGACGCGGGAGGCGGCGAAGGTTTTTAATTGGACGAAATGTTTGCCAACTTCCTTGCCTGACTGCTTTCGCGGGCGGTAAACTTCACTAGCACGTCCGATCGTTTAGGATAATAAAATGACCACTACGCCCAGACCCGAAGTGGCTGCTGAAATTAAGCCTGAAGCAGCCATGAGCAGTGCGGATGTTATCCGCAAGCACAAGGAATACATTTGGCCTGCGGTCACAAACTTCTACCAGCAACCGCTGGTGGCCGATCGCGGTTCGATGCAATACGTCTGGGACCTAGACGGACGGAAATACCTGGATTTCTTCGGGGGCATCCTTACGATTTCTGTTGGGCATGCAAATCCCAAGGTTGCGGGCGCGGTTCAAACGCAGGTTGGGAAGCTGCAGCACACCTCCACACTGTATCCCAATGAGCAAGTCGTCGCCCTGGCGGAGAAACTGGCGAAAATTACTCCCGGCCACCTGCAGAAGAGCTATTTCACGAATTCCGGGTCGGAAGCGAATGAGATGGCCATTCTGCTCGCGCGGATGGCGACCAATAGTTTTGACGTGGTTGCCCTGCGGCACGGCTATTCGGGCGGGTCAACTCTGGCGCGCGGCATGACCGGGCAGGCGCCCTGGCGCAAGGCGGGCGTCGTCAGCGTGGGATTCGCCCACGCAGTGAACCCCTATTGTTATCGCTGCCCCCTGCATTTGAAATATCCGGAATGTGAAGTGGCCTGCGCGAATGATGTGGAGAATTTAATCCAGACCGGGACCAGTGGGCAGATTGCCGCCTTTATTGCCGAGCCAATTCAGGGCGTCGGAGGGTTCATCACTCCCCCGCCCGAATATTTCAAGATTGTGTTCAAGATTGTGAAGAAGTATGGCGGATTGTTTATTGCCGATGAAGTGCAGACCGGATTCGGCCGTACCGGCAAGAAATGGTTCGGCATCGAGCAGTGGGAAGTTACGCCGGACATCATTACCGCCGCAAAGGGACTCGGAAATGGAGTCCCGATTGGCGCAACTATCACCACCGCGGAATTGGCCAATGCATTTCAGGGCATGACCATTTCCACCTTCGGAGGGAACCCGGTTACCTCCGTGGCGGCTCGGGCAACCATTCAGGTGATTGAGGAAGAAAACCTCCTCGAGAACGCACACACCATGGGGAAATACTTCCGCGACAGATTAGAAGTCTTGAAGGATAAGCATACGTTGATTGGCGATGTCCGCGGGATGGGCTTGATGCAAGGGCTGGAATTGGTGAAGGACCGCCAGACGAAGGAGCCCGCTCCGGAAGCGTCCGCGCAATTGTTGGAGAGGACGCGCGCCCATGGGCTGCTGATTGGCAAGGGTGGACTCTACGGGAACGTAATTCGTCTGTCGCCGATGTTGAACATCGGCCGCGCCGATATAGACGAAGCGATCAGGTTGCTCGATTCGGCTTTCAGCGAAGTTCGCGCGTAAGGATACAGAGAATAAAAATGGCGCGGACCTTGCGATCCGCGCCATTTTTCGTGAATTGATTGTCAATGAGCAGGCAGTGATGTCGGCTGCGCGCTGCCGTAGTACAGCCCATTAAATAAGAGCTTGAATGTGCCGTGGGGCTGGCCCCGGAAAGCTACTTCCGGGCCGAGCACGAACACTTTCCCCTGCCCGATGGTTGCTTCTGCGATGGCCGTGCCGCCATCAAGATAGGCCTGTCCTAGCGCCCAACCGCTATCGAGAGTTTCCTTTCCTGCGTACCAGGCAACATTAGTTGGCTTCACTTTGTCGTCTTCTGAAATGTGGAAGACGGGGCTGCTGTCGAAATCCACGTCCGCGGTTTGGCCCATGCCGTAGGCGAGCGGATCGTTGTTGTCGATTGTGACGCGCATGAGCGAGCCGGGAATGTAGAACTTCTCGCGGGGGAGCGGGACATCCTTACCATCGGCGCCCTTTTCGACGAGCGCATTGGTCACGGGCACGCCGAGAAGTTGGGCCAGGCCGGTCGAGCTGCCAATGGTGACGATGGAGCGGCCTGCTTCGAGGAACGCCTTCAGTTGCGGGACAGTTTTATCGGGCGTAATTCTTCCCTGCCACGCCTTGTATTCATCTGGAATCGGTGGACCAGCGGAAGCGCCGCCCCGTCCTCCGCCGCCCGCGCCGCCTCCGCCACGGCCACCTGCTCCGGGAGCGCGGTAAGCGCCATCGGTGAAGACGAGGACATCGTATTTGTCCTTCAGATTTCCAGCGTCGAGTGTCTGTGGATAGACAACTTCGTGAGGAAACTCAAATTGCTCGAACAGCCAGCGCGTCCAGCCGGAGGGCATAATTCCGCCGTACTGATCGTATAGACCGATTCGGATGGGCCGGAGTTTAAATGCATCGCCAGTTGGAGATGGCATTGACGTGGTGACTTTAACACCCAACTCCTTCGCGCCCTTTTCGAGGATGGGTATGCCCGCGGCGCAACTCGGCACCCAAATGGCGCCGGTGCCCAGGTCCTCATCATTAAGCGTCACTTTTGTTTTCAGCCAGTAAACGTCGCAGCCTGCCTTCATCAAACGGTTCACGACGATAAAGGAATTGTTTACGCGATGATCCAGAAAATATCCTGCGGCCTTCGCAACGGTAGCGACTGCAATCTCGGGCATCGGCTGCACGCCATTCACTTTTGCGAATGGCCCGGTGAAGCCATCCTGGACGCGGTCGAATTGCACTCCCATCTGGTAAGCCAGCGTCCAGCCCGCGATGTCGTAGGGAGGAATGGGCGGGCCGCCGGGATAGCGGAAATCGTTGGGATGATCTTGCGGCTGGAACATGTCCAAGATAAATGGACGGCCGGCCTGGGTGCACTTGATAACGAATGAACCTTCAGGATAGCTCTTGCCCGCAACTTGAAATTCCGAATTTGCTCTCATTACATCGATGCCGTTCTTGAGCAATGTATTTACGAATTTCGTGGCCGTGGCGAAATCGGGTTGGTCAGCGGGAATGATATAGCCGCGCGGGTCGCGCATCTTCGGATCGTGAAGAATGGTGTTGTAAAGCTCTGCAGGCGCGGCCTGCGCTCCTCCTCCACCGCCACCACCGCCTGGGGGTGCATCACCACCTGCGAATTCGCCGCCCCCGCGGCCTCCTCGTCCCGCGGGAGTCGCCGCGCGCAGCGCGTCAATCCGCTTCGGAGTGATCGTCCAGTGATCTTCATTTCCGCGCTGGATGGAATTCTCCCCCATGCGCCAAATGTTAAAGAGCAGCGTTTCGCGGTTGTGCGAACCGTAATCGAGGATGGCGCGATTTAGCTCGCAGTCGTAATCAATCGATTGCCGGTAATGCCACAGTTGCGGCACAACGGGCAGCGGCCAATCGCCTTGCGGCAATTGCTTATCGGCGACCAGCGGAATTTGCATGGGGTTCGGCCCCCCCACAATTTCCGTGAGGATGCCAATCATGTTGTGAAAATAAACTGTGGTCCGCAGCCCGCCGTCCCACCAAGTCGAATAATTGGAGCCGCTACGCATGGCCGAGCCGCCCATGCCGCGCTCAACCAAGCGAGTGTGCATAGCGGTGCCGACAGCTTCAATACCGAGCGGAATGAGCGGATCGAAATTGTAATTAAAAGGATCGCGGAACGGCGGCACGAAAACAATGGCGCCCGCGGGCCCGGTCTGATGATGGTTGTACATGATTTCCGGGAACCACTCGATGAACAACTGGCGGTTCATGTTGGTAGTTTCTGGCATGTTGGACATGTACGAGTCGCGGTTGTCGTCGTGTCCTATATATTTGTTGTAGAGCTTTGGCAATTCGGCCATGGACCTCTTTGTGGGATCCGGCTCGCGGTTGTACCAGTTGGCCACGAATTCGGAACCGTCCGGATTCGCGGCCACGCAAAGGATAATGTCATCGCTCAGGAAACGCATGGTCTCCGCGTCGGTGCGGCTGACCAACTGGTAGATGGTTTCAACCAGTTGCTGGAATCCAACGGTTTCCGAGGCGTGCAAGCCGCCGTCAATCCAGATGATGGCCTTGCCTTCTCGTGCCAGAGCGTGAGCTTGCTCTTCTGTCAGCCCCTCGGCGTGCGCGAGCTTCTGCGAGATTTCCTTGTAATGGGCAAGCTGCTTCAAATTTGCAGGCGACGAAATAATGGACATCCACTGGTCACGCCCCTCGGCAGTCTTACCAATGCTGACCAGCTTCATGCGGTCAGATTCCGAGGCCAGCTTCTTCCAATAGGCTTCGGCTTGCGTGTAGCTCACCATTTGGAAATCGTCGCCCACGTTGAAGCCGAATGCCTCCTTGGGCGTGGTGAGCTTGGCCGTGGCGGTGCCCCTAGAAGCCACTGGAGTTTGTTTTGAGGCAGACTTACTGGGCGCGGTCTGAGCGGAGACGAACCCGGCGCTGAGGATGGCTGCAACCAATATAGAAAAAGCGTTGCGACGCAGTGTGTGTGTTTTCATGATGGTGCTTTCTATCGCGCGGCGCGCGGGATGTCAAAGAGATTTAAGTGTAATGGAAACTCGTTCGGTAGAAGAGACGCGAAGAATAAGACCTTGGTTACGAAAGTCTGATTAGGAAAGCAGCGTGGGGCCCATCCTCTGTGAGGATGAACACACTCGATGGGATGATCGTCAGATCATCCGGCAAAATGTTTCCACTCCAGCCGCGACGACCGTCCCTGCAAGCAGAGCCATCACAGTCAGACTTTGCGCCAGTTGCCTGCGGCCGGACCCGATACGGTAAATAAGCCCGATGTCCGCAAGGAGAATGATGAGAGCCCAGGCGAGAATACCAAACGGAAACGCCCTGGCCATGAGCGTGTTGATCGTATCTACCAGATGTGCGGCACGAGCGGAGGAAAGATTCGGGACCGTAATTTCCGCCAGAACACGCGCCTTAAGGAACCAGCAAAAGACACCAGCCCCTGCGCAATCAAGAACGATTTTGATTGCGGCGCGCGACAGTGTCCATTGAGGCCGCGCAAGATTCACCGAAAACAGTACTATGGTTGCCAAACTCAAGAACAAGACCGCCCAATAGATGGGCTGCCACACGGGTGCCAGCACAATCCGAACGCCGGAGTTTTCAAAGAACGTGAAAGACCATTTCCCATTGATCCACCACGCCAGGAATAAAATATTTGCCGCCACTGCCATAACGGATTGAAAACGTGGAATCTGCTTTGCGTTGCGGACCGGCGGCAATTTGGCTGGCTCCCAATTATCCAGAAATCCGGAATTGTTCTGCACCCTTTCCAGGATGGCGAACACGGCCGTCACCACGCCAAATGCCAGGATCGCCGTGGTCCATAACGAGCCCCAAGCACCAATCAAATCACCACCGATAGTATGCGCCGCGCGATAACTCGAATCGAAACTCATCAACCCAAACCAGACCAGCAGCCATGGAATCAGATAGCACAGGGCCACAATCTTCAATACAAATTTGTAGATGGGGAACAACGCCGGCCCGATCAGGAACTGCTGCGGCAGATAACGATTCGCCACCAGCAAAGGACGCCCGTGGCGCTTTAGAATTGCACCGATCTCGGCATTGTCCAGCCTGCGGCCAAGCTTGCCTTCCTGCTCCTCAATCTGCGAGCGAAGGTCT
The DNA here is from genome assembly GCA_035308165.1 of Candidatus Acidiferrales bacterium. Classification (GTDB taxonomy): domain Bacteria; phylum Acidobacteriota; class Terriglobia; order Acidiferrales; family UBA7541; genus DASTCZ01. The sequence goes on along the minus strand of DATGHC010000047.1, from coordinate 51,114 downwards.
TCGGAGAGCTCGGCGGCGATGTCGTCCTGCTGCTCCTTGGGCAGCCAGAATTTAACCGCCTGCAAGTACCGTTCGACTAGCTCCATGTTCCGTCTCCTTGAAGATTTCATTCAACGAGGAATCAATTCCCTGCCATTCAGCGATCAGCTGCTTGAGCATGGCCCTACCCTCGGGCGAAAGGCGGTAAAAGCGCTTGTTCCTTCTTTCTTCCTCGCGCCACTGGCTTTTGAGCAAGCCCTGGCTTTCCAGCCGCCGGAGCAATGGATACAGAGTGCTCTCATCCATGGGCATTCCGTGTTCCTCAAGAATCTTGCGCAGCGTGTAGCCATACTGCTCAGTGCGAAGTGCTGCCAGAACGGCAAGAATTAAGCAGCCGCGGCGCAATTCCAGGCGGAGGTTTTCGAAGAGTTCGTGATTAGCGGGTTGAGTGCCGGGTGCCATATCCTATGCCACATACACTGTACATCACACAGTATAAACTGTCAAGAGTTCTTTTTTCAAATTGGGGGATCGCGCTAGGCGCGGGAATTAACTTGAGGCGCAATCATCGGAAAGCTCAGCAACGCGTCTTCGTGTCAGCTTCCTTCGGCATGCGTGTGAGGGGCCAAGACGTATCCGGAGATCAGGAGCACGCCGCCAAGGATCACGAAAAATGCCATGAATGGATCGCCATGCCGATACACAAGGCCGAACGTCCCTATCCCCGCGTACAAGGCGCCGATCACGGTGGCGACGAACAAGGGCCGACGATCGCCGGCACGAAGGCGCTGCCACACCCAAATCAGCGTTACACCGAACGCGAGCATGCACCCGCTCACGAAATACCAGACCACAAAAATCATCGAATGCAAATTGGACTCGATTGGAAATTGGTCAATCGCCGCATGGACGTGCGCCGCTTGAAATCCGTGGCCGAACGCTCCAAGACCAATCACCAGACTGTCGAGCAAGAAAATCACCGATGCGATTTTTCTCAAAAAGATGCCCCCTCCACTGCGAACCGTTTTTGTAGTGCACCCTCGGCCGTAAATCAAGAACTATCGGCGGTTGCGCACCCCTCTGCGTTCGGAGCTTGCCCTGCCTGCGCTGCCTGCCCTGAGCCCGTCGAAGGCGGAAGGGCCGAAGGGTGCGGAGCCGAAGAGTGCCGCTGCGGTAAGATCTTTTTCTTTTGCTTCTGCCTGCCTCACCCTCCCCCGTCAATTCTTAGCGGCCCCCCTCAGCCCCAATCTCGTATTCGCTCTGTACCAACCCGCCTCCGTAGCTGCGCGTCGCAACGTGGCGCAAAATGATGTCACGTGGCACCGCGCCAAACAACGGGACGCCCTCTCCGATCAAAACCGGAACGCGAGTGATCACCATTCGGTCTATACATCCGGCCGCAAGGAATCGCTGAATGGTGATCCCGCCGTCTATGTACGCGTGTTTGTAGCCGCGCGACTCGAGCTGCTTTACGATTTCACACGGCTCGCCCGACATCTGCGCGAACGCCTCGCCTGCAACCGCGGAAAAATCAACCGGACTCCTCCCCAGCACCACCATCGGCTTCTTGCCATATAAATCCAGGTGCCCGAGCCCTAGCACCACTTCAAATGTCCTTCGTCCCATCACCACTAGATCAACGCTGGCCAGAAACTCCTCGAAACCATGGGGCATCTGCTCGCCTGCTTTCAAAAAATCGAACGTGTCGTCCGGCCGGGCAAGAAAGCCATCCAGGCTCACTCCGCAAAAGACAGATAGCTTCATCGCGCACCTCCCAGGTTCGCGCCAGTGTAAGTGTCCAAAATCCCTGAAGCAAGGAATCTCAATCCGGGAGACGTTTGCCTCCCCGGCCGGGTGCCTCGTTCTGGATTTTTGAAGGCGGGGTTTTCCTCGCGTTCACGTACCGCCATCCCCTCAAGTTTCAGCGGCAACCCAGCTCAGGCTATTATTCTGAATTGTGACTGCAATCCCGGAAGCACCCACCACGACCACGTCTCGGATGGGTTTACTCCGATCATTTCTTCGATGGCTTGTCATTTGCGTCCTTTCTCTTTGGCTGCTTGCCGCGCTGACTCTTGTGGCCGCCCGCTGGATCAATCCACCGACAACCGCGGTTCACATCCAGCGCCGTCTGCAAGCCTGGATTCACCACACTCCGTATCACGATCACTACAAATTCATCCCGCTGGCCCAAATCTCGCCCGCCCTTCAGCACGCTGTCATCGCCGCGGAGGATTCGCGCTTCTATCAGCACCATGGATTCGACTGGCACGAGATACAAATCGCGGCCGGGGACGATTTGGAAGGCGATCGTATGCGAGGAGCTTCCACTATTACGCAGCAACTCGTAAAAAATCTTTTCTTCGGAACGGGCCGCTCTTTCCTCCGCAAGGGCGCGGAAGCTACACTGGTGCCGGTAGCCGAAATCGTCCTCGGCAAACAGCGCATTCTGGAGATATACCTCAACGTGGCCGAATGGGGCCCTGGTGTTTACGGTGCAGAATCGGCGTGTCGTTATTACGACGATATCCCAGCTCAATATATCGGCCGGGAACAGGCGGCGCGGCTCGCGGCAATTCTGCCCGCTCCACTGAAGCGGCGGCCCGAGCGCATGAATAGCTACAGCGCGATTATTCTCAACCGCATGGCCAAAATGGGCTGGTAATCGCGACTAAACTATTACCAATCTGGCGGCTCTTATTACTCACGCGCAGATTTCTGCTGAGATGGTCGGCTTGCGTGGGGGCAACGGGAGGGTTGCCCCCGCTGTGTTTTTTCTAAAGCTATGCCAACTTGTTCGTGACGCTGCGTGCGGCCATAGAAAGCATCAGTCGAGAAGTGCCGCTAAACAGCATGCTGATCCCCACCAGTGTGCCGATTACCCATTCCGAGCTTGACGGCCACGACCTCCAAATCAACACGGCGAGGATCAGAGTGATGATCCCATCGAACAGGAGCCAACCTGAGCCCGGTAGCGGCCGAAGCGCGAATCCCAAAACAAACTCCAGAATTGCCTCCAGCGTGAGGTATGTCGCCAGCGCAATCGTCAATGCCGCCAAGCCTGCCACCGGATGCATGATCAGATACACCCCGATGAAAATGTAGAGAAATCCGACCAGCAATTCCCACAGAAAGCCCTTGGTGGTTCGCGTGTACCAGGCAAATACCAGGTGTACGCACCCGCTGACCACGAGCAGCCATGCCACCAACACGTTTATTGCAATTCCCGCAGCTAGGGGTGCGGCGATTGCCAGAACCCCTGCCACAATCATGAGAACACTGAGCCCGATTGACAAACCCACCGACTTCTTCACAAATGCAGCCGCTGATGTAGCACTCATTAGCGTCTCCTTATCTGTGTGGATTTTTCCGATAGGGCCCGATATGGTGCCGCAGAGATTACACCCCGGGCCGTTAGTCCGGTCAAGCGTATTCTCGAAATCCCAGGCGGAGGGTCCGTGTGCTTCGGAGATCATTCAATTTCTAAATTCCGTAAACGAAACCACGAAGCGTGGGGTTCTCAGCAGTTTCGTTTCTTGGGCCCAGTCACCGCTTCCCGTACTCCGTGAAAATGTAGTCCTTTTTCGCCACGATCGTGTGGCACGCGAATCCACAATTCACGGTGCCCGTAGGATTCGGCGTGAACTTGTCGGACGCGGGGCTATAGTCAAAAACCGCGTAGGCCCATCCCTTCGTGTCCGGGAAGCGCTTGCTGTCCTTCTCGATGAAAAAAATGTCCTGCAAGCTTTCCGGTATCCGGACCGCAAACGGGGACTCCGTGCTCTTTTTTGGTTTCCACTCGATCTTCGCAATCTTGGAGCCGTCAGGGAAAGTATTGCCATTGCCGGGAACGCCGGCACGGTAGGCGTCTATCATCGTGGGATTGGCCACCATCACCTTAAGCAGATCATCGGTTTGGCTGACGGCAACAACCTGCCAGTTTTCATATCCCCTGAAATCAGAGAATTTGAGCCCGTTCGGCACTTGCAGAGCGTACTTGTCCTGCTGGGCGGTAGTGGCCCTGCCACCTAAGCCTGCGAGCACCATTGAAAGGATTACCATCAGCAACGATAGAATTCTCTTCACGATTTGTTCCTCCGCATTCTGCTTTCTTGTGAAGCACTGAATTGGATAGCGGCGTTCTCTACTTCTAGGCTGGATTTTGCTTCTTGAACCTCTGACTCGCGCATCTTACGCCGTTCCAGTCCCGCACACAACGAACTGCCGCTCGAGAGCTGTGGGCGTCCTTCCAGTTCGCGGGTGGCCGGGCGCCCAACACACCGAATCTCCACCTGGGCCTGTTGACTTGTATTTCGGAGACCATTGAATATCTAATTCCTCTCACGTAACCCAGACGTACAGGCAACCCTGGCCGTGACCGCACAATCAAAATCATTGGGATTCAAGCGGGTTTGACCCAATCTCTGCGCGTACTATAGGTAAGGAGGAACCTCGCATGAAGAAAGCGATCCTGTCACTCTTTATGGCTGCCTGCGTTCTCGGCGGAATTCTTGCTCACTGCATGAGGACTCAGCCAGTCCTCGCGCAATCCCTACTAAATGTTCAAACAGAAGTACAGTATCGCGCGGGTGAAAACGGCGTCGGCAAAATAACATGTGAGTATTGTCCAAGGCCCGCTTACTCACATCAGGCTCTTGAAGCAAAACTCGAAGGCGATGTCAGCTTGGATGTGCTTGTCCTCCCAACCGGACGGGCAAGCCGCACACACATTAAGCTGCTTAAAAGCCTCGGACTGGGCTTGGACGAACAGGCTATCAAAAGGGTGCGAACCTGGCGGTTCAGACCGGCAATCGGGCCAGATGGTAAACCCGTAGCCGCCTGGATCGAACTCCAAATGAGATTCGAGCTTTAATACGAACTCCTTTTCAGGGCCGGGGCCCGCACGAACTCTGCCCATTCAATCGGTGAAGCCCAAGTTGCTCCGCAGACCTATGGCCCTTCGCCGCAGCTGCTGCAAATCTCGCTGGAAACAAGTTGCTCCATCTTGGACCGCAATCTCACCGCGATCGTTTCTGATTCTTAAGCAGTTCTCACATCAAGCCCCGCATCCTTCCATTTCTCAAACAAACTGAGCTGCTTGGCGCGAGATTTGCACAGCCCGTCACCGTAAATTCACAAACTAGCTGTTGACATCAACCAGGCGTAGCGCGAAATTTGTTTTGCGAAGAGCACAGGCCCGAGCGCGGTTCGCTCTCTTTCACCTTCTTTTCGCCGCCGGAACAGGAAGTGCCGGGCGAGGAAATATGCAAGCTCCTCCGAACGAAAATCCCCGTTTTGGTTTGGCGCATGCTACCCGCCTGACGCAAATCAACTGCAGCGCAATCCCCAAATCACTCTAAAGGAGAATGTCATGTCCCAGACTGGGGCTACACCAAAACGCAATGATACGGCAGTTGGCAAGGACGCGGTTCGTCCGTTTCCCATCGCCAGTGTTCCTGAAGCGGAGCTTACCAATCTACGCAACCGCATAAACGCGACCAGGTGGCCTGAGCGGGAAACGGTCGCGGATGCAACACAAGGTGTGCAACTTGCGACAACTCAGGCGCTGGCGCGTTATTGGGCCACAGACTATAACTGGCGCAAGTGCGAGGCAAAACTGCAGTCCTTGCCGAACTTCATAACTGAGATCGATGGGCTGGACATTCATTTTATTCATGTCCGTTCAAAACATGAAAATGCTCTGCCGATTATCGTCACGCATGGATGGCCGGGCTCGATTGTCGAACAGTTGAAGATTATCGATCCTCTGACCAATCCCACGGCCCATGGCGGGAGCGCGTCAGATGCGTTCGATGTGGTGATTCCATCCATGCCCGGCTACGGATACTCCGGCAGGCCGGCTACGACCGGGTGGGACCCCGCGCACATTGCACGTGCCTGGACCGTGTTGATGAAGCGCCTCGGCTACAACAAATTCGTGGCGCAAGGCGGCGATTGGGGCGCAGTCATCACCGAACTGATGGGCGTGCAGGCGCCTCCGGAGCTGCTCGGCATTCACACCAACATGCCCGGTGCGGTTCCTGCCAATACTTATCAATTGATTTTGTCCGGCGCGCCGGTGCCGTCCGGTTTCTCGGCCTCCGAAAAGGCTGCCTTCGAGAGGCTCCAATTCGTGTACAGCAAAGGCGTCGCCTACGGGTACCAAATGGGGTTGCGACCGCAGACGTTGTATGGAATTGCGGATTCCCCCGTTGGCCTGGCCGCCTATTTTCTGGACCACGATGCCTGGAGTTATGCGCTCATCGCGCGCGTGTTTGACGGACAGACGGAAGGTCTCTCACGAGACGATGTCCTCGATAACGTTACCATCACCTGGCTGACAAACACGGCGCTTTCCGGAGCACGGCTCTATTGGGAAAATAAATTCGCCTATTTCAGCGTCAAGGGCGTGACTGTCCCGGTTGCTGTGAGCGCGTTCCCTGACGAGCTCTATCAATGTCCGCAGAATTGGGCAGAAAGCGCATATCCCAAACTGATCCACTTCAACAAGCTCCCCAAAGGCGGACACTTTGCCGCTTGGGAACAGCCGAAGCTCTTTTCAGAAGAGGTTCGCGCGGGCTTCAGATCGCTACGGTAAGGTTTTTCAAGAGAGAGGAGAAGGTGATGACCCCATCCAGCGCTACACAGCGAGGCAGCGAGCCGGTATTTGTTCAGTTCAACACTGACCGTACCCATCCGGGCCGGTGGGTCATCACCTTCAACAATCCGCCAATCAACATGTTTCTTCCCACAACCATCCTCGAATTGGGAGCGTTATTGACAGACGTCGAGGCAGACCCCTCCGTGAAGGCAGTAGTGTTCCAGTCGGCCAATCCCGATTTTTTCGTCGCTCATCTCGACGTAGCTAAGGCGGCGGAACGGCCAGAGGTGCTGGGCCTTTGGCGCGACTTTGTGCTGCGCCTCTCGTCCTCGCCAGTCGTCAGCCTCGCCAAGATCCGCGGCCGCACCCGCGGCATCGGTAACGAGTTCGTGCTGGCCTGCGACATGCGCTTCGCCAGCCGACAGAACGCCCTGTTCGGCAACCCCGAGGTTGGCGTTGGACTGGTCCCGGGCGGCGGAGCGCTGGAATGGCTCCCGCGCTTAGTCGGCCGCTCGCGTGCGCTCGAGATCGTGCTCAGCGGCGACGATTTCGATGCTGATATCGCCGAGCGCTATGGCTGGGTCAACCGCACACTGGACGATGGCGACCTTGACTCGTTTGTCGATACTCTCGCCCGGCGTCTGGCCTCGTTCGACCGTGAAACGCTAGCGGCGGCGAAGGCCCAGATCAATCGGTTCGGGACGCCGACAGCTGCCGAGATTCAATCGAGTAATGACTTGTTCTTCCCCATGCTGGCCTTGCCCAGTGCACAGGCGCGCCGCGCCAGGATCCGCAATATCGGTTACGGGATTCCGAGCGACTTCGAATTGAACTTCGGCCAGTACCTGCCTACGTTCGGGCGGGCGGACGACGAAACGAACAAGCAGCCCGACTAATCGTCGCCCTTGATTCCTGAACTCGGCACCTCCGATGGACATCCAACGTTGTCCGCGCCTTTTCTCTTCAGTTCCTGCAGGAGGCGTGTGATTCCGAGAGCTGCATCTTTTCGACAATCGTCAGTACAAGCGGATGTTTCGTTTCGGTGTTGAACTGCACTTTCCATCCGCGCAGTCCACCAATTGGGCCCGGGGACAGAACGCATACTAATGCAGACCATTCTCGTCCAATATTTTTACTGCTTTTTTCATATCGGAGTCGGAAGGCTCTTTACCACCACTGTCGAGCGCGTACCAATATCGCGCTTTCGCCATAAGAATGCTCGATCGCTGCGGGTCATTTGCCGCTTCCTCAAGCATAGCCAATCGCGCATAGGCAAAAGAAAGGTGTTTCCGTTGTGACCAATCCGAGTGTATTTTTTCCATTTCCTCAAGAAAGTTTGCGTAATTCTGCAAAGCAGGCCTGGCGTGTTCCACATCAGCGTGCTTGTACTGCAAATAAGAATAGTCAGCCAGCGTGGCCGGAGCCAAATATGTTGTGATCGAGTCGTAGAATTCAAGGGAAACGGACGTCCACTCATAGCCGGTAGTCGCTCCAGCGATAAGCCCGAGTAGAATTGCTATGGAGTATGTAATTTTAGCGGCGCGTGTCATTTCGCCGCGTTCCCTTCTGCAACCTTCTCAACAGACAAGTTCAGGTCACTTCGAGCTACTGCTCTAAGCGTTTCTTCGGAACAATCCTTCCATCCGAGAGAACTAAATATAGCTTGCGCGGAACTCATGTCTAGTCGCGCATGCTCTTTGTTGCCGTCCTGTTCCTCCGCAATCGCTTCCTCTACATATGCCAGGCCCAGATTGAGCTCAATCGCGTTTTTGATTCTCTCCATGCCCGGTTGCCGGGCCTGTTTTTCAAGCATGGTAATTTCGAAATGTAGATATTCTTTCTGGGCCCTTGAATTAGTCTGCGTGGTCCTAACCAGGACTTTCAAGAATTCCATCGACTTGAATTGCGATAAATCTGACTCCAGAGGCGCTCGTTCCGGACTGGAAGATTTTTCAACGTCAATTTGTTTCTGGCGATGCCGGTAACCGGCGTATTTCGATCCCACTGAGAAGCCAGCCCAAGCGCAGAGACCGAATATTGCCAGCGCCACGCTGAACCAGACTCCGATGTGCCCCTTTTTCATACGTGATATTCTGAGTCGCGCCGATCCCAATATCCAACCAATTGAAGCGCAGCAGTTACCGGGTGGTCATCTTTTGCTCGTTATACGGGCGGGGCAACGGATGCTTGATCCGGTAGCATGCTTTCGCGAGGCGTTAAGGGTTGCGAAATTGAGTTGCATTCGAAAGCTTTACGTCGGGAGATTCTCGAAATATTCTATTGACAATACCTATCCGAATAGCTAACATAAGCGCTACTCTCGATTCACGCTACAACATAGAGAGCCACTGGGACCCACGCTTTATAGTCCTTCGGATTTGGAAACGGGGCAAGAACCCTAAGTCCTTTGTAATGCGCAGTTATAAAAAATGGCCTTCCAACTCTTTTAGAATGCGCAGTTACAAATTCATTGGACTTAAAGTCCTTTAGAATCCGCAGTTACGAGAAAGAGGGGGGCCGCCTAGCGCAAATCATCAGCAAACCGCACCGAATCAGTTTCGAGCTCTTGCGGAGGAACGGCTTACCTGCACACCGCCGAGCCATATTTGCGCAATGGTGCGGCAAACCAGGCGGTCGTTGTAGTGCTGATAGGCCTTTGCGCCGAACAGGTCCTGCATCATGTGATATTGGCTGACCATTCCCACGAAGTTGCTGGCCGCAAGCAGGGGATTCATTCGGCGGAACTGTCCGGCGCGCATTCGGGCCCGAATGTATTGTGCGAGCTGTTCCCAATACGCGGCGATGTAGGTCTTGAAGAATCGCTGCGAGAGCGAGTGACGCTCCAGAGCGCTGAACAGGAGCAACCGGCCCAGCTCGGGGTTTTCGCGCGAGCGCCGCAGAATACTCAGGGCGAGGGAAGTAAAAATCTTCTCATCGTCGGCACGACTCGAGGAGGTTGGGCCTGTCCCACCACCGAATGATTCCTGCAACTCCCGGCGACCCTTCCCGCCGCGGCTGATTTCATCCAGCACCGCCCAGTAAAGATCGTCCTTGCGTGGAAAGTGGCGGAAAATGATGGCTTCGTTTACCCGAGCTTGCTCGGCGATCTGGCGGGTGGTGGTGCCTCGAAAGCCCTGGCGCGAAAAAAGACGCCGCGCCACTTGCAGAATCTGCAAGCGCCGTTCCGGCGAGGCAATCCGCTTTCTCCTTCTGGCCATAGGGCAACGCTTGTGCGTAACCTATATTCACCGGAAGAATCTGTCAACGGTACGAATCTTGAATCTTGGAAGATGTATGCAATCACTTACCTGAGGATGAATTGAGGATGGCGCCGCGAGCAGCGCCGCGTAAGGCGGTGTTTTCATTCAGGATCACCATCACGGGGATGACTTCGAGCAGCGGCTTCATCCGCCCTTTGGCGAGAAAAGCTTCCAGGAACAATCCGCTCTTCAGCTTAGCAAGTATTTTGGGGGCGATGCCGCCGCCGATGTAAACACCGGCGGTGGCCAGCATATGGAGAGCGAGGTTGCCGGCTTCTGCGCCATAGGCTTGCACGAACAAGTCGAGGGCCGAGACGCAGAGATCGCTTTTCCCCGCCAGCGCAGCGGCGGAAATCGCAGCCGCCGGATCGCCCGAGCGAAATTCATCCGCAAGCCAGGCGGGTTCAGCGCCGCGACCGGTGTCTCGCAGAAACTCATACACATTAACCAGGCCGGGGCCGGACAGGATGCGTTCACAACTGACATGGCCAAATTTGCGCGCGAGGTGCTGGAAAAGCTCCCCCTGCAACTCGCCCTCAGGAGCAAAACTCGAATGGCCTCCTTCGGCGGCAAATGGGCGGAGCGTCGCGCCATCCCAGTACATTCCCGCTTCCCCCAGCCCGGTTCCCGCGGAGATTACCGCGGCATTCCCTTTTGGATTTGCGTTCCCCTGCTGGATCACGGCCAAGTCGGCGGCCGGAAGAGTGGCAATGCCATAAGCGTTGGCTTCCAGATCATTCAGCAGGACAACGCGCGGCAGGCCGGCGGCCGCGGCAAGCTTGGCAGCATCCACGATCCAGGGGAGGTTCGTGGCCACGCAACGGCCTGCCCTGACCGGCCCTGCAACGCCGATTCCCGCCACATCGGGTTTCGCTGAGTTCGACCGCAGAAAATCGGCGACAATATCCTCGAGCCCCTTATAGTTTTTACTGGGATAGATTCTTTCAGTGACAAGATTGAGGTCCGCGCCGCGGGATTCAAACAGTGCCATGCGCGCGTTGGTTCCGCCTGCATCGCCCGCCAAAATCATTTTGGGTGCACTCTTCTCCGAATGAAGTTCCGCTCAACGCCCCCGAGCGTGACCCGAGAGGATGTGGCTCGTATTACCGGCCCAATATACTTTATGCGTTGCACCAGGAGCGAGGCCTGCCGTCTTGCGCGATAAGGAGGTCAACTTCACGCGGCCCCCATGAGCCCGCGGCATAATTAGGGAAATTCGCGGGGGGATGCGCGGACCATGAATCCAAAACCGGCTGGACCACACTCCAGGCAATTTCCACGGTATCCGCGCGCTGGAACAACGTTGCATCACCGATCATGGCGTCATACAGAAGACGCTCGTAGCCCGTACTGGGCCGGGCTTTGAAATAGTCCTGGTAGCGAAAGTTCATATTCACCGGCTGGAGGTTGACGATCGGCCCGGGGACTTTCGCATTAAACTTAATGGAAATTCCTTCCATTGGCTGGATATTCAGCACCAACTGGTTGGGCGGCAACACACCGCTCTGCGTCGGGTGGAAAAGCATCAAGGGGGCGCGCCGGAATTGGATCACGATTTCGGTGATGCGCTCCTTCAACCGCTTTCCAGTTCGCAGAAAGAAAGGAACGTCGGCCCAGCGCCAGTTTTCAATTTTCAGTTTCATGGCCAGAAAAGTTTCGGTGGCCGATTGGGGCGGCACGTTCGGCTCGGAGCGGTACGCGGGAACTTTTGCGCCGGCAATTTCCCCGGCGCCATATTGGCCGCGAACCACCTCGGCGAGCACTTCTGCTTCGTTCATCGGCGGCAACGCGCGCAAGACCTTGGTCTGCTCCTCACGCACGATATCCGCATCGAACGAACTGGGCGGCTCCATGGCCATTAGCGTGACCAGCTGGAAAAGGTGGTTTGGCAACATGTCGCGCAGTGCCCCGGCCTTGTCGTAGTAATCGCCGCGCATTTCGACGCCCACAGTTTCTGCTACGGTGATTTGCACGTGTTCGATGTAGCGGCGGTTCCAGATAGGCTCAAAGATTCCGTTGCCAAAGCGAAAAGCTAAAATGTTTTGGACGGTCTCTTTGCCCAGGTAATGGTCAATGCGATAAATCTGCTTTTCCGTGACGACTTTCAATAGCTCGCTGTTCAGCGCTTTTGCGGACGCCAGGTCGCGCCCAAATGGTTTTTCGACGACGAGTCGCCTCGTTTTGCCGTCGGTTTGAGCTGTAAGCCCGGCGGCGTTGAGCTGGCGGGCAATTTCGCCAAAGAATTCCGGGGAGGTGGCCATGTAAAACAGATAATTGCCACCGGTGTTCCGCTCCTTATCGATGCAGGCCAGTAAGCTTTTCAGAGGCTCGAAAGCCGCGGCATCGTCGAAATTGCCGGCATGGAAATAGAGGCGGGGGATCAGCCAATCGCGAACAGCCGCGTCCACTTCGTTGGGCAGAAACTCCTGAAGCGCGTCGGAGCAATATTTGCGGAAATCCTCGTGGCCATAAGTGCGGCGCCCAAATCCGACAACTGCAAATTCTTCGGGGAGTAGTTTTTCCGCCGCGAGATTGTAAAGAGCCGGGAGCAACTTGCGCTTGGTGAGATCGCCACTCGCTCCGAACACCACCATGATGCACGGGCAGCTCGGTGCGCCCTGCTCACCACTTCCGCAATCGTGAGACCCCTTCGGCATTTGCGAAATCTCCTTGGCCGGAAATTCAGATCAAATCACATCTCAATTTGAAAGAAAAACTCTACTTGGCCGCGGCAGCCTGTTCCACATGGCCGCCGAATTTGTTCCGCATCGCGCTGAGCAGTTTTTCCGCGAAAGTATTGCCCTGACGCGATCGGAACCTGGTGAACAAAGCTGAAGTAATAACTTCGCAGGGCACCGATTCTTCCATGGCCGCTTCAACAGTCCAGCGGCCTTCGCCCGAATCGGCCACCTGCCCGGTGAATTCCGAGAGCGCCGGATTTTCAACCAGCGCCATGGCGGTTAAATCGAGGAGCCACGAGCTGACCACGCTGCCGCGCCGCCAAATCTCGGCAATATCTTCCAGCTTCAAGTTGTAGCGGATTTCTTCCGGCAGCGCGGTGGAGTTAGCGTTGCGCATGATGTCAAAGCCCTCGGCGTAGGCTTGCATCAATCCGTACTCAATGCCGTTGTGCACCATTTTCACGAAATGGCCGGAGCCAGACGGCCCGCAATAGATGTAGCCCTCTTCCGACGTTCCACCGAGCTTTTCGCGGCCGGGCGTGCGTGGAATACTTCCCTTCCCGGGGGCCAGCGTACGAAAAATAGGGTCGAGATATTCGACGATTTTCTGTGGGCCGCCGATCATCATGCAATAGCCACGATCAAGTCCCCACACACCGCCGCTGGTGCCCACATCCAGGTAAGCAATTCCACGCTGCCCGACCAGCTTGGAGCGGCGGACATCGTCCTTAAAATACGAGTTGCCTCCATCGATAATGATGTCGCCGCGTTGCAATAATTCGCCCAGTGCCAGAGCTGTTTCTTCTGTGGGGTCGCCGGCAGGGATCATCATCCAGACAGCTCGCGGCGGCGCAAGCTTCGACACCAATTCCGCAAGAGAGGCGGAGCCGATCGCTCCCTCGCCGACAATCTGCTGCACGTTTGCAGGCGCGTGATCGCTGACGATGCAATTGTGGCCGCCGCGGATCAAGCGCCTGACCATATTGGCACCCATGCGCCCGAGCCCCACCATTCCCATTTGCATGATTGACGCTCCTCGTTTGAATACGAACTATGTCGAATGGCGCATTGGCAGCGCCACGTGGATTCCTGCCACCTTTATTGCACGGCTTCGCGAACTGCGGCGACCAGAGTCGCCAGCCCCGCGGCAACGTCCTTGCCCAAATGCACACGCAACGCACGGCGGCCACGTTCGGCCAACACAGCGAAATCTCCCCGCGCTTGGGCGGCCTTGACGATGCCAAACGTATATTTCTGGCCGGGGATGGGCACATCCGCCGCGTCATCGCAAGTAATCTGCAAGAATACCCCGCTATTCGGCCCGCCCTTATATGCCTGCCCCGTCGAATGCAGAAAGCGGGGGCCAAATCCAAGGCACGTGGCGTTCCGAGTGGCGTGGCGGACAGCGTGGCGCAGCGTTTGCAATTGTTGCTGGTGCGCTTCGTTCATCTCCACATAGGCAAGCAAACCGAAATAATCGTCCGCATGCAACCGCGCAAAGTGGGTACGCAAAAATTGAATGAGCGAGGCCTTTCCACCGGCGGCACTGGCAAGCTCATGGGCATTGCGCTCATCGGCAAAAAGCTGCACTTCAGATTCGTCCTTGCCTCCCTGATAAAATGGCTTTTCGCCCGGCAACGAACCGCTTTTCTCGTATTCCGTGGTGAGCTTGCGCGTCTCAATCTTGCTCGCTTCAACATCGGGCTGGTTGAAGGCATTGATGCCCAGAATCGATCCGGCAACTGCGGTGGCTATTTCCCAGCGAAAGAATTCCTTGCCGAGATCGTAGATGTCTGAAATTTCGATTCGCACAACCGGATTTCCATCGCGCTCTAGAGCGGCAACTGCAGCATCCTGTGTGCCATCGGGCACGGGCTGGAAGCGCAGATAGACGAACAATCTGTCGCTGCCATATTCCGAAGGCGCAGCAGTGAGTTCCCTGTCCACCGGGATCAAGCCCTTGCCCAGCTTGCCCGTTGATTCGGCCAATAACTGTTCGAGCCAGGCTCCCAGGTCGGAGATCGCGGGCGAGGTGATGAACGTGACTTTGTCGCGCCCCAACTTCGCCAATGTTCCCAGAATTGCGCCCAGTTGCACGCCCGGATTTTGAGCGGCTGGCACACCGGAGCCGCAAGCGCGGACCATCTCAGCGGCGCGCTCAAGGAATTTGGTCACGTCCACACCCTGCACTGCCGCAGGAATCATTCCAAAGTTTGAAAGTGCCGAATAACGGCCGCCGATGCTGGGCACTCCAGGGAAAATGTGGCGGAATCCTTCGGCCTTGGCCACCTGTTCCAAGTGTGAGCCGGGGTCGGTGATGGCGATAAAGTGCGCGGCCGCTTGTTTATCCCCCAGCGCTTGTTTGGCGAGGCCGTAGAAATACTGCTGGAAAATGTTGGGCTCAAGCGTCGTGCCGGACTTGCTGGAAACGATGAAGAGCGTGCGCGCAGGATCGATCTTCTTGGCAGTGGTGGCGACCTGCGCCGGATCAGTGGAATCAAGCACCAGCATTTCAGGAAAGCCCGCGACGCGGCCAAATGTGAGCTTCATTACTTCCGGACAAAGGCTGGAGCCGCCCATTCCCAACAACAGCGCAAGGGTAAAGTTGTCAGCGCGAATCTCGGCTGCAAGACTCCGAAATATCTGCGTCTGAGCAATTTGTTGCTCCACAATGTTGAGCCAACCCAGCCACTGACTTTCGTCGGCGCCAGTCCAAAGTGTCACATCGCCCGCCCACAGGCGGCGGACCTTATCGCCACTGGTCCAATCCCCAATTGCGGCCGTAACTTTTGAGGCGATGTCCGCAGGAAGGCTCGCGCTTTGGCCGAATAATGCAGCAGATAATTGTGATGGCTGAGGGGTCGCGGTCATTGCCCTGCTCCCTTTGCTGGAGGTTTCGCTCCACAGTATTTTTCTTCCAGCGCGTGGATTTTTGCGATGCGGCGGATGTGGCGCGCTTCCGCGCTGAAGATGGCACCCAGATAGGCGCGGACAAGCTCGAATGCCAACTCAACTCCAATAATGCGCGCTCCAAGGACCAGCACATTCATCTGGTCGTGCTCCACGCCCTGATGCGCCGAATAGGTGTCATGGCAAACGCAGGCGCGAATGCCGGGCAGCTTATTGGCGGCAACTACGGCCCCTACGCCACTTCCGCAGATCATGATTCCCCGCTCTGCCCTTCGCTCGAGCACGGCCTGGCCGACCGCCTCCGCGTAGTCAGGGTAATCCACTGGAGTTGTGTCGCGTGTGCCCAGGTCTTCCACGGCGTGGCCAAGTCCAGTGAGGAACGGCACGAGCCGCGCCTTTAACTCAAACCCTGCGTGGTCGGATGCAATGGCTATCTTCATGCTGATATCGCCAGGTGAAGCGCTGAAGTCTGGATGCCCAAACCCGACATCCATAGAATAAACACAGAGGGTACACCGGAATCAAATCGTGGGCGCGGCCTCCGCCAACTGGCTCAGCGCGCGGGCTGCTGTTGCGACATGCAATGCAAGGTGCCCAAGCCCAACACCAAATCCTGCGCCGCAATACCCACAACTTTGCGATCCGGAAATAAGTCCGCCAGCGTATTCAGCGCCACGCGGTCATTCGGGTCATTAAACGTTGGTACCAGGACAGTCTTATTGGCAATATAAAAATTCGCATAGCTCGCGGGTAGACGCTCACCGGCAAAAATAACCGGCGCGGGCATGGGCAGTCGGACCACGCGGAGTTCGTGACCATCCTGATCGCGCATTTCACGCAACCGTGCGAGATTTTCTTGAAGCGGATCGAAATTCACGTCCGACCGGTCGCTTTCAACGACGGTGACGACCGTGTCAGTGCTTGTGAAGCGCGCCAAATCGTCCACGTGGCCATGCGTGTCGTCGCCGGCAATCCCCCGGCCGAGCCACAGGACGTGAGTGGCGCCAAAGTAGTCGCGGAAAATATGTTCATAGTCCACACGAGTCAAACCGGGGTTGCGGACCTGAACGGAGCTCAATAGCCACTCCTCTGAAACCATAAGTGTCCCGCGGCCATTCACTTCAATTCCACCGCCCTCGAGAACCACGCGCTTGCCGCGATAAACCGGCTGGTGCACGGGAATTTTCCACCGGCGAAAATTTGTTGCCAGCCGAGTCACGGCAGCAGCGTCACGGCGGCCGTTGTCATACTTCGCCCAGGCGTTAAACAGCCAGTGGGTGGCAACCAATTCCCCGCCCTGGCCACGAACGAAGATCGGCCCGAAGTCGCGTATCCAGCCGCGGTCCGTTGGCACACGGAAAAACTCAACGGCGGCAAGTTCGGCATCCACCTTTTTCAGAACGCGCTTTGCGGACTCTTCTTCCCCGCGGCCCTGGACCAGGATGCGTACTTTTTCCACGCGCGACAGATGCCGGACAATTTCGCCGTACACCCACGGGATAGGAGCAAACTTTACGGGCCAGTCGGTTTTTTCATGCGGCCATGCGAGCCATGTGGCTTCGTGCGGTTCCCATTCGGCGGGCATCAGGAAGGCTGCTTGCGCACGAGTTGCTTTATCGGGAGCGGCCATCAGCCGAGCCATCGTTCCAGGATCGGCGGGTAGGCATCAATGCGGCGGTCGCGAAGGAACGGCCAGTTGCGGCGGGTGTCCTCCACTCGAGCGGGATCGCACTCCGTGACCAGAATTTCCTCGTCGGAGTTGGACGCCTCCGCGAGCATTTCGCCAAACGGCCCGGCAACGAAAGAGTTGCCCCAGAATTCAAGTCCATTATCAGCCGGACCCTCCAGGCCAACCCGATTCGCCACTGCGACATAGACTCCGTTGGCAATGGCATGCGCACGCTGAATTGTCCGCCAGGCATCAAGCTGCGCCGCACCGAACTCGGCCTTTTCGCGCGGATGCCAGCCAATGCTGGTGGGATAAAAAATCACGTTCGCGCCGTGCAGGCTGGCCAGCCGAGCCCCTTCGGGATACCACTGGTCCCAGCAAATTTGGATGGCAATTTTTCCATAGCGCGTTTGAAACGTGGGAAAACCCAAATCACCCGGTGTGAAATAGAATTTTTCGTAGTAGAGCGGGTCATCAGGAATGTGCATCTTGCGGTAGATGCCCAGCAGTGATCCATCCGCGTCCAGGACTGCCGCTGAATTATGGTAGAGGCCGGCGGCACGCCGCTCGAAAACTGAGGCGACTACCACAACTTTGCGTTCCCGCGCGACCCTTGCGAGCGCTTCTGTGGTTGGCCCCGGAATCGGCTCGGCAAGGGAAAACAGATCGGCATCTTCCACACGACAAAAATATTGCGAGCGGAACAGCTCCTGCAGGCAAATTATCTGGGCCCCGCGCTTCGCGGCTTCGCCGATACGCTCCACGGCGCGAGCGAGGTTTCCGGCAGCGTCGGTTGAACAGCGCATCTGCACTAGTCCGACTGTGAATTTATCTTGCGCGGCAGGCATTGGCTGGTTTTCTTTCGCTGAATTTCCGATGATTTGTGGTCTTTCTTCTTGCCTCGGAATTTTCCACCATCAATCCGTGCTTTGCAAATGAAAATACCGTAATTTGAAATGATTCCTCCGGCAGGATAGCATTCCAAGCGGAAACCAAATGCCGCCTTCTCCACAGCCAACGCCGGATACTTCCCTTCCCGAGGCATCCATCCTCGACCTTAATTTCCTGGGCTATTCCGAGGCCATCGCTTCATGTCTGCTGGAAGGCGGAGGCGAATTGGCGCTGGTAGATAGCGGTCCGACGTCTTGCTTGCCGACTTTGCGCGCCAAGCTCGCCGAGCGCGGCCTTCAAGTTGCGGATCTCTCAGCAATCTTACTGACGCACATTCATTTCGATCACGCGGGTGCGGCGGGCACGCTGGTTCGCGAAAACCCCCGGCTGAAAGTGTATGTCCACGGTATCGGCGCCAAACACATGGTTAATCCCGAGAGGCTGCTGGCCAGCGCCACACGGCTATACGGCGATGCCATGCAGCAGATGTTCGGAGAATTCCTGGCTGTTCCCGCAGAAAATTTGACCGTGCTGGTAGGCGGAGAGCAATTGCAGGTCGCGGGCCGCAAGGTGGAGGTGATCTACAGTCCAGGCCATGCCAGTCATCACGTCACTTTTCTTGATCTGTCCACTGGGACCGCATTCGTGGGAGACACAACCGGGCTGCGTCTTCCTGGACATGGCCTGGTAGCGCCGGTCACCCCTCCTCCGGATATTGACCTCGAAGTTTGGGACCGAAGTCTCGAAGAAATCAGCCGTCGCAAGCCGGCGCGCATTTTCCTGACCCATTTCGGCCCCTACAAGAACGTCGAAGAGCACCTGGACCAAACGCGGGAAGGCATGCATCGCTGGGCGGATCGCGCCGCGGAAATCATGGCGGCCACAACCGACGACGGAGCCCGAATCGCACGATTCATCAAGGAATCGGAGGCGGAGATGCACCGGGCGCTTCCCGCGGAAACTGCGGTGAGATACACCAAGGGCGCGAACGCGACCCTAAGTTGGTATGGATTGGAGCGTTACTGGCGCAAGCGCGCTACATCGCAAAGTTGAAATTTCCTGATGATCACTTCAATCGCAAGAGTTGCACGGCGTTGCCACCCAGAATGCGAGCCTTCACTTCTTCAGTCACCCGCAAATCACGGATGCTCTTCAACATTTGTTCAATGCTGCCGATTTGGTGGGGATAATCGCTTCCGGCCAGGATGTGATCGGGACCGGCGAAATTGATGGCCAGCTCGATGGCGTGTGGATCAAAATTTACTGTGTCAAAGTAAAACTTCTTCAGGTAGTTGCTCGGCGGCTGAACAATGTGCTCCCGGCACTCCGCAAAGGCGCTGTATCCGCGGTCCAGCCGCTCCGCCAAATATGGAATCGCTCCGCCCAGATGGCCCAAGACCCAGCGGATATCGGGAAACTTTTCGATGATGCCGCTGAAAACCAAACCGGCCGCGGCAAGAGTGGTATCAAACAGGAATCCCACCAGAGGCATGAGCCAGAAATCGGTCATCGCTTCGACGCTGATGGGATTTGTGGGGTGGATATAGAGGACGGCTTCGAGTTCATTGGCCACTTCGTAAAGCCGTGCGAAGCGGCCGTCATAGAGCGGCGTGCCATTTACATTGCTGAATAGCATGGCCCCAGGGAAGTGGAGCTGCTCCACGCAGCGCCGCAACTCGGTGACAGAGGACGCGGGATCATTCAAGGGAAGAGTGCCCAGCGCGGCGAACCGCCCTTTTTTATCCGCCACGACTTTTGCGAAGGCATCATTAACAAGTTGCGCCAAACGCACGGCTACAGCGGGTTCTTCCACGTGCGTTCCGGGCGTAGTCAGAGTGATCACTTGCGTATCCACGCCCGCCTCGCGCAACACCTGTTCGCGGTAGTCAATGTCACGATGGCCGGGCACGGCCACGTTGTAATCACCGGGATAATGGATCACGGGATTGTTGGAGGCATCGCGCGTGATGCGCACGGTGCTGGGGCCGCGCTCAAGGGCGTCGAGATACGCCGGAGGATAGTAGTGATTGTGAAAATCTATTATGGCCATGTCGGCTCCAGTGATTCCACGGTGCACGCGCACGGCAGTCTGCCCCAATCGGAGGCTCACTTGCAACTTCCGCCTGTTGGAACTTCTCTCAGCTGAATTCGGACCCAGTCTTACTTAGGGGGTGTGATCTGCACCAGGGAATACAAATAGAAGGCAACACCGAAAAACAATAAACCACCCCCTAGGATTATGAATCCCATGAAGGAAAGCGGGTGATTGAACCGAAGGCTAATCGCCTCCACCAGCAACCCCAAGATCAACAGTATGCCGGAAATGCGAAAAGCCCGTGAAAAGCTTTGGTTCCCAACGCTCATGGTTCCGGGCTCCAGAATTTCATTTTGTCCAGGGTAGCTGTACTGTGGACCGTGTCGTGGCAGCCGCTGGAAATGCAGGAAAGCCCGTTGCTCTTGAGCAGATCCATCATCGCGAGGTGGGTGGGGCTAGCGAACGACCTCGCTCCCTCATGGCAGTGCAGACATTCCCGATTGTTGTATGGCGTGTAGAGATGGATGGGCTGCATCGCCTTGCCAAAATATTGGACGTACACGTGATGCAGGCCATTCAGTTTGGCGGTAAAACCGCCGTACATTCCATAGTTGGTGTGGCATGTGTAGCAAGCCTCATCCGCGGGAATACGATGATTCTGAAAATGTGCAGCCGCCACATGGGCCGGGTCATCCACATACAAGCTTCTTCCCCAGGGTTCCATCACATGGCAAGAAAGGCAGAAACTTGTTTGCTTGGACCGCTCCAAGTGGTTGGTGCCGCCCCACGCGCCGCAAAAAATCGGCAGGACGCAAAACGCAAGAAACGCCAGAATCTTTCCGCCTCGAGTGTCCGTAACTGAAGGGCGCAGCAGAATTATGCCAATCAGAACGATACTGAGGCAGATGAGGGCAAATAATAAAACTGTCGGCCCCGGTAGAATTGCAGACCTCCTGGAAAGCGCTCTGCGCCTGGCACTGCGAGATTCCCGCCGGAAAGTCCGGCAAGACAGGGGGAGAATTCTTACTTTTTCCCCAGGCTTCGCACGTAAGTGACCAGGCTCTTGATTTCAGCGTCCTTCAATTGCTTTTCGTACGCGGGCATCTTGTTCTTGCCCTTGGCAATCACTGTTTCGAGATCCGAGTCGCTTTCCGCCATCACGTCCGGCAAACTGAAATCTCTCGTCTTGAGTGCCTTCCCGGCCGGGACATTGGCGTGACCATCGGTGCCATGGCACGAAGCGCATTTCTTATCGGCGAAAATCTTTGCGCCGTCCTGGGCCCGAGAAGCAGGGGCGATAAGCATAGCTGCGCAGAATGCCACAGTCAGGGCGCCAAACCGGCGAATCGTCATCGCATTCATTTCATGTCTCCAGAAAGATTTTGAGAGTTTTGTTCATTTAGTATTGTTTTGCCATAAAATCAGAAAGAATACTTCAAAGAAAACGTCACATTACTCCCGTTGAAATCCTGCAACGGAAGCGGCGCAAGGCCGGCCGGATTCGCGACGCCCTGGTCATTATATCCATAATAATTCCAGGCCGTCTTATAGCTCACCCCTTTGTATAGCAGAACCTCAAGGCTCACAAAGGGCCTGAGGTAATTGAAATCCAAAGGACCCGTGGGTTGCAGTTTGTTCAGCATGGTCGCGTTTCCGCGGACGATACTGCCCGAGTATCCCAACAATGCAGTCACGCGCTTGTAGGGCTTCCACATCACGTCGCCATATGCATAGTGATCCCTGCTGGTATAAAGGGCGAGCGTTCCCAACGGACCCGTCGCAGCAGGGACTGGACAGGGCGCCGTAAAGATCGTCGAACCCGTATCCGCAAAGCAGATCTCCGTTTGCATGAAAATATCCATGAAGTGGTAGCCGAAATCGACCCACAGTCTGGCGTTGGGCGAGAGAGTGGTAACGAAGCTGAAGGTGCGCCCATGCTCGAGATTATTCACCATGGAAACATTGTCGCGATTCTCATGGATGTCAGCAGCCATATCAATGCTCGCCCAGGGCGTGGGCGTGTAGGTGCCGTGGACCTTATAGCTCTGTAGTTGTCGTGGGCTGATGCGCGTGAAGGAATTGTCGTTGGAACCGAACAACAGATCGGCATTGAAGCGCAACTGTGAAGTTGGCCGCGCAGAGACTCCCACCAAGAGCGCATGCTCGTGGATTTCTGTGAGATTGCGAGCGGCATCGCTGCCTGCATCGATCCCAACTTCCGTGATGGCCCCGGTGGCCGCATTCAGCGAACAAGCTGCGGGCAGGACGCCTCCGACTTTTGCGCAGTCCGCGCGCGCCGCCAGGAAATCGTTCCCCGCGTTGCCCGAGGCACCCCCGGGCAGGTAGATCTCGGAAACATCAGCCGTTGAGGAAAAATCGGCGATGGTGCGAGCCCTGAAGAAATACCCGATGCGGGCGCTAATTTTCCTCGTGAAATCGTATTGCAACTCGATGGTATTTTCCCTGATATTCTGCCCTAAGAATTGTTGGACCAATTCGTTGGTGACATCCGCAAGTGAACTGGACGTGTGTTGCGGGCAACCGGGCCCATTGTAAGGAGCTGTTGGGCAGACCGTGGGAAAGGTCGCCGTTGTCACCGTCGAGATGGGGAGCAACAATCCAGCCTGACCCGGTGCACTAGGCGGTGTCGCGAACAGTTGAGTGCCGACAGTGGCCCACATGGAAGGAATCCGCCAATTGTTGTATGAAAATTCGTCGTTTATACTCATCTTGTCCGTTATGTGATAATCGCCCGACCAATCCGCATTGACGGTGACTCGTTTCGCTTGCGTTGGGCCTCCCAGCGTGCTTCCACGCGCCGCTGTCCTGCTCGTCCATGCATTAATGGTTTCGCTCAAATCAGTGAGTGTATCGTTGCCACTTGCATATCCCACTGACCCGACCATGGAGAGATTCTTGAAATACGCCGATTGAAAGGAGAAATGCTCAGTAGGGAATGAGGATCTCGGATTCTGAAACAGGCCATACGCTAGATATCCGTTGCAATTTGCGTTCGCCATCGGCGGTGTCGTCCCCGCGTTTGTAATTGGCGCCGCGCAGGGCGTGTTTCCCACTGTATTAAACAGAAGACCTAGATTCACTGGAGTCCCATTGCTCAGTTGATACGGAAAGCTTGTCAGATTTGCCGAAGTGTCTACTTTGGAGTAGATCAAGAATTCGTCAAAGGAAAGTGTGGTTCGCGGAATACCGCGGTAATCCACGCCCATGCGATAGGCATTGCTCGTATAGATCAGCTTGTCTGACAAAAGCGGCTCAGTCCCGCCCTCTACCGTTCCGGCTGCCGGCCCATTATTGATGTTATGGGTGAACCCCAATCGGAAGCGGACACGAGATTCCGGAAGCAAGGTCAGGTCGTAATCCTGCATTTTGCGAGTCAAATCGAGCGCCTGAGGGGAACTGACTACGGGTATCGCGGGATTCGAACTTGATGGATTCAGCGGATTACCCAGCAGATTGTAATTCCAGATGTTCTTGTCGCGGCGAAACAATGCGCGAAAGTCATAAATCTTGTTCTTCTGGACTCGCAGACGCGATACGTCATTCGGATCGCCTCCATATCCAAAGTTGCTGAAGGTCAGGTTGTCGAAGAACAACCCCTTGTGGTCAATCGAACGCATGCTCACGGTGTAATCAAAAAGACGCCATCCCGTAGCCAGGTTTTCAAAGGTATTGTAATTGTTCAGGTTCCCGCCAATCATGCTGTCCCGGTAACCAACTTCAGCCGATTGCTGAACGTCGTAGTCTCCCCAGATTTTCGCTCTTGACTCATTGTTGGCTTGGGTCTGCGTCGTCGAAGGAGGCGGTGTCTGAGTTTGGCCCGGCGCCTGACCATTCGCACGGCCGGCCATCCCCAACCCCATCAAGGTGATCCATAACGATGCGGCCACACTGGCGACTATTTTTTGCATGCCGCCAGCCCTTCGTGCCGCCGCAGCCGCTACCTCGTTGTTCCCTTTGCTTCTTCGCGAGTTGCCGAAAATCATATGGGTCCCTCTATTTGAAGAAGTCCTTATCAAAATTTGACCCGTGTATCTGCGAATGACAAAGCGTGCAGGCTTGATATTGCGCAGCCTGATTATGGAATGACGGCGCCCCCGGTGCGTTTGCGAAGGAAGTCGTATGGCACGACAGGCACAACAGATTCACATTGCTGACCTTCAGCATGTGAGGATTCGGGGATCCGTGGGGTGTATGGCACGATTGGCACCCTTCAATTTTGACTGTCTCATGTTCGAATACGAACGGCCCGCGCTTCTCAGTGTGGCACTTGAAGCACACAGCGTCTTGTGCCGCCGAGGTCCGCAATTGTTTGTCCGAGACAGTTCCGTGAGGGTTATGACAATCGCTGCACGATACCAGGCCCTCGTTCACGCGGTGGTGGAAGGGCATTGCAAATTGCGGCTTCTGCTGTAAGTGGCAGGTGTAGCAGAGCTCCGGTTGCGCCTTAACCAGCAGAAACTCGGCTTCCTTGGCGTGGTGCGAGGAATGGCAATCCAAGCAGCTCACATTGTTGTGGCTGTGGACGGATCGCGAGAAATTCATCTGCTCCTTGCCGGATTCGTGACAGGACATGCAACGATCGTTCACCACCTTGGCGGAGGCAGTTTTGAAACTAAATATCTTGGTCGGATCACCGGGATTATCGACATGCTGCGCTCCCGGCCCATGACAACCTTCGCAGCCCTGGTGTGACGGCCCTCTACGCGTATCCAGTGTGGTCTTGAAGTGCGGTGATTTCTCGTAGCTGTCGTAGAGATCTTCGTGACAAGTCTTACAGGCTTCTATGCCCACGTATCCTGACGAGGCGGCCGGCGCCTGCGAATCGGGCTTTGGCTTGTCCTGGGAATCCTGA
The DNA here is from genome assembly GCA_035308165.1 of Candidatus Acidiferrales bacterium. GTDB lineage: Bacteria > Acidobacteriota > Terriglobia > Acidiferrales > UBA7541 > DASTCZ01. The sequence continues at coordinate 26,215 of DATGHC010000047.1, read as the reverse complement.
AGGCTCAACGTCATTGCTTGAGCGGAATGCGGGCGAGCTAAAATGAAGTAGGCCTGCGCCGAGCAGAGGGTAATCAACGCCATCCAAGATGAAAATTGCTTCGTCCCGCGACCCGCTTTCCATCCTCTTCTCGGTTTCGGAATGTGCACCTTGCACCCCTTGCACGTCATTTTCCACATCTCAAGCTAGGGACTCAGTGACGATCATCACAAGACAGGGTATGGCTCATCACACTTGCGATTTCGTGGGTAGAATTTACTACTGGAATTGACGAATTTGATGGAATTCCTGATGATTCGTCTGTGTAAAAGTGCACACTGTGAAAACAGCCTTATCAATATGCCGTGACCATCCGTTCCAACTCTGCCTTGTCCTTAAGTACCAAATTGGAATTCTCACAAGCAGGACCTGTTTCTTTTTGAAATCGGCAAATAGCCTCGTCACCGACTCACGCGTTGCCCCAATCATCTGGGCGATTTCCTCATGTGGCAGAGTTAGCCTGTACCTGTTCGACCCTTTCTCGGGCGTTTGACTGGCGGCCCAATCCAGGACGAACCGGGCGAGCTTTTCCCCCGCCGAATGCGACAGGCCAATGGCGCGCACCTCAGCGAATGCCGAACGATAGGTCTGGCTCATCTCCTGGGCTAAGCGCATTGCGCGCCCCTTACGCTGTCCGACGATCTGGAAACCTTTGCCCATGACGCAGGCAGGGAAAGCGACTGCCCTTTTCCGCATACTGGAATTGTGCCCGTGCCACCACGATGTGACTGTGACGCTCGTCACAATGTGTCGTGATGGGAGTCACGGCGGGCGACATCCACCCAGGCGATACTGAGTTTGCTGCGGAGGGTCATATGCATAATGACGAACGAGATCTTCTGGATGTACTCAAGTTTGAACTGGAATTCCTGGAAAAGGGCGGATATGGGCGCTCCCCGCGGGCGCCCTGGCGGCCTCAATTTATTTTCGAGGATTCACCTAGCTGTATGAACTACGACAGCAAGGATCACCCTGAACCGTGCAGTGATTGTGTTCTGATGAAGTTGGTCCCGCCGGAAGGCTGGACCAAGGATATCCCCTGCCGCCATATTCCACTCGACGCAGCGGGAGACACACTGGACTCTCTGTACCGGTATGCGGACCAGCGAGAAATTGAAGAGACTTTCGGGACTTGGCTGCGCACCACAATCAAGCTCCTTGAAGAGGAAAGAGAGGAGCTGCATGCAGGGAAAGCCAAGCGGCCGATTCCAGCGGGAGAAGCATATGCCGGCATTTCTCTTCATGAGAACATCCACCCGAAGTGCGCAAATCCCGCGTGCCCTTCTGCTTTTCATTGGCTGAGCGGCGGAAAGCTATTCCGATTTTTCCCGGGCGAAGCCGCAACCGAATCATCAAAGCCGCATATTGGCCTGCCCAATAAGACACACGGAGTGAAGCATTATTGGCTGTGCGAACGATGCTCCAGCGTGTTCGCGCTCGGCTATGAAGATGGTCAAGGGGTTATTCTGAAGTTGCTTTGGCCAGAACTTCCAGCGGCGGAGAAGAAGGAACATTCCCCGGTGGTCTAGGAAAGCCGCCGCGCGGAATTAAAATCAAATTCAAAGGTCCAGGAACGTCCGCGTCAGGGCAAGACCAGGGCGAGTTTTGAATCCGAAGCCGGAAGCCAGAGCGCGCATTCCGAGGTTTTCCGGAAGAATGTTGGCTTCAATGGATTCGAGCTTTTCGTCTCTCCCCACTTGAATTAACCGCCGCACAAGTTCTCTGCCGAGCCCCATCTTTTGGTAGTGGTCGGTGACCAACACGGCTATTTCCGCCTCGCGCGTGCCGGGGGTCTTACTCAGTCTACCCACAGCCAGAATCTCTTGCGTGCCGCCGGGCCCGGGACGAACCGCGACCAGAGCCATCTCCCGGTCATAGTCAATGAAGCACTTTCTGATTAGTCGCTCGTGAGCTACCCGTTCGCTCAGTTTCTCCATGTGGAAATAGCGCAGATAAACCGATCGATCGGAGAGCGTTTCGTGGAAATTCACCATGGCGGGCTCGTCTTCCGGACGGATTGGACGGATCATCACTTCGCTCCCGTCCTTCATGGTCCAGGGCAAAACATATTGGCCGGGATAGGGGCGAATCGCCGGCTTCGGAAGATTTTCTTCAGCCGTGTCCGGATCGTGAAGAACGACGCGCGCATCGAGCGCAAGAATTTTTTCCGGTGAAGCCAGCAGCGGATTAATGTCCATTTCCTTAATCCAGGGCTGCTCCATCACCAACCGGCTAAATCGGACGAGAATGGTCTCCAGGGCAGCGAGGTCCACCGCCTGGCGGCCGCGGACGCCGCGCAGCGCTGCGGATATTCGCGTCTGCTCGATCAGCCGCCGCGCCAGGGTTGTATTCAACGGAGGCAGAGCAAGAGCGTGATCGCGGAAAACTTCGACAAGCTGGCCGCCATATCCAAACAGGAGGACGGGCCCGAACTGCAGATCGATATTGCTGCCCAAGATAAGTTCGTATCCCTCGAGGCGCACCATGGGCTGCACGGTCACGCCAAGAAAACTGCCCGGGCCTGATTTTGCCGTAACCGCGGTTTCAATTTCGCGAAATGCGTTGCGCACTGCGTCCTGATCTTTTAGATCCAACTTCACGCCCCCAACATCTGTTTTGTGTGTGACCGTCTCCGAATGGATCTTCAACACCACCGGAAATCCAATCGCGGAAGCGGCCGATACTGCATTAGCTTCGCTTTTCGCAACACGGGTTTCGACCGTCGGGATACCGTAGACCGCCAAAATTTGTTTCGATTCCACTTCCGTGAGCAGCGACCGCCGGGCGTTTCTCGCGGCACGCAGAATATCCCCCACTCTTTGGCGCGCCGCGCCGATTGCCAATTCATCTTCAGGAAATGCAGGCGTTTCATAGAGCCCGCGCAAGTTGTAAGTGTATTTCCACAAATAATCGAACGCGCGCGCGGCAGTGTCGGGGTATGAAAATGTCGGGATGCCGGCGGAATTCAGTGTGGCGACACCCGCGGCCACGTGTTTTCCGCCCATCCAGCTTGCCAGCACTGGCTTGCCATGGATCTTGGCGTGATCCCTCAATCCTTCGGCGACATTGTTGGGGTCAGTCATGCCCTGCGGCGCAAGAATCACGAGCAGGCCATCGCTGTTCGGATCTTTGACGGCAATCTCCAGCGCCTTGGCGTACCGGCCAGGATTCGCATCTCCCAAAATATCGATGGGATTTCCGTGGCTCCAATGCGGGGGCAGGAATTCGTTGAGTGCGCGCATGGTTTCATCGGAGATTGAAGTAAGTTCGCCACCGTTTGCGATCAGAGTATCCGTCGCTAGGACTCCAGGTCCGCCGGCGTTGGTAAGAATTGTGAGCCTGGGGCCGCGTGGGCGAGGCTGTTTGCCCAGGACTTCCGCCATGTAAAAAACGTCGGAAATGCTTTGCACGCGCAGCACGCCGCAGCGGCGTAGAGCAGCATCAAATACATCATCGCTTCCGGTCATGGCGCCTGTGTGTGAGGTCGCGGCCTTCGATGCCGCCTCGGAGCGCCCGGCCTTAATTACGATAATCGGCTTACGAAGCGCCACTTCCCTTGCGGCGGAAAGAAACGCGCGGGCGTCGCCCACAGATTCCATGTACATCAGAATGCTTTGCGTCTGCGGATCCTCCCCGAAATACGTAATCAGGTCGCCCCAACCGATGTCGAGCATGGAACCCGTGGAGACAATCGCGCTGAAGCCAACATCTTCGGTGAGGCTCCAATCCAGAATGGCCGTGAGGAGCGCCCCACTCTGGCTCAGGAAAGCGACATTGCCGGGGTGCACGATGTCCTGCGCGAACGTGGCGTTCAGACCAACGTGCGGATTCATGACGCCCAGGCAATTCGGGCCGATAAGCCGCATCTCACCGCGCCGAAGTTCATTTTGAATTTGCCGCTCGAGGGCGGCGCCTTCCGGCCCGTGTTCCCGGAATCCCGCCGAAATCACGATGGCTGAGCGAACTCCTGCGTTCACGCACTCCGCAATCAAGCCCGGGACAGTCGGCGCGGGAGTGATGATTACGGCGAGATCCACCTTCGCGGGAATGTCGCCAATCTTCGGCCAGCATCGCAACCCCATAATTTCAGCGCGGGCTGGGTTGATCGGGTACACCTTCCCCTTGAATGTTCCAGAGGTCAGGTTTGCGAGAACGGTTCGGCCGACACTCCCCTCACGGTCGGTGGCTCCGATGACCGCCACCGACTCCGGCATGAATAGCCCTTCAAATGTGGACCGTTTGCTCATTATGTTTGGTCGGAATCAGATGGAGTCGTTGATAAGTTTCCAGCAATCGCGGGCAATGGCCCAATCCTCCTGCGCGCGAATGATCAACACGCGGACACGCGAATCGCTGGTCGAGATATCTTGATCTCTGGGGGAGAGCAAATTCCGCTCCTGATCCAGCTTGATACCCAGGAAGTCGAATGCGGCGCAAGCAGCGAAGCGAACATCCGGTGAGTTTTCCCCAATCCCCGCGGTGAAGATCAAGGCGTCCAATCCCCCTAGTGCGGCCAACATGCTGCCGATTCCCGAGCGGAGCCGGTGAATGAATATATCGAACGCCAGGGCGGCGCGGTGGTTCCCGCGATTCTTTGCGGAGAGTATTTCGCGCATGTCGTTCGATAATCCAGAAATTCCCAGAAGCCCAGACTTCCGATTGAGAATCTGATCCAGATCATCAGCATTGCTGCCATACTTTTTCATCAGATAGATAAGGATCCCCGGGTCCACAGAGCCCGAGCGCGTTCCCATCATGATTCCATCCAGGGGAGTGAAGCCCATGGTCGTATCCAAGCTGCGCCCGCCGCGGATTGCAGCCAGGGAGCATCCGTTTCCCAGATGGCAGGAAATCAGCCGCAGCGCTGGCGCTTTTTCCTTCAGAATCTGCCAGGCCCGCTCGGCACAATATTGATGGTTGATGCCATGGAATCCATAGCGACGAATTCCCTCCCCTAACCATTCGTATGGTCCGGGATAGACCGCGGCTTCGATGGGCATGTGAGCATGGAAAGCGGTGTCGAATACAGCGACCTGTGGGACTGCACCCAGTTGCTTCTCGACGGCATTTATGCAATCGACTTGAATACGATTGTGCAGCGGGGCAAGTTCAGAAAGCTTGAGGATGGCATTCTTGATTTCAGGGGTCACTCTGGTGGGTTTTACCAACTCCGCGCCGCCGTGAACAACGCGGTGCCCTACGACATCCATGTCGCGCGGACTGGCGATCACTTTCGTGGAGCCGGACCATAGATGCTCCAGCATCTTCCCAATTGCGTCTGTGTGCTTGGTAACTGAAACCGTTTCCGTACTCTTCGCGCCGGAAGAATTCTCTAAGCGCAATTCCGATCCAGCGGCGCCGACTCCGCTCCAATCAATTTCCGCCTGCCAGAGAGGATCGGGCGGCGCTGCAGGAATTGAATCCGCTATCTGAAACAAGCTGCATTTCTGGCTGCTCGAGCCGGCATTCAGCACCAGTATCTTCATGGCTTAATACGGCCACTTCCAGTTGCTTATCTCCGGCATGTCCTCGCCATATTGGCAGATGTATTCCTTGTGCTGAATCAGCTTGTTTCGCAGGAACTGTTTGAAGTGCCCGCCAATTTCGCGGAGCCGGGGCACGCGATCAACAACGTCGCCCGCCAGGTGGAATCGGTCGAGGTCGTTTAGAACCGTCATGTCGAAGGGAGTGGTCGTCGTTCCCTCTTCCTTATACCCACGGACATGAAGATTGTCGTGGCCCGCGCGCCGGTAGGTCAGCCTGTGAATCAGCCAGGGATACCCGTGATAGGCGAAAATAATGGGCTTGTCATTCGTGAAAATTGAGTCGAAATCGGAATCGGTAAGCCCGTGCGGATGCTCGGTCGAAGGCTGAAGCGTCATCAAGTCAACCACATTGACTACGCGGATTTTGATATCCGGGAAATGTTGACGCAACAAATCCGCGGCGGCCAAAATTTCCAACGTGGGTATGTCTCCCGCGCATGCCATGACCACGTCTGCGTTCCCTCCTTGATCGTTGCTGGCCCAATCCCAGATGCCAATTCCGGTGGTGCAATGCGCAATTGCTGATTCCATGTCCAGCCATTGGAGTTCGGGCTGCTTTCCCGCAACAATGACGTTGACGTAGTTCCGGCTGCGCAAACAATGGTCTGCTACGGATAGGAGTGTGTTCGCATCCGGCGGAAGATAGACGCGCACCACGTCCGCTTTCTTATTCATCACCAGGTCAATGAAGCCGGGATCCTGGTGTGTAAATCCGTTGTGATCCTGTCGCCAGACGTGTGAGGTCAGCAAATAATTCAGTGAGGGAATGGGCACGCGCCAGGGAATGCCTTGAGTTACTTTCAACCACTTGGCGTGTTGGTTGAACATGGAGTCCACGATGTGAATGAAGGCTTCATAGCACGAAAACAGACCGTGACGCCCGGTGAGCAAATATCCTTCCAGCCAGCCCTGGCACTGGTGCTCGCTCAGCATTTCCATCACTCGTCCATCCGTGGATAAGTGGTTGTCCTCAGGCAGGATTGGCCCCGTAAACATCTTTCCGGAGACCTCGTATAACGCCTCCAGCCGGTTGGAAGTCGTCTCATCCGGACCAACCACGCGAAAATTGGCCGGATTGGATTTCATAACGTCTCGCAGGAATTTACCAAGCACCCGCGTGGATTCACCAACCGCCACGCCAGGCTTGGAGACCGCGACGCCATACTTACGAAAATCCGGCATAACAAGGTCGCGCGCCAGTAGTCCGCCATTGGCGTGGGGATTGGCGCCCATTCTCCGATTGCCCTTGGGCGCGAGTTCGGCAATTTCAGCGATCAGCCGCCCATTGGCGTCGAATAATTCCTCGGCCTTATAGCTGCGCATCCATTGTTCCAGCAGCTTTAAGTGTTCCGGGTTACCTCGGACCTCGGGTATCGGCACCTGATGCGCCCGCCACGTGCCCTCCACCTTCTTGCCGTCAACCATTTTCGGGCCGGTCCAGCCTTTCAGCGTGCGCAAGATAATCACCGGCCAGGTGGGGCGTCCCGAGAACCCATTTTCCCGCGCGTCTTTTTGGATGGATTGAATCTCCAAGAGCACCGTGTCGAGAGTGGCAGCCATAGCCTGATGCATCACCGGGGGATCATCACCTTCGACGAAAAAGGGCTTGTAACCGTACGCTGCAAATAAATCGGTCAGGTCTTCATCGGCCATCCGCCCGAGCACGGTTGGATTATCGATCTTGTATCCGTTAAGATGCAGAATCGGCAGCACTGCTCCATCGCGAACTGGATTAAGAAACCTGTTTGAAAACCAACTGGTGGCCAGCGGCCCCGTCTCCGCTTCTCCATCGCCCACTACGCAACAAACTAGCAAGTCGGGATTGTCGAAGGCTGCGCCGTATGCGTGAGAGATGGAATATCCAAGCTCGCCACCTTCATGAATCGAACCGGGTGTTTCAGGCGCGACGTGGCTCGGAATCCCTCCCGGAAATGAAAACTGTTTGAACAGCCGCTTCATTCCGCCGGTATCCTGGCCAATGTTGGTGTAAAACTCGCTGTAGGTCCCCTCGAGATAGGTGTTGGCCACCAGTCCTGGTCCGCCGTGTCCCGGGCCGGCGATGTAGATCACATTCAAATCGTGCATTTTGATCAGCCGGTTGAAGTGGACGTAAATGAAATTCTGTCCCGGCGTTGTGCCCCAGTGCCCCAGCAGGCGCGGCTTCACGTGTTCCATCTTCAACGGCTCGCGCAACAGCGGATTGTCGTAAAGATAGATTTGGCCAACCGATAGATAATTCGCGGCGCGCCAATAGGCATGAATTTTGCGCAGCTCTTCCTGCGAAAGCGGTTTACTCGTATCGGCAATTCTCATTTCTTTCACGGCATGTGTGGACATATTTGAAATTCCTTCCCGGCAGCCCCGCACCTGGGGGAGCTGAACACCTACATTATCACTTACCAGTATTTTAGGATTATGAACGGCTTTCTAAAAGTTGGGCTCGGGGAACGAGATCAATCTTGGGTGCCATCAGCCCACGCAGGGCAGAAATGTTCCACGTGAAACATTTTCATCAAACCTGCACAAATGAAATAACTTGCGGCATTCGAATTTCAATTTTCCGTCCAGAAATCCTTGGCCATTCGAATCGCGACTCCATGGCCGAGGTTAACTACCGCTCATTCGCCAATCATCTGCAGGATAAACCGCACTTAGTGGGCGGAAATTTGGCCGCCGCTCTTCGGATCATTCTTTTTCAAGATATAGGACATGAAAAACATGATTCCGGCAGCGATGGCCAGAATCCAATAGGCGTCAATATATGACAGTGTGGCAGCCTGGGCCTGAATCGATCCATAAATCCGCGCGACCGCCTGTTGGTGCGCTTCGTGCGGGCTCAGACCTCCCCTAATAAGGAGCGCGGTCAATCCATCCACCGCATTCTTGAATCTCTCGCTCCCGGCGGGAATATTGCTCACCAAAGTCGACAGATGAAATTGCGTGCGTCGCGCAATAACAGTGACCACCACCGAAGTGCCCACACTGGAGCCAATATTCCGAACGAAATTTATCAGTCCGGCGACTGCATTGCTCTTGTCCTGTCCTATGCCCACGTACGCGGCGAGCGTCGCAGGCACGAAAATAAAACCGAGCGGAATGTACTGGATGATGCGCAAACGCGTTGCCGCGCCAAAACTCATGATGAGATCGATCCGCTGCGTCGAAAGAAACATGGTAATGGCCAGCAACATCCACCCGAAAGCGATCAGGTAGCGGGCTTGAACCTTGGTTGTAAGCCGGCCAACGACAGGCAGCGCGAGCAGCAAGAGAAAACCAGCGGCGGACATCACCATTCCTGCTGACTCCGCCGAGTATCCCAATAGGGTTTGCAGAAACTGAGGCATCAAGACAGTGGTGGCGAATGACACCGCACCGACCATGAACATCATCACGCAGGCAGTTGAAAAATTGGAGTTTCGAAATAGCCGTACGTCCACGATGGGGTTTTTCTGGCGCAACTCCCAGATGACCAGAGAGACCAGACAAACAGCCGCGACGGCAGCCAAAGTGACGATGAAGCGGGAACCAAACCAATCATCTTCCTGTCCCTTGTCCAGCAGGATCTGCAAAGCCCCGACACCCAGCGCGAGAAGCGAGAAACCGATGTAGTCCATGCGAATGGTGTTCCCGATCCTTTTGAGCAGGTAGGGTGGGTCCTCCACCAGCCGGTAGACCATCACCAAGGCGAAGAACCCGACAGGCAAGTTGATGTAGAAAATCCAGCGCCAGGAATAGCTGTCCGTGATCCACCCGCCAAGCGTAGGCCCAAGCGCGGGTGCGCACACGGCCGTGATGCCATAAAGCGAGAACGCCAGGCCGCGCTTGGCGGGCGGAAACGTGTCCGCCAGAATGGCCTGCACCATGGGCTGCAAGCCGCCGCCTCCGGCTCCCTGCAGAACGCGGAAGAACAGGAGCAGGCCCAAACTCGGCGCGATCCCGCAGAGCAAAGAACTCGCTGTAAAAATGAAAATACAGGTCATGAAAAAGCGCTTGCGGCCAAAAATCCCCACAAGCCATCCGCTGAGCGGCAAAACAATCGCGTTGGCCACCAGGTAGGAAGTGAGAACCCAAGTGCTCTCTTCCCCGCTGGCGCCCAGATTGCCAGCCATATGAGGCAAAGCTACGTTGGCGATGCTGGTGTCCAGAACTTCCATGAACGCCGCCAGCGACACCACCACGGCAATCAGCCAAGGATTTGCCTTCGGTTTCCAAACGGATTGATCTAATGGAAGAACTCCAGATGCGGCGCTCATTCAATTCTCATGTTTGGAATGGCGGATAAATCCTATTTGGCGGTAGCTTGATGTGGCGTTGGAAGTCTCGATGCATCCCAGCCGCCGCCCAGCGCCTCAATCAGTTGAACGCTGGCCATCATTTGCTGCATGCGCAGGGTCACCAATGTTTGACGGTTGGCAAGCAACGCTGCCTGCGCCGTAATCACGTTGAGATAAGGATCGATCCCGGCTTTGTACCGCGAGGTGGCAATCTCCAGCGTTCTTCGCGCGGACACAATGGCCGTATTCTGTTCTTGCGCCTCTTGCGACATGATGCGCAGCGCAGCGAGGTTATCTTCAATTTGCTGGAAGGCAGTCAGCACGGTTTGCCGGTAATTCGCCACGGTTTGGTCATACACCGCCTGAGATTGCACAACCCCGGCATTACGCGAACCCGCATCGAAAATTGTTTCCGCCAGAGACGGTCCCAACGACCAGAATCGGCTCGGCCACGTGAACCAGCTGGTGATAGCGGTACTCTCAAATCCGCCCGAGGCGCTTAACGTGATGTTCGGATAATAAGCGGCCTTGGCCACTCCAATTCGCGCATTTGCCTGCGCCACGGTGCGCTCCGCTGCGGCGATATCGGGTCGCCTCTCAAGAAGTTGTGAGGGCACTCCGAACGGAATCGCTGGAGGACTCACTTCACTCTGTTCCGCCGCTATCGAGAAACTGGAAGCGGGTTGCCCGACAAGCATGGCGATGGCATGTTCAAATTGAGCACGCAAAATCCCAAGATTGGTGTTCTGCGCTTGTGTGGTTTCCAAGAGGGTTTCCGCTTGAGCCACAGCCTCATCCGTCGCCAGCCCCGCTTTAAAGAGATCTTGCGTCAACTTGAGCGACTCTTGATAGGCCTTCACCGTCTCATCGAAAACCTGTTTCAAATTGTCCTGCGCGCGAAGTTGGAAGTAATCCTGTGCGACTTCGGCCTCCATGGTCAGGCGCACGTTCTCAAGGTCAGCGGCGCTTGCCTGCGCACCGTAAACATTGGCGCGGACGGTATTGCGCACACGGCCCCACAGATCGGGCTGCCAGGAAGCATCAAACGGAAGCGAGTAAAGCGCAAACGTTCCATTCAGGAATGTATTGCCGGAACCCCCACCGGAAGAACCGCCGCTCGGAGCCGTTCCAAACGGGACTTGCGCGTAAGAGATGCTGGGGTTCGCCCCAACTGTGGGGTAATACTGCGACCGGGCCTGCCTGACCAACGCGCGCGCCGAAACGAACGCGGCCGCAGCGGCAGCCACGTTTTGGTTGGAAACACTGACCTGATCTTCGAGCGCATTCAGTTTGGAATCACCAAATGTTTCCCACCATTTCCCATGGATGACGTCATCACTGGGCTGGGCGACCTTCCAGCCGTCCGTTTGCGGAAGGTTTTCGGGTTTCAGCTCTTTGTAAGCCACCGGGGCCTGCACGGCGGGCTTGGAATACTTTGGCGCAACATTGCATGCGGTCAAGAACAGGGATGTAGTTGCCGCTACGCACAGCAGCAATTCTACGAGCGGTTTGTGAGGATTGCGCGGCATCTCCCGCTTCCCGATGCTTCTTAATTTTTCGCCACATTCGCGCACGATCATGACTGCGACCCACCGGCATTCGCCTCTTGCAATGACTTCGCCCGCGTGGAGCGGAAGAAGCTGGTCCGGTCGAGCACCCTCTCCTGGAATTCTTCGAGGTACAGATAAATCGCTGGCGTAACGTAGAGCGTTATGAATTGCGAGATGACCAGTCCTCCTACAACCACCAGCCCGAGCGGCCGCCGCGAGGATCCGTCCGCGCCAAATCCCAGCGCGATAGGCAGCGCGCCCATCAACGCCGCCATGGTGGTCATCATGATGGGACGGAACCGCTCCATGCTGGCATCGTGGATCGCCTGATCGTCCTTGATGCCTTGCTCCACGCGCGCTTGGGCGAAATCCACAATCATGATCCCGTTTTTCTTCACGATGCCCATGAGCATGAACATGCCGATGAAAGCATAGAGCGAAGCCTCCGCTCCAAAAACCCAGAGCGTGAGCAATCCTCCAACGAGCGCCACCGGCAGCGAGGAAAGCACGGTGATCGGGTGCAGATAGCTCTCATAGAGAATCGCCAGAATTACGTACATTACGAAAACAGCCAGCACCATAAGGATGGTGAGACTCGAAACCGTTTCGCGGAAAATCAGCGCCTGCCCCTGCAACCCTCCGCGGACTTCCGGCGGCAAGATTTCCTTGGCAGCATTCTCGACATACGTCGTGGCGTCGCCAATGGCATATCCGGGTTTCAAGTTGAAAAACAACGTCACGCTGGTGAACTGATTGATATGGTTCACGCTTTGCGGTCCCAGCGTGGTATGCGAGGAAGTGACCGCACTGAGCGGGACCAACCGTTGGCCATCGTCGCTCTTGATATACAAGAGATGCAGGTCCTCGGGATTGCTGCGGGCATTGTCCTGCGCTTCCAGGATCACTTGATATTGGTCGCTCGTCTTCTTGATCAGATATACGTAATTTTGCGAATAGGCCTCGTGAAGCAAGTTGAGTATTCGCGTTTCCGAAACGCCGTAAATCTTGGCTTGGTCGCGCAGAATATCCACTTGCAGGTTCGGTGTGTGATTGTACAAATCCGAATTCACGAACAGGAAGCCCGGATATTGGAACATCTTGGCCAGCAATTTCCCAGCAACGGCGTAGACCTGATCGGGATCGATCCCGGAAATCGCGTAGGCGAATTGCCCCTGCGCGTTTGAGGTGGCGCCCGTGCTGATATCGAGAACCGGGTTGGCCTGGAGAAACGTGATCAGGCCGGGGATTTGAGTGTTCAGCCCTCCCATCAGCTGCCCCGCAACCGCCTGAATCGGCGGACGCTTGTCGGGATCATCCAAAAACGCCAGCACGAATCCCTGGTTGCCGGGAATGAATGAACTGAGTCCCGTTAATGTGAAAGAAGTATTCACAGCGGGGTTGGCGTGCAAAACTTTCTCAACCTCCTCCTGGTGAGCGTGCATGATTTCAGGTGAGGAGCCTTCCTGCGCCACCATCACGCCGCGAATGAATGAGCTGTCGCCTACGGGCAGGAACGCTTTTGGAACGACATAAAACAAGTATCCCGTCCCAGCGAGACAAATCACCCAGGTCAAAGCCGAAATCCACCTGTGGCGCAGAAAGAACCAAAGTGAACGCCCATACAAGTCCAACACTTTGCGCTCGACGCCCCCAATCACCCGCTCCACGAAATTCTTCTTCTGGCCTTCGCCGCGGTTGCCCAACAGGCGCGAGCACATCAGCGGTGTGAGCGTCAGAGACACGACTCCGCTGGCAAAAATCGATACGATAATCGTGATGGAGAACTCGCGGAAGATTCTCCCCACCAGCCCGCTCATGAAGACCAGCGGGATAAACACCGCGGCCAGTGAAATCGTCATGGCCATGATTGTGAAGCTGATTTCCCGCGCTGACATCAGAGTCGCTTGCAGCGCACCACGGCCCGCCTCCATTAACCTCACTGTATTTTCAAGAAACACGATGGCATCGTCCACCAGGAATCCAATGGCCAGCGTTAAAGCCATCAACGAGAGATTGTCCAGGCTATAGCCAAGCAACTGCATAGCGACGAACGTGAGCAGTAGTGAAAGTGGCAGCGCCACTGCCGGAATCAGCGTGTCCGTCGCCCGTCCCAGAAATATGAATATGACCAGCACCACCAGCCCGAACGCGATGTAAAGCGTTTCCTCCACGTCTTTGACACTGTTCACAATCGTTTGCGACCGGTCATAAATCGGCGTGATCGTGATTGAGCCCGGTAGTTGGGCCTGAATGCTGGGCACAAGGCCCTTAATCAATTTGGATACTTCCACCGCATTGGAACCCGCGCGACGAAATACGGCCACTACGGAAATCGCAGAAGGCACATGAGTTCCGCGAACCCAGAAGCGCATCTGGATGCGTTCGTCTTGAACGCTGTCTTTCGCCAGCGCGACATCCTTTAAGTAAATCGGGGCGCCGTTGCTTTGTCCTACGATGAGGTTCGAGTACTGCTCGGCCGAGTCCAACTGCCCTTGCGGCTGCAGCAGGAATGTCCGATTGGCTCCGTCGAACTGCCCCGCGCCTGTATAACTCGTGCCGTTTTTGAGAGCCGCGGTCAGGTCATCAATGGTCAAGTTGCGAGCAGCCAGCGCCGATGGATCGGCCTTAACCCGCACAGCGGATTGCGTTCCATACACCCCCACCTGGCTCACGCCCGAGAGAATGCTGATCCGCTCGCCCACCTGTGTGTTCGCGAAATCATAAAGCTGGCCTGCGGTCACCGAATCGCTGGTCAGCGCGATGTACATAATGGGTTGATCGTTCGGATTGGTCTTGCTGAATGTGGGCGGGCTGGGCAGGTCCACCGGCAATTTCGCAGTAGCCTGTGTGATTGCCGCCTGCACGTCCGTCGCGGCCGCGTCCAGGCTCTTTGACAAATCGAACTGCAGCACGAAACTGGTGTGCCCCTGTCCGCTATTGGAGGTTACCAGCTCCAAACCGGGGATTTGCATAAACTGGCGTTCCAGCGGCGTGGCAACGTTGTTGGCCATCGTTTCGGGCGTAGCGCCGGGGTAACCGACCTGCACCTGAATTACGGGATAATCCACAGCGGGCAAATCGTTCACCGGCAAAGTGAAATACGCCAACACGCCAAACAAAATGGCGGAAATGGTCAACACTACGGTCATTACCGGGCGGCTTACAAATGGCTCTGAGAGGTTCACTGACGCCCGCCTTGCGCAGCACCTGGTGCCCCACCAGTGCGAACTTTTGCCCCCGGGCCGATGGTCAACTGGCCAGTCACCACCACGTTTTCGCCTGGCGCAACACCACTGGCGAGAACAACGTTTTCGCCCTGCCGCTGTCCCAATGTCACCAGACGCAATTCCACAGTGTTATCCGGCTTCACCACATACACAAACGGCCCCTTCTGGCTGACCTGGGTCGCTTCATTGGGAACCAGGACTGCTGCCTTGAACATTGACAGCACGAGCTTGACGTCCACAAACTGCCCGGGCCAGAAATGGCGATCCGCATTGGGCAGTGTCGCCCGCATGAAAATCGTGCCGGTGCCGGCCTGCACGGCGTTGTCGAGGAATGTGAGCTTGGCCGCGCGCGCCGCGTTTTCCGCATCTGAGGGGATCCGCACCATGGCCCTCGATTCACCACGACTCATCTGGCGGCGCACATTCGGAAGATCGCGCTCGGTGACCGTAAAATCTGCGTAAATGGGATCGAGGCGGTCAATCGAAAGCAGCGCGGTCGTATTTGCCTGCACTATATTTCCCGTGTCCACAAGCCGGGCGCCCGCGCGCCCATCAATCGGCGAGCGGATGATGCAGTAATCCAGATTCAATTTCGCGGCTTCAACGGCTGCTTCACTCGCTTGAACCAGCGCCTGATTCGCGTCCACTGCGTTCTTTTTCGTCTCATAGTCAACCTGAGAAACGGCGCGCGGGTCCGGGAGGGATGCGTACATTTTGAGCTGGATATTCGCGAGATCGAGCGCGGATTTGCTCTGAGCGAGCTGCGCCACCGCCAGATCGAGTTGCGCCTGAAATGGCCGCGGGTCAATCTTGAAAAGTATCTGGTCCTTCTTCAGGTCGTCGCCGTCCACAAAATTCCGCTCGGTAATCTTCCCTGCAACCTGAGGGGTTATGGTCACCGATTCGGAGGCGTAGTTCTTGCCAATTTCGTCAAGATAAACAGGCACGTCCTGTGTGACTGCCTGAGCGATCGTCACCAGGGCCGGTGGCGGCGCAGGTGGCGTTGCCTGCTGTCCCTGCGTGCTGCAGCCGGAAGTGGTCAGCAAAATGCCGGCCAGCCACGGCGCAAGGATAAGCAACCCAAACTTCCGGTAACTAAATTTCACAAGATTCTCCGCAGAAGATTTCATGGATTTCAGGAGGCTCCCCGCTAGGACGTAAACTTCAATTGCACCCCGACGGTACAGTTTCGCACAACATTCCCCCACCACTCAATTCGATGCAATGGACCCGAAACCGTCACAATTACTTCTCGCCGTTTTGAGCGCGACGCAAGCGGAGTCGCCCACCGCTCTAGCAGGCATGAACCAGGCTCATGACGCTTCATGAACGATTTACAATGGAAAAACAACGGAACTGCGACGAATTTTACTTCGCATTGATCCACGCCCCATGATCTAAGTCAGAAAATCACTTTATCGCTGAAAAATCGGTAGGACGCATGTATGTTACGTCCACTTTTTCCACTAGTTTCTCGGCTTGCTCTTCCTTAATGATCGCCTGGAATTCGGGATCGGAAGCCATCGCTTCCCAATTCTTTTTTCCTTCCTCGCGATTGGCATAACCCACAACCCAGATGAATTCATCGCTCGCTGCCGAGGAATCGCTGGCCACCCAGTAACCCTCGACAGTCAGATTGTGTCTTGCGAGCAACTTGGAAGTCTTGTCGCGAAACCGGGCCTCCAAAGCGGAAACCTTACCCGGCACCGCGTGATAGACACGAAGCTCAAACACGCGATTGCCGTCGGCCCTCACTTCCCCTTGGCGAACGAATCGGCCAACTGTCGTGGAGCCGGCGACCAGAGAGATTAGAGCGATCCCGTAAGCAGCCCACCGTTTAAAGTACAGGATATTGAGCATCTCAACATTCCTTTCCATGCAGTCATTCGCCCGAACCGGATTTCTCGAATTGCCCAAGCCTACCGTGCAGGTCGTCCAGCACCTGCGTTGGTCACTCCAATTAAGGCTGGTGCGATCAGCACGGCCAGAGGGCCCAGAGTTAAGAATCCAAACGGATACCACCACGGAACCGGTATCGTACAAATTCTGAAATCAATCATCATGGCAACCGAAATCATTACAGCCAATGCAAGAAACAAAGTCGTGCCGCGGCGAATTCGAGCAGTCAGGCAACCTCCGATTGCAGCGGTCGCGAGAAACACAACCGGCGCGATCGCCACGCTGGTTGTTGGGCTTGGCGCCACCAGCTTTGAGATCACTAAATCTACTCCCAGCTGCAAGATTGCAATGGCGACGTACACACCCAATGCGATGCTTATGTTGTCTAGGAAATCGATGTTTCGCAGCGAGTACCAGGCCTTCCATAAGACGGAGCGACATGTTTGACTCCAAAACCAACGGGCCGCCGCGAGGGACGACGTTGCTTGGGCGCGAAGTGCATATTCTTCGATAAGGTCGCCCAGCATGGCATCTCGGTTAGGCACTGGAAGAACAAACTCGAAGAGCCGGCAGGCTATTCCGGGCGGCAGACGGCGCCTCATATCGTCCTCCAACGGCCAGTCAGGCCTTCTGTCATGCTGCGTATGACATGTTCGGTTGTCTGCAGCGCGCGCTTGCCGGCGGCTTCAATTCGGAAAATCCTTTTCGCTCGCCCTCCGCGCTCCGACGTGGGTTCGCCGACAAACGAACTAACGTAGCCTTTGCCCTCGAGCCTTTCGAGCGTTGAATACACCGCGCCAATGGAGATATTTCGGCCCGTGCACTCCTCGATTTCGCGGCGCACCATCATTCCGTATCCGTTCTCCTTAAGACGCAACACCGCGAGAAGGACGATCTGTTCCAGCGAGCCGAGATGATCTTCGCGCCGCATTTCTTTTATATTGTAAAACAAATCGCGAACGGAATGCAATCAATTTAGAGGCTTTCGTTTGAGATT
This sequence comes from Candidatus Acidiferrales bacterium, assembly GCA_035308165.1. Classification (GTDB taxonomy): domain Bacteria; phylum Acidobacteriota; class Terriglobia; order Acidiferrales; family UBA7541; genus DASTCZ01. The sequence goes on along the minus strand of DATGHC010000047.1, from coordinate 8,683 downwards.
GCGGCGCTCCACCCATTTCCGTAATGTGATGCCGGGTTTCTGTCCCAAGCTTCAATCGAGCTGCTTGGCGATGCGAGCCCCCATCGCACGCCAAAAATCACCATGGTCTTAAATGACTTCATCCATTTGTTGCTAAACTGCCTGCTATGGTTCCTGCACCATTGGGACAAAATTTTCTTGCCGGCGAAGGTTGGCGGGGACGCATCTTTAGCCTGCTGGGGGCGCGGGCCGGCGATATATGGCTTGAAATTGGCGCTGGCCACGGAGAAATGACGGAATTATTGGCCGGGCGCGCCGCTCGAGTGATTGCACTTGAACTCGATGCGCAGCTTGCTGCCGGGCTCCGCAAACGAGCCGCCAATTGGCCCAATGTTGAAGTCGTCGAGGCAGATGTGCTGGCGTCGGATTTGGCGAGAATCGCAGGCGCGCCGAAATTTCGCATCTACGGCAGCATCCCCTATTACATCACTTCGCCCATTCTCCACCGCATTTACGACACCTCGGCCCACATTGAATCCGCGCATCTGATCATGCAGCTTGAGGTCGCGAAACGTCTGGCCGCCAAACCCGGGCACCGCGAATATGGTTATCTTTCTGTTGCCACACAGTTCTACGCCCGACCCGAAATCCTTTTGAAAATCCCACCGGGCGCTTTTCGACCGCAACCAAAAGTGGATTCGGCGCTCGTCGCCTTGCGCTTTCCCGGTCCTGGAGCTGACTTAAATTTGGATGACTCCGCCTTCCTTGAGTTTGTGCAAGGATGCTTTGCGCAAAAACGGAAAACACTGGTCAACAATTTGCGGGGAAAACTTCCTTCGGCAAAACCGGCTCGCGGCAGCAAACGTAGCAAGTCAAACAGCAATTCTCTATCGGATATCCTGCGGAATGCGGGAATTTCAGAACGCGCCCGTGCAGAGGAACTATCCCTTGATCAATTCGCCGCACTCCATCGCATCCTGAATTCCAAGACCAACACTACGCAGACAAAATAGCCTTCAGCCTGTCCGGATAATCGGTGATGATCCCGTCCACTCCCATAGCCATCAGCGCCCTCATTTCCGTGGGTTCATTCACGGTCCAGGCCACAACTCCCAATCCCTGGCCTTTCGCCGTCGCAACCAGTTCCGGCGTGATTGCATCCGCTTTGGGCAGCAACTGCCTGGCCCCGATCTCCACGGCCTTCATCACTGTCTGCTCCGTAGGGCGTTCGGCGAGCAACCCCATCATTACCATCGGCGACGCACGCCTCATGGCCAGTAACACACCAGCATCAAACGAAATCACTACGGCGCGCGAGATCTCTCCGGATTTTTGGAGCGCACCCGCCATGGATAACTCCATCCCCCATGTCTCGCTCGGCTTCAACTCAAGATAAAAGGGCACATCGGCCTTCTGCGAGAAATTCAAGATCTCATCCAGGATGGGAACTCGCTCGCCCTTAAACGATCGCCCATCGTCGCTCAAAAACCATGCGCCCGCGTCTAACCCGCGCATTTCGGCCAGGGACATCTTGCTGATCTGCCCTCGGCCATTGGTGGTCCGATTCACGGTTGCGTCATGCATGGCCACGATTCGCGCGTCGCGCGTCATTTGCAGATCGGTCTCGATAAACTGTGCTCCCATCTCCAGGGCCATCTTGAATGCTGCCAGAGTGTTTTCCGGCGCGTGACCCGATGCTCCCCGATGGGCGATATTCCACATTGCGATTCGATACTCCACAACTTGTTTTGGAAAAGCCCGGCCCTACTCTTGCGAATACATCCCGGTTAGTGCGCTGAAATCGGCCGTGTGGCTTGGCGGGATATTCTCCGCGCCGCCTCTCGAGCAAGTTCGGCAACGCGCGGAATGTTCTCGCTTTCGAGTTGTGAAATCGTTCCGCTCAACCCGATCGCCGCAACCACAGCCCCGTGATCATCGAACACCGGAACCGCCAGGCACCGTGCGCCGATGCTGTTTTCCTCATCATCCACCGCATATCCTTGATCGCGTACACGCGCCAGCTCCGCGAAAAATCGCCCGCTGGTTGTGATGGTCTTCGCTGTGCGCTTTTTGAATCCTTGCTCCCGAATAATTGCCTCCACGTCCGGGCGCGGCAGGTGGGCCACCAAAACCTTCCCCACGCTCGTGGAGTGTACAAACATCCGCCGCCCGACCCAGGTGTCCATCTTGATGAATCCCGGCGCTTCCACTTTTTCGATATATACAGCTTCACTTCGATCCAAAACCGCCAGATGTGACGTCAGTCCGGTCCGCTCCACTAGATTACGCATGGCCGCTACGGCAATTTCGCGCAGCTCGTAACCCGCAAGCACTCCGCGCCCCAGGTTCAAAAGTTTCAGGCCCAGACGGTAGCGCCCACTGGCCGACTCGCGCCTTAAATATCCCCCGCGTACCAGCGTCCGCAAAATATAACTCGCCGAACTTTTCGGAATGCTCAGCTGGCGGCTAATCTCCGCGTTGGTCAATCCACCATTCTGCCCGGCAGTGGCCTCGAGGATGGCAAAGGCCCGCTCAACGGCAATGGATGGTGATTCTCGCACCGGCATTAATTCCCTCACTGGCGCGCCATCTATATAAGGAACGCGCTTTTTAGAGAATGGCAGTTCGCTATATTGAACACGGTGGCGTTTCCGAGTCAAGCCAAGTCTGTCGGCTGGTGAACGGATGTTCAATATCCTGAACACAAGGAACTCTCTCGGGACTCTCCCTTCACTCATTGGTCAAATCTTTTCCCTTCCATGTGCTTTCGCTCACCAATAACGTCAAATGTATTCCGGCAACTCTGCTAACTCCTTTGTTTTGAATACGAACAATCGGCATCAATTCCCTACTTTTGGCCGCCTTCTTGCCTCTTATCGCTGCCAGTCAGAACGCCCTGTTATGCATTTATTCGGGAGATTCCCTCCCGTGGAGGCCTCAAGCGTGAGCACAAATGTCCACGATTTATCCGGACCTCACTTTATACCGCAGCGGCACAAGGCACCTGAGCGGCTTGTTCCCGTCAATCAAGCACCAGCCGAATTCATGGCCCGCACCGATCTGCCGCGCGGCTTTTATGATTTTCTGCTCTCCTTGCACCACTCGCTTGGCAATTGGCAAAAGACGCTTGTGAAACGGCGCGCCACGCAATTGGCCGCTGCACACCGCGGAAACTTGCCTGATTACCAGCCCTCGTCATTTGCAACATCGGAGCCCTGGACGATTCAGCTCCCGGCATGGTGTCAGGATCAGCGCAATCAAATGACAGGCCCAGCCGATGACGCGGAACTAGTGGTCAAAATGCTCAACTCCGGCGCGCCCGGAGTCATGCTCGATCTCGAAGATTCCGTCGCCAACTCCTGGCCAAACATTCTGCACGGCATCGCTCACGTCGTTGCCGCATTGCACGGCGACCTTACTTACTACGACCGCAAACGCGAACGTTCGGTCGGCATCAATCCAAGCACCACGGTGATTTTCACGCGGCCGCGAGGTTTGCACGTCCATCAGGCCGGACTCATTGACGGTGAATTGATTTCCGCTTCCCTGTTTGACGTTGCCATGGTGGCCTGGCAAGTAGACCCATCGCGGCTGAGCCACCCACTTTGCTTTTATATCCCCAAATCGGAATCCGCTGAAGAAGCCCTCTGGTGGCGCGCACTTTTCGCAGCCATCGAGCAAGCACGTGGTTGGCAGCGCGGCTGGATCAAGTGCATGGCGCTGGTCGAGTCTCATCCGTTGGCTTACGAAATCGAAGAATTCGCCTTCAACCTCCGCGAATATTTGGTCGGACTCAACCTCGGCCGCTGGGATTACATGGCCAGCCTGATCCATTTCAATCTTCGCGATGCAAACTGGGTCCTGCCGGACCGCAACACCATTCCTCACAATGTTCCGTTCTTCCAGAATTTGCGCCTCCACATTCCAGAAATCTGTCACAAACACGGATTGCTTGCCATCGGCGGAATGACGGCGCTCTATCCCAGCCGCGAAAATGCGGAACTGAACGCACGCGCCCTCTCCGTCCTCGCCTCCGACAAAATGAATGAGTCCGCCTGCCTCATGGACGGCGCTTGGACCGGGCATCCCGACCAGAATGAAATCGCCATGTCCAAGTTTCCTGCACCCAATCAACTCTCCAAGCGCCCGGAAGATCCTTACGACCATCCGGATTTGCGGCCTGCTCCCACGGGAGTCGGCCAGCGAACTCTCGCTGGAACTCGCGCCGCCGTACGCACGGTGATTCGTTACCGCTTCGGTGTGCTCGCGGGCCGGGGCGCCAGTCTCATTAATGGCTACATGGAAGATCTCGCCACGGATCGCATTTATCGCTTGATGATCGCCCAGCGAATGAATCACTGGGCTGTCGCGCCAGTCGTGGACGATCAGGGAAACAAAATCCAGCACAGCCCCGCGCTGATTTCACAGTTATTTGAGGAAGAGCTGGCGCAATTGCTCGCCGAACTCCCCGCGGGTGCGCCCGCGGAAGTCATTGACCAATATCGCGAGGCGCGTCGCATCAGCGAACTGATGATTCTCCGCGCCGAATTCGATCCCATGTAAATCAGCTCGAAAAAGTTTCTATCGGCCCCGCAACTATTCGCCAGTTGAAACCGCCCGAACGGGCAGGAGGCTTTCCAAAGTGAGCAAGACAAACGGCAACGGTAAGCACAATGGCAATGGCAAGGCCACCCACAATCCCAAGCAGAATCCGTGGGCAGGCGACCCGCGCTGGGCCGGCGTCGTGCGGCCCTACGGTTACGACGAAGTCCTGCGCCTACGCGGGTCTTACACCATCGAGCATTCCGTCGCGCGCATGGGCGCCGAAAGATTATGGGACCTTATGAAGACCGAGCCCTACGTCGCGGCGCTCGGCGCCATGACGGGAAACCAGGCCGTTCAGCAAGTGTCCGCCGGATTGAAAGCAGTCTATGCCAGCGGCTGGCAAGTCGCGGCCGACGCCAATGATTCCGGCGAGATGTATCCCGATCAGAGCTTGTACCCGTGCGATAGCTGCCCCAACCTGGTCAAGAAATTGAACAAGTCAATGTTGCGCGCGGATCAGGTGGATTCCGTGGAAGGCCGGCAGAACACTCATTGGCTTGCGCCCATCGTCGCCGACGCGGAAGCCGGATTCGGCGGATCTTTGAATGCATTTGAATTAATGAAGGCCATGATCGAAGCGGGCGCCGCGGGCGTCCATTTTGAGGATCAATTATCCTCGGCGAAAAAATGCGGACATCTGGGCGGCAAAGTTGTTGTGCCCACTCGCGAATTCGTCGAAAAGCTGATCGCCGCGCGTTTGGCCGCCGACGTCATGGGCACTCCTACAATTCTCATCGCCCGCACCGACGCCGACAGCGCGGGCCTGTTGCTCGCCGACGCCGACCCTCGCGACCACGCCTTCATCACCAGTTCCCAGCGCACTCCCGAAGGCTTCTTCCCATTCCGCGGCGGCATCGAAGCCGCCATCGCCCGCGGCCGCGCCTACGCCGCCTACGCCGACATGATCTGGTGCGAAACTTCAACGCCCGATCTCGCCGAAGCGCGGCAGTTCGCCGACGGCATCCACGCCCAATTCCCCGGCAAATTGCTGGCTTACAATTGCTCTCCGTCCTTCAACTGGAAGAAAAAACTCGATGCCTCCACCATCGCCACCTTCCAGCGCGAACTAGGCGCCATGGGCTATAAGTTCCAGTTCGTCACTCTCGCTGGCTTCCACGCGCTGAACCATTCCATGTTTGAGCTGGCGCGCGGCTACTCCGAAATCGGCATGAGCGCGTATTCCCAATTCCAGGAACGCGAGTTTGCTTCTGCCGACAAGGACGGCTATCGCGCTGTCACTCACCAAAGATTTGTCGGCACGGGGTACTTCGACGAGGTCGCGCAAACCGTGGCCGGCGGGAAGTCCTCCACGACAGCCTTGGCCGGCTCAACAGAAGCCCAGCAATTCTCGAAGCCAGTTGCTTGCGAAAAGCCCCAAATTCCGTTGCACAAGTCGAATGGCCACAAGGACCCAAATTCCATGAATGAAGTCGCTGCCACCTAGACATCTACTTATCCTGCCTCTGGCCTTAATTCCTCGCCATTGGCATCCGAATCCTACCTGCCCGATTTTGGGACGCCGCTCCCCAGAATCGGGCAGTCCCTCGTCAGGCCGCCTACCATCATCCTTCTATCTATCAGATAAATAAGGAGTTCCAAGCACGCCGAGTGGTACTCCCCCTGCCACTTATATAGAGCGGGGGTACAATGGCCACAGCAACCATCCCAGCCACTCAGTACGCGGCCCACTACGACGTGTCCTTGTTTGAGCGCGCCCGCTCGGGCGATTCGGACGCCTTCACCACACTGGCCGGCACCTGCAATTCCGCCGTATTTCGCGTCGCCCTGCGCATCACCGGCAACACCGCCGACGCCGAAGACGTCCGCCAGCAAACTTTGCTAAAGGCCTTCGCCCACTTCGACCAGTTCCGCGATGGCTACCGCTTCGCCGCCTGGATCACCCAGATTGCCGCCAATGAGTCGGTCAGCCTTCTCCGGCGCCGCCGCGACGGCCGCTGGACCAGCCTCGACGAAATGATGATGGAGCACCCTTCGGGCCGGGCGCAATTTGAGCCACGCTCGGTCCGTGAAAACCCCGAGCAAACTTTTTCACGCCAGGAATTGCGCCGCCGTCTGTTTGAAGCGATGAGCCAGCTGGATCCTTCTCTGCGGAGCGTTTGTTTGTTGCGGGACGTCGGCAATCTTTCCACTCAGGAAACTGCCGAGCAATTGGGACTGACGCCTCAGGCCGTGCGCACACGATTGTTCCGCGGCCGCCTCAAGCTGCGCGAGCGGCTCCGGGGCCTGTTTCATCGTCCCCGAAACACTTCCCGCGCCGCGCTTCCTGAGGCGGCCTGCGGCGATTAACACTTCTCTTCGTTCAATCTGCGTCAAACAACTACTATGATTTTGGCTTTGCGGCCTTTGGCGCGGCAGGCGCGGGCATGCTGTATTCGCCTTCCACATCAAACGTGATCGATCCGTCCGCGCTTCCCGTCCCCTTATAGGTTCCCTTCCCCTTGATTCCCTTGATCTTTCCCGTGCCGCCGGTAAACGTCCAGGCTCCTGAAGTTTCGCCGGGCTTGCCGTCTTTGATCGGGGTGCTGTCATGGACGCTCACAAACATCTTGTCGCCGCTGTCCAGCGTGCCGACCACGAATCCACTGCCGTTCATTCGCGTCGCAGTGGCTTCCGTGAAGCCCGCGTCCGTATCATCTTTGGTCTTGGCGCCCTCAATCTCCATGGGCTTCGACCAGGAGCAGGTGCCCTTGGTGAGCGTCAAGGTATGACCTGGGTGATCCCCGACTTCTTGCGTGCCCACTACATCAGGTTTGGCGCAGACTACTGTGCCCGAAACCTTTGTCTGTGCTCCCACCGCGCCCGCCAGCAGAATCGCAAAGCAGGCCATTCCCAAAATACGTCCTTTCATTGAGTCTCCTCCTGAGTTTTGACTTCGAGTGTTGATTTTATTTGTTGGTTTTCGATTGATTCTTTATCGGGGCAAAACGCAGTTCGTGCGTTAATTCCGTCCCGACGTGGAACCATTGCGTGGATTTTGTGTCGTTCCAGCCGTAAAGTCAATCATCCCCTGTGAAAAACAGCCGGCCGGCTCCAGCAAGTCTTTTGTTAAGGGCCGCGGGGCTGCAGCGGTTCGCACCCCGTCGGCCACGCCCGCAGTGGCGGGCGCACTACCTTCTCGGCTCATACCGCAGCGCCACCGCCCCCGAGCCGAACTCCACCCGGCTCACCAGCTTCAAGTCCAGATGCTTCGATAGCCCCGCGAACAGCGTCGGCCCGTGGCCCGCTATCCTGGGATGCACCACGAACTCGTACTCATCAATCAATCCCAGCTCCGCCAGCGCCTGCGGGAGCTTCACGCCTCCCACCAACAGTCCCTTACCCGGCTCCCGCTTGAGCTGCTGAACGGCCTTCCCCAGATCCCCGCGCACCAGCTCCGCGTTCCAATCCACCCGCGCCAGCGTGCTCGACACCACGTACTTCTTTGCCGCGTCAATCGTCGTGGCGAAGGGGTCCATCCAATCAGGGTGGGTCATTGCTCTTGGGCCGTGGGGCTGCTGCGGTTCGCACCCCGTCGGCCGTGCCTGCAGTGGCTGGCGCAAATCCCCTGCCGGTGGACGGAACGCTGCCTCCATCATTTCGTAAGTCACCCGGCCAAACAGGAGGGCATCGGCCTGGTCCAGGAGCTCGGTCGAGTGACGATGCATCTCTTCGTCCGGGGAAAATGCTCGATGATCGCAGCAGCCGTCCAATGTCACGTTGATGGAATACCGAAGGGGTCGCATTGCGGAAGATTAGCGCCGATGGGTAGACCAACAAGGTTGGCCCGCTTCAGGGATAGGAGCCACTCAGGTAACGCGTAACGGAGCAAATTTGAGAGCTGCCTGTACTTGCGCAAGCGCAGCTCTCGAACAGAAAGGCCGATTCCCCACGTTCGCCCGTACGATGTCAAGGCCCAACACATCCCTTACAGTTTGTCCCGATACATCCTTTACAGTTGTGAAGTTGAGTCCTGGTCAGGAACCCATCGCTCGACGATCGTCGAGCGATGGGTTCCTAGGTCGAGGTCGCGGATTAAGGTCGTGCAGTAGAACACCATCATCCGCTGTTCGATTTTCACTATCCTCACCCTTTCTCCAGC
>DATGHC010000046.1:0-82117 GCA_035308165.1 Candidatus Acidiferrales bacterium | reverse complement strand
CTTCTCCACTATGGTCCACCAGCGCGAACAGCGTGACCTGTTTCGCTTGCAGGATGCCCCTGAGCTTTTCCACCGCCTGGTCCACTGAGTGATTGCTGGGAGTCGAGACGATGCCGTTTTCTGTGGTCACTGCCATGACTGTCTCCTTGTTACTTGGGGAATCGTTTCAGGAATTCATATGCGCGGGACCGCGGACAGAGAGCAGATAAATCGCCATTCCTATTCCGACCAGCGCAAGGAACACGGCCGTTACCACGGCCAGCGTCGTGGTATGAGGACGTGCCGCGTATCCCAGGTCCAAAGACCAGATTAGTTGAAGGTGATGCCACACAGAAAAAAGATTCACTGCGACGCCGGCTGCGATAAGGGCAGTCCCAACCACAGCCATAGTGGGAGTAGCACTAGCGACGTGCGCGTAACTTGCGTGCCTTAGGTCCACCGCCGAGATCGGGCACTTTCTCTCCGAGAGCAGTGGCCAAATCGATTTGATGGTCCTGCTCCTGCATCAGGATCTGACGAATCTGCTCCGCCAACGCGTATTCTCCCAGCGCCTCACATTGCCGCACCCGATCGCGGTAATTGCGAATCGTTTCATTTTCATTATCGAGATCGTACCGGAGCATATCCTTCGGATCTTTCGACGTGCGTACAGGTTTGGGAGTGACCGCTGGCATTTTGCCGAGGTAATCAATTTGCCTTGAGAGAATCAGCGCATGATCCAGTTCTTGCTTGGCGTGGATTTCGAGTTGGGCGGCGATGTCCATGTATTGGGCGCCGCTGAGCACCTGCGAGTACACCACGTAGGCGATGATGGCTTGATATTCACGCGATAGGTCCTCATTTAATAGCTCCGCCAGACGTTCACGAGAAATCTCGATTTCTGTTGCGGCGGAATTTGGTTCAGCCATTTACTTCCTCCTTTGAGTTTAGAAGCAGGTCTGTAAGGGTATGACCAGTCCGAGATTTTGCACTAGTTCCAGTGTGGGAGTCTACCTCACTCACTCGGGCTGTGAAACTGGATGGTGGTTAGTCCAAGTGTTGCAGGGCGCAGGCACCGCTGGGCTGTATTCTCGGCTGTGGTCTTAGGGAAGCCACCAGCTATTCGTATCGCAGGGCTGCAATGGGATCAAGCCGACTGGCGCGCAAGGCAGGGACGTAACCGGCTGCACACGCAACCAGAACCAGTGCGGCTGTAGTCAGGCCCAACGTTAGCGGATCGTGCGGAGTCAGGCCAAAGAGCTGGCTCTGTATTACGCGCGTTAGCGCCAGCGACACAGCGACGCCGGCGACGGCTCCAATGGCCACCAGCAGGAGGACCTCGCGCATGACCAGCCAGATGACGTTCCCGCGCGCCGCACCGAGCGCCATTCGAATGCCGACTTCACGCGTGCGTTGCGCAACGGTGTAGGCCATCACCCCGTAAAGGCCCAGCAGTGCGAGCAGCGTAGCGAGGAAGCCGAAGACCGCAGACAGGCTGGCGATCATCCGCTCCGTGGAAAGGGAATTGTTGATCTGCACTTCGCTCGTTCGCATTCCGTAAATTGGGAGATTGGAATCCAATTCGCTAAGTTTCGACCGCACGGTAGGAATCACTTGCTTCGGATCCGCGATGGTGCGCAGGTAGATGGTCATCCCGCCTAGATAGCGACTTCCAAGATAGGGAACAAAAGCTTGCGGCGGAATATCGTCCCGCAGATTCGTGTACTTGATGTCCTTGACTACGCCGATGATCTCCATGTCCGTCGGAGTTCCTGGGTCAGTGCCAAAACCAAGGTGCAGGCCAACAGGATTTCGCCCGGCGAAATACCTCTTAGCAAACTTTTCGTTGATCATCACCGTAGCGGGCACCCAGCCATGGGCGTCGGCACTGTGCTTGACCTCGCGGTTGTCTTGCGGTGTGAAGTCTCTTCCGGCGACGATGGGCACACCCAGCGTGGCGAAATAGTTCGGACTGATCTGGTTCATGAACGGCTCGGCGCTGTTTTCGGGCTTGTCGGGTGTAAATCCTTCGACGGTCACGCTGCTATCCCATTCGTCGTCTTCCAGAATTCGCTGCGAAGCGAGCCCCACCGACTGCATCCCCGGAATGGACCGCAGACTCTCCAGCAATTGCGGGTAAAACACTTTCAAGCGGGCCGCTGTGTACCCATTCATCGAAGGATCGATCTCGAAGCCGAGCAGATTCTCGATGGGAAACCCGGGGCCGAGATTGCGCAGGTTGCTCAGACTGCGAACAAAAAGTCCCGCGCCCACCAGCAGCACGAGAGAAAGGGTCACTTGCGCAATCACCAGAGCCTTTCGCAAGCGATTGTGGCCGCCCACCACCGCGCCGGCTTGATCCTTCAATGTCCCCGCCAGGTTGGGTTTTGTGGTCTGCAGAGCCGGCACCAGCCCGAATACGACCCCGGTAAGCACGCTCACTGCCAGGTTGAAGAGAAGAATGCGCAGATCCGGCGCACTCGAGATATTCATCCCGCCCGAATCGGACGGCAGATAAATTTGAATCAGTGCGCGGTCCGCCCAAAACGCCAGCGCCAGACCTGCAACGCCGCCGAGCAAAGAAAGAAAAAGGCTCTCAATCAAGAGCTGACTGATGATCCGCGCGCGCGTGGCGCCCATCGCCAGGCGAATTGCGATTTCCTTGATCCTTCCCGAACTGCGGACCAGCATCAGATTGGCAAGATTGGCGCAAGCGATAAGCAGGACGAATCCCGTGGTGGCCATCAACACCCACAGCGGCGTGGTAAGCAGGCGCCGCGTATACGATCGGCCCTGCGAGCCGGGCAACACGTCGATCCAGCATTTCAGAAATTCTTCCCGGTCATGCTTCGACGCATGATTGAACGCCGCCTGCTGCACTTCCATCTCCAGCATGGAATGCATGAACGGCTGCAGTGCGGCCTTGGCCTGCTGCTGGGACACACCCGGCTTCAGCCGCCCAAAAGCGTTTACCCATCGAGTGCGCCGCTCTTTGAGCATGTCTTCCGGATTCCCGACGATGACCTGGGGCTGCATCATGATCGGCACGAAGAGTTTTGGCGATCGTCCGAGCTCCACGCCCTCAAAACCTTGCTGCGCAACTCCGACGACCACAAACTTGTAATTGTTCAGCAACAACTCCTTACCGACGATCCCGGGGTCGCTGGCAAACCGATTCCGCCAGAAGTCATAACTGAGCACCAGGTAAGGATGCCCGCTGGGAATGCGATCATCATCGGGTGTGAACAGCCGGCCAAGAATCGGACGGATTCCCAGAACAGGGAAGTAAGCGCCTGAGACCATTTCCAGTTGCACCAGTTCCGCTCGGCCGTTTGAAGTGAGGCTCGCCGTGTAGGGAAAGCGACAAAACATATCAGTGAACACTTCGTTGTGCTCGCGAAAATCGCGGAACATTGGATGCGAGATGGCGTTCCCGCCCCAATTGCTGCCGTAGTGGGCCCCGCGCATGGTCAGCAGGACAAGTTCTTGCGGATCCTTGACGGGCAAGAGCCGCAGCAAGACTTGGTCGAGAAGAGTAAAAATCGCGGAATTCGCGCCGATGCCAAGAGCCAGGGTCAGAACGGCCACCACTGTAAAGCCCGGAGTGCGCGACAGCGTGCGGAACGTGTACATCAAGTCGCGAACGACGGTATCAATCCAACCAATGACGCCCATTCGGCGGTGGCCCTCATTATCGGTTTTGGTCACTGGAATCCCCCTGGCAGCTACAGGTATAGACGAAGATAATGCCCCAAAGTCAGGTCGAATTACGAAATAATTCGTGGTTTATGAGGCGAATGCAGGGCGAATCCCCCGGACCATATGGCACGAGGCGTTTGCCTCAACAGGAACTATCCTTGGGCATTCCAGAACCTGGGTTACGGGTCAGATACGATGCTGACGCTCAAATCTGAATACGGCTTTGGCAAAAGGCGCGGGACCCCCATTCTGTACTTAATGAAGAGCTTATTCTACTAGCGATGTCGTAACCACAATATAAAATCCCTATAAATGGAAGTTGGGTGTAGTATCTCCCCCGCCTCCGCTAGAAGGGTTTTGGCCAGCATCACAAGTAGCTGCGATTTCAGGTGCTTCAGTTCGAGAATGGCCCGGCTGAAGACATCTGTGGAAGAAGGGTGGCTGCCATGAAACTTTTCCCTGTGTTGCACTTGTGGAGCAATTCTTCCGCAACTCTTAAACCCCACCAATTCCTCAGCTACGTTCGGCTCGCAATGGTCATCTCTCTGGTCATGTTCTTCTCGGCGGCGTCCGACAGATTAATTGCACAAGGTGTCTCGCAAGACGCTCAAAACACGGGCACCGATCTGAAGCTACACAAGTTCGTGCCGAAAATTCAGCCTGAAATTGCTACTCCTGCTCCTGCCAACCAGCCTCTCAACACGAATGGTTTGAGCGCATTAACGGTCCAGCAGATTGAAATGCTGGAAATTGAGAAGGTGTCACGCACCTCATCGCAGAGGAAAATTGACTCCAACGTTCTTTACACAATGAGGATGCTCCAGGGACAGGCGGCCGCACCGGGGATCCCCTATTTGAACACAGGCGTCGACCTCGACCAGAACAACAACATCGTTGTGGATATCACGGCAATTGTTACCGACGAATTGTTGAAGCAGCTGCAGTCGGCGGGTGCGACGATTTTGTACACTAGCGCCCAGTATCGAGCCATTCGTGCAATCATTCCTCCCAACCAAATTGAAAATATCGCCGCATCAGTAGATGTATTGTTCATTTCGCCGAAGGTCGCTTCGATCACGGTCGGTGCCAGCTTGCCTGGTCGAAATAGCGCCCCGCCGCTACTTCCTTCGGCAACGCATCTTTTCCCGGGCTTTGAACAACGCGCCGCCAGAGTGCGAGCGGAATTGGCCTCAGCGCTCCAAAATCCACCGGTGATAATTAACACCGGTCAGGGCATCGTCACCACCGAAGGCGATGCGACTCACCGAGCTGCGGACGCGCGCGGCACCTTTGGAGTGACCGGATCAGGTCTGAAAATCGGTGTCCTCTCCGACAGCATAAACAGTCAAGGCGGTCTGACTCGTAGCCAATCAACGGGCGATATGCCACCGACATGCGGAATCCCATTGGTCCAGCCATGCATCACCGTTCTTCAGGACGATTTTTCAGCAGGTTCTGATGAGGGGGACGCCATGCTGGAGATCATCTACGACATGGCGCCGGGAGCTAACCTCTACTTTGCAACTGCCGATTTTGGTGAAGCCAACTTTGCTTCCAACATTCAGGCGCTTCGCGCAGCTGGTTGCGACATCATTGTTGACGACGTTCTCTACTTCGATGAGCCTGTGTTCCAGGATGGTATCGTCGCCCAGGCGGTAAGCAGTGTCGTCACCAGTGGCGCCCTTTACTTTTCCTCCGCCGGAAACTCAGGGAATTTTGATTCGAATACCTCAGGTTATTTTGAGGGCGATTTTAACGACGCTGGCTCACCGGCCTTCTCCACGGGAAAGTCCGGCACTATTCACAATTTTGGCACCGCGGGCAATCCCATAAACGGCGACGTTGTCACGGCTCCGGGGCCGGCATATACACTGACTTGGGCGGACCCTCAGGGGATGTCGTCAAACGATTATGATCTGTTCTTGGTCGGTCCCACAGGCATTGTCGAAGCTTCCTCAACCAATCTTCAAACGGGAGCCCAGAACCCCTTTGAAATAATCCAACCGCAATCGTTCAATCCCGGTGATCATCTCGTCGTTTTCAAGACTAACGCGGCGGCTGCTCTCGCATTCAGCCTCAATACTCTTGGTGGACTTTTGACGGAGACCTCACCCGGTCAAATCCACGGACACTCGGCTGTTTCTGCGCCGGGCATGTTTTCAGTCGCAGCCACCCCTGCGGCTGCGGGAATCGGATCGGGTTTCCCATCGGGGCCGTTCCCCAATCCCTTCAACTCGGGAAATACTGTTGAACCATTCACTTCGGATGGGCCACGCCGGGTGTTCTTCAATTCGGATGGAACCGCCATAACACCCGGAAATCTTCTCATCGGCACCAATGGCGGCATTGTCCGAAACAAGCCGGACATTACAGCTGCCGATGGAGTATCAACCACGCTTCCCTCGCAATCTGGTCTGAATCCGTTCTATGGCACTTCCGCTGCAGCTCCTCACGCCGCAGCTATTGCAGCACTCATCAAATCTGCAAAACCATCCCTCACTCCAACTCAGATTCAAACCACTTTGGAAAACACGGCGATTGATATCATGTCACCGGGTTTCGACCGCGATTCCGGCTTCGGAATTGCCATGGCTTATCAGGCAGTCGCTTCACTGGGTATTCCGGGCACGGCCAATCCGGAACTCGCCGTCGTTACCGCGAGCCAGAACCCTGGAAATGGCGATGGAGTCCTCAAGGCCGGTGAAGGCGGAAAGCTTGTCATCCAATTAAAAAACACTACCGGAGTGAACGCTGCTACCGGAATATCCGCTGTCCTGACAACAACCACGCCCGGCGTGACGGTTACCCAACCAAATGCCACCTCATTCCCCGACATGCCGGCCGGAGCAACCGGCGGAAGCAACCAGTCTCCCTTGTCATTTACTTTAGCGAGCAATTTTGTGCCTGGGACGCCTATCGAGTTCTCATTAGCCTTGACCTACACAGGTGGCCCCTCAAAATCTCTCAATTTCGCGGTCCCTGCGGGAATTATCACCTTCACCAATACCCTCGGGACAAAGCCGGCCCCGGTAGCCAACGTGACGACCCAAACTGGATTCCAGACCAACCGACTATTTCGAACCGGTGGGGCGAGCGTCTGCGCTTTCCCCAAATCCGATCCTGGTTCCATTGCCGCGGGGTCACAGGCATTTGATTCCTACACTTTCACCGCCTCCATTTCCACTTGCTTGAACGTTACTCTGACTTCCACAAACGGAATCAACATGTTGGTTGCCGCCTACTCGCCGCTCTTCGATCCCACCGTCGTTGGCGGCAATTACGTGGGCGACTCCGGTGCCAGCGGTTCATCGCAATCATTTGGGATCAATATTGTCGCGGGAAATTCCTACACTATCGTTGTAAGTGACGTCAGGGGCTTGGGTGCCGGGACCGCCTATACCCTACAACTCACCGACGTGTTCGGCGGCACTGTCAATCAGGTGCCTACTGCCATGGCCCACGATGTCACTGTTTTCGCGACAACTCAGGGCGGTTCAGCCAACGCCAACATCAATAACGGCTCATTCGATCCTGACGGGGACACCCTCACGATCACTCAAACGCCTCCGGGTCCTTATCCTAATGGTGTTACCAACGTCCTCCTCACTGTGGTCGACCCGGAAGGCGCGACTGCTCAGGCCACTGCCAATGTGACCGTCCTGAACCCTGGCCCATATCTGACGGTTACAAAAAGCCACACTGCCAACTTCACCCAGGGGCAGAATGGCGCGACGTATACAATCACGGCATCTAACGCAGGTACGACTTCAACCAGCGGAACAGTTTCAATCGTTGACACACTTCCTATCGGCCTCACAGCAACGGGCATTACAGGACCGGGGTGGACATGCGTTTTGGGCACACTGACATGCACTCGTGCCGACGTGCTGCCAACTGCATCCAGCTATCCTGCGATCAGTTTGACCGTGAACGTGTCTTTTTCAGCTCCCTCGGAGGTGACAAATTCAGTGATGGTTTCCGGGGGAGGTGAAACGAACCCGCAGAGCACTGCGAACGATTTGACTGTGATCATTCCTGCTATACCTGATTTGACTATCGTTAAGAGTCATACGGGAGATTTCACGCCGGGGCAGATCGGCGCTACGTATACTATTGCCATCTCAAACGTTGGCAACGGCCCGACCGCTGGAACGGTTACAGTAGCCGACTCCCTGCCCACTTTTTTCACCACCGCTTTGTTCACGCCGACAAGCATGTCGGGTACTGGTTGGACCTGCACTCTGGCCATTGTCACTTGCACTCGAGGAGATTCTCTGCCCGTAGCCGGAAGCTACCCCCCGATTTCATTAGTCGCAAATCTCGCGGCCACTAATTTCCCAGTAAACGTGACAAATTCGGCCAGCGTCTCGGGGGGAGGGGATAGAAATCCTCTTAACAACTTCGCGAGCGACTTTACAATCATAGATCAGGCGGATTTAGTTCTTCAGATGACCGTAGTAACTAATCCACCGTTCACGCAAGGTGAAACTGGAGTGGTTTTTGACATCGCCGTATTGAATCAAGGCAATCTACCAACCTCTGCGCCCATCACGCTTGCAAATACATTGCCTGCGGGCCTCATTGCCACCGCGATGACAGGCGCAGGGTGGTCGTGCACGCTCGCGACGACCACCTGCAATACCAATAGCCAACTGGCCGGAGGTCAGATTTCGCACATTGCGTTGACTATGAACATTGCAACGAATGCTCCATCGCCTGTTTTTGATTCCGCGACTGTTTCAGGCGGCGGGGAGAGCAATACGGCGAACGACACTAACAACCTTGTGCTTGAAGTCCTCGCGCCTCCTGTCTTTGCAATCACAAAGAGCCACATAGGGAATTTCACTCAGGGGCAAATTGGTGCAACCTATGCCATCAACATAAAAAACATCGGCTCAGGGCCGGCCCTCAACGCGGCAGTGGTCACCGTTACTGATACTTTGCCAATTGGGTTAACGGGTACAGGGATTTTCGATCCCAATGGATACTGGAATTGCACGCTCGCAACATTTACGTGCACACGAAGCGATCTGTTGATCCCGGGCAACTCCTATTCTCCGATTACTGTCACGGTAAATGTTGCTTCAAATGCGCCGTCAAGTGTCACAAATATCACAACAGTCTCGGGGGGAAATCCGACCAATCCCGCAAATGCAATCGCAATGGACCCAACGACTATCACTCAAACTCCTACCCCTCCTGACATGACAATATCAAGTACTCATGTGGGGAGCTTCACACAAGGTCAAATTGGCGCTGTTTATACACTTACTGCGACCAACATTGGGAACACTTCCACGTCGGCCGCTGTGACCGTGACCGATACTCTTCCAAATGGGTTAATCGCGACCACGATGACCGGACCGGGATGGTCATGCACACTTGCGACTGTTTCGTGTACTCGCAACGATGCGTTGGCGGGGAACTTAGCTTTTCCAGTAATTACGTTGATCGTTAATGTGGCAGTAACCGCGCCTTCCCTATTGACTAATTCGGTCACGGTCTCGGGCGGTGGTGAAGTCAACACGACGAATGACTCTGCCTCCGATCCGACGATGATTGTCCAATTGCCGGATTTGACGATAACCAAGACACACATCGGAAATTTCATTCAGGGGCAGACCGGAGCCACATTCACCATCACCGTATCGAATATCGGTAACTCCGCAACCACTCAACCTGCAATGGTGTCTGATACTCTTCCGCCCGGCCTGACGGCAACATCGATTAGCGGTGCTGGATGGGTCTGCCTCGTTGGGTCTTTGACTTGCACGAACAGCAGTCTTGTGGCTTCGGCTGCGAGCTACCCAGCAATCACTGTGACCGTGAACGTGGCGAATAATGCCCCCGTTAGCGTAACCAACACGGCCACCGTTTCCGGTGGTGGGCAGGTCAACCTTTCGAATGACGTAGCCACAGATCAAACAAACATCAGTCCGGCGCCTGACCTTAACGTCTTGAAAGCTCACGCGGGCAACTTTGTTCAAGGGCAAACAGGAGCGACTTACACCATAACAGTCAACAACGTTGGTTTGGGGCCGACCAGCGGGGCAGTTTCAGTTCTCGATAATTTGCCAGCTGGGCTAACTGCAACAGCCATGGCGGGGGCAGGTTGGGCATGCACACTCGGGCCGCTGGTATGCACGCGTGGAGACGTTCTTTCGGCTAGTCAGAGCTATCCTGCCATCACGCTCACTGTAAATGTTGCCGGCAACGCACCCGCTTCGGTAACAAATATGGCGGCAGTCTCTGGCGGCGGTGAGCTTAACCTGAGTAACGACACCGCCGTGGATCCGACTTCCATTCTGACTCCGGCCTCAGTAGTTCTCTCTACGGGAACACTGACCTTCGCGGCCCAGCCATTGAACACGCAGAGCGGACCAATGTCCGTCACGGTGACCAACAATGGCGGATCGCCGCTGACCTTTTCCCTTGCCCCCGCGATCACCGGCACAAACTTCGGCGATTTCGGTATCGCGCCAGGTACTACTTGCACCGTTGCATCGCCGCTACCCTCCGGCGGAAATTGCCTCGTCAAAGTCACCATCACTCCCGGAGCTGTGGGCTCCCGCGGTCCTGCCCTCCTTACTCTGACCGACAACGCCAATCCCGCGAGTCAGACTGTCGCGCTCAATGGCTCCGGAATTGATTTTTCCGAATCCGGTCCCACCAGCCCGGTGACCGTTCCCGCTGGAACACCAGCCAATTTCACGATTGGCGTAACCCCAGCAACAGGCGGATTTGCCAGCCTAGTGACATTCTCTGTTTCCGGGTTGCCGGCTGACGCCAGCGCTTCGTTCAATCCACCGACTTTGACACCCGGCGGCGCCGCTACTTCGACCATGCTCGCCGTCTCCACCACGGCGAGGTCCGCGATTATGCCGCCAAGTCAAAAAGTTCCCCGCATTCCGCTTCCCGTTGTCCTGCTGTGCTTCGCGGTCTCGGTGATATTGCTCGCTTTGCTCCTGTTGGATCACAGTTCCGGTCGGAGGCGGCGGCTTGCGCCTCTGATGTTTGGTGCGATTGTGCTTCTCACAGGCATTGGACTCACGGGGTGCGCAAAATCGTCGGTTTCGCCTCCGCTCCCGTCCGGAACACCGGCGGGAACTTATCCTCTCACCGTGACCGCGACCTCGGGATCGGATGTTCATACAGCAACCGTTACTTTGATAGTGCAATGAAAGGATGTGGTGCAGGTGAACCGGGAGGCGTGCCGGCCTTTGTGGCATAAATGGCTATGCCGCGATGCAGAAATAATCTCTCTGGTATTTCAAATCATTTCGTGCTAACATAGTTACGCTAGAAGTAGTTACCACTACCGTTACATGGGTCCCAAAAACACCAATCTCAATTTTCCCCTTTTTCAAAAAATTTCGTTTTCTCCTTATTTGGTTGGTCACCCAACCAATTAAGCTAACCTCAATGTTCTGAATAGCTTACACCAGTCAACAGAATGGGTTCGCCAGCGAAGCGAATTTCGGGGGCCTGCGAAGGAACTCTAAACCAGAACTTGCTTCTGTTGGTAGCACAGCAAAATCAAATCAGCCCGGCGTCGCACTCCAAACTTATTCAACAATTTTGAGACGTGAAATTTCACCGTGCGCTCGGAAATATTCAGCTTTGATGCGATCTCTTTGTTCGACACATTTTCCAAAAGCGAATCCAGCACTTCGCGCTCTCTTCTGCTGAGTTGTGCCTGGCTGTCCGGTTTCAGCCGCCGCTTTTGTTGATCCGTTAAAATCGAATCAACAAAATTGGAAAGCACCGATCGCGGCACCCAGAATCCGCCGCCGGAAACAAGTGGAAGCGCGTTCGGCAATTGTTCAATCGCTTCGGTGTAGGTCAGCAATCCTTTGGCTCCCAGCCGCAGCAAAGTGTGGCTGGTTGCTTCGGTGAGTTTCTCGCAAACCACGATGACTCGCGCCAGTGGATGATGATCGATGATCCCGGCGATCAGCGAGTTGGTGTTGGGGCGCGCTGCGTGCGCGTCCACCACAAAAATATCCGCTTGCGGAAGTGACATGTTGGTCAAATCTGTGGCCAGCGATACATCCATCTGGCGTGTAATCACTTTAAATCCCGGACGCGCAAGAATGCGCTCAAACTCGCCCAGCACCAATGGGTGCGGCGAGAGCAGGCAGACTGCAAGCGAGCGGCTTTTAGTTGTCTTGGCCACTGAATTCAGGCTAACGGATTTAGCAATGGTGAGCAAGAGACGCCTCAGTTGTTGTCTTGTGGAAGTTAAGGCCTTGCAGAGCGCCAGTGGGCTTGGCAATTCTGGGGCACGGGTTCAATTTTCAGCTGCAAAGACGAAAGACTCCATCCGCAGATCCATCGCCTTTACTGAGCGGTCTTTTGCGCGTCGGACGGATAGCCTTGGTTGTAATATCCGCCGTAACCTTCCTTGGGATCCGTGCGATTCAACACCGCGCCCAATAGCGGGCGATCCTTGAACGCCTCGCAAGCTTTCTGCGCGAGATCAAATGGCGTCAAACCTGCGCGCACCACCATCAGCACTCCGTCGCACATCTTGGAGATGATGGTTGAATCCGACACCGGAATTGTCGGCGGAGAATCAATCAGGATCCAGTCAAAGATTGGCGAAAGCCGTTCCAGCAACACTTCAAAGCGGCCGTTTGCCAGCAATTCCGTGGGGTTGGTGGACGCTTTTCCGCCCGAGATCATGAACAGGTTTTCCGCGCTTCCACGCTGAAGAACTCCGTACTCATCCAGTTCTCCGAGAAGATAATCGGATAGGCCGGGCGATGATTCAGCGCCCATGGGCAGGTGGAGATTCGACTGGCGAAGGTCCGCGTCAATGAGCAACGTGCGGCGCTCGCGCTGGCGCACCAGTGATTGCGCCAAGTTGGAGGCCACAAAAGTCTTTCCTTCTCCCGGAAGTGCGCTGGTGATCAGCACGGTCCGGAGAGGCTGCACGGCGCGAATTTGATAGAGCCTGGCGCGCAGCGTTCGGAAGACTTCCTTGCCCATGGAATCGTCGCCATCGCCATTGGCAAAAAGAAGCATGGCGGGATCGGGCTTCCAATTCCGTTGACGAGAGTGCGCGAGCAAGCTCTCAAACGTCAAGGGACCGCCATTCTGGGACGCGCGCGTGACAACGGGAAGGTCCGGAGCCACGAGCACCGCTGCCGGCGCAAGCGAGGAGACCGGCGCGGAGATCGGCGCAGATACCTGCGCGGAGTGCGAGGCTGGGGAGGGTGAAGTAGTTACCTCAGCCGCCGACTCTGGCGCAGCAGGGTCCCGCTCCGATTTTTGTGCGGCGCGTTCTTCTTGGGCTTTTTTGAGGGCTTCGTGAATCCGGCTCATGTTTTCCTCTCTCTATTTGATTCGAGCGATGGTTCCTGTTGCCCCATGCGCTCAACTAAATTGGCAAGATTCTGCAAAAGCGATTTGACCAGCGGAGCAGCTTCGCTATTCGGGGTAAACGACCCGACCGGAGAAGCAGCTTCAAAAGGATCCAATTGGAATTCCCGGGCAGCTTCTTCGACGCTCTCTTTTCTGACCGGCTTTTGCTGCTCGACAAAAGAATTGATCAAAGAATGCTCACAAAGGAGGTTGGTGACGCGCGGGATCCCCCGCGCAAATCGATGGATGCACTCGATCGCTTCGTCCGAAAAAATATTGGGGTTCGTTGCGCCGGCGATTCGCAATCTCTCGTGAATGTATCCAGCCGTCTCTTCCAGTGAAAGCGGGAGAGTCTTGCTTCGCAGAGTAATGCGCTGACGAAGCTGCCGGAGTTGCGGCTGTGCGAGCTTGGCCTCGAGTTCCGGCTGGCCCGCCAAGACAATCTGGAGAAGCTTTTCCGTGGAGGTCTCGAGATTGGTCAACAGCCGAATTTCTTCGAGTACTTGCGCGGAAAGGTTTTGCGCCTCGTCAATGATCAGTACCGCGGTTTCGCCGGATTTATAGCGCTCCAGCAGCCATTGATTCAAACGCAAAAGCACCTGGCTCTTCAGTTTTGATTCGCAGGGAATTCCAAAGTCCGTCATCATGAAATCGAAAAGCTGCGTGACGGACAAACGTGGATTGAAAATGAATGCCGTCGTCGCACGCTGCGTCCTCAGCCAATCAAGAAGCCGGTTGAGCAGCGTTGTCTTTCCAGTTCCTACTTCTCCGGTGAGAAGAATGAAGCCCTTCTTCGACTGGATCCCGTATGTCAAATTGGCATACGCCTCCTGCGTCTGCCTGGTCAGATACAGGTAGCGAGGATCCGGGTTCACGTTGAAGGGGCTCTCACGGAGCCCGTAGAACTCTTTGTACATGACGGTCCTTAAGCTCCTAGCGCCTGGATATTTCCTTTTCCTGATCGAAAGACGAGCCGGCTCGAGCCAGTCGAATCCATATCAATGGACGGCACCAGAGCGAGTGTCGGCAGCTTCAGGAACATTTCGATGTCGGATTCGGTGCGCATCGACTTATCACGTACTTCCAACAACATGATGAGTCCAAGGCCCAACGCCACTCCTCCGCCAAATCCTGCTCCCGCTATGAGAGGACGATTCGGTGAAGCGGGCCGGTCCGGGAGGCTTGCTGGGTCCAGAGTCCTGAAGCGTTCTCCCTGTTGGCGAAGCTCCAAATCCCTGGACATACGCGCATCCGATTGCCTGTGAAGCAGGTTGTCATAGTCCGCCTGAGCGGTTGTGAAATCGCGAGTCAGTTCCCGGTATTGTTGTTCGACCACCGGAGTGGTTTGGACGCGGCCCTGCAACGCGCGAATGTCCGCTTCCAGTTTCTGAATCTGTCTTTCCTTTTCCTGAATGGTTAACTTGGACGTGCCGATCTGCGCGCGCAGCTGTTGAACCTGAGGCGGTTCAATGCCATTCGAAGGAGGAGCAACATCAACTACGGGTTTGGGATTATTTTGGCCCGCGGCTTCTCTTGCAGTCTCCGCAGCCGCGATTCTGCGCTTGAGTTGCTCGATTTCCGCCTTCTTGTTCTTTACATCAGGATAATCGTCCGTGTATTTCGACTCCAGGGCAGCGAGCTCATCTTGTTTTCGCTTGAGCTGATCGTCAATCGTGACTGGATTGACGATAGTCCCTCCTTGAGTGCCTTGGAGGGAGGCTTTCCAGTCGGCGATTTGCTGAGAGAGCATGGACTCCCACATGGTCTTGTTCTGCTGTTCACGATCCAGAGCCTGAGAAACGACGTCCAATTGCGTATTGAGTCCGGTCAAAAGATTCAAGTTGGTTTGTTCATATTCAGGAAGCATTCCGACGTAGTGTTGCTTGAAGGCGGCCAGCTTCGCATCCATCAGGTTCATTCGCTGTTGGGCAGCCGCAACCTGATCGTCCAGGAATGCGGTGGTCGTCTCCGCCTGCTCTTGTTGGCTGTGCAGGTCCTCATTGGTGAACATGGACGAGATTTCCGAGCAGACCAACTGGGCCACGCGGGGGTCGTCCAGGGTTACGCTGATGCGGAAACCAGGAAGGGAACTCGCCCTGGTCTGGGCCATAGGCTGAACCGGGTCCACAATGATGGCCTTGGTGAGTTCATCGATTCGTTCTTCCAGTCTCAAACCCTGATCATTGAACAGATTGAACTGTTCAAGAATGGGCTCCAGTCGAGTCCGGCTCAGGATCTGCTCCTTCATCGAAGCCAGGTGCTCATTCACGTCGCCGGCCAGGACGGGTTTCACGATTGTGTCCGGCACGCGCTGTCCTTCCACCAAGACAACGGTTTGGGAGACATAGCGGTTCGGGAGCTTCAAAGAAATCAGATAGCCCGCGATGCCGCACATCACGGCCGGAATGATGACCAGCCAGAACCGCCTGCGGAGAATTCCAATGTAATCATCAATCGTTAACTGTCGGTGTCCTAACATTGCTTTTGTCTCCTAATCACCGGCGTTATCCACGCCTAGTTGAGTCCTATGGGGCGCATTGTCCAACTGAATCCGACCCAAATCTGATTGGTGATGAACCGACCGGGACACAAAACTCCAACGGTACAAACGTTCGCGGTGCCCGTGGTTTGGCGCAGCACTTCATAGTTCATGTAAAAACTGGCCCGCAGTCCCAATTGCCTTGTGAATCCTGCTACGAGATAAGAACTGATATAGGTGTTATTGACCCCAGTCACCTGCGGCAGAGAGGAGTTCAGTGCTGAACCTCCGGCGGCATTTATCGACCAGTTGCGGTTAAATTGGTGCCAGGCACCAAGTTCGACCACATTGGAAACGGTTCCGGCAATGATCCCGGAGCCTCCGCCTACGCCGCGGTAAAAAGAGACATTCAAGCCCGTCTTCTTGAAGGCATATTCCATCCGAGCTGTGATATTGAAAACCGTGAAATTAGTGGCAGCCGGTGCGCCCTGGGGCGTGTAACTTGCGAGCTCGGGGCCAGCGCCAACTATCAAGTTAAGTTCCGGGTCGAGGTGGTAGCCATACAGGAACAGAAAGGTGTTGGTGTTAATGGATGCGACCACTGGGTTGTATCGAAGGGCTGTAAAATCGTACTGAACTCCAATTGTATTCTTGCTGTTCAGGGAATAGTTGTAACCGGGCGTGATTTCCGTTGCGAAGGTATCCACAAATCCGGGATCCAGATAATGCAAGTTGGTATAGTTTCCCGTGAGGGTCAGGGCGCTTCGAGCACTCAATGAGACATCCGCCTGCGCCGTTGCTGAATTGGTGTACCTCCGGACGTAAGGCAGAAAAATTGTCTGGCCCGTCGCGGCGCCTGTACCTTGAGGAGGCAAAGTTACCGGGGGGGCGCCGGTCACAAATCCAAACGAAGATTGAGTATAGTAGGTGAACAAATCTTCCACTCTCAGTTTCCACCGGCGGAACTGAAGAATGTCTGAGACATCAAAATCATGGGAAGTGTTATTTAACTGCGAATTCTGGGCGTAGAAGGAGCCCTCCCCGATATACCGTAAAGAAAGATCAGAGATCGGTCGAACACGCTCAAATTCGAAGAATCCGCCAATGTTGGTTACTTCGTCAGGCGTCGGATTCAAGGTGGCATTCAAAACGTTGGTGGTGTAGACCTCACTCACGTTCAACCCCGCCAACAACCTGCTCACCGACTCCGTTGGAACACCGACATGCTGCGGATAGTTTCCGGTAATCACCTGAGGCGGTGCGGCTACGGGAGAGGCCGGCTCCTGATCGGATTTTTGAGTAGACGAGCTTGACTGGCCAGCAGGCGAACTACCTGCAGAAGACAGCGGAGAAACGGGTTGAACCGGATTGGTCGTTGGCTGTGATTGCGTTTGAGCCTGCGCAACGGGCAAGCAAAGCGCAGCCAGCGCCATCACTACCAGGACCGAAAATCGATGTGTAGAATTCCGCATGATCTGTTCCTTACGGCACCAATACCGTGTCTCCGGGCTTCAGAACGATGTTTTGTTCCGGTTTCTTGCCGCCAACGACATCTTTGTAGTTAAAGGGGAGGCGAACCTGCTGGCCGTTGTCCGTCCGCATGATGACTATCTTTTTCTCGCTGGCGAATACGCCCAGACCACCTGCGCTGGTGATGGCTTGCAACACGGTCATGCCCGGGAAAAAGGGGTAGGCGCCCGCTTTCAAGACTTGGCCCAACACGAACACGCGTTGGCTGTTGATAGCGATAACGACCACCGTTACCTGAGGATCCTTCACCAGGCTGCTCAGCTTGTCAGTAATCAGAGTTCGCAGCTCCATGGGAGTCTTACCGGAAGCCTGTAAGTCATTGAGCAAAGGCAGGGATATCATTCCGTCCGGGCGGACCGGAACCCGGAGAGACAAATCGGGTTGTTCCCAAACGCTGATGTCCAATTCGTCGGTGGCCCCAATGACGTAACTGGTGTCATTGGCCGCGGGAGTGGCGGACTTGGGAGCTGTGGTATCCCTTGCGCCGCTGGGTACAGATGCATTGACCGATTGGACTTTGGTCTTGGGATTGTCCTTCTGCGCCAGCGCCGGGATAGCCAACGCCAGAACGATCAGCATCGAAAGAATTTTGTGACTGCCCTTCATAAACGCCTCCTACGAAATCTCAGTATCTTCCAAACCCAACTGCTTAAGTTTATAAAGCAACGCCTTGTAACTGATTTGTAACTCCTGGGCCGCCTTTTTGCGGTTCCAGTGCGTGCGATTGAGAGCGCGGGAGATCAGCTCGCGTTCCGCTTGCCTGCTTGCCGCGCGAGCTGCTGCCTTCAAAGAAGAGGCGGGGCTCAGAATCGTTCTTGAAACGCCCGGCGAGATGTCCACGAGGTCAGCCAAGGCAACATCACAATCTCCCGTGGCCACAATTTTCTTTATGGTGTTCTCAAGTTGCCGGACATTTCCCGGCCAAGCATATTCCGCGAGCCGGTCCAATACTTCTGTGCTCATTATCGGGCGCGGCCTCTCAAACAGATTGGAGTATTTCGAAGAAAAGTAATCCACTAGTTCCAAAAGATCACCGTTCCGCTCGCGCAAGGGGGGGATGCGGAGGCAGACCCCATTCAGGCGGAAGTAGAGCTCCTCAGCAAATTTCCCGGCGCGAAGGTCTTCTTCCAGTACACGGCGAGATGTGGAAATCATCCGGCCCGAAAGGGAGCTCTTCACGGAAAGCGAATCTCCGCCAGACAACAGATCCAGGAGTTGTTGCTGTCCGGCAGGTTCCAGTTCGCAAATATCGTCCAGGAAGACCGTGCCGCGGAACAACCCTCCGGCTAGGTCTCCATTTGCCAAATTCTGTAGTTGCGCGGGCAGGCGTCCCGGCATCAGCGAACGGCAACGAGTCTTAATGAATGGCTCTTCCCGCCGTCCCGACAACTGATGGATGTGCAAGGCCAAAACTTCCTTGCCCGTGCCACTTTCTCCAATCAGCAGGACCGGAATATCCGTCGAGGCCGTATCTGCGACGACCCGGCGGAGTGCCAGCATGGAGGCGCTGCTTCCCCAAACGAACAAGCCGTTTTGTGGCAACGGAAACCGGCCATCTCGTTCAGCAGTAAGGGGATCGAGGGAACTCACCTGCATGAACCCCCAAGATTGGATTTTAGCGACGCCATAGATTGCTATTCCCTTCGCAGTAGGAGTTAGCACGGCTGGTACCAAGAAAAGTTCACAAGTGCCCAAAGGTGGAAGATTTGTCAAACTATTGAAAATGATGGGTTTATGATGGAAAGTATTAGATACGGGAATGTGGATTTCCTCAGAATTGTCCATTTGAGTTCCACTAGGGGGAAAATGATTGGCACTGTTTGCCCAGCAAGGTGCCGCGGCTTCCCGCATATCCGGGGGATTTTGGTGCTATTAGGTGGTCAAAGCCATTCGGATAGGCTCATTACTCCTCCCCAGCTCATTACAGGGGTTGAATGCGCGGCGAAAGCGGCCGCAGGAGAGGAAAAAAGGAAGAAAATGTTTCACACTTGGGCACATTCCATTTTTCAGGCGACGCCGGTTCTATTGTGCGCCGCGAATTATGGCTGGAAACTATGTTGTCGTTGGTGCAATTCCCTGCTTTAGAACTGCTGGGCACAACAAAGAACCCCCAGGGCGCAGACGAGGTTCAGACCTTGAAAAGTACGGCTTCCGTGTCAACTGCTGTTCAGCGACGCTATCCCAGAATCGGTTTGCCGCGAGGCATGTCCGTGGCATGGCAAGCCGGTGGGGAACGAATCGTGTCGCGAGTGGGCACACTGGGGCTGGGCGGAATCTTCATTCATACGCGAATGCCACCGGCCGTAGGGGAAGTGGTGAAGCTGGTGTTTGATGTTCCGGGGGGAGAAGTCAGGGCGAGGGCTGTAGTGCGATCCTCGACGGCCGGCCGGGGGATGGGTGTGGAATTTACAGCGATGCAGCCTGAAGCGCGGGCCCGATTGACGCAATTGCTGAGGAGGCTCGCGTCGCTGTAAGAGAATCGCCTTTGCTCAGCGTTGCGGAAACATAAAAGACTCGAGCAAATCCGCACGCGCCTTCTGATCGGATGAAATCAAGCGCAGCAGATCCGTCACTGATATCATTCCCAGGAACTTATCCTTTTCACCTTTAACGAGCAGATGAAAAATTCCGTTTTTTTCCATTAACTTCAAACACTCCTCGAGACCCATTTCAGGCGACACGGTCACCAATTCCTTGGTCATGATTTCCGAGACGCGCATCCAAGCGGGGCATTTGTTTTCCGCGGCCACGCGATCGGAAATGTCGGCTTGGGAAACCACGCCGGCCAGTTTTCCTGTCGCGTCCAGCACTCCGACGGAGCGCACTCCATGATCGCGAAGGTAACGAGCGACATCGTGGACGGTGGTATCCATCGAGACAGAATAGATTTCTGTGCGGGAGCTGATCAGGTCTGCAACGCGCATATCAAACCTCCTGGGCCACTGGGGCGAGCTTTTCGCGGATGGTAGGACGACTGCCAACGTATTGCAACGAAAATCAATTTCCGGATGTGGTGATTCAGAAGGATTCATAGCAATACGATTGCTCCGGCTGAAATTCGAGAATTTCACGCGATACCCAATCGAACTGCACAGTTAACGAACAGTGGTGTACACCGTCCCTATAGATGACGGATACTGCTCGCTAAATTGATGTTGCGCGGCGGAATGTGGAAAAAGCTGGATTCCAACCCGGGATGGAAATTGCTTGGGCTTCTTCGCATGCCGAGGCCACAACTACTTCGAGCGATTCGACGCCGGTTGAGGGAGAGAAAAAGGAAGATTGCGCGGACATTGTGGCTGCCCGCTCCGGGGATCGCGCCGCATTTGGGCGGCTTTACGCCCGTTATCTGCCGATGGTGCACGGGTTGTTGCTGGCGCGAGTGCCGCGAGAAGAAGCTGAAGACCTGGTGCAGGAAGTGTTCATGCAGGCACTGCGCAAACTTTCGACATTACGTGAACCCGGAGCGATTGGCGGCTGGCTGGCAACGATAGCGCGGAACCGGGCGCACGATTATTTTCGGCGATCCCGTTCCAGGGTA
Source organism: Candidatus Acidiferrales bacterium (assembly GCA_035308165.1). Lineage (GTDB taxonomy): Bacteria > Acidobacteriota > Terriglobia > Acidiferrales > UBA7541 > DASTCZ01. Next base: position 61,523 of record DATGHC010000046.1, on the reverse strand, counting down.
GATCTGCCGGATGAAATCCCCGCGGCCAAAGACACCGCGGACACAGAGGCTCTTGCGGCGCTGGCGGCAATCCGGCGACTGCCTGAGGCTTACCGCGAGACACTGGTATTGCGACTGGTGGAGGGAATGAGCGGACCGGAGATCGCCACACGAACGGGGCTGACGCCCGGGTCGGTGCGCGTGAACCTGCACCGCGGGATGGCGCAGCTACGCGAGATTTTGGGCAAGGAATGATGGCAATGAAAGACGACTTTCTGAAGATTAAAGACGAATACCTGTGGGATCCGAAGAGCGCGGCGGCGATTCGCGACCCAGACATTACCGAGATTGCGGCGTTGGAGCGATCTCTCACTCGATTTCGCGCTCCCGGCGCGGAATCATTGCCATTACCTGAAGCAGTGTGGGTGGATCGCGGCTGGCAAACTGCGCGGCCCTCGACCTGGCGGGAAAGCCTGGCGATTGCTGCGGTGTTGGTTCTGGCGGTTGGCGGAGTGTGGCTGTCTCTTGGACGGAAGTACATCGGCGATGGCACCGGTTGGCAGGGCGCGCGGATTGCGGGCCAGCCAAATGTGGATTCCGAACCAGTCGCGGCAAAGTTCAGGTTGCGGACTGGACAAATCCTTGAAACGGACGATGCCTCGCGCGCGCGGATCGATGTTGGCAACATCGGCGAAGTGGAGGTTGGCACGGATTCTCAGGTGAGGCTGCTGGAGGCACAAGCCGAAAGTGGCAGCCTCGGATTAGAACACGGAACTATTACCGCGTTGATTTGGGCGCCGCCACGACGCTTTACGGTCCGGATGGCTACCGCAACCGCTGTGGACCTGGGGTGCGAGTACACGCTCCACGTGGACGCGGATGGAAATGGATGGATGCGAGTCAGCATTGGATGGGTGGCGTTCGAGAAAGACGGACAAGAATCATTTGTGCCAGTGGACGCCATGGCATTGATTCGGCAGGGTGCGAGGCCGGGTACGCCATTTTACGAAGATGCGTCGCCCGCATTCCGTTCGGCGCTGGAGGAAATTGATTTCGGAGCTGTTGGACCGTCAGAAGTGGAGGAGCGCAAGACAGCGCTGGCAACTCTGTTGGAACAGGCTCGCAAGCGGGATGCAATTACCCTGTGGCACCTTTTGGGGCGCACCGATGGGACGGAACTCGCTCAAGTATACGACGATTTGGCGAAGCTTGTGCCTCCACCGAGCGGGGTAACGCGCAACGGGATCCTGGCGGGCGACAGGCACATGCGTGATACTTGGTGGGACGCATTGGGCTTGCGGGATACGGGATGGTGGCGAGGTTGGAAGAGAGATTTTCCTGGGCGGTAAGTGTCTTGACCATCGACCAGATGGTGGTTGCCGCGGGCAATGTCGGTGAAACGAAAATCTAAATTTCGCTGGCGAGAGACTGGAGGATTGCGTCAATGAAGCGATTTATTAAATGGGCGGCGATTCTTGCCATCGTCATTTTTGTGCCGATACAATTTGTACGCCCGTCGCGGACCAATCCTGCGGCGGACCCGAAGTTGGCGATAGAGATGGAGCTGCAAATTCCGCCAGACGTGTCGGCCACGCTGCACCGAGCTTGCGGTGATTGCCATTCCGACGGAACTCACTGGCCATGGTACAGCGAGGTGGCTCCAACATCATGGTTTGTCGCGGACCACGTGAACTCAGGGAGGCGACACATAAATTTTTCCAACTGGGTCCGTCCCGGCAAGGAACCGAAAGATTCCGAAGACCGATTGACTGCGATTTGCAGGGAAGTGAAATCCGGCGCTATGCCACTCAGTTCCTACTTGCTGATTCATTGGAGCTCAAAGCTTTCGGAGGGAGACAAGACCCAGATTTGCGCGTGGACTGATGAGGAAATAAAAAGGCTTATGGCAGGCTCGACTAATCCGGCAGGGAATTAAGCAGGCTGACTTTCACCGATAGAGACGAGCCAGCCCGGCAAATCAGAAATCAATGCGTGCCGGCGGATTCGCCGCGAATAATGTCGTAACGCTCAATCACCGCGGCGACCCCCACATGGGTAACGCCATTGTCTTTATTCCGGTCAACACGAACAACGCGGCCTTGAGCGCGCACAAACACAGCGGTCCCACGGGTGATTTCTGCCGGGAGGGTCAGTGTTATATCCAGTTCAGTTCCGGATTCCACATCCTGATCCAGGACGAAATAAACGCCACGCGTAGAGACATCCCGGGTTCTGCCATTGCGTGCGCTCTCCGACTTGTCAACAGGGACACGAATGAGCACAGGCAAGGACAGGTCATATCGGCGTGCCGTTCGTCGTTCCGTCATGTTCCCCCCGGTACCCACAGACACCCCTTGCGCGCATTACTGAGTGTATATGGGTGCAATCATCCTTCCAAAATAGCCTAGCCCCAAATTCTAGCGAAAATTAGGACCAATTGGTTGCGGCTGACCCTGGCTTGCAACCCCGCAACAATTGTATAAATGCGCGTAAATGGAAAGATTTCATGTAGATGCGACCGCAACCACCCGGGTTTGCCCCTTCCAAATTACTGCGCCGCCAGTCGTTGATTAGAAAAACCACCTGAATCCCTTGGATAGATATTACCCCAGCTTGTGCCACAATTTGGGGCACCCTCGCCACCTTTGTGCCCAGAAGGTGCAAGAGCTTACCACTAGTCAATTTATTCCTCCGGGCCACTTCCCGCCACAACAGGGGTTGGAGGTACGGGAGCCGCTTGCGTGCTTCGTGAACTTCGACCGCTGTCCAGGTTGAACTGTCTCATTTTGTAGAGCAGCGCCTTATAGCTGATGCCCAGCATCTTTGCGGCATCCTTGCGGCACCAGCGCGTTTTCTCCAGGGCCTCGCTAATGGCTTCCATTTCAGCTTCATCTTTCAACCCCCTGACCAGGGCCTTGAGCCCCTGGTCTTTGAGACTGGGGGCCTCTGGACGCGGGGCGGTGCGCTGCCTGGCAGCAGACATCTCTACCAGTTCGCGCAGGCTTCCTTCGTCATCTTCAAGAATCACGTAGCGCTTGACGAAATTCTCCAGCTCCCGCAAATTGCCCGGCCACTCGTAGCGCCTGGCAGCCTCCAGCAAATGCTGTGAAGGCACGGGCGCGTCTTTGGCGAATTTTTCGCTGTACTGCTTGAGGAAGTGCCGGAAGAGCATGGGAATTTCCTGGCTTCGTTCGCGCAGGGGTGGGATCTGGAGGGACAGGACGTTCAGGCGGTAGTAAAGATCTTCGCGGAAACGGCCGGACTTCATCGCTTCCTGAACTTCCACATTGGTTGCGGCCAAAACACGGACGTCGACTTCGATCAACTGGCGGCCACCCAAGCGAGAATATTGATGGTCCTGAAGCACGTGGAGAAGCTTGGCCTGCATGTGCGAGCTCATCTCAGCGATTTCATCCAGGAAAATGGTGCCCTTGTTTGCCATTTCAAATTTTCCTGGCTTTGACCGGACGGCACCGGTAAAGGCGCCCTGCTCAAACCCGAAGAGCTCGGATTCGAGCAATTCGCCGGGGAGAGCGGCGCAATTTACCTTGATGAAAGGTTGAGTCCTACGTGAGGAACGCAAGTGGATCATGCGCGCGACAACTTCCTTGCCCACGCCGCTTTCGCCACTGATGAACACGGGCACATCCACGGGCGCAATCTGAAGAATTTGCTGCCGGATGCGCACCATTTGTGGGCTGGCTGCCAGGAAGCTGAGGTCTTCGGTGACCTGGTCGCAGTACTCACGCAGCGCTTTGTTTTCCTCGCGCAGCTCCTTCTTCTGCTGGCATTTCAGAATGGCGGCGTCGAGTTCGCTCTTCTCGAAGGGCTTGGTGATGTAATCCTGAGCGCCCTGCCGGATGGCTTCCACGACCGTGCCGACTTCGTTCGAGCAGGAAAGCATGATGACGCTCAAGTGGCGGTTGATCTGCATCAAGCGCTTCAAAGTTTCGAGGCCGTTCATTTCCGGCATGAGCACATCCAGAAGGATGTAGTCGGGCTTCTCTCCGGAGCTGATTCGCTCGAGGACTTCCGCGCCCGAGCTCATGGCCTCCACGGCGTAACCATCCACTTCGAGCAGGGTTTGCAAGTATTTCCGGATGCTCGGCTCGTCATCCACAACAAGAATGCGTTCTTGTTCGGCCACGGTTATGTCCCTTCTCACGAAAGACTAATTTCTTTCCACGGGCAACAGAATGGAAAACTTTGCTCCCCGGCCTAAATCACTATCAACCCAAATCTTTCCACGATGAGCTTGGACCAGACGCTTGGCGATCGCCAGGCCCAATCCCATGCCGGCGGAGGTGCGATCCACGCGGACAAAATCCTCGAAAATTTCCTGATGGTGTTCCGCGGAGATGCCGCGGCCGGTATCCGTTACGGAAATGATCACGCTGTTGGGCTCGCGCAACGCTTGCCGGCGGCGCTCCTGTTCCTGCGGCTCACCCGTGGAGCGGCGCTCCCAGAAGTAAGGCTCGGCGACCAGGGTGATGGACCCGCCGCTGGGGGTATGCTTGAGCGCGTTATCCAAGAGATTCGCGGCGGCCTGCTGGACTTTTTGATAATCGAATCGGAATGCCGGAAGGACGGGGGCGAGCTTCACTTCCATTCGCACCTGCTTGCGTTGGAATGCCTCGTACCAACGTCCGGTCAGTTCGGTCAGGCAGTCGCGGATATCGTTGTCATGCAGATGCAAAACCAACTTTCCACTCTCGAGCGCCGAATAATTCAAGAACATGGATACCAGGCGGACCAACCTCTCGCAGCTTTCCTTGGATTCCTGAAGTATTTCACGTTGCTTTTCAGCAAGTTTTCCAAGCGAACCGGAAAGAAGCAAATCGTAATAGCCCTTGATTACCGCCAGCGGAGTCTTCAACTCGTGGGCGGCGGATGCTAGAAATACAGTTTTCTGGCGATTGACCTCTTGGAGGCGCAGGTAAGCAGCCAGCAGGTTGCGATAGGTGATTTCGCGTTCCTGCAAGAGTCCCTGTACAGTGTGTTGCTCGGCAGGCTCGGCTTGCTTTTCGGTAATAGGACTTTGCAGGTGCACGACCAGCCAATCGGGTTCAGGGAGCCATTGGACCCGTGCTTGTCCCTTCCCGCCTTGACACTCCATCTGCAGCGAGACTTCATGTTCGCCGCTTTCGATCTGTCCAAAAATTACTTTTGGATCCACGCGAAGGAGATGGGTGAACAAATTCAAATCGCCCGATTCGGGTATGGAATTTTCCCCAATACATTGCCGGGCGCGAAGGTTCGTCATTACAATGCGGCCCGCACGCTCGGCAATCAGGACAGGGCGGTCCAAAGTGTCGAGCAAAGCGTGAACGATTCCCGTTGTGATACTGGCGTCACTCGGCGAATCGGTGGCCACAGCTTTAGACACGAATTCCTCCAGAATTGCCTCGGATAGGCTTGGGAGAGCGCGAGGAAATTTCCGCTCCTTACACCATTCCTTACAAAAGGCGAGCAAAAACAGAAGAGAACTGCCAAATAGTGGCAAAGGGGCTACACGCTGTCAATGGTAAAGGAGTTCTAGTTTGCACAAATAATGAAAACAGTTAGCCAAATGGGGTGAAGATGAAGAATGGGGGGAAATTCCCACTGAGGGAAATTGGAATTAACTGCATTATTTGCAGAGATTTAGAGCTTTCTGTGGAATCAGCATCCTTCTGGTCCGAAACCTGCTTACATTAGGTACTGGACCCAAAGTACTATCGGTCCAGGAAACAAAAAACTTGAAAACTGAAGGAAGGGAAGCGCTTGACCCCAGCCGAGCGACGCCGCTCTCCAAGAATACGACTGCAGATTCCGATGTTCGTCCGGGGCCAAGATGCCTCCGGATCTGCATTTCTCGATCTCACAAAAACCTTTGACATCAGCGCCACGGGTGCATTCTTGGCGAGTCCGCGAGCCATGAGCACCGACACCATCATTCAACTGACTATCCCCGCTCCACCGCCCCTACCCTCAAATTACTCAAGTGTTCCTCCAGAGACGCCACCCATCCAGGCGCGAATTCGACGTCAGAATCAGGACGGAGAAGTGCAATTTATTGGAGTGGAGTTCCTAAAGGCACTCGACTGATGATCCAGGATCGTTGATGATTCAACGCGAATTCCGGAAGAACATGAAACAAATTGTGCAGAAATTCTACCAATTTGGAATTGAATCCGGAAGATGTTCTATTTACTCCAAGAGTTCTTCCGCATTTATCAGGAAGTTTTGTTGATTGGAGTTTTGGTTCAACATCTCTCCCGATGTGGGAGGATGGAATCCAATGTGCTACAAATGGTTGGAATCATCTAGCTAATCGCTCTCCCCACCTCCCCGCTGGGGTTGGCCCGAATGGATATGACCCATGCCCATGTCCGTTCCCGGACAGCCTGAGGGCTTTTCCTTGCCCGCCGAAGATAGTGTCTTTGAACTGCTGATCGATACCCTCGACGGTCTCGACCGGCCCGCCCGTGGTCTGTTCCTGCAGCGCCTTCTGAAATCCCTCACTCAGCTTGAATTGACCGAACCTCAAAGTTTGGAAATGTGGGACCAAATTGTGGCGCGGCGCCAGGAGCTTTCACAAATAGTGGGACGTCCCGTGGCGCTGAAGACGGCAATGATGGACGTGCTGGCGTCAACGAATCTTCTGCGCGCGCCGATCCTAATGGAGTACGAGGATCTAAAAAAACTGCAAGTCAATGCGGCGACGGATCCGCTCACAGGACTTTACAACCGGCGACTGTTCGAGGAGTACTTTGAAAAGGAAATGAACCGGGCCCGGCGGTATGACCTAAGCCTGGCTCTTATTGTTCTCGATCTACATGTGTTCAAGGAAGTGAACGACCAGTACGGGCATCCCCGAGGAGACTTAGTGCTGCAACTTGCCGCGAGTACCTTGCGGCACTCGATGCGCACTTCTGATTTTGCATTTCGCATTGGCGGGGATGAATTCGCCTTGCTGCTCCCGCAGTCCGACGCCGAGCAGGCTGGAACTCTCGGGCGCCGCGTGCACACGAATTTTGCGGCGGCCCTGGCTCCGCAGAAGATGTCCATTCCCATCGGGCTGGACTATGGCCTGGCAATTTATCCTCAAGATGGAGATGAAGCCGAAGTGATGCTGCGGGTCGCTGATGAGCGGCTCTATCAGATGAAGTATTCCGCGCGCGTTCGCAATGGAGAGGCGTCCGCCAATCCTCCGCGGAGGTCCGATGTGCCGCCGCAGGGCACAGGAGGGACGGAAGGGACTCCCCCCGGAACGCCGTCCGATGCCCGAGACACGCGCCCAGCCAGCAGCACGCCCAGCGTCCAACGTGAAACCATCAAGACCCCTGAACCGGAGATTCCGCGAAAGATTGAACAATCATCGAAGCCAACAACGGCCGCCAGCCAGCCCGCCGGAAGATCGTTTGGCACAGATCGGCGCAACTCAGACCGCATATCGTTGACCGGAACGCGCGCGTTCGCAACGGTGGGCACAATTCTGGACAAGCCGATTCGCGTGCTGGACATGAGTCATGGAGGAGTGGCACTGGAGGCGGATGAGAATTTTCCTCTAGCCGATTCGTTCCAAGCCGTTCTTCAAGTACCCATTCTTGGAGAGGTTCGTGTAAGGCTGAGGAAGGTGTACGTCCATCATACTTCCGCTGCGCAAGTCCGCGTGGGCTGCACATTTATAACTTAGTTGCCGATCGCTTGAATTCCCTGGAAAATTATTCGTTGACGGCAAGAGTCTGGCGCATGGCTCTGGAAATAAAGAGTAAAGCTTGCTGCAACTTCATCAACCCCAAAGCCCAACGCGTTCGCGCTTGCTCGGCTGAGGCGCCACGCGCGGTAAACCCGATGCGCAGGCCCACTCCGTTATTTGGGGAGTTGTCGAAGGTGCAGGGCAGAATCTCCAGGCGCACTGTAAGGAAATCGGCTGAATCCTTCATCCCCAGATCAACCAAACGGCGGACGGCATCTTCATATTGGTCGGCCACAAGGTTGAAGGGTTGATGGACGAAAATCATGTCCACGCGGGAATGAAATTCGGGCTCCTCTCCGGCTTGAGACGGAGCGGCGGCCCAGACTTTTAATCGCACGGTGGAGAAGAGCGAGCCCTGGCCGTTGATGGCCGCGAGGAATCCGGCCAGGGGGGGATGCTCCGAAGCTGCAGCGATCCGAGCTATGGCAGCGGGGTCTTCGCGCAGATTGAGATATTCGGTTCCGTCGTCACCTTGCCAGGGAACTTTGATAGCTTCGGAATTTGCCTTCGGGTTTGAGGAGCCCACCAAATTTATGGCTTCCACACGCATCCCGCTGAAGCTACCGTGTCCCGCAGTGTCCGACAAGGGAAAAGGCCATACCGGTATTGACTGATTTGAAGCCTGACACCCGCGGCTTTGGCGCGACGAGAACTGAATATTTTGGGAGGTTTGCGGCCGCTCTGAACTATTAGCAATGAAGGTGACGCTGAGGTGTGTGCTCACGCATTGGATAATCTTTGGCGGGATTGCGCTGAACCAAGTGAGAACAAAGTATGGAATGAGAGTTGCGCGTTCCAAGAAGGAACCACGTCAGCTCAATAGAAAATAAAAAAGAGACTCGTCGAATCAAAATAGATTTAGTCAGCGGATCGAATTGAAATCGGTATTCGTCATTTCACAGAACAGTGTGAAGTTCAGGACGCGCTCAGCGACTCGTACTTGTACGAATACTGTCCCTCAGGTCAGCTTACCCTCGATTGGACTCAGCGATAGTCTTCCGGGTCAGCAACCCAGCCTCCCGTGGTTCCAAAATTCGTGAATCAGACGAATTGCCACCCTCCCAGCCAGATTCAGGAGACGACATGCCACTGTTTCGTTCATCTGGGGTGTTTGAATTGGCGCGCAGATCCAAAGTGAAATTGTGTCTAGCGTTTTTGATGGTGCTCTTGATTTCCAGCATCGCCTTCGGCCAGCTCACCGCGAAGGATCCTGGAGTTCGCGGAGGAGATCCCGGTGTGGGAGGACCTCGCCCGGGTTTGGTCAGCAACTATCCGCAGCTTTTTGCCGCAGCGTTGCTCCGATTCCAGGAAGTGAATTGTGTTTCCGGGAGCCTGACGGGCTGCGACAGTCAGGGACTTGGCCCCAGATTCAACGGGGACGGCTGCGCGGGATGTCACGTTCAGCCCACAGTAGGTGGGACCAGCCCGGCGACGAACAATCCGCAGATCGGATTCGCCACGGTATTCGGCGCACAAAACGTGGTGCCCCCCTTCATCCAATCCGATGGACCAATCCGTGAAGCGCGATTCATCAGGAATCCCGATGGATCGCCTGATGGAGGTGTCCACGACCTGTTCACCATCACCAAGATGCAGGATGCAGCGGGTTGTACTCTTACGCAGCCCAATTTTGAGCAAGCATTGGATCAGCACAATGTGATCTTTCGCATTCCGACGCCGGTTTTCGGCATGGGAATGGTTGAAGAAATCACCGATTCAAACTTGTTGGCCAATGCAGCGGCGAATCAATTTGAGAAAAACATTCTGGGCATTCGGGGACATCCGAATCGAAGCGGCAACGACGGCTCGATTACCCGTTTCGGCTGGAAAGCGCAAAACAAATCCGCGCTGATTTTCGCGGGAGAGGCCTACAACGTTGAAATGGGAGTGACCAGCGAACTGTTTCCCAATGAGCGCGAAGACAGCCACGGTTGCCTGCTGACTCAGTTGCCCGAGGACGCGGAGAACTTCACATCCAGCGGTCCTTCACCGACATCGGATATGGCTTCTGACGTCTCGAACTTCGCGATGTTCATGCGACTTTCGGCGCCACCGACGCCAGCCACACCTACGCCGTCGAGCCAGCGAGGAGCCAATGTGTTCACCGCCGTCGGGTGCGCCTTATGCCATTCGCCTTCAATAAGCACCGGCAGCATGTCGTTGACGACCGGTCAGACCAATGTGCCGGTCAACGCCTTCTCGGATTTCATGGTGCATCACATGGGCGCTGGGTTGGCAGATGGAGTTTCGCAGGGATCTGCTGGGCCGGACGAGTTTCGCACTGCTCCGCTTTGGGGATTGGGCCAGAGAGTTTTCTTCCTACATGACGGACGGACCAGTGACCTGCTGGAAGCGATTCGGGCGCATCACAGCCCCGGTTCCGAGGCCAACGCTGTGATTACTCGTTTTCACGGACTGACGGAAACACAGAAGCAGGATCTATTGAATTTCCTGCGTTCACTTTAGGAGAGGCCCGTCCGGGAGAACCTCCTGGTCCGGCGGGGAGACTGATTAAAGGTTCTCTCCTAGGGGAGGGCTGCCCAACACCCGGTTCGCATACCGGGTGCGCCAGGCAGCCCTCTCTTTTTCCGGACGGTCCAATTCACCAAGCGCACTTCTTGCGAGCTGCATCGCGCCTCCAATGGCTCAAGCCTCTTTGCATCCGATCGGCAATTCGCGTAATCTAACTGTCTGTCCGCGGCCTAGCGACGCGACTGTGGGGTCCCACCCCCTGCCGTGCAGACCGGCCGCGAGGAAGGTAACCATGAAGGCTGGAATCCACCCCGATTATCACGAAGTTTTGGTCCATTGCGCCTGCGGGCATACTTTTAAGACTCGCTCAACCATAAAGGGCGAGATGCTGCGCGTCGAAATCTGCTCAAGTTGCCATCCGTTCTTTACCGGCAAACAAAAAGTGCTGGATACGGCCGGACGCATTGAGCGATTCAATCGCAAGTACGCGGGCAACGAAGCGAAGAAGACATAACCTCCCGTTGTGCAGGTGAAACTTTCCAAAAAGGTTTTTGGGCACCGGCTCGACTTCGCGCTGCGCCGAGGGCAAGCCGGTGTAGAATGAGCGTTCGCGATGGCTACGCAACCTCTTCCACTGAATAATGAGACGGAAACATTTGCGATGGAAGCGGCTTTGCCGCGCGTTACCTTGCGGAACGCCTTCGCACATCCCTACGACTCGGCCATTGCGGCTGCGCGCACTTGCTACGCGCCGCGATTGATCGGCCCCGAGGAAGTGAATGATAAGCAGCGCCTGCTGATCGGCGCGGCTACGTACAATGGCGGTCATCACACCGTTTACCAGCATGCGCATTTTGAGTTTGGGCTGGAAAATGTCAGCCGGCAATTTGTCTGGTCATTCCTGCACGCGCATCCGTTTTACAATTCCGAGCAGCAGAGCCAGCGCTATGTTCGTCTGAATCGAGCGGTTGCGTTCGTGCCCGAGGAAGGGCCGGGGTTTGGCGCCGCTGAACGTGCGATTTACGAGCGCGCCGTGGCACGCGCGTGGGGGTATTACCGCGAGTTGTCTGCGCTGCTTTTGCCCAACGCCCGCGAAATTCTTGGCGATATATGGCACATCGGAAAACTTTCGCACCCCAAGCGCGTCAAAAAGGTAGAGGGGCAGGCGGAAAAGCGCGCGATTGAAGTTGCGCGGTACGTTTTGCCCGTAGCAGCGGCGACGACCATGGTGCACACGCTTTCCGGGATTGTGCTGCACCGACTGTGGCGCATGCAGGCGGCTTCCGACACTCCCGCGGAATCACGCGCGGTTGTGGGGGAGATGGTTGCTCGCGTTCGCGAGCTCGACCCGCAATTTTTCGACCGGTTTGATGTCGAGCCGATGGAATCGCTGCCGGAGTGGGAGCAGGTCTCCGCGGTTGGCAGGCCGGACGGATCGGGAGGCGAAGATTTTGCGCGGGAATTCGACGCGAAGCTGGCCGGGCGCGTGTCGGTGCTGGTGGATGGGTCGGCAAACGCCGCGCGAATAATTGCGGTGGCTTATCGCGCGGTGGTGGGTCTCTCCGAAGCGGCGTGTTCGGACGCTGAAGCGCTGTCGCGGCTGCTGGATCCGGCCCGGAATCCGTACCGGCTTCAGACACTGAACATCGGAGTCCACGCGCCGATGATGCGAGCCTTGCAACACGCGTATTTTACGTTTGCAAAGAAGATTAGCCACACCGCAGATAGCCAGGATCAGCGGCACCGCATGGTACCGGGTTCCCGGCCGTTGCTGACGCTGGCCGACACGCGTGAGCCGGATTACGTGACGCCGATGTTGATCGCCTCAAATCCGAAAGCGCGTGAGATTTACGAGCAGGCCATGGCCGATGCGTGGGCGGCCAAGAACCAATTGCTGGATCGCGGCGCGCCCTCCGAAGCGGCGCTCTATCTTTTGCCAAATGCGAAAGCAATCCGGCTGGTTGAGTCGGGTTCGCTGCTGCACCTGCTGCACAAATGGACCATGCGCACCTGCTTTAACGCGCAGGAGGAGATTTACCAGGCATCCATGGAAGAACTGGACCAGCTCCGCGCCGCTGTACCTGAGTTGGCCAAGTATATTGGCCCGCCGTGCTATATCCGCGCGGGAATTGCGACACCCATCTGCACAGAAGGCTCCCATTTCTGCGGCGTAAAAGTTTGGACCGATTTCCCGCGCATCGAACGGCGCATATGACCAAGCGCGGAAGTCTGGCCTATTATCTGGCCGCTGTGGTGTGCGGCAGTTTCTTTTTCACGCTGGCGCAGTTTTTAATCGGCCGCGACAATGCCGGGACCTCCAACTGGGCGAGCGATTTTCTCTTCGCATTTTTTATTGAAACGATTTTCGGCTGCATTCCACAGTTGATCGCCGCCTTCGTGCTGCGCCGACTCGCTTCGCCATTGCGTTGGACGCAGGCCTGGCATTGGGCCATTGGCGGCGCGGGAGTATATCTGCTGGTGTTCATGGTTCTCGAAATAGCGGGTGCTGCGTTCGACCGTGTCGCAGGGGGGCGGAGCTTCTCCAGATTTGGACTTTACTTGTTTGGCCAGCCGACCAGGTCCATCGGTGGTGGTATCTGGCAAGTGCTTGTTGCCGGCGCGCTGACTTCGCTGGTGCTATATTCCGTTAACAACGCTTTCACGCGGGAAGAAACGAATCTGCGCCCGGCTGATTGACTTCGCTTGAGTCGCTGGTTATGCTGATTACCGGTTTAATATAAATGTTCGCCGCTTTCTATTAGGTTTTTCCTCCCCGGCGCCCGCACCAACGGACGCTTTGCCTGCAGCCTGTAGTTTTCCCGACGTCAACTTGACCATTGCAATGAATTCGTTATTTGAGGGACCCGGCCCATGGCCAAAAAAACGCTCTACGAAAAGCTAGACCAGTTGGAAGCGCGCTACGAAGAAATGACCGCGCAACTTTCGTCTCCCGAAGTGCTGTCCGATTCCGCGCGCATCCAGAAACTCGCCAAAATGCACTCGGAACTTGCCGAGATCGTCAAGAAATACCGGCTGTGGAAGCAGATTGATCAAGGCCAGCGCGAGGCGAAAGAAATGGCCGCGGAATCCGGTGACAATGAGATGCGCCAGCTCGCCTATGACGAAGAAAAACAACTGGCCGCGCGCAAGGAAACCGTCGAAGAAGAGCTGAAGGTCTTGCTGGTGCCCAAGGATCCGCTGGATGAAAAGAACGTCATTTTGGAAATTCGCGCTGGAACCGGCGGCGATGAAGCGGGATTGTTCGCCGGGGAACTGTTTCGCATGTACTCGCGCTACGCCGAGTCGCAGAACTGGAAGGTGGAAGTCCTGGAGAGCTCACCGACTTCGCTTGGCGGAGTGAAAGACATCACCGCGGCGATTTCCGGGAAGAACGTGTACTCGAAATTGAAATACGAAAGCGGAGTGCATCGCGTGCAGCGTGTGCCGGCCACCGAACAGCAGGGACGCATCCACACATCTGCGGCAACCGTGGCGGTGTTGCCGGAAGCCGATGACATTGACATCAAGATTGAAGCAAAAGACCTGCGCATCGATACGTTCTGTTCTTCCGGGCCCGGCGGGCAATCGGTGAACACGACCTATTCCGCCGTGCGCATCACGCACCTGCCCACGGGAACGGTGGTCTCGCAGCAGGATGAAAAGTCGCAAATCAAAAACCGGGCCAAGGCAATGCGCGTATTGCGCACCCGTCTCTATGAACTCGAGCGCAGCAAGCAGCATGAGGCGATTGCCGCGGAGCGCCGCGGGCAGATTGGCACCGGCGACAGGTCCGAAAAAATTCGCACCTATAATTTCCCGCAGAGCCGCATTACCGACCACCGAATCGGCGTGACTCTCCACCAACTCAGCGAAGCGATGGACGGTAAAATCGGAACACTGGTGGACGCGCTGGTGGGGCATTTCCAGGCGGAGCGGTTGAAGCAGGAATTGGATCAAACGTAAGCGGGTTACGTTGAAAGGAAAAGAATGTCGCAGGCCCCGGTACAACCATTGCCCGGCATTGTTGGAGTAGCGCTCCGCGATGGGATCCGACGGCTAGAAGTTGCGGGCGTTCCGAGTGCGCCACTTGCGGCTGAGTTGCTGCTGCTTCACACGCTGGGCCGGGATCGCGCCTGGATTTACGCGCATCCCGAAGAGACGGTCTCTCCGGAACAAATGTCCTCATTTTTTGAATTTATCGCCGCGCGGGTTGCGGGGACACCCACTCAATACCTTACCGGCAAGCAAGAGTTCTGGGGACTGGAGTTTGAAGTTACGCGAGATGTCCTTATTCCACGGCCGGAAACCGAGCACGTCATCGAGGTAGCGCTCGAACGACTGGGCGAAACGCGCTGCAATGCCCCGTTGCGCGTCGCCGATATTGGGACGGGGTCTGGATGTATCGCTGTCGCGCTCGCGAAGGAGTTGCCCGCTGCGAGAATCTACTCGACGGACATTTCGGCGGCCGCGCTTGCGGTTGCCCGGCGCAATGCCGAGCTGCATGGCGTGGCAGATCGCATCCTTTTCGTAGAATCCAATTTGCTTGAAGCTGTGAGCGTACCGGCTCAATTCGACCTGATCGTGAGCAATCCGCCCTATATCGGACGCTCCGAAGCTCAAACATTGCCGATGGACGTGCGCGCACACGAACCGGAAGTTGCGCTATTTGGAGGCGAAGATGGATTGGCGCTTTATCCGTCCTTAATCAAGCAGGCGGGCGAACGGCTTGCTCCGGGCGGCTTGCTGGTTCTTGAATTGGGCTTTGGCCAATTCGAGCCGGTCAGTGAATTGTTGGATGCGTCTCGCGGATGGACGCGCGTCAGCGCTATGCAAGACTTGGCCGGGATCGTGCGAGTAATTTCCGCCATTAAAGATTGAAAAACAGTCGTCCTGAAAATCCCGGGGTTCAAATCTGGAATCCTTGGAGTAAGCTGCTCTCGTGCCGAAGCTGGCCACATTCCGCGCCAAGAAGGACGACGGGCGCGGCCTCACCTTCACTAGCGCGCATGGTTCCGCGTGCATCCTCCATCTCGACATGGACGCGTTCTTCGTTTCGGTGGAGTTGCTCGACCGGCCCGATCTGCGCGGCAAGCCAGTAATCGTGGGTGGGCGTCCCGATGCGCGTGGCGTGGTTTCCGCGGCGAGTTATGAAGCGCGCCGCTACGGCGTACATTCCGCGATGCCATTGCGCACGGCGTCAAAATTGTGCCCGCACGCGGTTTTTCTCGACGTGCGGCACTCGCTTTATGAACAATGGTCTGACCGCGTGGCCACCATCCTGGCGAAATATACGCCGATCGTGGAGATGGCCTCCATTGATGAGGCGTACCTGGATTTGAGCGGAACCGAAAAGCTCTTCGGTCCGCCGCTGGCCGCCGCCCACGCACTGCTCAGCGAAATCACACGGACAACATCGCTACCGTGCTCCGGTGGATTGGCGGCCACGCGGCTGGTCGCCAAAGTTGCCAGCGATCAGGCCAAGCCTCGAGGATTGCTTTTCGTGACACCCGGCGCGGAAGCAAATTTCCTCGCGCCGCTCAGTGTGCGCCGGATCCCCGGCATCGGCAAAGTGACCGAGGCAGCTCTGAATGGATTGGGGATTGAAAAAGTTGGCCAACTGGCCGCCGTGCCGCTCGAAAAACTGGAAGAAACGTTTGGTCAGTGGGGTTCGGCACTCTTCCGCAAATCGCGCGGAGAAGACGCCTTCGAGTTTTTTATTGATGCCGAGCCGAAGTCCATCTCCCACAATCATACTTTTGGAGCGGATACCGATGACCCGGTTGAACTCCGCGCCACGCTGAGCCACCTGGGCCAGAAGGCAACCAAACGGCTCCGCGAGGCAGGTTTATCCGCGCAGACCATAACGCTCACTATCCGCTACTTGGATTTCCGGACGTACACACACGCCAAGACTTTGACCGAGCCCACCAATCTGGACGCTGTGATTCTGGCCACGCTTCGCGACCTGTTCGAGTCGCGCTGGAAACGCCCGCGCAAGGTGCGCTTACTGGGCGCCGCGCTCACATCGTTTTCGCATGGGGCGCGGCAGCTCGATTTGCTGGAAGGGGAACGTCTGGAAAAACTCGCGCGCCTGGCCAGCGCTACGGACAAGCTACGTGACCGCTTCGGATTTTCCAAGATTCAATACGGCGGCTCACTGGAACGGAAGGATGAGCAGAAGGGAAGCCGTCTGGGGCGCGGCGACAAAGATGAAGGTGTTTAATCGCTGATTCACACCCGGCCAGTCGCGCCCGAAGCCCACGCCTGTATAATGCAACCTCATGTCCCCTTCTCAGTCCAACGATAAATTGCCCGGAGAATCCGTTCCTGAAAATCCCGCAGCCGGCGGGAAGCAACGTAAGCACCGCTTGCGGGATTTCTGGCGGCGCGTGACGGAGGGCCTGGAGCTTTCAGACCTTTGGGGACAATTTGCCCGCGAGGCACGCGAGGGCTACGGCCTTTATTCACGCGAAGTAGATTGGGACGAGGTGCGCAGCGCAAAGCGCTGGAAGCGGCCGTATCGCGCGGTCAAGGCATTGTTTTGGGCGATGATTCTCAAACTTTCGCCGGCCCGGCGCGTCTTGTTGGTGATTGCGCTCTTGCTGCTTGTGGTTTCAACCTTTGGGTCCAATTCCGGTGATCGAGACCAAGGATTTGTAGGATTCAAGGCCAGCGGTCTCGCCGCTGTCATTCTGTTTGTGTTGCTCGCTCTCGAGCTCGCCGACCGGGTCACCATGAAGCGCGATCTGCAGATTGCGCGGGAAATTCAGAGCTGGCTGGTTCCCGCGGAGGCGCCCGTTACGCCGGGGTACGAAATCGCTTTTACCACTCGTCCTGCGAACACGGTCTCCGGCGATTATTACGACGCCTTCTGGCGCTCGACAACAGTCCCCGGAGTGAGAGACGAGGAAACCTCACTTGGGCGCAAGCTGCTTCTGGTGGTCGCCGACGTGGCAGGCAAGAGCGTGCCGGCGGCATTGCTGATGGCCACGCTCCAAGCCAGCCTTCATGCTCTGGCTGAAGTGCCATCCACGCTGGAACAACTTATTGCGCGGCTCGATCAATATGTCTGCGCCCACAGTTCCGAAGGACGCCGATTTACAACTGCATTTCTGGCGGAACTCGATGTGACCACCCGGGAGATGCGGTACGTCAACGCCGGACACAACGCGCCAATTTTGCGCCGGATGTCGGGAATGATTGAGCGGCTTGACCGCGGAGGCTTGCCTCTGGGCGTGGACCCCAGCCGATCTTACGAATCCGGGAGCACGACACTGAAATCCGGTGACGCGCTGTTTGTGTTCACAGACGGGGTAGTCGAAGCAGTGAATGATTCTGGGGAGGAATTCTCCGAATCGCGGCTGCTGCAAATCGTGGGCAATTTTGTTCCGGCCAGCGCCGCGGAGATGCGTGACCGCGCCATGGGAGCGGTGGAAGCTTTCGTCGGCGATGCGCGCCAGCACGATGACATCACCTGCCTGGTCCTTCGCGTCCTGCCCACTCCGTCGTAAGAAACTCTTCCGTGTGAAATTTGGAGAGTTTGCACTTCGAGGCGGATAATCTGTCCATGGAGGCAAATCTCAAACCGCGCGAATTGGCTCAGCAGATTTGCAGCACACTGAGCGAGCACGGGCATCAGGCCTATCTAGTGGGTGGGTGTGTGCGCGATTTGTTGCTCCAGCGCGAACCTGCCGATTATGACGTAGCCACCGATGCTGTCCCCGCGCGGGTCGAAGAGCTTTTTCCGGGCGGTCTTACGGTGGGCGCGAAATTCGGAGTTGTCATAGTGCCTCGAGATGGCGCGCAGGTTGAAGTTGCCACCTTTCGCTCTGATGTGGGTTACTCCGATGGGCGCCATCCCGACCATGTGGTTTATTCCCGCACCGCTCAAGAAGATGTACGGCGCCGCGATTTCACGATAAACGGTTTGCTGATGGACCCGGCGACTGGTGAAGTGCTGGACTTCGTTGGCGGGCGTGATGATCTGAGTGCCGGAGTCATCCGTACCATCGGGGATCCGGGCCTGCGCTTCTCAGAAGATAAATTGCGGCTGGCTCGCACGGTACGATTTGCCGCGCGCTTTGGGTATACCATCGAGCCGCAAACTTTTGCGGCCATCCGCAAGCTTGCTGCGCAAATCGTTCAAGTGTCCGCCGAGCGGCTTCGCGACGAATTGACCAAGCTGCTCACTGAAGGCGCCGCGCGCCAAGGATTCGAGCTGCTGGACGAAACCGGGCTGTTGTCCATTTTGCTGCCCGAGATCGCCAACATGAAGGGCGTTGCTCAGCCGCCGGAGTATCATCCCGAGGGCGACGTTTGGATTCACACTCGAATGCTGCTTGAGGATTTGCCCCCCGGTTGTCCTTCCACGCTGGCGTGGGGCGCGTTGCTGCATGATGTGGGTAAGCCGGCCACGTTTAAGTCCGCCCAGCAGACCGGCGATCGTATCCGTTTCGATGGCCACGATGAAGTTGGGGCGCGGATGGCAGAAGAAATCTGCCACAGATTTCGCTTTTCGGGCGATGACACTGAACAAATCGTGAGTCTGGTCGCCAGCCACATGCGCTTTAAGGATGTCATGCAGATGCGGCCTGCTACGTTGAAGCGCTTTGTCAGGTTGCCACGGTTTGATGAGCATCTGGAACTTCACCGCCTGGATTGCCAGGCCAGCCACCGGATGTTGGGGAACTGGGAGTACATTCGCAAGTTCCTGGCGGAAACTCCGCCCGAGCAAGTCCGTCCGCCCCGTTTGTTGACCGGGGATGATCTTATGGCTCTCGGGTTCCAAGCTGGGCCGGCTTTCAAGTCCATTTTGCAATCCGTGGAAGACGCTCAGCTCGAAGGGCGCCTCAGGACGAAGGATGAGGCGGTTCAATTCGTGAAGGCTGAGTTCTTGGAGAATTCGCCGAACTGACAACTTGAAATGAGCACTCAAGGACTTTGTGCCCTGGAACTGCTGTAAGCCACGTAATTTGATGATCTTAGATAGTAATATTACTTTCATAAGTTGTTAGAAAATAAGGGCTTGAAATCGAAACTGGGTTGATTTATAATCCTTAGCGTAATACACTCATAATTCCTTAGTCTTGGAGGTAGATGTTTACGCAACCCTTTGCTTCATTAAGCATCTAACCCTAACTGGAAGACGAAATGCTCTCCTTTATCTGAGAGCTTTCAGAGGGCCCCATGGCAGATAAACAAACAACAATTCCGAATGAATTGCCGATACTACCGGTCCGGGATATCGTGCTTTTCCCCGGTGGCGTTACGCCACTGCCGATTGGCCGCGAAAGTTCGCTCGCCCTAGTGAACTCACTGCAGGGTGAAGAAAAAATTATTGGTGTTGTGGCACAACTCGATCCGCGGGTTGATGAGCCCGGCGGCGCCGATCTCCACTCCGTGGGTACGGCAGCAAAACTGCATAAGACAGTCAAGATGCCCAACGGAAATATGGTCATTTTCCTGGAGGGCCTGGAACGGATCCGCATAACTGAAGTCCTGAGCTTGCGCCCCTTTATGCGCGCAAATATTGAAGCGCATCCCGATGTTACCGGGCCGCTCGATGCGGAGCTGACGGCACTGGAGCGCAATGCGCAATCCTTATTTCGTGAAGTTGTGGCGCGGTCCCCGCAACTTTCCGACGACTTGCAAACTGTGGTGCTGAATATTGAAGATCCCGGCCGTCTGGCAGATTTTATCGCCGGCATGCTGCCGTCGTTGAACACGCTCATCAAGCAGGAGCTGCTGGAAACCGCGTCTGTCCGAAAGCGTCTGGAAACGCTCATCCGTGAGCTGAGCAAGGAACTTGAAGTCCTGGAACTGAAGAACAAGATTCAGGAGCAAGTGCAAGAACAGGTCAGCCACAGCCAGCGCGAATACTTGCTGCGCGAACAAATGAAGGCCATCCAAAAGGAGCTGGGAGAGAGCGACGATGGCGAGGCCGAGGTTCAGGAACTCCGGAAGAAAGTGAAGGAGTCCGGCATGCCTGCCGAGGCGGAGAAGGAATGCGAGCGCGAGTTGAAGCGGCTCGAGCACATGACCCCTTCTTCAGCCGAATACATGGTCGCGCGGACCTATCTTGATTGGATGACCACGCTACCGTGGTCCAAGTCATCCGGCGCATCGGAAATTGATATTCCCAAGGCGCAGGCGATTCTGGACGAAGACCACTACGATCTTGAAAAAGTGAAGCAACGCATCCTGGATTACCTGGCGGTGAAGAAGCTCCAGCCGGGAATGAAGGGACCGATCCTTTGCTTCCTTGGGCCTCCGGGAGTGGGGAAGACCTCGCTCGGAAAATCCATCGCGCGAGCGATGGGCCGCAAATTCGCGCGCATTTCGCTGGGCGGAATGCACGACGAAGCGGAAATCCGCGGCCACCGGCGTACTTACATCGGCGCGTTGCCTGGCCAGATCCTGCAAGGGTTGCGGCGGGCTGAAGTGAACGACCCGGTCTTCATGCTGGACGAAGTGGACAAGCTGGGGCGTGATTTTCGTGGCGATCCTTCCGCAGCGCTGATGGAAGTTCTCGACCCGGAGCAGAACGGCACCTTCCGCGATCACTATCTGGATGTGCCGTTTGATTTGTCGAAAGTCATCTTCATCTGCACCGCGAACGTGATTGATCCGGTTCCGGATCCATTGCGCGACCGGATGGAAATCATCGAGCTGGCGGGTTACACGGAAGAAGAAAAAGTGAACATCGCGCGGCGCTACCTGATTCCCAAGCAGGCCGCCGAGCACGGCCTGAAAGTCGGCGAGCAATTTGAGTTCACCGATGAGGGTCTGCGGGAACTGATCACCAGCTTCACTCGTGAGGCCGGAGTCCGCAACCTGGAGCGCGAAATTGCAACCCTGGTGCGCAAACAGGCTCGGCGCATGGCTGAAGGCAACAAGGAGAAACTTGAAATCACTCCGGCCGTCGTGCAGGAAGTGCTGGGAGTCCCGCGGTACCGGTCGGAAAGGGAAGTTGAAGAGCGCGTCAAGCGGCCCGGCGTTTCTGTCGGGCTGGTCTGGACACCGGTTGGCGGCGACATTGTCTTCATCGAAGCCACCAGCATGCGCGGCAGCAAGCAATTCACCATGACCGGCCACCTGGGCGAGGTGATGCAGGAATCCATGACTGCGGCGCTTTCCTGGGTGCGAGCCAACGCTGATCGCTACGGGATAGACCCAGACTTTTTCAGGAAGCAGGATATCCACATTCACGTGCCATCCGGCGCGGTGCCGAAGGACGGGCCCTCGGCCGGTGTCGCGATGGTCACGGCACTCGTCAGCTTGCTGACGGGACGCCCCCTGCGTCCACGCGTGGCCATGACGGGAGAGATTTCACTGCTCGGAGTGGTGATGCCGATTGGGGGAGTCAAGGAAAAGGTCCTTGGCGCCCGCCGAGCTGGAATCCGCGAAGTGATCCTGCCCGCTGACAATGAGGCCAATGTGAAGGAAGATTTACAGCCTCACATGCTGGAGGGCATGACCATTCACTACGCTCGGACGGTGGACCAGGTGCTCGATCTGGCGCTCGAAAAGTTGCCCGTCGTGGTGAAGCCCCTGGACAAGGGCCGCATTTCGGATCGGCCTGCGCCGACCGGAGTCCCGCCCGTCCACTAAACTCATCTGCGTCAAACGAAGTCCAACGCTAAAAGTAATCGCAGGGCGGGGAGTTCTTCAAAGAGCTCTCCGCCCTTTGCTTTTCAGCACATCCTCAGCAGAGAGACCGACTCCGCACTTGCGCTGAACCCCATCTTTGCGTAAACATTTTTCACCCCATGCCCCGCAGAACCGTGACCCGAAAATCAAAGACCGAGCTGTCCGTCCCGCAAGAGCTTGCCAAGCGAATCCTGGCGTCGCTCCAGGGTGGGCATTTTGGCGCAAAATTTGTGGATGACTACGCGCAACAATTCCATCGCCCGGAGGCCAGCGCGCATCCCGCGCGGAGAAGTGAACTCGAAGCTATTCTGGAGAGGGAAATGTTGCTGGCGATGACCGCGCGCGTGACACTTCTCCTGGAAGAGAAAAAGCCGCGGCGGCGCGCGCCTGTCCGCGGCAAGCGCACAAGTGAAATTAATCCGGCCAGATTTCTTCGCGACTTCATCGGTGCGTTGGCCCGCGATTCCGAATGGACGGCGGGAGACTCAATGGAGTTCCGCAGCGACTTGGAGATTTACTGCCGGCTTACCCGAGCAATCGGCGGTCGCTCCCCGCTCAATCGCGCGCGGCCATCAACAAGCGGCCCATTCGTGGACCGCTGCGCCATCCTGCTTGACCCATCCATTATTGAGAATGCCAGTCACGCGGCCGGGAAATTCCTCCCACGGCTTGAGGCGCTCGCGGATCAATTGTTCGATGAAACTTCGGCCGGCCGCCGATAATTTATTTCCGAAAAGGTTGTTGAAGGCAAAATGGATTCGACGTCAATCGTCTGCGGTCAGGGCTCGTCCGAAAAGCGGTTGTCCTGCCAGCCCGATTCGCGCGGCATAAATCACAATAGCGGCAATCACGGCAACACCGAGCCAGCCCATCCAGGCATACCACGCCGAGCCCTGGGTAGTAATCGGCGCGCCTGAAATTATGTTGTCAGTGAATTGAAATGCCACAACCGCCACCAGACCGAAGCGGAACATCAAAAACCCGATTGCCGCAAGCGCTATTGCATTCAGCGCAATGTCGAACGCAGGACCGCCCTGCAGGTAAGCACGCACGGTGAATATGGCGACAAATCCCGCCACTGCGAGCCATCGGTTACGAAGCACCCACTGAAGGATCACAACCAGGAACAAGAATGCCAGCGCGTCGAGGATTGCGCTGTTCACCGTTGAAAGGAGCATCGAGAAAATCAGCCGCCCTCCGGAAATCGCCACGAGATTCGTCGAAGGCATCGGCGGCGGGAGTCTGCGCATCGCCGCATACGGTATGTCTAGATTACTGAGCGAGACGAAGAAGAGCGCCGTGGAAATCCCCACCAGCAAGTCACGCCCGACCATGGGATCTCGAAATTGTCCGGCCAGCAGCCGGTTCCAGGAAATCACCAGCGTTGGCATCCTGCGGCGTACAAATGGTTCGAGCGCAACGTACATCATCCAAAGAAAAATTGCCGCGAGGGAGGCCCAACTCAACGCCAGCGTCAGGCTATAGGCCTCAATGAGGCTCGCAACGTGGCTCGCCCCAATTGCCCAGGTCGCAAGCGTCAAGCAGAAAACAAACCCCGCAAGCCGCAGCGATCCCTTCAAATCGGCGCGCTTCAGCTTCAGGTTTTTCCACGCCAAAATGATTCCACCCACCAACATCAGACCCACAATCAGAACGGCCGAAATAGCCTGCACTCGGTTCGCTCCGGTCAGGCCGGCGGCACCGCTGGGCGTCCAGGGCGCAAATATGCTGAAATAAACCGGCTTCCCCTGGAACGACGCAGCCTCGACGTGCAACGTCACGTCAGGCCGCTCCGGCATTGAAGCCGTCCACGCCGCCCGCGCATCTGCATACGAATAGGGAATCCATTCCGAATCAGCACGCGTGCAGTTCGCAGGATCAAATCCGGCTTCCGTGAGGAGGCGATTCCAGTCGGTTTCCGGCGGCGATGCGGTTTTGGTACTCACTTTCCGCAGTGGCGCAACCCTCAGGTATTCCAGCCGCCCTTGCGGATCCAGATGCATTATTTTCATTCCCGGTTCGTCCACTCGCGGGTCCCCTTCGGTCACGCGCCCCTGAACCGAACCGCTGAGGATCTGCGTGGCGAGCATGTCCGTCCTGCTTTCGCGATACCAGAATTGCACCGCGCCCGTCACGTGATTCCACCGCGTTGCGGAAGTGTCGTGCTTCTCTACGTAGTTCAGATAATCGCCGTCAACATCGAACCCCGTCGCCGTATCGCCGGGCGTTGCGGTATATCCCATCCCACGCAAAATATCTTGAGCGCGGTCCGCCAGCACCTCCGGTGGTTTCGGAAATCCCACAGTTCGGTAAATCCGCGTCTGGCCGCTGAGGAGAAACTCGATCAATATACAAATCGCCACCACGCCGATTGACGCCCACACATACCGCGGCCGGATTCCTTCCTTGTTTCCCGCGGCAGCCACCATTTCCGGAGAAGGCAACTCGCCTGCTGCCAATGCCGCCGCCAGTGGATTACCTCCCGGCAGCGCCGCGGCAACCTGTAGCGCGGAAGCGGGTCGTCTCTCGGGGTCCTTTTCGAGGCAGCGTTGAATCACCCGCTCGATCAGCGGGTCAAGTTCTTTCACCAGCGTTGTAGGGCTGGCAGGCACCGACGATTCCCGGACTCGATTTAATTCGGCGACAGTCGGTGCGTCGAACGCGCGTTTGCCCGTGAAAATCTCATACAGCACCAACCCCAACGCGTAGATGTCGCTCTTCAAGGTGACACCGGTTCCGGCAAGCTGCTCCGGCGCCATATACGCGGGCGTTCCCGAGCGCACATCAGCGCCGTGCGCTTCGGCGGCCAGGGTCGCCAATCCAAAATCAGTGACTCGCACACGCCCACGACCATCGAGCATCACGTTTGCCGGCTTCAGGTCGCGATGCAGCAGGCCCTGTTCGTGAGCCGCGGCCAAGCCCGCGCAAATCTGTCGCGCGATTTCGAGTCCCTTGTCTTGTGGGAATCTGCCAATGCGACGGATCAGCGAGGACAGGTCTTCGCCATCCACATATTCCATGGTGATAAACGAGGCGCCATCGGAAACTCCGATATCGAACACGCGGCAGACATTGGGATGGGAGACCTGCCGGGCAATTCGGACTTCCCGGTGGAAGCGTTCCAGCGCGGCCGGATCATTGGTCAGTTCAGCGGGCAAAAACTTCAGGGCAATTTCCTGTTGAAGTGTGATGTCCTCGGCGCGGTAAACTTCACCCATGCCTCCGCGCCCCAGTGCGGAGACAATGCGGTAGCGCCCCACCAGAATTGTTCCGGTGATGAAGCGTCCGGTGCCGGACCAGCTCGAACTGCTGGTTGGGTCGGAAGAATCCCGGCGCCCTGCCAAACCGGATTTCGGCGCCGGTGTTCGTGGCGCAGGCGATGGCGGCCCCGAGCTCGGGTGCGAGTCGTTTTCCAAAACCGTGGGAGTCGAACCAAGGTCGAGTGCGGCTCCGCATTCAGGGCAGAATCGGCTGGAGTTGGGGATATCGCGGGCGCATGCCGGGCATCGCATAGCGCCGGTAGTCTATCATCCCCGCGCAGACATCATTGTGCGGACGATACCGGCTCCACCACCACAGCTGTGCCGTAAGCCAGCACTTCGGTGACGCCATTCATGATTTCCGTGGCATCGTAGCGCATTCCGACGATGGCGTTGGCGCCCCGCGTCACCGCGTGGTCCACCATCAACTCGAATGCGTCTTCGCGCGTCTTCTCGCACAGTTCGGTGAATATTGTAATGTTGCCGCCGACGATCGTTTGCAGCGCCGCGCCCAGGTTGCCAATCACGCTCCGCGAGCGCACCACGATCCCGCGGACAATTCCCAGCGTGCGAACCACTCGAAATCCATCCAATTCAAACGCTGTCGTGACCCTCGCCGGGTCCATCCGAAGTGCCATTCTCCCCCCTTTGCAATGCCGGAACTCGCGCGTGATTCTACCCGCAAACCGGGCCGCGCGCATGCGAGAATCGCGGCGGGGCATCCTGGCTTATGCAGAACTTGTTTTACGCCATGGTAGTCGCCGAACTGCTTTTTGGTTTGTGGTCGCTTTGGGGAGGACTGCAGTGGCTGGCCAAAGCGCGCCGCGGATTGCTGCGCCATCCTGGATTCTTTTCACCGCGCGTTGCGCTTATCTGTCCCTGTAAAGGGCTGGAGCCGGGCCTCGAGGAAAATCTTTCCGCGCTCACCGAGCAGGATTATCCGAGTTTCGAAATTTTTTTTGTGATGGCTCGCTCCGATGATCCGGCCTCCAAGACCGTCCGACATGTCGTGGAAGCAAGTGGCGCGCCCGCACACCTGGTCATCGCCGGCAAGCCGGAGGCCTGCGGGGAAAAAGTGAACAACCTGCGGATTGCAGTAGGGCAACTCGATCCCAGTTTTGATGTATTCGTGTTCGCGGATTCCGACGGCCGCCCCGGCCGGCAGTGGCTTACGCATCTGGTAGCGCCACTCTCCGACGTCAACCTCGGCGCCTCCACCACGTTCCGGTGGTGGCTGCCCAATCGCGGCGGTTTTTGGAGCGCATTCGGCGCGGCCTGGGATTCAAGCATCGCAACCTTGCAAGGCCAGCCAGGCCGTACTTTTTGTTGGGGCGGAGGAACGGCCATTCGCCGCTCCATGTTTGAGCAGGCTGCGGTAGCGACTCATTGGACGGGCGCGGTCAGCGACGATTGGGCGATGACGCGTGCCTTGCGCATGTCGGGCAAGCGCATCGAATTTGTGCCGGAATGCCTGATGCCCACTCTTCGGGACAGCAACTTCGGGGAATTGCTCGAGTTTACAAATCGTCAGATCACCATCACTCGCGTTTACGCGGCGGGGATGTGGGGAGCCGGGGCGCTCGCGCACTTGATTTACTGCGCTACGTTTATCGTCGGTGGCATCCTCCTGGTGCAGGCCTGGATTAATGATCAGCTCTGGCTGGAGACTGCCGTGCTCCTGTTGCTGATTCTTCTGCTGGCTGCGGCGAAGGGAGTTTTGCGGTGGGTCGCCGCGCTGGAGTTGTTACCCGCCTGGAAGCACAAGCTCGAAAGCTATGCCTGGGCCTGGACGATTCTTTCTCCACTTGTTCCGTTTCTCTATGCCGTGAATTTCATTGTATCGGCGTTCAGCCGCAACATTACCTGGCGAGGGATTCGCTACCGTCTTGTTTCCGCCGGCCAAACGCGTATCCTCTAGGGACACAACCCATGAGCTACGCCACAAGGAACCTCATCCCCGGGGAAAATATTATTTACGAAACCAGGCTCCACTGGATCGTTTTGGTTTGGCACACATTTCTTTCCATACTGTTTCTTTTGGCTCCCGGCATCGCGCTCATTTCCTACTACCATAGCGGCGATGACAATCGCCCCTACGTATGGCTGGGCGCCGTCCTGATTGTTGCCGCGGTGATTGTGATCCTCATTGGCATGATTCGCCGGAACGCCACGGAAATGGCGGTCACAAATAAGCGCGTGCTCATAAAGGTGGGCATCATGAAGCGCAGAACACTTGAAATCCTTCTTCAAAAGGTGGAAAGCATCGAAGTCGAAGAGAATTTCATGGGCCGGATTCTTTCCTTTGGCACGGTCGTGATCCGTGGGACAGGAGGCACGCCAGAGCCCTTCCCGAAGATTGCACATCCATTGGAATTCAGACGCCAGGTCGAGCAGGAAATCAACTCTCTCCCGCGCTAGGGAAATTTCGGTCCACATTTGCAGAACTCCCCCGATATGAGTCATGGTTTTGCTATCAACACTTCCGGTTTGGAAGGTCAGGTTGAAAGCGGAATCACCCGGGGACTATCCGCGCCCTCCATGGGAGAATAGATTTCAAAGAAGGGCGTGCCGTACGCGGAACCTACGCAGATTTTCGCGTCATTCGCCTGAACGCGCCGCCGAACCTCTTCAGATAACCATTCACTTCCTGTACGCCAAGCACTTTTGCCAGCAGTACCGTCAATGCCAAGCCGGCTATCGTGGTAATCGTCAAATCCAGGAACGAGCCCGAGAGCGTCTTCCAAGAGATATGGGTCCCCAGCCATCCAACCAGCTCCCAACACGCAAAACCTGCCACGGCGCTCGCCAGCAATATTTTCCCGAAGAACCCAAGCAATGAGTGCACTCCGGTTCCGGTGGTGCGACGGGCCAGAAGCGCGAATAAGACAATGGTGTACGCGGTGATCCCAATCGAGCTGGCCATGGCCAGCCCCAAATGCTGCATGTGCTTCGCGAGAATCCAGTACACAGGAATATTCAGAATGGTGATGGCCGTGCCCACCACTGCCGGAGTAATCGTGTCGTGCATGGCATAAAATGCGCGAGCCAAAATGTTTTGAGCGCCCCAGGCGATCATGCCCACCGAAAACCACACCAGCGTGCCCGCCGTCGCCAGTAAATCGGATTCATGCAGACGCGTATGCGAAAAAACCAGGTGCACCAAGGGGACGCTCTGCGCCACGGTCAGTGCCGTTATCGGCATGAGCAGCACGATCATGCCCTTCATCGTGCCGCTCAGGATTCTGTCCAGCTCGTCGAACCGCTTCTCGGAGAATAAGTGCGCCATCACCGGGAATGAGGCCACGCCGATGGCCTGTCCCACAATTCCCAGCGGCACGCGCATCAGCGTCTTCGCGTAGCTGAGCCACGTGATGGAGGCCGGCTGCAAGTAAGACCCGAACCAGCGAATGATCCAGTCGTCAGTAAACGAGAGCGAAAGCGCCAGCATGATTGGAATCGCCAACTTCACAAACATGATGAATCCCGGATGGCGGATATTCAGCGACGGCAGGAACTTCGCGCCCGCCCGTTTCGCACCGTAAACCTGCAACAGGAAATTTCCCGCGATGGCCCCGGCCAGAACACCAACGGCAAATCCCGCTATCCCCATCCGCGCGGACAGGAGCACTCCAAACAAAATAATTCCAATGTTGTAAATCAGCGGCGCCAGCGAGGGCACTACGAACTGCCCCTTTGCGTATTGCACCGCGCTCAAGATTCCGCCCATATAGAAACAGAACTGCGCGGGGAGCATCAGCCGCGTCAGCGAAACCACGCGCATCTTTTCTTCGGGTCCGAATCCGGGTGCAATCACGGAAACCAGCTGCGGCGCGAATATCTCCGCCACAATCACCACTCCTGCCAGCACCAATCCCATGAACGTCACTACGATCGAAAAAACCCGCCAGCCTTCCGCCTCGTCCTTCGCCGCCATGTATTTGGAAAAAACGGGAATGAATGTGACGCTCAGCGAACCCGCGGCCACCAGGTAATTCAAGAAGTCGGGCAGCGTGAACGCCGCATAATACGCGTCCGTCGTCGCATTCGACCCCACCAGGTGTGCAACTGCCCACTCGCGCCCGAAGCCAAGGACGCGGCTCAGCAGTACGCTGCCCATGACGATCGCGGTGGAAAATGCAATTTGTTTTCCCAGCGTGTGAGCGGCTTTGCCCTTCACCTCACCGTGCAAGTTGATTGGGATGTCGGCGGACATACTGGAAGGAATTGTCTCGGATTGCTCTTGCGCCGCCAAGAGTTGTATTTGAAAGGCGTGCTAAATCTGAGCGCCTAACCTATTTCAGCCCGACGTACGCTTTCCTACCGCCCGGAAAGAAATGGATAGTGGTTAGAAGCGCCCATGAAAAACAGCATTGGAAAGGACAACCACATTCCCAATCGTCCCATCAGGAACATCCGCCGAATTAATTTGGGTGCGTCGGGATGCATGGGAGCGCCACCCTCGGCGATGGTCATCCAACCCGCAATTTTCTTCAGCGACCGCGAAAGAACTATCGAAAACACAAATAAGACGGTGCCGATTCCTCCCCCTACGCCAATGCACAGCGTTCGGTTGCTGGTGCCGGGATTAGAAAGAAATCCAAGCACGAGCCACCCGATGGCGGACACAAGAATCGTCGCTACCAGCGCAAGAACCCAACCGTTGTTAAACATGCGAAGCGACACAAGCAATAGGGCGGCGGTAACGAGCCAGAGCGCGAGCCATGTCCCCAACCATTTCCACAGCAGGCTGGAGTCGCCAATATTCGTTGCATCCGTTTTTGCAAGGATCATGAAATATCGGAACCCCGCAAGCCAGGTGAGCCCCGCGGATATTGCCAGCCAGGGAGTAAGCTTTGAAACCATCAGCGGATAAATCTTGCCGCGCGTTTGTCCGTCCAACTTGTTCAATGTCGGGGTCATCACCAGGTTCAGGAAATAGATAAATCCGATCCACATAGTTCCGAAAACGATATGCATCCACCGCAGGGAGATTTGCTCGGCCATGTCGCCGCCCCCGGGGAACAGAATGTTGAGTTTCCAAAGGATCTCCGCGGCAATCGCTGGTAAGGCCATTTGCATCCTCCCGTCAGCAACTAAAGCGGCCACATTGTATGCGAGAAGCTGGTTGGGGTTGGGAATTTCTTACGCTCGCTGGAAATCCCTACAGAGTAAATAGTGCTGGAACGCGCACCTCCGCCCGTAAGCCCTTGAATCCATTGGCAATATATTCGGTGTCGGGATGGCATCAATCGTGCACCCACACCAGCGATTGCATTGTATTCGTTGGGGCGCGAACGGTTGCAAGCACAGGCCAACAAAAACTGTTTTAGATCGAAACGCGGCGACGTCTTCAGGTTGCTCCCATTTCCTGCCGGTGGAATCCCATCCCCGGCCGGGCCTTTGTTCAGGCGAACTTATTCCCGTCGCGGACTAGACATTTTCCGATTGGCTCCGTTTCGCCCCGGAAGCTGAGACTTGACCAACTTTTCGCGCACAGCGGCGTGCCCAGTGCGCCCGGAAAGAGAAGGCCGAGTGAAGAGTATTCGGAGTCTGTTCGGGTCGCGTGAAAGCGACAGAGATTCAAAAAAGCTGGAGCGTCTGAAACCGCAGTATTACGTTTTCTGCGACCGTAAGTCCGGCACGGTTCGCTTCCGTGTGGACGCCGATGAGCACGGCCGTTTGCCTCTCGAACGAGCGGCAAGCCTGCTCGCCATCTACTGTCTCTCCCACCACTGTTCACCTGAAGAATTGGCGCTCGTTTTTGGCGCGGGCGAAGATCTGGTTGAAAGCGTGACCGCGCGCGCGGCCATGCTGCTGGAGTGCGCCGGAGTGGGAACCAGCAACGTGTCCCTCAGCCGCCGCGAGCAAGAAGTCTTGCAGGCCGTCACGCAAAATCTCGCCAATAAGGAAATCGCCGCGCGCCTGGGCGTCAGCGAACGAACTATAAAGTTTCACGTTTCTGCGCTACTCGCCAAATTCGGCGCGCGCAACCGGGTCGAGCTTACGCAATTCTCCACGGCGCGCAACATGCCTCCGGGTCTGGTGCAAGCGATCGACCACCATGCCGAGCCCAGTTTCCGCCCCGCGCCTCGTGCCTTGCCGTCTTCCGCGTCTCCCCATTCCAGCCGCGTATCCGGAGTCCCGTCTCGCCCCGCCACTGCATTGGGATAAATTGCTGGCGGGCGTCCCTAAAAAACCCATCCACTAACATGTGCTTTGGATGAAACCGTGCAATTAGAAATCGGGTTTGCCTCTAAAAGACAAGTTCTCGATTTGAAAAGTGAAAGTGCCGGCTTTGAGTCCCCAATCCAGTTCGAGCGTTGAATCGCTGGGAAGAATCAGAGGTTTACCGCCGACAACCCGGGGATAAACGAAATCCGTTGCGGCAGGAACTTTGGAATTGGGGTTGTCACGTTCTGGATGATTCGCTTGTTGCGCATTCAGGGCCGCGGGCACAAATTCCCACGGAAACTTGCCGCCGCCACAGGAGAGTGGCGCATCGTGATTTTCCGCAGGGGAAATCCTTATACGATTTGAAACGATAAGTTGACCCGCCTCAGCAGACCCCTCAGATTTGTCCGGCGGTCCGCCCCAGACGCGGACCACGATGTTGCCGCGGTACTTGGAGTCGTCGAGGCAGATTGCGTTTTCCTTATCGAATTGCAATTTCCTTTCTGCCGGCATGGAATCATATTTTTGATCGATCTGCATGCGGCGAAGCAGTGCTTCCCTGACAGCGGTCGAAGAGAGCAAGACGGCGTGACGAATGTTTCTCCGGTCTTGCGGCTGTGCAGTGGTCACCCAGGGCGATGCCATCAGAATTGCGTTGCACTCATCGCTGGACCATTGCGTCCACGGTTTGTCCTGCCAGGATTGCGCGAACGCTGAAAGCGAAAGCGAGAGAATTATTGTTGCGCGGAAGCCAATCTGCGCGGCTCGTACAGTTGCGGTCTTGAAATTAATGGCATTCATACTCAGACAGAATGTGACTCAGGAGGAAAGCGGCCCGCTGTTTTCAACGGGCCGCGCGCGATGCAAATATTTTCTAGTGCTTGGAATACGCAAAAACCTACTTCTTCGCGGCTGAGTAATGATCCGCGACTGCGTTCCAATCAACCACGTTCCACCACGCCTCGATGTAATCGGCTCGCCTATTCTGATACTTCAAATAATAGGCATGCTCCCACACGTCGAGCCCGAACACGGGCTTGCCGCCGGTCATGATCGGATTGTCTTGGTTGGCAGAAGATTCAATCCCCAGCTTACCGTCTTTGACCACCAGCCAGGCCCAGCCCGAGCCGAACCGGCCCATACCTGCCGCGGCAAACTTGGTCTTGAATTCAGCGAACGATCCGAACGCGGACTTAACGGCTGCCGCCAGATCCCCCGTCGGCTCGCCACCCGCGCCCTTCTTCATAATTTTCCAGAACATGGAGTGGTTCCAGTGGCCGCCGCCATTGTTGCGCACGGCGGTGCGAATATTCTCCGGAACTGAATCGAGCTTGGCGAGCAGTTCGTCAATCGAAAGTGATTGCAGATTAGTCTGACCCTCAAGCGCCTTATTTAAGTTGGTGACGTAGGCGCCGTGGTGCTTGTCGTGGTGAATTTCCATCGTCATCCGGTCAATGCTGGGTTCGAGCGCGTCGGCCGGATAGGGAAGTGGAGGAAGAGTGAAAGCCACAGGGTTCTCCTTTTTTTGTGTTGCTTGAGATTCCGCCATGGGAAAGACCTTTCCGCGGCCCATGGGGGTCGCTGTTTGAGATTTAAATGAGGCAAGGCCATTGTATCGCTCCGTCAAGCCGGGACACAACTCCCACAAAGCCCAGTACAAAGCAACTGCCCGGGTTCTTCCTTTGGACTCGGCAAATATCGCGCCTTAGTAGTACGAATATTTTCGCACTACAGGGTGACGTTTTGCCTCCTCCGGCGTCTGTATAGGCAAGGGCGGAGGGTGTCCTGGTCGCCCCGCATCCTGTTCAAAAGGAGCATATTGACATGCGCAAACATTTGCTTCGGGGTCTTCATGTTTCTCTGGTCGCACTGGCCGGCGCCATCCTCTGCCTTGGAATCGCCGCACAAAATGCGCCCAAGGGAGATTGGCACGCCCAATTTCAAACCGGCGGTGAAGAGATTTGGCTGCAGCTTCACTGGGCCAATTCAGATGGCACCAACACCTGGGGCACCAGCCGGGCGATTTCCGAGATTTGGGGACTGGATCCCACTTTCGCCATCAGCACAAAAGCCAACGCGCACTTTGAAATGCGGCGCGACGCGGGCACCATTAGTTTCACCGGCGATTTTGACAAGGGAGTGGGCTTCGGAGATTTCTCATTCACTCCCAACCCTGATTTTGCCCAGGCCATGAAGTCCATGGGCTATGGTGACCTCTCCAACGACGACCTTTTCCGCATGGCGGAGCGGGACATCAGCCGCGACTTCATCAAGAAGATGAAGGCCATGGGCTACTCGAACCTAACGCTCGATCAACTCTTCTCCATCATGAATCACGGCATCACCATTGAATACGTGACCGGCATGCGCGATCTGGGATACGAGAATCTGAGCGTGGATCAACTCGTCATCCTTCGCAATCACGGCGTAAGCCTGGAGTATGTGAAAGAGATGAAAGCAGCGGGCCTGACCAATCTCTCCACGGATCAGCTGGTCACGCTGCGCAACCACGGCGTGTCACCCGATTTCGTAAAGGATTTCGCCACTCTCGGGCTGGCTCATCCATCGGTGGATGAATTGGTTCAGCTGCGCAACCACGGCGTATCGCCCGAATATGTGAAGGGCATGCGCGACCTGGGTTTCACCTCCATGAGCATTGATGAGATGACCTCGATCCGGAATCATGGCGTTACGCCGGAGTACATCAAGGACATGCGCGCCGCGGGGTTGGGTCCACTCACTCCGGATCAAGTGATCACTCTGCGAAACCGCGGTGTAACGCCGGAATACATCCGCGAGATGAAAGACCTGGGTTACGACAAGCTTTCCATTGACGATCTAATCTCCCTGCGCAATCGCGGCGTCAGTGCGGATTTTGTCCGCGAGATGAGTGCCGCCGGAATGCCTCACGCCTCGGTGGAGGAATTGGAAAACATGCGCAATCACGGCGTGACCGGCGAATTCGTCAAGGGCATGCGCGATCTGGGTTACAGCACTTTGAGCATTGACGATCTATCCAGCATCCGCAATCGCGGCGTCACTCCCGAATATATCCGGGACATGCGCTCAGTGGGGCTGGACAAACTTTCCGTGGATCAACTGATTTCGCTGCGAAACCACGGCGTTTCGGCCGAATATGTGCGCGAGTTAAAAGAGCTTGGATACGACAAACTTACCGTGGACCAATACATCGATCTCAGGAACCATGGGGTCAGCGCCGACTTCATCCGCGAGGTGCAGAAACAAGGCTACAAGAACGCCACCGTGGATGAGCTGATCCGCATGCGCAGCCGCGGAATCACCAGCAAGAGTGTTATCTAAGGCTTCAAGTCTCCTTACCAAGTCTAATTGGGTCTGCTGGGGCGCAGTTGAGGCGCCCCAGCGCCCATTTTGCGTGTTCGGCGATGAGCGCGTCGTGACAGGAGGCGAGGCGCGCGAGATGGGAAGTGACGCGCGAGTGCGCCGGCGTGCCGCGCTGCAAGCCTGAATTTCCCAGCGCCACGCAGACGTTGCGGATCAATCCCCGCCACTTCGTTCTTTTCACCGGGCTGTCGCGAAATATTCTGCGAAAGTCTTCTTCGCCGAGCGACGCCAGCCATTCCAGTTCCGGCGCAAATAATCTCTCGTGAGGCTCAAATGCAGAATCTGAAGTGACCGGGGCGCGGCCGTTCCACGGGCAAACGTCCTGGCAAATATCGCAGCCGAAAACGTGGCGGCCCATCGGCTCGCGTAACTCTTCCGGAATTGCGCCGCGCAGCTCGATGGTGAGGTACGAAATGCAGAGGCGCGCGTCGAGCACGTACGGCTCGACAAAAGCTTCGGTCGGGCACGCGTCAATGCAAAGAGTGCACTGCCCGCACAAATCCGGCTGCGGCAAATCTGCCGGCCCGAGCGACGGAGCCAGTTCAAACGTCGTCAGAATCACTCCCAGAAACATCCACGAGCCGAGGTCGGGATGAATCAGCAATGTGTTCTTGGCGAGCCAGCCGAGTCCGGCCTGTTGCGCCGCGGCGCGCTCGTGGATTGGGCCCGTGTCCACGTACCACTTGGCGTCAAACGTGTCGTGAAATTGTTCGCGCATCGCGGCGACCAGCACCTCGAGTTTTTCGCCAAGCAATAAATGGTAGTCGGTGCCCCAGGCGTAGCGGGAAATCCAACTGCGTGGTGAATCGCCCGATCGATCTTCAGCGGCTGAAGCCGGTTTATTTTTTCTGTCGTTTGTATCTGAGCTGAAGCTCCGACCCCCTAAGGGAATCTCCGTTGAGTGCGGCTGCGTGGTGTTGTAGTTCAGTGCGCAGACAATCACGCTGCGCGCGCCGGGCATGGCTTGCTGCGGCGAAGCGCGGCGTGGATTTTCGAGGTAGCGCATTTCCCCGGCGTAACCGCGCGCGAGCCATTCGGGAAAGTGCGCGAGTTCGGGCCAACTCGCATCTTCAGTGTCCGCCGGAATTACCGCAACGCCGCAGAGGTCAAAACCAATCGCCTTGGCTCGCCGAACGATCCACTCGGTGCGCTGCCTGGAATCCATGGGCCGATTGTGGCACAGGCGAGGCTGAAGCTGGCGCCTGGTACACGCCCCCTCCCCCATCTTTTTGGATGAATATCAAAACAAAAGGCTTAGGAGCGGGCATCGTCCTATGAATGTCATTCTTAAGGACTTAGATCAGGGAGGAGAGTTTGGCTCTTCGCGACGATCACATATAACTTTAGTACACATTGTGTGAGTATGTCAATAGGTAATTACATGCAAAGGGTTTCGAAGCAGGGAATTACTGGGCACGAGGAGTGTTCGAATGGGATTGGCGGTGAAAAATCTGTCACCGCAGGGGCGCTGAGGTCGCAAAGGGAGCGGAGAGAATCAACCCCCCAAATCGCTCAAGCCGGGATGGTTATCCGGCCGGCGGCCCAACGGCCAAACGTATTTGCGGTCGGACTCCTGGATGGGAAGATCGTTGATGCTGGCGTGGCGTACTTGCATCAGGCCGTCGCCGGTGAATTCCCAATTTTCATTTCCATAGGAACGGAACCAACGGCCTGAGCTGTCGTGCCATTCATAGGCGAAACGGACGGCGATGCGATTGTCCTCGTAGGCCCACAGTTCCTTAATGAGGCGGTAGTCCAATTCCTTGGCCCACTTGCGTTTTAGGAAGGCCACAATCTCCTCGCGACCGCTGATGAATTCCGAGCGATTTCGCCAGCGGGAATCAATGGAATAAGCCAGGGAGACTGTTTCAGGGTCGCGTGTGTTCCAGCCGTCTTCAGCGAGGCGAACTTTCTGGATGGCGGTCTCATGCGTGAAGGGAGGCAGCGGTGGACGTCCTGACATAATCCCTCCTTTTCCAAACTTGCTCTGCCTACGGGCTGGATTTTCTTGCCGTACATGCAGCAAGAAACCCGCGCATCTAAGGCGCAGCAAGCATCGCCCCTACAGGGAGCTGGATTTCCCGACATTGGAACTGAGTTCCGCCTCGGCCAATAACTCGACTTCGCTGCCGGCGCTTATCTCTCCCCCTTGAATCACAAAGCAATTGAGGGCAAGCTGGCCACCAAACTTTTCCGCGATCTCGTTTAGCACGTTTTTGTTCTGCACCAGCGTGTCGGGATCGAATGTAGTCATCACGCAGCGGCCGCGGAGATCCTGCACACCAATCACAACCTCTCCAATGCAGAGAAATTTTCCGGGCCAGTCGCGCTCGGCCGGACCCTCAACTCCGCCGATAACGATGTTTGGCCTGAGCCTGCGTCCATCATGTCCAAAAGCGGCGATGGCTCCGTCGGTGGCCACCAAGAGTGGAAGAATATCAAAACGTTCCGGTCCATCGTCATAAAACAACTCAGCGCCCGGGCCGGCCGCGCCGCGGACAAGCGAAAGGGCCTCAGGAGTATTCCACAGATATTCATTGATTCGTGCCTGACCATTCGAGCCCAGCGTTCCTTTCAGGCCCAGCAGCTTGTGATGAGTCCGAGAAGTGATCACGCGGCCGTTCGCGCCACGAACGAGGATTTTGCGGTCGCCTTCAATCCCCAAATCGACGATCTTGGCCGAATTTAGGCGCTCGCCCGCCATTGATTTCACCGGGAACCGCCAAATCTCCTTCACGTACACGCTTCGACCTTTCCCGCTGCCGAATTGCCCTGCAGCCACTTTATTTTTTCACGCCAATGTAGATGCGCCGCCTTCCTCTCATTCGATACTCGGAAAGCAGAAGAGATTCAGAAACCCGGGCAGGGAATCGAACGCTTGACCCCGGCACTTGGCGGGCGTAGCCTCTCGCCAGAAATTTCTGCGTCCACTCAGATGTCCTTTGGAGGAAATGCATGGTCCCGCTCACTTCGCTCTGGCTCCCGATAGTGCTGGCCACGGTAATCGTTTTCATTGCCAGCTCCATCATGCACATGGTCTTGCCCTACCACCGCAGCGACTACCGGCAGCTCCCCGATGAGGACAAGGTGCTCGCCGCGCTCCGCGGCGTCGCCTTGAACCGTGGGCTCTACATTTTTCCCTACGCCACGCACAAAGATATGAATTCGCCGGCGGTTGCTGAAAAACGGAAACTGGGACCGGTGGGGATGATGACCATTTTTCCTACCGGTAACCCGGTGATGGCGAAGTTCCTGGGGCAGTGGGTGGGGTTCTGCCTGATTGTCGGAATTTTCGTGGCCTATCTCACCGGACGAGTGGTTGCTCCCGGCGCAGATTATCTTGCCGTTTTTCGCGTTGCCGGCACAACGGCGTTCCTCGCTTACGGACTCGGACACTTGAGTGACGGCATCTGGAAGGGACAGACGTGGAGTTATACGATCAAGGAGGTTTTCGACGGCCTGGTGTTCGCGCTCTTGACCGCGGGCACGTTCGGATGGCTGTGGCCGCGCTAGGACTTTAGTCGCGCACTCCAAAACCCTGCAGCCGATTGTTTCTTGCGGTTTGACTTTTCCATTTTTTCAAGATTTTCCGGAGTGAAATTCTGGAAGCCCTCGGCGGTGAGCTTTTCCAATTCGGCGAACAGTTTTTCATCCACCGCAGTGAAATTGAAGCAGGCGTCGCCTTGTTTGCGCTTCATTAGTTCGGGAGAAATGGTTTTGCACATGGCAGCGGACATCAGGTAGTAGCTCACGTAGTTCTTGCCCATGCGGACTCCGGCATAGAAGAGGGGTTTGCCGCGATAGGAAACGCCACTCACGTCCATCCAAAGGGTCCCCGGTTTCTGGACCGCGACGGAAAGCTTGTCCCCGTGCTTCTGCAGGATTTGGCAGAGGCGGGCGAAGGTAGAGTTGAAGTCCTTCGCTTGCGTCTTGGGGCGAGCGACTTTCGATGCAGGCATCTGTTCACCTCAGGAGAACGAGAAATCTACTCGAAAACTTCCGCCTGCGGCAACCCAAGATCTGGCGAGTGTAGTGGAAAGGCTTTGCTGGCCCCTGTGGCCCGTGACTGGTAGAATGCCGGGACATGGCTGATTGGCGTCACATCCAGGGAAAAATCAGAAAGGCCAGGACGAGCAGCGACCCTCACGGGCAGCTTGCCGCTCTTTATGAGAGCACGAGCGACGCGATGGTGGCCTTCGAGCTGGCGCGACTGTTTGAAAAGGCCGGGAGCAATTCCGAGGCGGCGCAGTGGTATCTGGTCGCGTCGGAGAAATTCCGGCGCGCGCAGTGGAAGATCAAAGCTCAGGAAGCGCTGACACGGCTGGGAGTCGAAGTGCCGTTGGCGGCGACGGAGGCTCAAGTCGCGGCTAGTGGCCACGGAAAGCTCGACGAACCCGACTCGACAGGCTCGGGTGATTTGTT
Organism: Candidatus Acidiferrales bacterium; assembly: GCA_035308165.1. Lineage (GTDB taxonomy): Bacteria > Acidobacteriota > Terriglobia > Acidiferrales > UBA7541 > DASTCZ01. The sequence goes on along the minus strand of DATGHC010000046.1, from coordinate 22,466 downwards.
TGCCTCCACGGGATCCCCCACGGAATTCACGGAATCAAGCGGCGAGCCGGACGCGAATGCCGATGAGGGGTTGGCCGCACCCAACGAATCGGAAGGGGAAGGCGCAGTAGCTGTTGGCGGCGTGATTGTTGGAGGCGTGACTGGCGACGCAGGGAAAAAGCGGCGGCGCCGCGGGCGAAGGGGTGGTCGCGGGCGCAGGAAAAAGCCACAGGTTGGCGGCGAGGGTACAGGGGCACCTGAATTAGTCAAGAGCGAACCGACGCACACCCAATCGGAGCCAACGCCAATCTCCTCAAGGCCCGCTCCTCGGCGGTCGAGTCCCCCAAGTCACGGCCCCTCGGACTCCAGGCGTCGTGGGCCTGAGCGACTGCCTTCGCGTGGTTCCGAACGGACGCATCAACCAGAATTGCAGGAAGTCGCCGCCGCAGCTGTTGGCACCGTTGGGCCTGCCGCTTGGCAGGCGAGACGCCCGTCGCGCGAACCTGCTCTGGCCTCAAGGCTGACGCTGCTGGAATCACAACTTCGCAGGATGCTGGCTGCACCGTCAAATTCGTTAGAAGACCCAGATCGTGCTCCCGCCGGCCCGGGGGTGTTCGTGCTCTCGGATTCAGAGCTTATCGATCACTACTATGTGGAAGCGTGCCAAACGCTGCGCATCGGGATTGGAAACATGGTCAGGACGGGAAGAACGCGCAGCGGCGACAATCTCCGGGGCCGATTGGCGGAACATTTGGGGATTACGGAATCGCGCGTGGCAAAGTACTTGAAGGATCATTGCTCGGTAAGATGGATCCAACTGGACGAAGAGGCTCCCTTACTGGCTCACTATGCCATAGCTGTACTCCGTCCAGCGCTGAATGAGTAGTTCCGCACGAGTTCGGAGACTCCTCAAGACAGCAAGTTCCGTAGGTTGTGCGACTTAAGGGTTACTCCCATTTTTGGGATTGGGCGGATCAGCGCCCTCCCATTAGCTGCTCCAGGCTGCCATTCAGCCCCCGTTTTGAGCCACTTACCGCATCCCGCTGGACTCTAGGAAGCGTAGAGGTCAACCTATAGCAGGGGGAAGCTCCATCCATCATGTGTGGACAGCTCCCAGTTTCAGATGATATTTTTTAACCGCACACAGGGGATATTGGCCGATTCTGGGGTTTAGGAAATGGGTGTAACCCGGGCCTGCAATTAAAACTGGTTTTATGAGAGTGGAGGATAGAATATGCCCCGAAAATTCGGGACTAGAGCACTGAAGCTGGCTGACCTGGCGGTTGCGAAAACTGCCGCGCTGACTTTCAACACGATCCAACATTTCAACAAGAAGAATCCGAATCCGTCGTTTACGCCAAATTGGTCGGAGAAGCCACTGCTGAAGTCGTGGGAAAAGACCAAGCCCACGCTGGGATTCCCGCGTGAGACTGATTCGCTTTGCCCCGGCTGCGTGAAGGAAGCGCGCGAATCCATTTTCAAGGGTGAAAAGGACTGGCGCGACCTGATGCACGAGAAGGTCGGCGAGATCAAAGCGCAGATTATTAAGCGCGACGGGCAGATCTGGATGGTTAAGGAATGCCCCATCCATGGTAAATACGAAGACATGATGGCTGTGGACGCAAACTTCCTGGCCTGGATTGAAAAGAATTTCCCCGGTCGCGATATTCCTGCTCACAACGACGAAGACCTGCACAAGCATGGCTCGAGCACGGTGCGCTATGGCCGCGGCTCGGTGCTGACCGTTGACCTGACCAACCGCTGCAACATGATGTGCGACCCCTGCTTCATGGACGCCAACCAGGTTGGATATGTCCACGAGCTGGGCTGGCCCGAAGTGCAGGAAATTCTCGACAACGCCATCCGCATCAAGCCGCGGCGGCAGATGTCAGTTCAGTTCTCGGGCGGCGAGCCCACCATGCACCCCTATTTCCTGGATGCGGTGCGCTATGCGCGCAAGCTGGGCTACAACAGCGTGCAGGCGGCCACAAACGGGATCGAGTTTGCCAAGAGCAAGGAGTTCAGCCGGAAGGCATTTGAGGCCGGACTGCGCTACGCCTACCTGCAATTCGACGGCATCGGCAACGATGCGAACAGCCACCGCCAGGTGGGGAACCTGTTCGACGTCAAGCTGCGCGCCATTGAGAACATGCACGAGGCGGGCATCGAAATTATCCTGGTGGTCACCATCCTGAACACGGTGAACAACGATCAGGTGGGTGCGATCGTCAAGTTCGCCATGGAAAACCCCAAGAAAATCGCCTTCGTAGCCTTCCAGCCGGTGTCGTTCACGGGCCGCGATGAAGACATTACTCCAGAGCGCCGCCTGAAGCAGCGCTACACCCTGTCGCATCTGGCGCAGGACGTCAGCGCACAGGTGGGCAAGGTGGAGCCGACGCGCGACTGGTTCCCGATATCGCTGATCAGCGTGTTTTCGGGCTTCGCCGACCTGGTGCATGGCCCCGATACGCAGTGGGGCTCGGTATCCTGCGGCTGTCACCCGAACTGCGGAGTGGGCACGGCCGTAATGATCAACAAAGAGACCAAAGAGTGGGCGCCGGTTCCGCGCTTCCTCGATGTGCCGCAACTGGTGAAGGACGTAACCGCCATCACTGACGCGGCGCGAAGCAACAAAATGACCAAGCTGATGATGGGCCTGGCCCTTTTGAAGAATTACAAACCGTTCCAGGCGCCCAAGAGTTTGGCGCTGGTGGACCTTTGGAAGAAATTCGACAAGTCCTGGGGGCTTTCCAAGAACAGCAAGGAAAAGTATGGCTCTTCGGCTCCCGACCGGACTTATGAAGACGCCATGAAGCGACGCGACAGCGATCCGTGGAACTTCCTGTTCATCGCGGGGATGTGGTTCCAGGATTTGTTCAACTACGACTTCCGCCGCACCGAAATGTGCATCATCCCGTACGCCACGCAGCAGGGCGAGATTTCCTTCTGCGCGTACAACACGGGAATCGGCTGGCGGAAAATCATCGAAAACATGTACAAGAACGCGACCGTCGCGCAGTGGTACAAGTCTCATGGCAAGCATGAGATTTATGCCGCGGGCAAGAAAGTGGACCTCGGGAATTACGAACACTCGCTGGTAATTGACGCCGCCGACGCCGCGCGAGTGAAGGATCACGACGACCACGACGGCGTAGCGGTGACCGCGGCCGATGAAGACCGCGCGCGCCGCAAGGTGGCCTTGGCGGAAGCGGCCAAGGTTCGCGCGATTTATGAAGAGATGGTGCTGAAGAAGGCTCCACAGGCCGTGGTGACGATTGGATCGGTGCAGCAGATTAAGAACGCTACTCCGATTGCGAATGCGGCGCCGATTGTCATCAGCAACGCGAACGGGAACGGCAATGGTCATGCGAATGGCAATGCGGCAAAGAAGCCGGAGATTGCCGAGACGGTGGCCGGGGACTGAAGCGCGTTCAATTGGTGAGTTTTTCCAACTGCCTCCGGTTCGCCGGAGGCAGTTGTCATTTTGACTGACGATGAACTCGAACTTGCGTTTAATGCACGACAACATCGCGGAATCTTTGACTCGCCCAGTGTACGGCGCTAGACTTGTTATATGGGAACGATCCATATTTGGAGCGGTAACGGTCGGAAAGCGCGCACGCGCAGCTATGAATTTACCGTGGTTGTCCTGCCCATCTACGAGACCGACGAAGTACAGCCGACGCGCCCTGCAAGACGGAAGGGTAAGGCTCTTCGGAAACGCAATCCTGCAGGCGCTCCGACCGGCTACCAGTTAACCGTACCCATCCTGCCAGGGTTAATTACGTTCGGCCGGACGCCCGAAGAGGCGCGAGAGATGGTGGCGGACGCAATAAAGGTTCATCTGGAAGGTTTGAAGAAATCTGGTGAGCCAATCCCGGATGAACGCAACGCACAGTTGGAAAAGCTCCGGTTTTCAGTTCCGGCCTGACAAACGTGCTGCCGGTTTTGAAGCCCCGAAGAGTATTGCGGGCTCTTATGCGCGCCGGATTTGTGATTCACCATCAAAGTGGAAGTCACGCCCAATTGCGGCATCCATTGAAACTTCATTTGCATGTGACGATACCGCGCCATGACCGGTTCGATCTGCCTCGTTCCGTTTTGCGAAGCATCCTTCGCCAAGCGGAGCTGACGGAAGAAGAGTTCTTGAAACTTCTTTGATTTCGATCTGAGTGACGCGTACGCAGGAGAGATCAGTTTCATGCCGATATACGAATGCCAATGCGATGATTGCGGGACGCGGCACGAGAAGATCGTGATGGCGCAAGGGCGGAAATTTCTTTGCCCAAAGTGCGCCAGCAGCAAGCAAACGATGCAGCTTTCCGTGTTTAGCACCTCGACCAAGTCCGGCTCGAACGGCGGCGCACCGGCCGGCGAAAGTGGAGCTGGATGCGGGTGTACGCCTCGCACCTGCGGCTGCAACTAAGTAGTTGAGTTGGAAGCGCGCCGCCGACGTTGGGCGTCAAGACAACTGTTACAGCATGTGTCAGGACATCCGTTACACTTCTCTTCCGCGATTTTCTGGGAACGATTGTCCGGATAGGGGCTGGATGGGATCTTTAAAATCGAAATGATTTAACCTCGGCGATATTTGGAGACGTAGGCGGGCGGTTCAAGTTGATGCGTTAGTCGCGGGTCTTTGGCGGTCGCACCCGGTACTGTCTTGAGCGGAAGCACCCCCGCCCAAATCGGCAGAGCGTAATCTTCCTCATCATCAATGGGCGGCCCGGTGCGGATTTTGGCCGATGCTTCTTCGAGCGGCACAGCCAGCACCCATGTCGCCTTCAACTCTTGCACCGTGGGCTTGCGGACATCATCCCATCGGCCGGGAACGATATGCTCCGTAAATGTGCGCAGCGCCTCAATTTTTTCTTTCTCAGATTCAACACTGCGCGCTTTCCCCAGAATCACAACCGATCTGTAATTCATGGAATGATGGAACGCCGAGCGCGCCAAAACCAACCCATCGAGCAGGGTCACGGTGATGCAAACAGGAATGCCCTCTGCCGCAGCGCCCAGCATCCGGCTTGCGGCTGAGCCGTGAATGTAGAGCGTGTCTCCAGCACGGCCAAAGCCCGTTGGGATCACGTACGGCTGGCCATCCGCAACGAAGCCGACGTGACAGATCATCGCCTCATCCAAAATGCGATGTACCGTTTCGCGGTCGTAATTTGCGCGCTTGGGCAGGCGATGAACCTGCGTGCGATCCGTGGGAGTGAATTCGCTCATGCGAAACAAACTAAGACAGCCCTGCCGCTGGCGCAAGAGCCAATTCGGCGCTCCGCGCAGGTCCGCGAGAGAAACGCGAAGCGGCCAATGCTAGGCGGAGATTGTTTGCTAGAATGATGGCCGCATTGAGGTTGCCGGATGTCCATCACCACTCAGTATGAGTTGGCGAAAATGCAGGCGGTCGGGCGAATCGTTGCCGGAGCGCTGGATGCTATGTCTCGCGAAGTGCGTCCCGGTGTGACCACGGCGGAACTTGACGCCGTCGGCGGGCGCTATTTCAAAGAGCATGGCGCGCAATCCTCCCCACAGCTTGTGTATGGATTCCCAGGCGTGAATTGCATCAGCGTCAACGATGAAGTGGTGCACGGGATTCCGCGCGATCGCGCGCTCCATCCGGGCGACCTCGTGAAGCTCGACGTTACCGCTTGCAAGGATGGATTCCATGCCGACGCGGCGGTTAGTGTTGCGGTGCCTCCCGCGCCAAAAGTTTCCACGGAGTTGAAACAATGCGCCGAAGAAGCTTTTCGCGCGGGGGTGGGCGCGGCGCGATTGGGTAACCGCACGCGCGATATCGGACGCGCGGTTGCAAGCGAGGTTCACCGCCACGGTTTCCACGTGGTTCGCGAGCTGGGCGGGCACGGGATTGGACGCACCATTCACGAGCCGCCCAGTGTTCCGAACTTTGCCGCGCCGAGCGCAAGTGATTTGCTCACCGATGGGCTGGTGCTGACCATCGAGCCCATCATTGCCTCGGGCAACGGAAAAGTTTGGCTGGATAAGGATGGATGGACGGTTCGCACCGCCGACGGAAGCCTGGCGGCGCATTACGAGCACACCATCGTAATTACGCGCGGCGAGCCGGTATTGCTGACCGTTCTCTAAATTCTGAGGGGAGTTTTCAGATGGATTCCGAAAGACAGGGAAAGACGTCCATTCTTACTCCGGAAACTTTCCGGTTTTTCAGCGAGCTGGAACAGAACAACCGCAAGGATTGGATGGATGCCAGCCGCGACCGCTACCAACAGCACGTGGTCGGCCCGCTGCGCGATTTGCTGGAAGCGCTGACCCCAGCCGCGCTGGCTCTCGATGGCGGGTTCGTAGTCACCGGGCGGACCGGCGTGAATTTTTCTCGCATCAACCGCGACATTCGGTTTGCAAAGGACAAGACGCCCTACAATCCGCGGATGTATTTGCTGTTTCCGGATTCGCTTGAAGCCGATGGCGCGCAACTCTACGTCGGCATCACAGCCAAAACGGTTACGGCGGGCTTCCGCATCTATGGTGATTCCAAAGCGAAAGATGCGCCGCTTTATGAATTTGGCCGGAAGCGCGGCATTGCCAATCCAAAGTGGATCGCCGCGCAGAAAAAACGGTTGGGAACAAAGTACCAAAGCTACTGGCATGCCATGGAAAAAGGCGAATGGACCAAGCACGAAGGCTGGCCCACCAAGCCCGAGGAGTGGAAGATCGTTCGCGCCTGGATTGTTCGGCGGAAAATGACACCCGCCGCGGCGATGCGGTCAAATTTTGTGGCGGAAGTCGGGCGGGTTTTCCGCGACGTGGCGCCTCTGTGCGCATTCGCCTCATCGCCCAAATGGAAACCTTAAACAGAGATCTGCTCTTTGCAGATTGCACGCTTGGTTGAAACTGTGGCGGCTTGAGAGCCGTCACAATGAAGGTCTTGGGTATCCCCTAAAAATTCGAAGCGGGAATCTGGAAATCGGGGTAGATTCCGTGCTGCATTCTTCCCAATCAGGGAGAGGAGATGAAGTCTGATGCGAGTGAATCGAATTGTTATTGCAGGACTTTCATTGCTGCTGGCTGGTGCGCTGACCGCTCAACAGGGAATTGCGCAAGGCCGCAGAGGTGGCGCGACCGGTGACGAGAGTACGCAGCAGCCACAAGGTCGTCGCGGCGGTGCGGTGTCGAGCGATACGCCTCAACAAGGAGCAACCACTACTGAGCGTCGAGGGCCCGCGCCGGAAGAAAAAACTTCCGTCACGCATCACACCGCGCGAATTGGCGGCCAGCAACTCGCCTACACGGCGACGGCAGGCACATACGTGATGAAAGCTGACGATGGCACTCCGCTCGCCAGCGTTTTCTATGTTGCTTACACAAAGGACGGCGTGGAAGACATCTCCAAGCGCCCCGTCGCATTTTCCTATAACGGCGGGCCTGGATCGGCTTCGCTCTTTGTGCACATGGGATTCGGCCCGCGGCGCGTGGTGCTCACACCCGATGGCCACGGCATGCCCGCGCCCTATTCGATCACGGACAACGAGGACTCCTTCCTCGACGCCACGGATCTCGTCTTCATTGACGCCATTTCCACCGGATACAGCCGCCCCGCGCCGGGAGAAAATCCCAATCAATTCCACGGACTGAATGAGGACGCCGCAGCGTTCTCGAATTTCATCCGGTTGTACATCACGCGTAACGGCCGCTGGGATTCACCGAAGTATTTGATTGGCGAAAGCTATGGCACCACGCGCTCGGGAGCGCTTTCCGGCGCGCTCGAACAGCGCTACCAGATTTATTTGAACGGCATTGTCCTGGTTTCCGCGGTGCTCAATTTCCAGACGCTGCGCCCCGCTCCCGGCAACGATTTGCCGCCCATTGCTTTTTTCCCGACTTACGCGACGACCGCGTGGTATCACCACCTGCTCTCGCCCGACATGCAAAAACTGACAGTGGAACAAATTGCCCAGCAGGCACGAGATTTCGCGGACGGTGAGTACGCTACCGCTCTTATGAAAGGCGACAAGCTCACGGGAGCCGATTATCAGAAGATCGTTGACCGAATCGCTCAGTTCACCGGCCTCACCAAGGAATACATCAAGGAAACCAATTTGCGAATCAACGCGCGCCGCTGGTTCAAGGAACTCGAGCGCGACAAGCGCCGCACCATGGGCCGTCTCGATTCGCGCTTCCTGGGAATAGACGTGGACGCCGCGGGTGAGGGGCCCGAATACGACGCCAGCGAGGCCTCCTACGAGGGCGCGTTCGTGGCCACGTTTGAGGACTACCTTCGCCGCGAGTTGAAGTTCGAGACGGACGCGGAAATGTACGTCACCGGCCCGGTCCAACCGTGGAATTACCCGCAAAATCAGTACGGTGATGTTTCAGAAACATTGCGCTCCGCGATGACGCATCAAACCTACCTGAAGGTGCTGGTTGTGGCGGGCTATTACGACGTCGCCTGCGTGTTTCACGGGGTGGAATACACAGTCGACCACATGAACCTCGATCCATCACTGAGGAAAAACATCAATTTCACTTACTACGAAGCGGGCCACATGCTCTACATTGACGAAATGGCCCACGACAAATTGCATAAGGACGTGGACAACTTCATCAATTCGAGTTACACACACTAGGTGAAATTTGCCAGGGTTTTGGTGTGGGCTGCGGTGGCGCTTGCGGGCGCCTCTGGATTGGCGGCCATAGCGTTTGAGCGGGATGAGCCGCTTAATGCCTCGTGGTTCATCGTCGCCGCGGCCTGCACCTACCTGGTGGCCTACCGTTTTTATTCCGCGTTCATCGCCGCGAAAGTTCTGGCGCTCGATCCCACGCGCGCCACACCTGCGGAGCGGCTCGACGACGGCCGCGATTTCGTCCCCACAAATAAATGGGTTTTGCTTGGCCACCATTTTGCGGCCATCGCCGGGCCGGGACCGCTCGTTGGCCCCACGCTGGCAGCGCAATTCGGTTATCTGCCGGGAACGCTGTGGCTGATTGTCGGCGCGGTGCTCGGCGGCTGCGTGCAGGACTTCGTAATTTTGTTCTGCTCCATGCGGCGCGATGGAAAATCGCTCGGCCAGATGGCGCGCGAGGAAGTCAGCCGCCGCGGAGGATTTATCGCGCAGCTCGCGGTGCTGGCCATCATGGTGATACTGCTCGCGGTCGTCGGTCTGGTGGTGGTCAACGCACTGAAAGCTTCGCCCTGGGGCATGTTCACGCTTTCCATGACCGTCCCCATTGCCATGTTTATGGGCGTCTATCTCCGCTTCTGGAGGCCCGGCAGGGTGATCGAAGCCTCGGCCATCGGCGTAGTGCTCGTATTGCTGGATGTCGCCGCGGGACAGTGGGTCGCGAACTCCCCCTCGTGGGCGCATGCGTTCTCGTTTTCCGCGCCGGGGCTGGCGATTTCGCTCATCATTTACGGATTCGCAGCCTCGGCTCTGCCCGTCTGGCTGCTGCTCGCCCCGCGCGATTATCTAAGCGCGTTCATCAAGGCCGGTGCAGTGTTTGCGCTCGCGGGGGGCATCCTGCTGGTGCGGCCGGTGGTGCAGATGCCGGCGCTCTCACGCTTCGCCGACGGCACCGGCCCTGTCTTTGCCGGGAAAATATTTCCGTTTTGCTTCATCACCATCGCCTGTGGCGCCGTGAGCGGATTTCACGCGCTGATATCGTCAGGGACTACGCCGAAAATGATCATGAATGAAGCGCACGCTCGCCTGGTGGGCTACGGCGCCATGCTGATGGAGTCGTTTGTGGGCGTGATGGCCATGGTCGCGGCCTGCGCGCTATCACCGGGCGTTTATTTCGCGATGAACAGCCCACCCGCGATAGTCGGCGCCACGGCAGAATCCGCCGCGCAAACAATTTCGGGCTGGGGGTACGCGCTCGCTCCGCAAACCATGACAGATCTCGCGCGCATGGTCGGTGAGCAGACGTTGCTCAACCGCACCGGTGGCGCGCCCTCGCTTGCCGTGGGCATGGCGCAAATTTTCAGCCACACAATCGGAGGACCGCATTTAATGGCGCTCTGGTATCACTTCGCCATCATGTTTGAGGCGCTGTTTATTCTCACCGTGCTCGACGCCGGCACGCGCGTCGGTCGCTTCATGGTGCAGGATTTGCTCGGCCACGTGAGCAAGCCGCTGGGCCGTGCAGGATGGTACCCGGGAATTTTGTTTTCAAGCGCGCTCATCACCGGCGCCTGGGGATACTTTCTCTATCAGGGTGTGCTCGATCCTCTGGGTGGCATCAATTCGCTTTGGCCGCTTTTCGGAATCGCCAACCAGCTCTTGGCCGCAGTCGCTCTTGTGGTTGCCACCACAATCCTGCTGAAGATGGGCAAGCGCAGATACTTGTGGGTGACGCTTACCCCCGCGATTGCTCTGGTTACCGTGACCATGACCGCCAGCTATGAAAAGATTTTCAGCCCGGATCCGCATCTGGGGTTCCTCGCCGCCGCCAACCAGATGGCCGCACAAATCGCATCGGGGGCAGTCCCCGCGGGCAGGTTGGCCGAGACCGCGCGCCTCATCTTCAACCAGCGGCTCGACGCGGTAGTGACCGGCACACTCGCGTTGATGATCCTTGTTCTCGTTGTGGAAGCAATCTACGAATGGATGCGCGTTTGGACCAGCTCCCGTGCGCCCGTTTTGCATGAGGCTCCGTATGTGCGGACAAAGTGGCATGTAAAAACCCGCGCAGTGGAGGGCGACGGATGAAATCATTCACGGTTTTTGCGCGCAAGGCGACCGTGCGTATTTGGTGGGCTCTTCGACAGATTTTTGGTGACGCCGCCTACGAAAACTATCTCCGCAGCCTCCATCGCGGCGCCAGTCAGCACGGTTCGCCCATAACCCCACTCACACCAGAGGAGTTTTACCTGGACTCGCTTCGTCGACGCTACTCGCAAATTAACCGCTGCTGCTAGGGCTGCGCCGCGCGCTTCGCCATGCTAGAATTTCTTCGGCGTCCACCATGGCTCGCGTCAAGCGCATAGGCATTCTCACCGGCGGCGGCGACGTCCCCGGCCTCAACCCCGTCATCAAGAGTGTGGTTTACAAGGCCACCGAAATTGGAGCGGAAGTCCTGGGCATCCGTCGCGGGTGGGCGGGATTGACGCATATGCAGCCCGGCGGGGAATTCGACTCCGACTACATTCGCCCGCTTGACCGGGCCAACACGCGCGGCATTGACCGCACCGGCGGCACGGTGCTGCACACTTCGCGTACCAATCCCCAGAGAATCAAGGCAGCAAACCTTCCCGGCCATTTGCAAGCCGAGGAGCGAAAAAAGTTTGACCGAGGCGATGGCACATTTGATTTAACTCCCGTCGTTCTCCGCAACATTTCCGCGCTGGGGCTCGACTACCTGGTGGCCATCGGTGGCGACGACACGCTTAGCTTCGCCCACGTTCTTGATGTGCAGGGTGTACCGATCATTGGCATCCCCAAAACAATGGATAACGATGTTCAGGGCACCGAATACTGCATCGGTTTTTCCACCGCCATCACGCGCGCCAAAGATTTAATCACTCGACAGCGCACCACGCTTGGTTCGCACGAACGCCTCGGCGTGTTTCGCATATTTGGCCGCGATTCGGGCTTCACAGCGCTTTACACTTCCTATGTCACCTCCGCGAGGTGCGTTCTGCCCGAAGTGGAATTCGATCTCGACCGCCTGACGAAGATACTGGTTGAGGACCGCGAAAAAAATCCCAGCCGCTACGCGCTGGTCATCGCTTCGGAAGGCGCGGTGTGGAAGGGAAGATCCATAGGAGAAATGGGCGAAGCCGACGCCTACGGCCATCGCAAGAAGACGGACATCGGTTACGCTCTCTCACAGGAGCTCCACCAACGCACCGGAATTGAAACCACCACCAGTGACCTGACTTACGATTTGCGCAGTGGTGAAGCCGACGCGTTGGACCAGATGGTGGCGATCACCTTCGCCAACGTGGCCATGGATTTAATACGCGAAGGAATTCAGGGGCGCCTCGTAGCCGTGCAGGATGGCAAATACACGCACGCGCCCATGCCTGACCCAAAACTCGGCCCCCGCAAGGTGGATGTTCCTCGCATGTATGAGACCGGCCGCTTCCGCCCCCATTACTCGGATAAGCTCGGCGCCCCTCTCCTGCTCAGCGCTGTTCGCACGCCTGGCTAAACCTGCGGAAAACCACGAAATCTCCTTGTTTCGGTCAAAATTCCTCGATATCATCGCCGCCCAAGCCAACCTTCACGGAGGGCACCCACATGGCATTGAACCCACAAAAACTGGATACATTGCTCGGCAAAGCGCTGGTGGATTTTGGCGCGACGTTTCACTCTGCCCTGGTTCAAATTGGCGACAAACTCGGTTTGTATAAGGCCCTTGCCAAAGGCGGTCCCATGACGCCCGAACAACTGGCTGCGGCGACGAACACCAATGCGCGATATGTCCGCGAATGGCTTTCCTCGCAGGCCGCCGGTGGTTACGTCAGTTACGATCCCGCGTCCGCGCGCTTCAGCCTTTCGGAAGAGCAGGCTTTTACCCTTGCCGATGACAACAGCCCTGCGTTTCTTCCGGGCGCGTTTCAATTGGCGCTCGCTTCCACGCGCTCGGTGAATCAAATCACCGATAGATTTCGCAGTGGAGCCGGCTTCGGATGGCACGAGCACGACAATGAATTGTTTGAGGGCACGGAGCGGTTTTTTCGTCCCGGATACGCCGCACACCTGATCCAGGAATGGATTCCCGCGCTGGATGGAGTTGAAGCCAAGCTGAAGGCCGGCTCGCGCGTCGCGGATGTCGGCTGCGGTCTGGGAGCCTCAACAATTCTGATGGCGCAAGCCTACCCCAAATCAACTTTCCTCGGCTTCGATTATCACAAAGGCTCCATCGATGCCGCCACAGAGCGCGCCAAGAAAGGCGGCGTTTCCGGCAGCGCGCAATTTGCCGTGGGACGCGCAAAAGATTTTCCCGGCGTTGACTTCGACTTCATAACCTTCTTCGATTGTCTGCACGACATGGGTGACCCGGAAGGCGCCGCCAGGCACGTTCACAAATCTCTGAAGAAAGACGGCACCTGGATGATCGTGGAGCCTTTTGCCAACGACAAACTGGAAGATAATCTGAACCCGATAGGGCGGATATATTATTCTGCCTCCACGTTGCTCTGTACGCCTTGCTCGAAGTCGCAGGAAGTGGGACTCGCGCTTGGCGCGCAGGCTGGCGAAGCTCGCATCCGCGACATCGTGAAATCTGGCGGCTTCACACGCTTCCGCCGCGCCACGCAAACGCCATTTAATTTGGTTTATGAAGCGCGGCCCTAACGGAGCTCAATTTTCAGGGTGGCTCGCTTGGCTCAAAAATTAGAATAGCTCGTCGTCATCTTCTTTCTTAAGCCGCGTGATTCTTTGCATGATTCGGAATCCACGCGCGCGAACATCTCTCAGGATCGCCTGGCGAGTTTCCGCCGGCAGTCCCTCCGGGGCCAGCACCCCCGCTTCATCCTTCGGAAAGTGGCGGACAAAGAGCGCGGCCAAAGTTGAGGTTGCATAAGCAACCGGCGAAACCGCAAGTCCCCACAATCGAATTTGGTACAGAGTGGGGAACTGGCAATCCCAACGAATTCGCATGGCCTCGTCTTTTCTTGTGCCGGTGACGATTACCGCGGCCCCAAACCGCGCATTTTGCAAAGTGCCTTTGCGAATCAGCTTCGCAACACCGCGGGGCGTCAGCGTTTTCGGGAAGCGTTTGTGCGAAATGCCCGCCGACTTGGAAAGTTTGCCCTGTTTGTACCACCGCCGCAGCCGGTCAATTTCATTGCCGCCGATTTTCACGTCCATTTCGTCCATGGGTATGAAATGAGGGAGCGTGGCCACCTCATCCTGGGCGGCCAGCACCACGCCCACTTCGCCGATGGGCTGCGCAAACCGGAAGTTTTCGCGCTCGCTGAATCTTTTCGCCAGCTTGAATCTTCCCTGGCGCAAAATGCGCGGCCGCGATGTCGCCTCGTCGAAAGACCCCGCTGCAGACCATTGCGAAACCGGATCGTCGCTCTCCGTGGCCTCATACAGTCGGATGTGGACAGACTCAACTTTATCGAGCAAGTCCGCGCCCCTCCGTGCCAAAAGATTGGTCAGGCCCGGAGCAACACCTGCATTAATCAAAGCCACGCGGCGCTTGTCTTCAAATCTCCGCGCATATCGCAGTTGTTCAGCCTTGAAGGGGTTGCGCGTCAAATGGCTGGACATATCCAGGTAGTGGGCGCGCAACCTCAGCGCCGCCCGAAGCACGATCTCATTAAACACAGCTGCGGAAGCATTCACGATCAGCTGACTGCCGCGGGCCTCGCGCACAATGCCCCACAGATTGCGGGCATTCACATCGCGGACTTCAATCGTGCTGCGCCGCCCCAGGAATCGCTTCGCACGATCGGGGTCACGATCACCGCAAACCACTTGGTGGCCCTGACGGACCAGCAGTTGTGCCAGCAAGGATCCGGTTGCGCCCACTCCCAGTACGAATATCCGCATTGGCCCGAAACTTTATCACATCCTCAATTCATGGCCACGATTCCTCAGATAGAATGGCTCAACCCCGCAGCATGGAATCCCACAGCAAACTCACTGGTAAATATTCGTCCAGCAGGCGAGAATGGAGCAGCGGAGAAGTAATGGCGGATCAGGATCCTAATCAGGAAAACGAACAGCGCATCTTCACGTTGCCGGAGGCGGAGCGCACCCTCCGCGAAGTGGAGCCGCTCCTGGCCTCGGCGGTGGACTCCCGCCGCAAGCTCGCCGATGCCGAAGAGAAGCTCGGCCAAATTACCAGCCGCATCATGATGATGGGCGGAATCCTTGCGAACACGGAGATAACCTCAAAGCTCCGTGAGGAGCGCGAGCAGTTGGCCACTTCCATCCGCGAAGCGCTTGCGGGAATTGAGGCTACCGGCTGCCTGGTGAAAGATCTCGACACGGGATTGCTCGATTTTCCCGCGCGCATCGGAGGCGAAGAAGTTTATCTTTGCTGGCGTCTGGGCGAAGGCCGCATCCGTTTTTATCACCGGCAGGATGAGGGCTTTTCCGGGCGCAAGCCGCTCGACTCGAACGACGGAAAATCGAACGAACCGATCCAATAAGAGTCGCTGAAGCAATTTGCAGGCGTCCGCAACCGGCGCATCCATCGAAGGGGTGAATTCTTGTCCGACCAATCCACTGACCAATCAGCCACGGGCGGCAGCCGCCTCGCCAAATCGGAAAGCCCTTACCTTCGCTCTGCGGCGCACCAGCCCGTGTCCTGGTATGAATGGGGCGAAGAAGCTTTTGCCGCAGCTCGCGCGGAGAGCAAGCCCATACTCCTGGATGTCGGTGCCGTCTGGTGCCACTGGTGCCACGTGATGGACCGCGAGAGCTACGAGAATCACGACACGGCGGCGCTCATCAACAAATTTTTCATCCCCGTGAAAGTGGATCGCGACGAGCGGCCCGACGTTGATTCGCGATATCAGTCCGCCATAAGCGCCGTTTCAGGTCAGGGCGGCTGGCCGCTTACCGGATTCCTCACGCCCGATGGCCGCCCATTTTTTGGCGGCACCTATTTTCCTCCGGAAGACGCCATGGGGCGCCCCGGGTTTCCGCGAATTCTCCAGGCAGTCGCCGACGCCTACGCCAATCGCCGCGAGGAGCTGGAGCGCGCCGCCACCGCGCTGGCCGATGCCGTCCTCCAATCAGAATCTTTTCCCGGCGCACAGGGCAATTTCGATCCGGCCATCATTGAAAGCACGGTCCAGGCCACAACGGAATTGTTCGACGCGCGATACGGCGGCTTTGGCCGCGCACCGAAATTCCCGCATTCGCTGGCCATCGACCTTCTCCTCGAGCGCTACCAGGCCACCCGCGATGAACGCATCCTCCACATCGTGGAGCGCACGCTCGTCAACATGGCCTGCGGCGGTGTTTACGACCAGCTTGCCGGCGGATTCCACCGTTACTCGGTGGACGAGCGCTGGCTGGTGCCGCATTTCGAGAAAATGTCCTACGACAATTCCGAGTTGCTGAAAAATTATGTGCACGCCTGGCAGGTGACCGGCAAACTATTCTTCCGCGAAGTCGCCGAAGGCATCATCCGCTGGGTGAATACGACGCTCTCCGACCAAGTCCACGGCGGCTTCTACGCCAGTCAGGACGCGGATTACTCGCTCGATGACGACGGCGACTATTTCACTTGGACACTCGATGAGTTGCGCGCCGTGCTTTCCCTCGAGGAAGCGCGCATCGCAGAATTGCACTTCGACGTGGAGGCCAACGGCGAGATGCATCACAATCCGGCGAAAAATGTTTTGTGGGTCGCTCGAGGGGTCCCCGAAATTGCCGCCCAGCTTGGGCCTGTCGAATCGGAAATCCGCTCGATTTTGGCCGGCGCGTGCAAGAAGCTTCTCGCCGCTCGCGCCGCGCGCCCCACGCCCACGGTGGACACCACGATCTATGTCGGCTGGAATGCCATGTTTGCCTCAGCCTATCTCGAAGCCGCGCGCGCTTTGGGTGGCACGCTCGGCGACCAATGCCGACAATTCGCTTTGAAAACTCTGGACCGGCTGCTTGCCGGCGCCTGGGACGATAAGCGCGGTTTCGCGCATCGGCTGGGGGGCGCTTGGCTTCCTGGCACACTCGATGATCACGTCTTCATGGCGCTGGCGCTACTTGACGCCTATGAGGCCACGCTAGATCGCCGCTATTTCGCGGCCGCGGAACTCGCCATGATGCGCGTACTCGACCAGCATTGGGATCGGGAATCGGGAGGGTTTTTTGACCGAGCGGCCGACGCGCCGCCCATGGGCGGCCTCAACGTTCGGCGTAAGCCTCTGCAGGATTCGCCCACCCCGGCGGGCAACCCCATCGCCGCGATGGTTCTCGACAGGCTTTATGGATACACGGGAAACGCGCTTTATCGCCAGCGCGCTGACGCGACACTGGGCGCTTTTGCCGCGGCGGCCCCGAAATACGGCCTATTCGCGGCAAGCTACTCACTGGCAGCGGTTCTACACTCGCGCGGCCCAATCGAAGTGGTGATCACCGGCCGACCGGATGATCCCACTACCCAACGATTGGAGCACGCCGCTGCGGATTCCTTCCGCTTCGGCATGTCCGTCCTGCGGATTACTCCGGAAACAAAATCAACCGCTTGGCTTGCTCCCGCGCTTGCCGAAACGCTGCCTCATTTGCGCGCCGAGGCCGCCCAGGCGCAAGTCTGCATGGGCACAACCTGTCAGCCGCCGGTTACTGACCCCGAAAAACTTCGAGCGCTGATTCTAGGAGTTTCTACCGGCGCCGCCTCGGCACGCTGAAACTCAAATTATTGTCTGGATTAATGCCGCGAGTCCGGCGGCACAATGTTGTTGGCGCGGTAGTACACCACCAACTGTCCGTAATGCTCGCCGCAATGCTCCAGATCCCCCCACAAGGAGAAGGAACCGTGCGCCATCATGTTGGCAAACGGGTATTTATATTCCTTGTTCAGGCCTGCGTCACCGATTTGTTGAATCAGCGCAGCGCCGTCTGCGGAAACCTGCGACATCAGCTTTACAACGTCTGCTTTGGTCGCATAAACCGTGCGCGCAGGATTCTCCGGGTCTTTGCCGAAATCAGGCCCCAGTTTTGTGCTTGAAATGGAGTTCAGGAAAATATAGTCAACGCCCGCGATGTGCAGCAAATTCTCGGCGAATGTGCGCTGATCCTTTTGAACCTTGAAGTCGAACTTGTCCTCAGGAAAATCCTTTGCCATCGCGATGAGCTTATTGTGAACGTCATTCCATTGCAGCAGCAGCTCCTGCGAAGCTGTCCCCGCCGGCTTCGGCGCCGGTTTTGTGCCTTGGCCTTGTGCAAACGCGCTTCCTGCCGCAAAAATCAACAAGCTGCCAGTTGTCAACACACGTGCTGATAAACGCATGATTCAATCCTCCGTTGAATTGGTCTGAGATTCTTCCGACAGCCACTACCAAATCCAGCTTCCCCCGCCCGAATCCCCCATCTTGTGCCAGGCTAATTAGTGGACTCTTTGCCAGTGAACGACGTTCGAGAATCCATCTGTTCCATGGGCTGTCACATACCTCCGCAAAGCGTCTGTTGCCGATGTGACCACTACACCATTCCCATTCGCATCCAGATACGCCAGTGGCGGCCCACTTGTTGCATGATTTTTTGTGATGGGGTCGTCTTCCATCGTCGACCAGGCCAGATCATCACCAGTGACCAGAATCTTCACGATGGTGTGGAGAGGAATCATGCCAAATGGCATATCTTCATATTGCTCCGCATCTTTCCGCGTCCGGCTTGAAAAGCAAATATCCGCGAAAAGATTCCCGCCCAGCCGCACCAGGTGAACTTCGTATTTGTCCGTCGCCCCCGCAGTGGGATCGGAGACAATCATCGTGTAGCTATTCCCGGAGCCCTTCTCGAATCGGGCGTTTCCATTCTTGGGTGAATCACCTTTTTCCGCCCACGTCCCAACCAGCGCTGGATCCAGATCGGCATCTTTATCCGTGTAGAGAGGATAGAGGTTCGACGTCGGACATCCCGCAAGGAACAGGGAAACAAGCGCGGTGAGCACAAGAATTGGTTTTTTCATGAGCCATCCTCGATCCCCGGAATGTTGCGCACATGCTATCACTTTCACCATCGGGTCGTCCTCGCCGTACGGTTGCCGCACCTCGTCGCAGGTGCCATAATCTTCGCGTCATCGCGGCGCCGCGACGCGGCAAAGTGTTTCAGGGGGAATCGAATGGCAATCAGGGATAGATGGCTGGAAAAGCGCCTGGCCTCAGCCGGCACAAACGGCAATCGCAATGTCTCGCAAATGCATTATGCGCGGCAAGGCGTCGTCACCGAGGAGATGCAATTCGTCGCGCAGCGTGAAAAGCTCACCCCGGAACTTGTCCGGGATGAAGTTGCCCGTGGCCGCGCCATTATCCCCGCCAACATCCATCATAAATCGCTCGAACCTATGGGCATCGGCGTTGCCTTCAAGTGCAAAATCAACGCGAACATTGGTAATTCCGCAGTTACCAGTGAGATTGCCGCCGAGCTCGAAAAACTCCACCATTCCGTCCACTACGGAGCCGACACGGTCATGGACCTTTCCACCGGCGGCGACATCCCCACCATCCGCAAAGCCATCATCGAAGCTTCGCCCGTTCCCGTCGGCACAGTGCCGATCTACGAAGCGGTTTCTCGCGTCAAGCGTGCCGAAGATCTCACTCCACAGCTCATGCTCGAAGTCATCGAAGAGCAGGCCGAACAGGGCGTCGATTACATGACCATCCACGCCGGCGTTCTTGCCGAATTTGTCCCGCTGGTGCGCCAGCGCATCACCGGAATCGTCAGCCGTGGCGGCGCGATCATGGCCCAGTGGATGAATTTTCACAAAAAAGAAAATTTCCTCTACGAATGTTTTGAAGATATTTGCCGCATCTTCAAAAACCACGACGTTAGCTTTTCCCTCGGCGATGGTTTGCGCCCGGGAAGTTTGGCCGACGCCAGCGACGCCGCTCAATTTGCCGAGCTTCGCGTGCTGGGTGAACTCACCAAAAAAGCCTGGGACCATGATGTCCAGGTAATGATCGAAGGCCCGGGCCACGTGCCTATGGATCAAATCGAGCTCCAGGTAAAAAAAGAAGTCGAGCTCTGCCACGAAGCGCCGTTTTACACGCTCGGCCCTCTCGTGACCGATATCGCCCCCGGCTACGACCACATTACCAGCGCCATCGGCGCGGCCATGATCGGCATGTACGGCGCGGCCATGCTTTGCTATGTCACGCCAAAAGAACATCTCGGCCTGCCTAATGCGGAAGACGTGAAGCAGGGAGTCATCGCCTACAAAATCGCTGCCCACGCCGCGGACGTCGCACGCCACCGCCCGGGCGCGAGGGACCGCGACGACGCTCTCTCCTATGCCCGTTTCCTTTTCGACTGGAACAAACAATTCGAGCTTTCGCTCGACCCCGACACCGCTCGGCGCATGCACGACGAAACTCTGCCCGACGATTTTTACAAGGACGCCAAGTTCTGCTCCATGTGCGGCCCCAAATTCTGTTCCATGAACATCACCCAACTCGCCGAAGGCCACGCAGGGCAGGACCAGACGGAACGTCAGGAGCGATTCGTCCAATTGCTGGCCAAAGTCCAAAAGTAATTCGCCGGCAAGCTTCACGACTTAACCAGGATTTAATCTTCTTGGCGTATCCTGGCGCCCCCCCGCCGCATCTGAACACGCACCGGCAAGTTATAGAACGGCCTTGACAAAGGGCGAAGAAAAAGCGAATATAGTCCCCCATTTCAACCAAAGGAGTTTCACCATGCCTATCAATGAAGGGTTACTCGGTGAGTTTGACCACGAAATGATCGGTACCCGCAAGACTCTCGAACGCGTTCCAGAAGGGAAGTTTGATTGGGCTCCACATCCGAAATCCATGAAGCTCGGCCGATTAGCTCAGCACGTCGCTGAAATCCCCGGCTGGGTAAAGGAAACCCTGACACTCAGTTCTTTGGATATGGGCGGATTCGCGCCGCCGGCTCCTCCCAAGAATCGCAAGGAAATCCTCGATCTCTTTGACAAGAACGCCGCGGTCGCGCGAGGGTTGCTCGCCAAGGCCACTGACCAGCAGTTCTTTGAGATGTGGTCCTTGACCAATGGCGGCCAAACCCTGATGAGCATGCCAAAGATTGCCGTCCTTCGCGGTTTCGTGCTGAACCATCTCGTCCATCACCGCGCTCAACTCGGCGTCTACCTGCGGTTGAATGATGTTGCCGTACCTTCCATTTACGGCCCCTCAGCGGATGAGGATCCGTTTAAAGCCGCCGCCGGCGTCTGATATCTTCTAGTGTGAATTGAGGGCCGGAATTATTTCTTAATCCGGCCTTCGATTGACTTAATGACCGAAGCCACTCCAAACGAACAGCTCCGCCAGGAATTCAACCGCTGGGCCGAGGCGGGCCGCGGCGAAGGCATGGAGCGCGACCACCTGCCCATCGTGTTGCCCATGCTCGCTCAGATGGCGCTCGGTCCCGACGAAAACGTCCTCGACGCCGGTTGCGGTTCCGGCTGGTTGGTCCGGCTCCTCGCTTCGCAGATCACCGAAGGCCGGATCGTCGGAATGGATATTTCCGATGAGATGGTTCGCCACGCGCGCCGCGCCACCGCGAATCTTGAAAATGTTTTATGTGTGGTTGGTTCCGTGGATGAAATTCCCTGGCAGCCGAATTTTTTCACGCGCGTGGTCAGCGTTGAGTCGGCCTACTACTGGCCCGATCCCGCGCGCGGACTCCGCGAAATTTTTCGAGTGTTGCACGAAGGTGGCTCGGCCTGGATCCTCATCAACTACTACCGCGACAACCCGCATTGCCATCAGTGGGGCGAGCTGCTTTCCACTCCCACGAAATTACTTTTCGCCGACGAGTGGTCCGCGCTCTTCCGTGAAGCTGGTTTCACCTGCGTCGCTTACACGCGCGTCCCCGACCCCACGCCAGCTCCCGCCGTTTACACCGGCAAATGGTTCCGCGACGCCGAGCAGCTGGCCGCTTTCCATCGCGAAGGCGCCTTGCTAATCCGCGGCACGAAGCCGCGCGATGCGAATTCCTAACCTGAAAAATTACTTTCCAGAGCGGCCGGAGTAGCCCGCATCGAAGTACCGAATGACCTGCCCATGAGCACCGGCCGCCCAGGCATTCGATCCGTCCAGCGCAGCAACGGCGTTCATATCAATAGAATCCATTTGCGTCCAAGTCTTTCCCAGATCTTGGCTGATGTCCTCACCACTCGGGCCTGCCGCGATCAATGTTGAGCTTTCAAGACTCGCTATGGCGGATCGAAATCCGCCTGGAAACTGCGAGGCCAGCTTCCACGTCGCGCCTTGATCCGTGGAATATGCCGCCACGCTGGAGGATTTCGCAATTTCACGGTAATCCCCTCCGACCGCGACGACCGTGTTCCCAACTCGCACCACTGAAAAAATTCCCGACGAGGCATTTCCCGCCGCGACGGGAGTTTCTGAAACTGTCCAGGTGCGTCCTGAATCCTCCGATCGAAATACTCGCGCCTTTGACCCGCCCCCCGTCCCGAAATAAATGTTTGTTCCGCCGTAAAGCGCGAGAGCAGTTCCACTTGCGGCGAAAGCACCCTCCCCCGCGATAGCAACCGGCATGTTGTCGCCGGGCAATTCTTTCCAGGTCTTACCATCCTCAGTTGTCAGAATCAGGAATTTATAGTCGATCGGATCGCCAAGGGCGAAGCATTTTGTGTCTGTTGCACAAACCAGCGCATCCAGAAAAAACTTTGGTCGCTTATCCGTGTACTGCATCTCCCAGGTTTGCCCACCATCCGCCGTCTTATAGATCCGCGATTTGTCGCCCTCACCGCTCGACATCAGATACGCTGTCGTCGTATCAATGGCGCGAACGCCTCGGAAGTCGAGCGTATCTCCGCCCTCCACATGCAGACGGCTCCAGCTGGCCCCACCGTTATCTGACCTTAAAACAACG
>DATGHC010000045.1:0-25702 GCA_035308165.1 Candidatus Acidiferrales bacterium | reverse complement strand
ATCCGCTACCGCCCGGGCAGGCGCCATGTGCTCCGTTACGACCCCATCGACGACACTGAGCGGGGAACTGTTTTCGCCAAGGCCTACGCGGGTGACAATGCCGAGCGGTCGTACCGTGTAGCCAAATCAGTAGCGGCCTGGCTGAAGCTCAATGGCAAGGGTGTGACTTCCCTGGAGCCTCTGGCTTATTTGCCTGAAGACTCCGTTGTTGTTTATCCTCGACTGCTGGGGGAGTCTCTTTCCCAGTATTTACAGAGACCTCACGCGGACAAGGGACAGAAACTGAAATCCATTGGCGTCGCCCTCCGCGCCATCCACGATTTGCCTCCGCAAGTCATTGGGTCGCTGAAACCGCATGACCTCATTGCCGAAATAAAACAAATCAATCGGTCAATCTTTCATCTCCCGACACTCTTGCCGGCCGCCGGTTCCATTGTTGCGGCCATGCTCGAGCGCGCAAAAGAAATTAACGAGAAGTTGCCCGGCGAATCACCAGTCTTCACCCACGGCGACTTTATCTCCGAGCACATCTGGGCCACGCCAAATGGACTCGTGCTAATTGATTTCGACAACTGCTTCCTGGCCGACCCCGCTCTAGACTTGGGGAAGTTGTTGGCGGACCTGCAGTTGCTCTTTGCCAACCACAACCTCAACGGTGTCGAAGAAGCGCAAGAGGCCTTCCTGGCCGACTACTGTCCGGGCACTCCTCCGGAGCGTTTGGTCCGCGCCCGTCTTTACGAAGCGATCAAATTAGCAAAGATGGCTGGTCGTCGCGTGTATGTGTTCGAGCCCGATTGGGCGCGAAGAACCGAGAAGCTCATCGATCGAGCGCAGGCTTTAATGAATGACCTCGAAAATAAATTGGGTTTGCGAAAGCGACCAGGCCCAATCGGCGGGTACGTCGGCGGATTCGAGGAGGGAACTCAAATTGTCTGAGTGCTTTCAACAGATTTCTGATCCCGACATCGGCACCCTCTCTGAGGTTCTGGATCCGATTGGTTTGGTGAAACACCTGCGTGAGTCCTATTTATTTTCTGGAATCGGTGGAACAACGGAGGAGGTCCAGGTGCGAGTGCTTAGGCACCACCTCCGCCAGCGCTGCACTCTGGAAATCGGGATGCGATCTGGAAAGGGCTGGCATACCGTGATTGGGAAGGTCTTTCACGACGATCGCTTTGACCTCTTCCAGGCCATGGAGGGGATCAGGCAAGCCGGTTTTGGCGCACAGGATGAGTTTTCGATTCCGCAGCCACTTGCATACCTGCAAACGCTGCGTCTCTTCGTGCAAGAGAAAGTGGAAGGGCCGTTGGCGAAGGAAATTTTCATAACTGGCGATGATTGGAGTCGAGCTGCAGCGGCAGAGCGGTGCGCAATGTGGTTAGCGCGATTCCACGCTCTCGCTCCCAAGGCCGGATTGGTCTTTGACTCCTCCCGCTACCTCGATGTGCTGCGAGATCGGACGCGCCGGATAGGCAAGTTGGGCGGACGTTGTGCCGAAAAATCGGCTCGCCTGCTCCGGCGGCTGGAAGATGCGGCGGCATTGCTTACACCGGTGAAGATGCGCGCAGGCCATGGAAGCTATAGTCCTGCTCAAATCGTCTTGGCCGAGGGACGCACCGTGGTGTTCGATTGGGATGGGTACGACGTGGCCGACCCAGCCCGGGACGTGGCCAGATTCTTCCACGCCACGCGACGATTGGCGCTGGACCAGCTTGGCTGCATCGGTGCTTTGGACGGATCGGCGGAGATTTTTCGAGAAACCTATTTTGCGACGGGCGATCCGGAAGTGAAGACGAACCTGTGGTTTTATGAGGCGGCTGCCTGCCTTAAATTGGCACGAACCGTTCCTCGCTGGCAGGAGAAGTCGGAACAGTTCCTGGATGAAGGCCTTCGTATTCTGGATCGGGAGACGCTGCGATGATCCGTCCGGCGGACCCACGTTTGCGGGCACAGGAGCGAGACCATGTCTGAGTGCGCACAAATGCTAATCGATCCCGGCATTGAGACCCTCTCGGAAGTTCTTGATCCGATAGCCCTGGTAAAGCATCTCCGTGCCTCATCCATTTCTTCGACAAATGGGCGAGCCATCGAGGAAATCCGGGTGCTCGTTCTAAAGCATTGGCCCGGACGGCGCGTCACGATGGAGATCGGCTTTCGATCCGGAAATGGCTGGCATTCAGCGATCGGCAAGGTTTTTCGCAAAGACCGCTCGCACATATTTGAAGCAATGAAAGAAATTCAGCGGGTGGGGTTCGGTGCGAAGGATGAGTTTTCGATTCCCCAGCCGATCGCCTATCTGCCATCGCTGCGTCTCTATCTTCAGGAAAAGGTTGAAGGGACTGCGGCGGAGGAGATTTTCAAGACCGGTGATGAACGGAGCCGGACTGAAGCGGCTGCGCTGTGCGCCCGCTGGTTGGCCCGATACCACTCTCTAGCGCCAAAAATGGGAGAGGTTTGTATCGCCAAAGAACACCTCGACTCAAAATCGATGCGGCGATGCGCGAACGAGATTGCCAAGCTGGGCGGCCAGCTAGCAGGCAAAGCGGATCAATTGCTCCAGCAGTTGGAAGATGCGGCAACTTCGTTAACCCCTGTAGAAATGCGCGCGGGCCACGGAGGGTTTCGTGCATCCCATGTAATCCTATGCCCGGGTCGCACAGTCACTTTTGATCTGGACACCTATGATGTGGCCGACCCTGCCCGTGACGTGGCCAGATTTCTGGCTGCGTTACGCAATTCAGCGCTGAGCCGCCTTGGCTCCATCCGCGCCCTAGACGGCCCGGCGGATGTTTTTCTAAAAACCTATCGCGCCGCGGGCAAGTCGGAGTGGACAAAAAATCTCCCCTTTTTCGAAGCCGCCGCATGCATGAAGCGGGCGAAGCAAAACCTCCGTCACCGCGGTCCTCACTGGGAGGAAAATATGGAAGCGATGCTGGACGAGGGCCTTCGCATCGCTGAGGCGGGCTCAGTTCTATGAACAACTTTGGTAGCAATGCAGCGGCAATGGCCCACAACAGCAAACCCGGCGTGATTCCGCCGGTAGGCACCTCTGTCCCCAATCAAGGCTCCAAGCTGCTCACAGATCTTGAGACTGTAATTCAGACCGGAGTTCTTGACCCGAATGTCCTCGCGCAACATCTGAGCGCCATTTCACTGCACGATTCCAATTCAGAAGCCATTAGAGAAGTGCAAGTTCGCGGGATGCTCAAATTCCATGAGGGTAAGCGGTGCACACTGGATGTTGCCCTGCGAACCGATAGCGGTTGGCAGTCCTTGATCGCCAAAGTCTATCGTAAGGACCGCTCTGATGTATTTCAAGCGATGAAGGGGATCCGGGCGAGTGGCTTCGGTCAGCGAGATGAATTCTCAATACCCCATCCCGCGGGGTACTCACCTTCTTTGCGCTGCCTGCTACAAGAAAAAGTGGAGGGAGCTCCTGCGGACGACATTTTCAAAACCGGCAATGATGCGGCTCGTAGTGGTGCTGCAGAGGGATGTGCCTTGTGGCTGGCTCGCTTCCATGCTCAGGCTCCCAAAGCAGGCCCAATTTCTCATCCGAAAGATTTCGTCTCATCCAAGCCCATGGAGCGGTGGTCGCGCAAGATAGCAAGGCTTGAGGGGCGCTTGGGCGATCGGGCCTCGCAGCTCTTCAAGCGTGTGAGTAATGCATCCGGATCGCTGGCCGACGTCGAATTGAAGGCCGGCCATGGCAGCTACAACGCCGCTCACGTCTATCTATCGAAACACCGCACGGTGACCATTGACTGGGACTGGCACGACATTGCCGATCCGGCAAGGGATGTCGCCAGATTTCTCTACGCTCTCCGTCGCTGGGCTTTGGACCAGCTTGGTTCCATCAGATCACTGGACCGCGAAGCGAAGATTTTCATCACCACCTATCGGACTGTCGGCGCGCCATTGGCGGAAGAAAACCTCAGATTCTTCGCGGCAACTACTTGCTTGAACTTGGCAGTGCGCCATCTTTTCGATGAGGGATTCATTTGGCAGGAAAGACAAGACAAGGCCGCAGTGATGCTGGACGAAGGCCTCACCATTCTGGATGGAGGGAACATTTGATGGCCAGTTCTTCTGCCAATTTTTTCGCCATCGTTCACTCGGACCTGACACTCGGCGTCCATGCAGCGCGGGTGTTCCTAGCTTGGCTTACACGAAACGCAGCTCAGGAGGAACTCCATGTCTGAGTGCGCGCAGCCTTTTGCCGATCCCGACATTGAGACCCTTTCAGAGGTCCTCGACCCCGGGGCTTTTGCTGAGCATTTACGCAGCGCTTCGTTGTTCAGCGACAGCGAGGGAGGCATAAAGGAAGTAGAGAGTGCCCGAGTGCTCAAGCACCATCCCGGCAACCGCTGCGCGCTCGAGGTCAGCGTGCGGACAGCCGAGGGATGGCATTCCTTGATCGCCAAAATTTATCACAAAGATCGCTCCGACGTTTTTGAAGCGATGAAGGGCATTGAACAAGCAGGCTTCGGTCCGCAAGATGAATTTTCGATTCCGCAGCCAGTTGCTTACATTTCCTCATTACAGTGCATGTTGCTGGAGAAAGTGGATGGGTCAAGAGTGGATGAGATTCTGAAGAATGATGATTTACAAATGCAAGCCGCTGCCGCGGAACGGTGCGCCCTTTGGCTGGCACGCTTCCATGCCCTTGCCCCGAAGGCAGGAGAGGTTTCCTATCCCCACGATTTCCTCAACAGCAAGTCGATGCAGCGATACTCGCGGGAAATAGCAGAACGGGGAGGCATTTGCGCCGAAAAAGCGGCTTCGTTGCTACAGCGCCTGGAGTATGAATTGTCGTCGTTGAGCCACGTGAAAATGTGCGCGGGCCACGGAAGCTACAGCGCCTCCCACGCCCTCCTCGTTCAGGGTCGCACAGTCGTTTTTGATTGGGATGGCTACGACGTCGCCAATCCGGCGCGCGACGTCGCCAGGTTTCTAGGTACTCTGCGTCGTTCCTCGTTTAGTCGAAGCGGCTCAGTCAGTTCATTCGATGGAACAGCCGAAGTTTTTCTTAAGACATATCTCGCCGCGGGTCGCCCGGAAGTGGAAAGAGACCTTCACTTCTTTGAAGCCGCCACTTGCTTGAATCTGGCAAAGCACAGTCTTTGCCGCCAGGTTGACCCCGTGGAAGGAGAGAAAAAGAGGAAGAAAGCAGAAGCAATGCTGGACGAGGGCTTTGCAATCTTGGATAGGGTGACTGTCAATTGAACAGTGCTTCGGCAAAGGAGCAGCGATTTGTCTAAGGGCCTAAAATCGGCAACCGATCCGGGCATTGAGACACTTTCTACAGTTCTCAATCCCGCCGCGTTCACTGAGCATTTGCGCGGGGTTTCCTTGTCCGGATGGAATGAGGGAGTTGTTCTGGAGGCTCGGGTTGTTAGCGTGATTAAGCATCATGTCGGGCAGCGCTGCACTCTCGAAATCGGATTGCGAACGGAAACCGGCTCATATTCCTTGATAGGGAAGCTCTATGCGAATGACCGCCCTGACATCCTTGAGACCATGAAGCAGATTCAGCTGGCGGGCTTCGGGCCGCGGAATGAGTTTTCAATTCCTGCGCCGATCGCCTACCTGCCCTCGCTGCGCCTCCTGCTCCAGGAAAAAGTAGATGGGTTGTCCGCGAAGGAGATCTTCAAGACAGGCGATGAGGCCAGCATTGTCGCAGCGGCGGAGAGGTGCGGATTATGGCTGGCCCGATTCCAAGCAGTGGGCCCGACCAACGGGCCGATCTTTGACGCTGGCAAGTACATAAGCGCCCTGAGGGGCCGGACACGACGCATAACGAGTTTAGGAGGGCCATGCGCCGAGAAGGGCGAGCGGCTGCTTGAGTCCTTGGAGCAGGCGGTCACTGGATTGCGCCCCGTGAAAGCATGCGCGGGTCATTCAAGCTATAGCCCTGCGCAGATCATACTGGCCAATAGACGTACCGTTGTTTTTGATTGGGATGATTATGATGTGGCGGATCCAACCCGCGACGCCGCCAGGTTTATCGTTGCGCTGCGACGCCTGGCCATGGGAAAGCTTGGGTCAATCAGAGCTTTGGACGGTGCAGGCCAGGTATTTCTTAGGACCTATCAATCCGCAGCAGATTTGGGAACAGAAGAGAATCTGCGCTTCTTCGAAGCTGCCGCCTGCCACACATTGGCGATCTATTTGGTTTCGCACCAAGTTCCCCGGTGGATCGAAAAACTCGAAGCGATGCTTGATGAGGGCCTTCGCATTTTTGAAATGGAGCTCGTCCGATGATGAGCCCGAGAAATCAGTTCGAGCCGAGTGCGGAGGTCTCTTTAAACACTGAGCGCATTCTCGCACCGAGCGGGATGTCCTCTCCAGGCACATTGCCCCTTCCAGATGACTCCGCGCTCCCGGGCCGCGCCTTGTTGTCGCAAGGCAAGCTTCGCACCGACGTTATGCGTGGATTGCTGAATCTTTGGCTGGACCCGAATGCAAAGCTGCTCGATAGCCTCGCCGTGCCGTGTCGCTATGTTCCCGGCAAACGCTGCAATTTCCAAGTTGAGTTGTTGATATCGAATGCCCCAGGCGCTGCAATTGAGCGGCGACGGGTGGCCAGCAAGATTTACGCTAAGGATCATGGTGCCAGGGTCCATGAAATGCTCCGGGAATTCCAGGCCCACGGCTTCGGCCGAGGCCGCTACCTGGTGCCTCAACCGCTGGCATACGATCCTCGCTGGAAGCTATTAGTTCACACTTGGACGGAAGGTCAGTTACTCCGCTCTCTTGTGCTGGACGATGACCCGGAAGTGTTTCCTCGGGTGCGCGAAGCCGCCAATTGGCTGCTCAAATTTCACGAGTCTGGCGTGACCACTGGCCGGCATTACACTTTTAAGAATCATCTGGAAGCGCTGACGTCGCATGGGCAGGAGTTGGCCAAAGCCTATCCTGAGACAGGTCATCGCATTGAGACACTATTGAGGCGAGTTGCGGAGCGCGGCAAAGATCTCTCAGGATGGAAGCCGGGCCCTACTCACCGCGATTTTTCACCTGACCATCTTCTGTTCAATGAAGGCTGCATCACCGGGCTTGATTTCGACGAATTTCGCCAATACGACCCGCTGTTCGATGTTGCTCATTTCACGGCTCACTTGCGGTGGCTCGGCCAGCGTTATTTTGGCGATCAGACGCGGTTCGATGATCTCGCCGGGATCTTTCAGCCGGAATACAGGTCTAGTGCTAAAGATTACTCGGAACCGCGCGTGCATTTCTATAAGGCTATTGCCAATCTCAAGCTTGCCTATATCGCGGCACTAGTCGTGCGGCCTGCCGCGTGGAAGGGAGCCGTGGATAGTTTTTTGAATGAGGCGAGTCAGGAGTTGAAATATTGTTCGTGATTAAGCATCAATCGGTATTCGTTGCCGAATCATGCCAGCTCGTCGGACATTGAAGATATTGGCATAACTACTTCTGGAAAAAAGGGAATGGGGAAATGAGCAAGAAAAAGAAACGCATCGACAGTTCGCTTTCGGACAAAGTGCTAAGGAAGGAGCTGTTTCGGCGCTCGGTACCACTTCTTCGCCCATATTGGATTCAATTGTCGCTGGCCACTCTGGCGATGATGTTGGAGGCTTTTTTCGACGTACTGCGGCCTTGGCCCCTCAAGGTCGTGATCGACCGAGTACTTTCACTCCGGCCCAGCCGCGTCCCATTTATTCATGTGTGGCTCGACAACGCGCCCTATTCCAAGATGCAAATCCTTTATGGCGCATGTGGCGCAACCGTTGGAATTGCCCTTCTAGCTGGTTTTCTGGTCTATTTCTACACCAAGTCCATGGGCAATGTCGGGCAACATTATGTTTTCGGCCTGCGTTGTTCTTTGTTTGGACATTTGCAGCGCTTATCGCTGCGCTTTCATGATCATCAAAGAACTGGCGATCTGACTCTTCGGCTGATGTCGGACATCAAGGAAGTCCAGGACATGATCGCCAGCGGCCTTCCTTCGTTTGCTACGAACATCTCCCTGCTCCTCGGAATGTTTGCTCTTATGCTTTGGGTCAATTGGAAGTTCGCCCTTGTTTCCCTCAGTTTGTCGCCATTTCTATTCTTGACGGTTTTCCGGTACAAACGCCGGATCAAGGCTGCATCTCGCAAAGCGCGCAAGAGCACGGGCATGCTTGCTGCATTCGCGCAAGAAACTTTGGGTTCCATTCGGATCATCCAGGGACTTGCGCAGGAAGATCGCCAGGATGAACGCTTCCAGGCGCAAAGCGAAAACCATCATCAGGCCTCTCTCGAGCTTGTGCGTTATCAGGCGCGAATTGCTCCCCTTGTGGATACCATCGCTGCCTTGGGAGTTACGATCGTGATCTTTTATGGCGCCACAAGAGTGATGGCGGGCGAACTTACGACCGGAGATGTAGTTCTCTTTTTTGCCTACGTCTCAAGTCTTTACGGCCCAATGAAATCCCTTGCGCGCTTCTCTGTTGATATCGACAAGGCTACCGTGGCCGCAGAGCGCATTGCCGAAGTGATGCTCATCCGCAGCGATGTCGCCGACCATGAGGGTGCGCAGAAGATATCTCAACTCACCGGGAGCATTGAATTCAAAGATGTCTCATTCGAATATGAGCCGGGCCAACCCGTCCTTAAGGACATCAACTTAACAATTGCACCGGGGGAAAAGATCGCCGTTGTGGGAGCTACGGGCGCGGGTAAGAGCACTTTGATGAGCCTAATTCCTCGCTTTTATGATCCAAACCAAGGGAAGGTTCGAATTGATGGGAAAGACATCCGGAACTATGCAGTGCAGTCGCTACGTGAACAGATCAGCTTGGTCTTGCAGGATTCGCTGCTGTTCACCGGGTCTATCCGCGAAAATATCGCATTCGGCCGCCCTGGCGCCACGGACGAACAAATCGCCGCTGCATCCGTAACGGCCAATGCCGACGAATTCATTCAGCAACTTCCGGAAGGCTACGAGACCTTGGTCGCAGAGAGAGGCACCTCACTCTCCGGTGGACAAAAACAGCGTATCGCCATTGCGCGGGCGATTTTACGGGATGCGCCCATTCTGCTCCTTGACGAGCCTACCAGCAGCTTGGATTCATCTTCCGAGCGAGTGGTCATGGACGCTTTGGAGCGGGCCGCGAAGGGACGCACAACCTTGATCATCGCACACCGTCTATCGACCACGCGCCTAGCCGATCGGATTGTCGTCCTTGATCACGGACGAATTGTTGAGCAAGGTTCGCACGCACAGCTCTTGGCGCGCAACGGAAAATACGCCAGGTTCTATAATCTTCAAGCGATGTCAGAGGCTGAGAAACCTGGACTGACACTTGAGGAAGACCTTGCTTTGAACGATACTGAATTGTTGCCTCCTTTCTTCCCTTATCCAAGATCGAGAACAGCCCCGCAGTCGTGAGCGAGTCCTCTCAGCCTTTATTGGAGGTTGACGAATGGCCGGCTTGCGATTGTCCGGGCTAACGCATCAATGATGCGTTGAAAAAGCCAAAAGAAAAGGTCGCGCGCCGTTTCAACGATGTGGAATGATCCTAACAAATTGGCCGTTCGTCCCGAAGCTTGCTAGAATGAGGTCATATGGCATCAATCCTTCGTGAAATGGGCGAAACGTTTGTCACCCTCGTGCGTGGCTTCAACGTCACATTTACAAACATGATTCGTAAGCCCGTCACCGAGAATTATCCCGACGAGCCTGTCCATTTTCAATCGCGGTACCGCGGGATTCATGTCCTGCAACGCGATGAACAAGGTCTGGAGAAGTGCGTGGGATGTTTTCTGTGCGCTGCGGCCTGCCCGGCGAATTGCATTTATATCGAAGCCGCCGAAAATACCGAAAACCAGAGGATTTCTGCCGGCGAACGTTACGCTAGCGTTTACAACATTGATTATTCCCGGTGTATTTTCTGCGGTTACTGCGTAGAAGCCTGCCCCACAGATGCCATCACGCATGGCCACGGCTTCGAGTTGGCTACTTATAACATAAACGCGCTCGTCTATCGGAAAGACCAACTCCTGGAAGCCGGCCGTTCTGGCACTACTCGCACCATATCCTGAACTACATTCCCCTGATATGTGGGCGAGTCTTGCGGCGGAAGTGTACAGATGTTAGGTATCACTGATTCCCAACGCGAAGGAATTTATGAATCTTTCAACAATCAATCTGAAGCGTAAATTGATATCTCTTATCATCGTTACAAAACAGCATTAGCGAGGGCAAAGCACGGACAATGATCCTAAAACTATTGAGTGCTTTCGCTGCTTTTCAGACAGCCTCTTAAGAAAGTTAATTCATCTGACAGGCTTCATACGATCAGCTCAGGCGCCCTGATCCGCGCGTTTTGAGCGAGTGTTCTTCGCTCTGCCGCTAGATATAGGATTGATTGGTCCTTCCGAGTTAATTGGACCTCGCCGCAATTCATTAGCCGCTTATCACAGGCCCATCTCATTTAGACTGGAATGTACCTGCTTATAGATACGCTGGACACATGAGGTGTTCTCTAAGCGAGCCTCGGCAGGGCCGGGATACCTATCACTAGCTACAGAATGAACCTTTGGGCATGAGTTCACCTGTCATCAATCCGACCTAAGAATTTCTCATCAAGAGATTCCTCCCTAATGCCCGGAGGTGAATGACAAAGTGGAACAGGGCCACAAGACAGACTCGGAGAAATGTTACCGAGTGCAGTATTTGCGCCATGAGAAAGTTCTGTCACCAATACTGAAGAGATAGGAGACTGGATCCAACAAGGATCTACCTAATCTCACCCTCCATGTCAAAATTCCTGCTGAGCGAGTTCGAGGGCTCAAAGAGCCATCCGAAGTTGCAAGGAATCTCCCTATTCTAAATGAATTATAGACTAACGGCTTCATATCTTGACCCGTCGATAGGCTGAGCTGAACAGGAACTGTCCACTTGGCATATTATCCGTGTCGGCGTTAAGCGACTTAGGAGTTGACAAATTGTCTTCAAGATTTACGTAATTTGCCTCGAGCCACAGCTCTCAGAGGGAGATGAAGAGCGTGGACAAATGTCGCGAGACGTTGTATGCGGGCTTTGATTTCGGAGTCGGCGTCGGATGATCGATGGCGGAAATGGTTTGCCGTCGCTGCAGATGAATTGCGGAATCGGAATTGAAGAATTCAGGGAATGAAGAATTCACGAAGAGTGAATTGGCCACGCAAAGAACACTTTGCAAGGAACTGGCATGACTCGGTGCGGGAACGAATCGGCGATGCCGAGTCCTGAATGGGGCGCAGCGAGGACGCGCGGCGCAAGGGCATGAACTGAAATGGCGTCGGATTACCGCCGACATAATGAGCGTCGACACAATGAGCCTCGATACTGAGAGGACGGGAAATGCACGAGGCGTGATTTTGGGAGAGGCGCATTCGCAGAGAACTTGGTTTGTAGTGAAGTTGCAAGAGCTGCGGTCGAATGGCAGGGGACAGCTGGAAACCGGCGCGATGCGGGACGATTCTGGTGCTGGGCAGGGTTCATTGACCGGCAGAGGAGCCTAGTAGAAGGAAGGAGGCGATCGGAGAGTGGAGCAAGAGTCACAGGGCGGTGACGACAGGTGAAATGAAATAACTCCCATCGGACGAACAGAGGCTAGTGGGACGTGGAGCGACCTGACCAGCCCGGCTTTTTGTACCAGTTGCAGTGAGAGAGTTTACATTACAGCCTCAGACTGCGAAATCGGATTGGGTGGGCCCCAGGGCTACAGGCCACCGGCGCCGGTGGCCTGTAGCCCAGCGCCGAGTGCGGCCGCAACGTATTGTACAACACTCGCCACTTCTCGATCACGATCTGTGCCTCCTTCAAAGAATAAAAAATCTCTCCATTCAGGCATTCATCTCGCAGCTTCCCGTTGAAGCTCTCACAGAAGCCATTCTCCCAGGGACTTCCCGGCTCGATGTACAGCGTTCCCGTCCCCAACTTCGCCAGCCAACTCCTCAGTTCCTTGGCCACGAACTCCGGGCCGTTGTCCGAGCGAATGTGCTCGGGAACTCCCCAGTACAACATCACATCGGCCAGGGCTTCGATCACTTCATACCTGCCCAGTCTTCTCGCGACTCGGATCGCCAGACTCTCCTGCGTGTATTCATCAATCAGGGTCTGCATCCGCAGCGTTCTTCCGTCATGCGTCTTACCGCTCACGAAGTCGTAACTCCAAACATGATTGGCTCGCTCCGGCCTTAACCGGATGCACGACCCGTCGTTCAGCCACAGCCTTCCTCGCGGCTTTTGTTTCTGCGGCACTTTCAGCCCCTCGCGCCGCCAGATCCGCTGCACCCGGTCCTTGCCCCAGGCCAACCCCGGGCTTTCAGCAGGGCCGTAATCCGCCGATAACCGAAGCGCCCGTCTTCGCTCGCCAGCGTGATGATGTCCCGCGTCAACGCATCTTCATCGGTTCGATACAGCACTTCGTAGCGTTGCGTCCCTCTCCACTGCCCCAGCAGCCGGCAGGCATGCCGCTCCGATACTTCATAGCTTTCGCGTGCATGCCTGACCGCGCCACGCCGCCGCTCAGGGCTTAGAAGTTTCCCTCTGCCACGTCCTTCAAAATTTGCATCTCCAGCGACAGCTCCGCCACCAGCCGTTTCAGCTTCGCATTCTCCCGTTCCAGCTCCTTGAGACGCTTGGCCTGATCCAGCTTCAATCCGCCGTATTCCTTTCGCCAGCGGTAGTAGGTCTGTGCGGTGATCTCAGCTTCTTTGCAGGCTTGCGGAGTCGTCTTTCCGTTGGCCAATTCCACTTCCACCTGCCGCAGCAAGGTCACGATCTGCTCCGGCTTGTATTTTCTCATCGGCATACCAGCTTCCCTCTAGAGTGAATTCTCTCTCACTCTCGCTGGTACAAAAAACCCCGGTCAGGTCACGCCGGTTTGCCGGAAATTACGGGCATTTCGTAATCCTTTTCCTTTGGGGAACGGTGCTGACCACCTCTTTCTCGAAGCCCAGCGCCCTTGCCAGCCCGATCATCGCCTTTATGCTTGAGATATTAAATTATCTCAAGCGTAATAATCAGAATCAACGAAGAGAAAAAGAAAATTCACCTCTCCCTACATTAGAATTGGACCGCGCTGATTTATCCGCCATTTTCGAGGACACACATGAAACGAAGTGACGCATTCTTCGCATCGCGCACAAAGCGTTGCACTGTCGCACTCACCGCGCTGCTCGCCATTTTCATTTGCGCCGCCGGCCCTTGGGCCGCCACTGCGCGCGCGCAAGGCTCGCGCAAGGACGATATCGTGCTCAACTCGCGCGGGCAGCCGCTCGCCGGAGCGCAGGTGCGCGTGTGCGCCTCCAACGCCACCACCACCTCGCCGTGCACTCCGCTGGCGTCGGTATACTCCGATCCCGCGCTCACTCAGGCCCTGGCCAATCCCTTCACCACCGACGGCATGGGCAATTACAATTTTTACGCCGCGCCCGGTCGCTACGTCATTGAGCTTTCCGGCGCGGGCATCACCACGCGGCAGATCCGCGACGTCATCGTGCCCAACGATCCCTCGGCGCCCACCTTCACTTCGCTCACCACCACCAGCGGCATCAACGCGTTCACGCTCTCGCTCAGCGGCAACCTCACCGTCGCGGGCAGCGCCGCCGTCACCGGCGCGCTCACCGTGGGAGGATCGCCCGTGCCCTCGGTCAACCAGGCCAACACTTGGACGGCGCTCCAGCAATTCAACGGGAACACCGTCTTCAAAGGCCCCAGCCCGTGGTACGACATTCTCGCTTACGGAGCGCCCACCGACGGCGTCTCCGACGCGGGGCCGGCATTTTCTTCAGCGTGGCTCGCCGCCAACGCTTCCGGCGGAACCGTTTACATTCCACCGTTGGCCGCCGGCTTCGTAATCAACACTTGCCCCGCGGTTCCCAACGCCACCCCCACCTCGCAGGTGACCATCCGGCAAGCCGCCAACCTCACCTTCGGTTCGGGCTGCGCCACTTGGAATATGCAAAACGTTCCCACTGGAAGCGGTGGCGGAACATCCTTCTTGACCTGGGAAGGAGTGGGCGGAGGAATTCCGCAGAACGCGGACTTCAACGGACCCACTGCCAGCATCAGCTCCTCGCAAAATGCTCCGGTGCTGGACTTCATCGTCAACGGCGGCGTGACCCTGCGGCACCTCGACATTCGCTGCAACAATGCCAGCCTTTCCAACGCCTGCGTCATCATTGATCACGGCGCAAGCGGAACCGGCGCCGGCTACTGGCAGGAGGATGTCAATGTCTTCAGCAATGCCGGTTCGGGCTCCAATCCAGCCGAGCTGTTCAACGGAAATTCCACCGGTGGAGGAGGCTTTCAGGCCAATATCCATGGCGGAGCGATCGCCGTCACCGCCGCGCAAGGGAACGCCGGGGTTCAGTCACTTCAGATCACCTACTGGGGAGGCGTCACCATCGCCCTCACGCATCACATCGGCGGAATCGGCATCAAGTACCTTCACGGAAATTCCGCTCCCGTCACGGACGTCAAGATCGCCGACGTTGAATTCGAGGCCTCCAAATATCCCTTCGTGCTGGACTCCGACAGCAGCAGCGCCGGCGGGGGATCGGGGATATCCGGCGTAACCATCGTCAATCCACTGATCGCCGATTCGCCCGCGGGTGGCGCGGCCATCAAAACCACCGGAGTCAATGCCATCCGCATGGTGACCGTGATGGGCGATTTAGCCGGCTCGGCAGCCTCTTTTTCGCAGGGCCAGCCCATCGGCGGATTGACCATGATCGGCGGTTCCGCCGCGCTCACCGACACCAATATGACCGTGGCGAATTCCAACGGCTGTGTATTCGCTGGACCGGGCAACTCAGGCTGTTGGGGAACCTCCAACGACCAGCCCGGTCTCACGGTCAGTCCGGGAATTCTGGTCGCCGGAGTGCCGGCCGGCGTCATGACCAACGGCGCCGACGCTCACCACTTCTACGACAGCAGAAACGGCGGCAACGGAATCGCATACTCCAGTATGTCGGGGAGCGGAAACGGCTACATCGCGCGATTTGACGGCGCCGGCGCGTTCGCGGGTTTGACTCTGGAAAGCACCGACAATACTTACGGCATCCTGCAATTTCTTTCGCCTACGCACGGCGGCGGTTCGCTCTACTATCAGCACGCTACCGGTCAGAAGTCCATGGTCTTCCAAACGGATTCGGGGAATCATTTGGTTTTGTACTCGTCCGCTCAGGGGAATAATGCCGCTGGCTCGGCGACATTTTTTGGAGACTTGCACATCGAGGCAGGGAACTCGACCAACGGAATCAATTTGACCGGCGCGCCGACCGCGTTTCGCTCACAAACTTTTCAGGACGCTTCGGGCACCATCGCGCTCACCAGCCAGTTGCCGCTCACCGGCACCACAAGCTCGATCGGAGGCAGCGCGCTGGCCGCGGGCGCCTGCACCACTGGCACCGCATCGGTCACCGGCACGACCACCAGCATGGCCGTGGCAGTCAGTCCCGCGTCCGACCCGGGCACGGGATTCACCTGGACCGCGTGGGTTTCCACGGCCGGCACCGTGACCGCGCGGGTATGCAATGTCAGCGGCGCCAGCGCCACGCCGGCAGCAGTGGCCTATAACGTCCGCGCCATACAGTAATGTTTTTGATTATTGTGTTACGTGAATCATCGAGATCAAACCGATGAACGCGGCAATCGCACCCATGGCCAGCACCACGATGGCTCCAGCTTTGACAACATCCTGGGTGCTCTTCTTAAGAATCTCGCGGTTCTCCCCAAATCCAATCGCCGGATATCGTTGTTTGCAGTTGGTGCAGCGGTAATACCCTACGAAGGGCGGGGGAGTGAGGATATATTCCATTATTCCGTGGCGCCTGGAGTGCGCCAGTTCCGTACCAATACAGCGTTCGCACTTAAATGAATGAACTGTCATCGCAAGGCCCCACTCAATACTTGACCTTGTTTCATCTTGGAAAGGATAACCCTCCGGTCATATGCTGGCAACACCCTTCCCGCGGGGATACGCTAGAAAGTAAACCCCTTACCGCAGCATCAAAAGCCCCATGATCGCGGCCAGGATCCCGCCGAAAAGGACCACCACCGCGCCTCCGAGCGCTATTTCCTGTGCTCTCTTGCGCATCACCACGCGGCTTTCTCCAAAACCAATGGCCGGATACC
Organism: Candidatus Acidiferrales bacterium; assembly: GCA_035308165.1. Lineage (GTDB taxonomy): Bacteria > Acidobacteriota > Terriglobia > Acidiferrales > UBA7541 > DASTCZ01. The sequence goes on along the minus strand of DATGHC010000045.1, from coordinate 9,564 downwards.
TGTCCGCGCAATCCGCGCACCGGTAGTAGCGGACAATGGGCGGGGGAGTCAGCACGCGCTGCATCCAACCCTTGCGCCGGGAGTGGCGTGGAGTAGTCCCCTTGCAACGTTCACATATGAAATGAGATATGGTCACGGCCCGACCCCGCGCAAGCCCCGACTCAGGAGCTCGACCCCAAGATTGCCCCCGGGAACCGACGCCAGGCGTCAACTCCGAAACAGGACGCCCCGCGTTGCCCCCTCCGTTACCCGACGTTACGAATCATGGTTACGGATACTAATCCAGAAATTACCTGTCGCGCAATAATTCCGTTGCGCCGGTCCAGTTCTGCACTATGGCCTTGGCTTCTGTGACTCAGCACGCGCTCGAATGTGTAGGTGCGCTCCCCGCGATACAGACCCGCCTTCAGGCTTTTTGAGAGGAATATGCTTCGCTTTGAAATTTGGATGAAGGGAATGCTCACCGCGGCCATCGCCGGCGCCGCCAACGGAGTCATCACCGGGTTCGCCTCCGTAGGCATCGACCCCGCGCATTTCAATTTGCAGGCGGGATTTCGCAACACCATGGCCATCTCCGCGGTCAGCGCGGGCATGAGCGCCATCATCGCCGTGGCCGCATACCTGAAGCAGTCGCCCCTCCCTCCGGAGTAAGAAAGTGTAAACGATTTCGCACTCTTAGCTCAGAGCCGCCTCTGCGCCCTCTGCGTTGAATCTTTTGCCTTTGATTTTGCCTTTCATTTTGTCTTTGCCTCTCCCCGCAAACAAATTTCTAATCCACCCCCACCCGCATTTCCAAAGGAGAACCACACACCATGCCAGCCATGTCCAATTCCCAAACCATTGCACTCCAGCTCGAAAAAGTCCGTGACAAAGTCCCTCTCCTCTACGAGCGCGACGATGTCCTGCTCTCCATGATCCAGCAGCGCGGCGACGTTGAAAAAGTTTCCAGCCGCTCCATGCGTCTCCCTCTGCAGGTTAACCCCGGCGGCAAAGCCGGCAGCTACAACGCCGATGGCGGCGACCTGGGCCGCGGCTCGGGCACCGCGTACGACGTGGCCACCATCTCGCCGGTCTTCTACCGCTTCGCCGTGGAAATCACCAAGCTCGTTGAATACGCCAGCAACGCTCGCGAGAAGGCCATCGAAAACGCCGCGAAGCGCGAGGTCGCCAACGGAATGAAACAGTTCCGCGCGTTCCTCGACAAGCTGATCCAGACCGCCGGCAACGGCGTCCTCGGCTCGGTCGCTTCCATCGCGTCGTCCACATTCACCATGAACGTTCCCTCGGGCGCGGCGCTCGTTTACGTCGGGCAAACAATTCAGATTTACGACTCCACGCTCACCACCAACCGCGGCTCCTGCAACGTGACCGCCGCCGATCCCATCACCGCACAAACCATCACGGTGGACTCCGTGCCCGCGGGAACCGTGGCCGGCGATTTGATCGTGCACGACGGACTGAGCGGAGCGCAGCCCACCAGCCTGTTCGGCATCAAGTACCACCAGAACAACGCGACCACCGGCACCTGGCTCAACCTGAACCGCGCGACCTATCCGGTTCAGCTGGCCACGCCGCGCGTCAACGCCGGCAACGCCGCGCTCACTCCCGCCAACGTGCGCCTGGCCATCAACAAGGTCCGCAAATCGCTGGGCATCAGCCAGGTGGGCAAGCTCATCGCCTACACCAGCGTGGAGCAGGAACACGCCTGGGAAAATCTGGGCATCACCGTCAGCCAGATCATCAAGGAGGGCCCGCAGGGAAGCGCGAACGATTTGGATTTGCTTTTCACCGGGCGCAAGACCATGTCCGGCGTGCCGATTAAATCCTCGGTGAACGCCGATCAGACCCGCGTGGATTTCCTGGATCTTTCGCACTGGGGCCGCGCGGTCATGAAGGATATTGACTTCTTCGAGATCGGCGGACAAACCGTGTTCCCGATTTACGGCGCCAGCGGCGGCCTCTCGGCGTCGTACATTTTTTACTTCGACACCGGCTTCCAGGTGTGGGACGACTCGCCCCGCAGCGGCGCCTACATCGATGCGCTGGCCCGGCCCTCCGGCTACTAATCGGCCGCAAAAAAAACAAAAGGGCGGCTCGAAAGCCGCCCTTGATTTCTTGTTGCTCCATCCACAGGGCAGAGCAGCAGGTTCGCGTAATTAGTATCTATCGCGGCCCCTCAGCTGTCAAAGTGCAAGGATAAAGTGTCGCTCATCACTGCACACACTATTGGCACTCTGAGCGACCTCCAACGCGCTGTCATCCTGAGGGCATCCGATCAGGATGCCCGAAGGATCTCGCAGCCGCCACGTCTCGAGTGGCTGACCATTCGACGCATCAGACATCTAACCTGAAGCCCGAGAACCACAGATCGTGTACAATTTAATTCAGGAGTTGTTTTGAAATGCTTCGCAACCACACTGACACTGTGCCCAGCGTCGGGAGGCTCTTGACCCTGTATCTGGTCTCGGGACTTGCGATGATCCCCGCTGCAATGTTATTTGCGCTGAAGGTTGGATCCGGCTCTCCCGGTCCGGTCGGATATGCGTTGTTGTTGTTCGGGCTTGCCTGCGGGCTCACCTGTTGGTTCGCACTTAACCGATACCTTGAGCACAGGGCGGTTTCCTCACGGACTCCAAAGCCTAGCCACGGAATTCCAGCTTCCAAAGCTCTCTAAGTTTCCATAACTTCCGTCAACAGTCTTTTTTTGCAGGAATGATCCGCGTCCTCCGCGAAACGCACGATCCATCCGCGGCGGTCGCGCAACGTCTCGCTCTCGCCGGCGGACGCAACGTTTTCGGCGAGCCCAACTTCCGCGCCGTGTGGGGATGGAATCGCCTGGGATGGATCGGCGGACGCTGGACCGACCGCGACGCCAGCGGCTCGGTGCTTCGCGAAACCATCGGCCTGCGCCTCGCGCCGAAATATTTCCCGCACAATCGCTGGCACATTGAGCGTTGGTGCGCTCCCGAAACCTACGGCTCGCCTGAAATATGGGCCCGTCAGACGATGGAAATCGAAGATGGCCGCAACATCGCGGCCCTCGGCCCCTATCCCTCCCGCGGCGAATACGAGCACGTGTTCACGCTGGAATATTTCCCGCGTATAGCGCCGGCTTGCCCTGAGTTTCGTCGAAGGGCCTCCGCGCCGGCTCAGTTGCATTCACAAGCCGCCCCGATGGATGGCGCCTCTTCGCGCGTGTCCTCATCACACGCCGACGACGGGTTGGGCGCGTTCGTCCAGCTCACTCCCGCCATCGCCGAGCGCCTCGCGCTCATGATCGAGCGCAGCCGCGCGCACAGCGGCGCCTGCACCGTCGGGCTCATGCCCGGCGCAGTGGGTTTTGCAAACACACCGGAATCGCGTCGGGGCAGGGAAGCGCTCTATCGCCGCGAAGCGCAACGCGACCGCGCCTACGACGCCTGGGCGGAAGCCCTCTTGAATGGGTAAACACCCACCCTGCAATTTGCGTCCGATACTGAGCATTTCATCGACTAGACAGGATTGAAGCTCAGAAGTACTATTGGGCCCCTATGGCTAAAAATCTACTTATCCTATCCTGTACTGCCATTTCCCTTCTCATTGCGCTGCCGAGCATGGCTCAGGAGCGTTTGGTTCCAACCATTCAACTGTCTGCCGACGAGGCAGCAAAAACGAAGCAGCTTGCACAAAACTTGAAGGACGCCGATGACAGAGATGCTAAAGCGAAAGAGGCTTGGAAATCATTCTATTGGAGCTATCAGGGTGCGCACGACGAGTTGCGGGACTTAGGGTTTACATCTGACTTCCGGCTGGCGATCGGGCGAGTGAGTTCGGTTTCAAAGGTGTCGATGGTAAGAACCGTCGAACTTTCGGCGAACGAGCGTCAGAAATTGGAAGCTCTGCATCGAGAGGTTTTGGACAGCGCGCAATCCTTGGAACAGGCTGAAAAGAGCTGGACGGACTGGGAGCATCAGCTGGTGGCCGACCATATTGTGAGCGCTGGAGGAGGGCAAATCGTGACGCTCCCGAACGGCAAGAATTTCGCTATCCCGTCCCCGTGGTATAACGGGCTCGCCTTCGCCCCGGATTTCCGCTTCGCGGTTCCGCGAAGTTTCTGATGCGAATTCGATTTTGGCCAACGCGATCGTCGTAACACATTGGCCGTAGCAGATCAGTGCAGAAGAGCAGGGGGGCGATCTTCCGCCTCGAGGCCGCCCGCGATCGGGACTACGATTCTTGGGCGGAAGCGGTCGTACATTCGTAGTATGTATATGAGTGATTTCACTCATGTTAGGCGTTCATTCTTGACAAACGTACGCTTTCGTGGATAATCAGTACAGGCTAGCTAAAAAGATCAGCGGGTGAAATCCCCGCGCGTTATCGTCTGCCGCTCCGTCAAACGAGCGGCAGACGTGTTTTAGCCCCGAACGTAAATCAGCCTTCCCCTTCGCCACTTTTTGGCGTTCCTACTCTTGGCGGGGAAGCTCGTTATCAAGACCTGATCTTCAGACCGCTCTCCCACTAAAACGACCGTATGTGTGTAGGGTGCCGTGTCATATTCCGAAATGTAGATCCATCGCGCAGAAGAAAGGGTCGGATCGTCCCACACTTCGTCTGGCGAACGAAGGCAGTGAAACGCAGATTCCAAGTAGACCGCGCGTTGCTTGTCATGGCCATAAAGCCCAAAACCCTCCTGAGTCGCTAAGACTGCCTCTTTCTCGGTTGCCATCAACATCGGCTTTGGCTTTTCACCATGATCGAGTTTCACCATGTGGAAAAAATGGTGGTCATAAATTCTGATTCTGTGGCCGCAAGTTGAGTCAACATGGTGGCTGGTCTGGTTCCCGCCGAGAAATATCCGCTCGAAATGCCGATATAGCTCGCAGGCTGAGGCGTACTGGATGAGCTGCGGTCGCGGCTTTATCATGGTCAGGTCGGCCGCAAAGTATATCACATAGTGTAAGTACAGTATGTGATAACAGACCCATCTCGTCGCATTGACTATTTAACGGAACCATTCCTCAGGCGCGCAAAATCCAAAACTCACTGAATTGCAGAAGGTTTCCCCATGACCGTCGCAGGAACCATTGACGCGCCGCTCGACCAATTCGGCGGCCTCATGACCGACATGCCGCCCTCCGATCTCCCCCTGGGCGTTTCGCCCGACTGCGCCGACGTGGCCTTCCTCATCGGCGCCGTCCGCACGCGGCCCGGCTTGCAATCCATGTTCGCGCCCATCGTGGACACCGGCGGCGGCAACCCCACCGTCAATTATCTGAAAACGTTCATCACTCCTGCCGAGCAGGAAATCATGCTGGCTTTCGATTCCGCGGGATTCCTTTGGGCGGAATTAACCGCCGGCACGCTCACGCAAATCGCCGCGGGATTGAAGGCCGCGTCCCTGGCCAAATCCACCACGCTTTTCGGACGCGAGTATCTGGCCATCTCCGACGGCAAATTCGGCAACGACCTCCCGCGCCAATACGACGCCGTGAATTTTGATCGCGTCAGCCAGGTTGGCCCCGGCGCGGGCCCAACCGTTGTGGATGCCGCGGTCGAGCCCACTCTAAGCATCGCCGCCTCTCCCACCGGAGCGGTGCGCGCCAACAATGTTTCCACCATCACCACCACCATCGCGCACGGTTATCAACTGGGCCAAACCGTGCTCATCGTCAACGTGGCCGACAGCACCTTCAACGGAACATTTCTCATCACCGCCGTGCCTAGCGCCACCACATTCACCTACAACAATCCCGGCGCCAACTCGGCTTCGGGCAATGGAGGCGCGGGCGCCAGCTCCACTCTGCAGCCTCAGTGCTCGCCGGGAGTCCACCAGCTGAGCGTGATTTTCCAAACGCGCCAGGGATATCTGACCGCTCCTTCTCCCGCGGTTCCGTGGACCACCGGAGGCGGCCGGCGCGCCAGCGTCAGCAATATTCCGCTCGGCCCGCCCAACATCGTCGCGCGCATCCTGGCCTTCACCGGGGCCAACGGGGCCAGCTTTTTTTATGTGCCCACCAACATTCCGCAATCCACCGCCATGCTCATCGCCGACAACACCACCACTTCGTTTACCGTGGATTTTTCCGACGCGGCATTGCTTGCCGGCGCCAACGTGGACAATCTCTTCAAGCTCGTTGAGCTGGGCGAATGTGCCGGCGTGATTGACTACTCCTCGCGCCTTTTCTGGTGGGGTGAGCGCACCAAGCTCGACAATTTTCTCAATCTCACTTTCGACGGGGGCTTCGATCCCACCGCCATCATCCCTCTCGGCTGGACTCGAGACCCCACCAACGGCCCCGGCGGCGCGCAATCCACCAACGCCGTTTGGGGATTCGCTTATCAAATCACCGGCCCGGGCAGCGGCGGCAACGCCACGCGCGGAATGATCGCGCAAACTGCCTTTCGTGACGCGAACGGCGTGGCGATTCTTCAACCCGCCACGAAATATTCCGCGCGCATACGTCTCGCCGCCGGCTCCTCGCTCGGCCCCGCCACTTTTACCGTGGATATTTTCAGTCCTTCGCTGGGACAAATCGCCAAAGCCAGCGTGTTGAACACGCAGCTCACCACCGCGTATCAGGAATTCATCGTGCCGTTCAGCGCCGCCACGCCGGCCACCATTCCCGGCGACGCGGTGCTCCGCGTCTACGTCGTTTTCCAGGACTCGCCCGCCACCGGCGAATCTCTTTTCGTAGATTGCATCGAAATATTCCCCAACGCGCTGCCCGATCACCTGGCCCAAGTCCGCGCCAGCTATGTGGACGATCCCGAAAGTTATGACGGCATCACCGGAATCTTGAGCGTCGCCGAGGAAAACGGACAGGCCGTGCGCGCCGCATTCAAGCTGCGCGAGCAACTTTATTTCGTGAAGGAACGAAGCCTTTACGTCACCCAGGACGACGGCGCCAACGAGCCCGACCGCTGGACCATCAATCAAATTTCCAACACCGTCGGCACTCCCTCCGTGAATGGAGTGGACGTGGGCGAAGATTGGGCGGTCATCGCCGCGCGCGAAGGACTTTATCTTTACGCCGGAAGCGAGCCGGTGAAAATTTCGCAGGAAATTCAGCCCACCTGGGACCAGATTAATTGGCAGTACGGACACACGCTCTGGGTGCGCGTGGACACGCAGAACAAACGCATCCTGGCCGGCGTGCCCATGGGCCCCGCCGCCACACAGCCCAATCAAATTTTGATGATGGATTATCGCGGCCTGGCAAACGCCGCGGAAATCGAAGCCGCATCGCCGGTGCATTTCAGCACCATCACCAAGAAAATGTTTTTCTTCGGCGCCGCCCGCAAGTGGAGCCCCTGGAATGTTGCCGCGCGCTCGGCCGCGTTAATCGAGCGGCCCGACGGCACCGCGCACATTTTCCTGGGCAACGCCGCGGCCAACGGAAAAATCTATCAGTTCAGCGACACGCAACTGACCGACGACGGCGCGGCCATCAACTCCTACTACACCACGGCGTTCCTTCTGCCCGCGGATCTGGAAGCCGATTTGCAGGTTCGTTCACATCGCAAACTGTTTGCATATCTGACAGCCAACGTGGAAGGCGCGGGCCTTTTCGGCCTGACCACTTTCCTGAATCACAACTCTTTTGCGGTGATCCAACAGCCGCTCGCGCTCTCCAGCCCCGCGCCGAAGGATCTCGAGCTGCCGCTCAACGTAACCGCCGAGCGCGTCGCTTTCCAATTGGGATTCCCGCCGAGCAGCCCGCTTCCTGGCGCGCCGCTTCCGGGACCTCCGCCGCCGGGAAGCCCCACCACGCCCGGCAGTTGGTTCCGCCTCCGCCGCGTAGTGCCGTCATTGACGCAGGACCCCTGGGCCCCGGTTCGCGGCGTGAATTAGGGTAGGATCGTCATGACCATGACAGGGACACTCCTTCATCGCGTCTCCTAAAGTGCGATGAAGGAAATAAAAAAAAGGGGCGGCTCATTCGAGCCGCCCGAAACTTCACCCTAGCCTAATTGGCTAAAGCGTCTATCCGCTAAGCTAAGTAAGACACCAATTGGATGAGTTGTCAATTATGCTCCTCCTGCTCCACATTAAGCACGTCGGGTCCACCGACCCGCGCCTGGCCGACTCCCTCCGCCGCGTGGTCCCGTCCCTGACGTAGTACCCCAGAGCCCCGTTCGCAGTGAGAATCCAGATAGTGAACAGAAGGTACGTACATCGTTAGTATTTACACGACCCTCAAATTGCGGTAAAACGATTGCACAGTGAATTGGAAGAAAGCGTTGGAATTGGCCGGCGAGAGCCTGAGAGAAATTGGTCTTTTGATGTTCGTTTTTGCTCCTCTGGACACCATGCTAAAGAGCGCATACGGCACAAAAGAGGACTGGTTTGTTGCTGGATGCGTCGGAGTTTTAGGCCTGACACTCATGGCCGTCGGAATCGTGATAGGATCAAAAACATGATCCTGTTTCCATGGATTACGTTCGGAGTAGGAGTTGTGTTGTTGATTGTCTTCGCTTTCATTGCGAGAGCATATTCCAAGCGCCAAAAGAATTGATGAAAGGGAATTAGAGGTCCGGGTCAGCTGCGATCCCACAAACGTGGCCAACTTTGTATGCCGAATGCAGAACGCAGCTTGTTGCGTGTCCCATCTCCGACGCCACCATCGCGATGATGAACACAAAAGTTAAGGCGAGCACCCATCGTCGTTTGCCTCTTACGCGCATATTTTAATTCCAAGCAGAATTCTAAGTGGTTTTCTGATTCTTCTTCTGAGGTAATTTGCGGATGACCGTCCAGTATTCCTCACGCACATCTTCATCAATCGGTGTAGGGCGCCGGCCATACAATCCGTCTTCACCATCTTTTCTGGGCCCTGAAATCCAATATCGTTCGTGGCTCTCCACGTCGAAATAATTAGCCTTGAACCCTGAACCATTCAGGCTTTGAAATGTCCGCCCTTTGTAGTAGACACTCCTGCCGGTTTTTGAGAACTCAACGCGCCCAATTCGGGCCACACCGATGATTTCGCCGCCGTCTGGTCCGGCAGATTTGTTCTCGATGTACATGATGCGTGGCGGTGGCATGTAGTAATTGTAGCTCGACATTTAAAATCAGGAAACTGCGCAATCATGCTCCTCCTCCCCCAACTCAAGCGCACCGAATCCACCGACCCGCGCCTGGCCAACTCGCTCCGTCGCTCGGTCCCGTGCCTGACGCAGGGTCTCTGGGCTCCGGTCAGGGGAGCAGATCAATCGTTGCCTTTGCTGATTAGTTTCATGATTTAACAAAGCGTGTTTCATCCGATCCCCTCGGAAGTGAGGTCTTGCTCAGAAGGAAGGGCTTCTGACTGATTCTTAGACTGCACTCCAATCCTGGTCTGCGAGAGGGAAATGGAAATACAGTGTAGGGTATCTATCTCAATGGTAATATCATGCAACCTCAAGCGCAATCGTTTGGAAGGTGCTGTCAGAGAGGGCACTGAACGATGCTTGAGAAGCGTCGGGGGCTTTCCAGCCTCATCGGTTCGAGTCCCACACCTTCCGAAGTTCTCGACGCAGCTAAACAGCCGCCCATTGACATATCGTCACAGTTAATATAACCTTTAGTTGCTTCTCAAGCAT
>DATGHC010000044.1:0-109846 GCA_035308165.1 Candidatus Acidiferrales bacterium | reverse complement strand
GTCGGACATTCGCGAAAGGTGAGTGAACTCAAAGCAGCCGGGATTTTCCTTGTCAAACATGCGGCGAAGCAAAAGAGCATCTCCAGGGTTATCTTCCACCAAGAGAACTTGGATTGTCTTTTGCTTCATGACCGTTATTCGCGAGGCAACTTGACCACGGACAACCAGAAATTATCGATGCTCCTCACAACTTTAAGAAACCCCTCGAGGTCAACCGGTTTTGCGATGTAACTATTGGCGTGGCGCAAATAGCTTTGCATGATATCCACGCCAGAAATGGAGGTGGTCAGGATGACCACGGGAATGGTCTTCAACGAAGCACTCTCCTTGATTTCCTCGAGAACCTCGCGACCGTCTTTTTTGGGCAAGTTCAGATCAAGCAGAATCAGATCCGGACGCGGAGAGTGTGCGTGCGCCCCTTCCTGCCGCAGGAAAACCATTGCTTCCGCCCCATCAGACGCGACGTGCAAATTGACATGAACTTTGGCGTCATTAAACGCCTCGCGGGTGAGCCGGACGTCCCCGGGACTGTCTTCCACCAAAAGAATGGTGATCGTTGTGGCATTTTTTGCGCTTATTTCCATTGATTCCTCTTTCACAAAGGCTGGGTGAAATAAAAAGTTGAACCCTTTCCGGGCTCTGACTCGACCCATATCCTCCCGCCCATGCGTTCGATTATTTTCTTGCAGATGGCCAACCCGATACCGGTACCTTCGAATTCCTTTCGCCCGTGCAACCGCTGAAACAGAATGAAGATTCTTTCAAAATATTGTGGATCGATTCCCAAACCATTATCACGGACGGAGAACACCCATTCTTCTCGGTCTGCTTTCGATGCACCGATATGTATGCAGGGAGCGGCGTCACCGTGATATTTGATTGCGTTCCCTATAAGATTTTGAAAGACCTTTGCCAGTTGTGATTCGTCGGTCGAAATGACCGGCATTGAATCTTGGGTAATGACAGCGCCACTCTCTTCAATGGCAGCCTGCAGATTTACGAGAGCCGCCTTTAATGCGTTTTCACTGGGAACACCGTGAATCAGTTTTCCATTTCTTCCAGCCCGCGAATAAGCCAGCAAATCATGAATCAGTACCTGCATGCGGTTTGCGCCATCCACGGCGAAAGAAATAAATTCATCGGCATCGGCATCCAGTCGGCCCTTGTACCGCTTGGCCAGGAGCTGGGTGTAACTGGCGACCATGCGCAGCGGCTCCTGCAGGTCGTGGGAGGCCACATATGCAAATTGCTGCAAATCGTCGTTCGAGCGCGCCAAATCTTCGGCGCGGCGGGCCAGTTGAATTTCCGTACGTTTGCGCTCTTCCACCTCGCCTTCCAAACGAAGGTTTGCCAACTCCACTTTATTTTTTTCCAATTCAAAATCGTCCAGAATGTTTATGACCGCGCCCTGGCTCTCCTCCAGACGGCCTTTCTCTTCCGAGAAGTCGTCCAGGATGTTGACCATGGCCTTCTGGACCTCTTCCAGGCGCTTTTTCTCGGCCACGGAATCTTCCAGGATGTTCAATACAGCGCTTTGAGTTCCTCCCAACCGTTCTTTTTCAGCGTCGAAGTCACTGAGAATGTTCAAAATCGCGCGTTGTCCGAGTTCCAAGTTGGCCTTTTCTGAGGCAAAGTCTTCCAAGATATTGAGCATGGCTCGTTGGCCATCTTCGGCCTGCAACAGGTCAAGAGGGAGATCCACCGTGCACTCGGAAAGCGGGCGACGCGAGTCGGAAAAAGATTCGCGGTTACCCGGTTCCACTCTTAGACTGTAAGTGGCAGTCATGCGGGTACCGGTTGGGCCATGAGGCGCTTCTTGAGGTCTTCGATCTCTTTCTTGAGTTCGATCATCTTTAATTCTCGGCCGATTGTAAGTTTTTGGAACCTTTCCAACTCCGCCAAACGATCGAGTTCCCTCGTACGCTGGTCCGCCAATTCCAGTTCCGCTCTCTTGAGGGGAGTGACGTCACGCGCGGCGGCAAATACGCCCAGGGCATTGTCGTTTACGTCTTTGTAGACGGAAGCGTTGTACAGGACGTGGGAGAGCCGCCCATCGATGTGACGGATGGTCAGCGGATAGTCGGTGACGAATCCTTTCGCAAAAGCTTGCTGGTAGCCTTCACGGGCTTTTTCCGGTTCAGTGAAGTAATTGGCGAAATCCGCGCCGATGAGTTTTTCGCGAGCGGCTCCGGTGACTTTAACTGTGGCCTCATTTACGTCGGTGATCTTCCCTTCCGGGCTGATGGTGACCAACGGGTCCACACTGGCTTCGATCAAGCTCCGGGCATACTGGGAGGCTTGCTTCTGGTCCGTAATGTCGCGCGCGGCCGCGAAGACCCCCAGCACGTTTCCCCTCGCGTCTTTGTAAACCGAAGCGTTGTACAACACATCGGTCAGCCGCCCGTCGGCGTGGCGGATGGTCAGCGGATAGTCGGTGACAAAACCTTGCGAGAAGACTCGTTGGTATCCCTCGCGAGCTTTCACGGGTTCAGTGAAGTAGTCGGCGAAATCCGCGCCGATGAGTTTTTCGCGGGCGGCTCCGGTGACTTTAACGGTGGCCTCATTTACGTCGGTGATCTTGCCCTCTGCGCTGATGGTGACCAACGGGTCCACGCTGGCTTCGATCAAGCTCCGGGCATACTGGGAGGCTTGCTTCTGGTCGGTAATGTCGCGCGCGGCCGCGAACACCCCCAGCACGCTGCCTCTCGAATTCTTATAGACCGAGGCGTTATACACCACATCGGTCAGCCGCCCGTCGGCATGACGAATGGTCAGCGGATAGTCGGTGACAAAACCTTGCGAGAAGACTCGTTGGTATCCCTCGCGGGCTTTCACGGGTTCAGTGAAGTAGTCGGCGAAATCCGCGCCGATGAGTTTTTCGCGGGCGGCTCCGGTGACTTTAACGGTGGCCTCATTTACGTCGGTGATCTTGCCTTCCGGACTAATGGTCACCAGCGGATCCACGCTGGCTTCGATCAAGCTCCGGGCATACTGCGAGGCTTGCTTTTGAGCGGTGATATCGCGGATGGTACTGGAAACTTGAACGCCTTCCTCAGTCTCCAGAGGACTCAAGCTAATTTCAATCTGAAATTCCGATCCATCCTTGCGCTGGCCGTAGAGGTCCAAACCCGCGCCCATTGGGCGCGCCGTCGGTTTGGAGAAGAATCCCGTTCGATGACCGGGATGAAGGCCACGAAGACGTTGAGGAACGAGCATTTCGACGGGTTGGCCGAGAAGTTCCTGACGAGTGTACCCAAACAGTTTTTGGGTTTGGGCGTTGACGAGGACAATCCTGCCATCTTTGTTCACAATGACCATTGCGTCTGGGGCAGTTTCTAGAACCGCGCGAAACCGCTCCTCCGCCTTCTTGCGGCCGGTGATATCCCGGGCAGCGGCGAATACGCCAAGAACGTTGCCGCGTGCGTCCTTGTACACAGAAGCGTTGTACAGGACATCGGTCAGCCGTCCGTCTCCACGGCGAATGGTCAGTGGGTAGTCGGTGACAAAACCCTCCGAAAATACCTTCTGGTATCCTTCCCGAGCTTTCTCCGGTTCCGTGAAATAGTCGGCAAAGTCCGTGCCGATAAGTTTTTCGCGAATCGCCCCCGTAACTTTAACGGTGGCTTCGTTTACGTCGGTGATTTTGCCTTCCGGACTGATGGTGACCAGCGGATCCACGCTGGCTTCGATCAGGCTGCGGGCGTACTGGGTAAGGCGAATTTCGTCGGAGATGTCTTTGGAAATCAGGAGGAAGCCGATTGGTTTACCGTTGGGATCACGACGCGGAGTGAGCACCAGACGTGCTGTGAACTTCTCGCCATTTTTACGCTGGCGAGTTAGCGTTCCCTCCCATTTTCCGTGGTCAAGAGCCGCACGCATAATCTGTTGTGGCAAGCCAGTGGCGACATCTTCAGGCGCGTGCAAGATGGACGAGTTAGCCTTACCTACAACCTCTTCGGGTTCGTATCCGTATAACCTTCGAGCACCCTCATTCCAGAGAAGGATTCCCCCGTTCAGGTCCTTCGCTATCACCGAGTATTCGGTTGAGGACTCGAGGATATTGGTTATGAAATCGACGGCATCCTGAGCGGTCCCGACGATGGATTCGTCCATTAATTTAGGTCTGGCCGAGTCCACTCGGGGTCTCCCGGATTGAGTTGGCGACGAATCGGTGGGAACAGCGCCGGTTTGATGAAGCAACGATTCGGGGATATCTGAAACCTGAGCATTCTTATTCATAATAAATTCACCCTTAAGGAAATTGCGGCAATGGTTCGCCATGCGAATAGCAACATGCCGACTCCTGCGAAATTCGCAGTCTCATCACGCCAAAAATGAAGGGGTGGTAACTCATCCGGAAAGGACAATGAAGGCTGAAAGAGGGCAGCCCGTGTCCACCTGCCAGACAACTTAGAAGGGAGTTTAATCTTATCGCGATCATGGGCATGGTCAACCGGCGTTTACGCCCCGTTGTCGAAATGGCCACCGGAAAGTAATCCGACCGGGAGAGAAAGCAAGACCTTGGTCCGATTTGTGTCGTGATGTCCATGTTGTCAAAAGCGCGATTGTTGTGACTTTTTCAAATTTGACGATTTTCGAAGCGACAATTACAGACCATCCACTGCAACAATGCTTCCATGCGAACAGATCGCGGAAGTGATTTATAGTCAGAGGCTTAAGAACGAATGAGCGGGGGGAAATGGTTCGCAATTCCCATTTCGGCACACGATCATCCTCGATTGGGACTGGACCAAATCGGGAAGAAGATGATGTGGCCACTAAGGCGAGCAGATTAATTCACGCTGCGCTGCGTGGACTCCGAATGGGTGATATCGAGTTGATTTCCCTATGCTAAAGTCTGGGACGCATCAAGAATTCGTAAGGGGCTGAACTTCATGAAAAGGAATTCGGTTATATCAGCGAGGAGATTCTGCTGGATAGCGGCCGCCCTTGTTGTAGTTGCGTCCGCGCGCGCAGGTGGCCAGGGCGCTGATAGGGCCCCCGGCAAAAGCGCTGCTGAGCTGGAGAGGGTGGCAGAGCTCAATTTGGAAGCGGCGCGCAAGAATCCGCCACAGCTTCGCGCGTTTCTTTACAAGATGCCCAAGGGCGCGGACCTGCACAGCCATCTAACCGGCGCGGTCTACGCTGAATCATTCATCCGTGCGGCCAAGGAAGACAACCTGTGCGTCAACGTCACGACGTTGTCGTTCGCGAAGCCGGTGCTGATGACGGAAAGCGCGCCGCCGCAGCCGTTTTGTGGAGAGGGGAAGGTCCCAGCGGCACAGGCATACAAGGATCAGCATCTTTACGACGCGTTGATTGATTCGTTTTCCATGCGCGGTTTTGTGCCCTCACCGGGAGTGACCGGTCACGATCATTTCTTTGACACCTTCGGAAAATATGGCGGCACCGATTCACGGCATACTGGTGAGTGGGTGGATGAAGTGGCGACTCGCGCGGCGGCCCAGAACGAACAATATCTGGAACTGATGGTCTCGTCACCCTACAGCAAAATTTCGGCCATCGCAAAGAATCTCGTTTGGAGCGAAAACTTCGCCGACCTTCGGGACAAGATTCTCAAGGAAGGATTGCAGGATGATCTCGCGGCAGCCAAAACCTTTTACGACCAGGCAGAATCCGTCCGAAGAGAGCGCGAAAAATGCGGACAGCCCGACGAATCCGTGGCCTGCAGCGTCCAGGTGCGATACATCTACCAGGTTTATCGCGCTTCCCCGAAAGAAATGATTTTCGCGCAGACTCTGCTGGGATTTGAAATTGCCTCCGCCGATCCGCGAGTGGTAGGAATTAATTACGTCCAACCGGAAGACGGCATCAATTCCATGGCCGATTACAACCTGCACATGCGGATTGTAGGATTCCTCCGCGGAATTTATCCCAAAATTCACGTCAGCCTGCATGCCGGGGAACTGGCCTATGGACTTGTTCCGCCGGAAGGGCTCTGCTGCCACATTCGGCTGGCAGTCGAACAGGCCGGTGCCGAGCGCATCGGGCACGGCGTGGACGTGATGTACGAGGCGCATCCCCACGAGCTGATGAAAGAAATGGCGGCGAAACATGTGATGGTGGAAATTAATTTGAGCAGCAACGATTTGATTCTGGGGGTGGGCGGGAAGGATCACCCATTCCCGATGTACCGGATGTTTCACGTGCCGGTGGCACTTTCCACGGATGATGAGGGAGTCTCGCGGATTGACCTGACACATGAATATGTCCGCGCTGTGGAATCATATGATTTGAAATATGCAGATCTTAAACAAATGGCGCGGACGGGAATCGAGCATAGTTTCCTGCCCGGCGCCAGCCTGTGGACCGCGCCCGATAATTTCAGCCACTCTGTCCCGGCCTGCTCGGGGGATCGTTTGGGCGCGGACAAATTGTCCGCGTCATGCACCGCGTTTTTGAAATCAAGTGAGAAAGCGCAACAGCAATGGGAGCTGGAGCAAAGGTTCCTAGTTTTTGAAACTAGCCTCTGATAGCCAAGTGATTACCTCCGGGCGAAATCATCGAGAGCGGCGGAGATTCGTTCCAGGCCTTTGCGGGTCATTTCGGTGTCGCCGCCGATGCCGACTCTGAAATGATCGGGCATATCGAAGAATCGTCCGGGGACAACTTCTGTTTCGTATTTCTCGCGCAGTAATTTCACAAATTCTTCGGTCCGGCCTGTTGTGAGGCGCGGAAAAACAACCGTTCCCGCCGGCGGGCGCACCACTTCCAAGTCCGTCCGCGAATCGAGAAAAGCGTCGAGCAGGGCGCGATTGGCGGCCAGCAATTCCTTCGAGCGCCGCGCGATATCGGGCAGATGATCGAGCGCGACAATGGACATCAACTCCGCCGCATGCGACGGAATGTTGCCGAACAGGTCGTTGATGCGCCAAATTCGAGCCGCGAGCTCGGGTGAGGCGAGGATCCATCCGCAGCGCAATCCGCTGAGTCCGTACACCTTGGTAAGACTGTTGGTAATCAGGAATGGCTCACCCAAAGTGAATGCCGAAGGTACGGGGCGATCGAAGAACATCTCCAGATACACTTCGTCCACCATCACGCGCGTACCGTTGCGCCGGGCAATTTCTCCGATGGCGCGCAAAGTTTCCGCGGGGATGAACGCGCCGCTGGGATTATGCAAATTGGTGAAAGCGATAAGACGCGTCTTCGGAGTGATGGCGCGCTCAATTTCTTCCGGCTCGACCGCAAAGCCGTTTTCAAACCGGCGACGGAACCGGCGAATGTTGGCGCCCGCCAACTGCGCTGCCTCAAACATTGGACCGTAAGCGGGATGCTCCACCAAAATGTCGTCGCCGGGCTCAAGAGTTCCCGCATAAGCCAAATAATTCGCCATGGAAGTCCCGATGGCCGCGACTACGCAATCTTTTGACACGCCTGCGTGGCGGGCGAGGGTCTCCTGAAGCGGCGCGTAACCGTACCCCGGTGTCTGTCCGCTGATGGCGAGGTCCTCCATGCGGACGGGAAGTTTGGAAAGGGGGAGATTGCTCACACCGCTTGTCGCCAAATTATATTTGGCCTTGGGCTGCGTTTTCACCCACACCAGATAAGGTGAATGTGCTTCCGTGTGCCGGTAACTCATCCGTTCTCTCCCATTCCGTTGCGGGCGCGATCGCTCTTTTCGCGGTCTCGCGCGGCGCCGCTGCGCGAACCCCAGAATAAGTATACCGGCAGCCCAGCCAAAGCAATTCCAAGTCCGATGAGCGACTGTCGGGGGTAGTGCCAGAAAGTTGCCGCGACCACGAGCCAGCAAGAAGCGACAAACGCTGCCGTGGTGAAGGGGTGCCCCGGCGTGAGATACACGCGCTCGCCGTTTTGCGGCATTTCTCCGCGCGATTCAAGCCGACGAAAAACAAAGACGCAAGTTCCCGAAAGTCCGATGAAGAGCAGATCCATGGAGATCATGAAGTTGAGAATCTGGTCGTAGCGACCCGAGAGCGCGATGACGATCGCCCAAACGCCTTGCAGGGCGATGGCCACAACCGGTACGCGCGTGCGCGGGCTGAGCCAGGCCACGCTACGGAAGAAAACGCCGTCATCGGCCATGGCGAAATAAACGCGCGGCGCCGTAAGAATGGATTGACTGAGGAATCCAAGCGCGGAGATGGCAATGCCCGCGGCGATCCAAGTGGCTCCCCGCTGGCCCAGCGCGATACGCATCACGGCGGAGGCTGGCGTGGTGGTCGCCGCCAAACCCGCGGGGCCCAGCGCGCGGACACAAATGAAATTTACGCTGACGTAGAGTGCCACGACTCCGGCGACACCCAGCATCAGGCCGCGGGGTAAATCCTTGCGGGGTTCGCGCATTTCGCCGGCAATGAAATTTGCAGTCTGGTACCCGCCATAGGAAAAGAGAATTGGAACCATGGCCGCGCCAAAAGCGGCTATCAATGAAAACGATGCAGGACGATCGAGCAGGGGCGTCCATGCCACGCTGGGTGCGTTGACAAGGGAGGATCCGCTCAAAAAATGTGTGCCAATCAGCGCTCCGCAAGCAACGAGGGCGGCGATGATGAGAATCTTCATGCTCATGAGCGCGCTTTGCACGGTGCTTCCCGCACGCACGCCCAGGCAATTGATGAGCGTCAATATTCCGAGCGCAAGCGCGGCCAAAGCACTGCTGGAAATTGGAATGCGGGTCAGCTCGACGAAATATTTGCCGAAGGTGATGGCGACGGCCGCCATCCCGCCGGTTTGGATCACCAGAAGCAGCGCCCACCCATACATGAATGCGATTCCCGGATGATAGGCCTTGCGCAGATAGGCGTATTGCCCCCCGACAGCGGGAAATCGAGAAGCAAGCTCGGCATAAACAAAGGACCCGGCCATGGCGATGAGTCCGCCACAAACCCAGGCAGCAAGAATTAGCGCGGGCGTGTGCACCTGCAGAGCAACAACGGATGGATTAATAAAAATTCCCGCGCCGATGATGCCGCCCATAACGATCATGGTGGCGTCAAAAAGACCGAGGCGGCGCGCCAAGCCTGGTTTGTTGGAATGAGTCGAGTCGCTGGTTGACGGCACGATGGTCCGCAAGTGTCGAGCGGCGTGGGTACTCTACCATTCGCCCCACAGGCGGCCAACCGCCGGATTGCGATAACCCGTCTCCGCTATGGTCATGGAAATGCCGAAAGAGGCGTGACATATTTGACTGTAGAACGTCTACTGTAGTATCGCTACGGTCTCATGGAACAAAATCGAGTGTAAGTCCGTATCCCAAGTGAGGAATCCTTCTGAGGGCTCATGAAAGAAAAATATAAGGACCGCATCGAACTCCTTCAGGGGACCCTGGACCTGATGATCCTGCAGGCGCTGCGCGGCGGCCCGCAGCACGGCTTCGGCATCAGCACTCTGATCCGAACCCGCTCGCAAGAAGCATTGCAGGTGCCGACGGGATCGCTCTATCCAGCGCTGCACCGTCTGGAAAGAAGGAAGTGGATCTCCTCGAGCTGGGAAATGGCCAAAGACCGGAACCGCGAGTTCAAGTTTTACAGCCTGACCTCGACGGGAAGAAAGCAGCTCACCAAAGAGGAATCGAAGTGGAAACAATTGGCGCGGGCAATTGCGCGAATGATGCGTCCCGCAGAGGAGGCCTGAAATGCCGGACCGGCGCGAGAAGAAGGAAGACGACCTCAATCGTGAGTTTCGCGACCATTTAGATTTGGAAACCGAAAAGCAAGAGAATGCAGGCCTGCCGGAAAAAGAAGCGCGTGATGCGGCCCGGCGCGATTTCGGCAATGAAACAATGGTGAAGGAGAGTACAAGAGAAGCCTGGGGGTGGCGTTCGCTGGAGCGCTTCGCCCAGGATTTGCGATACGGGCTGCGGATGATCCGGCGCAATCCGGGGTTTGCCGCCGTGGCTGTCCTAACACTGGCGCTGGGGATTGGCGCCAACACGGCCATCTTTTCGATCGTTAATTCTGTATTCCTGCGCCCCCTGCCGTACCCGGAATCCAACCGAATGTTCCTAGTGGGGAGAACCGGCAATCGAATCGGAGGGATTTCCGTTTCGCTACCGATTTTTCTGGCGTGGAAAGAAAAGCAAGGCCTGTTCGATTCTCTCGGACTGGCCGTATATGAGGGCAACGTGACGCTGAACGGTAACGGGGATCCAGAGCAAGTTCCTGCCTATGCCATCTCACAGGATGTACTCCCAGTTATAAAAATTCAGCCGGCGCTGGGTCGTAATTTTCAAGACGAGGAGGCGCGCCCGGGAGGATCCAAAGCCGCGATTTTGAGCGACACGCTCTGGCGAAGGAAATATGGCGCGGACCCCAACATCGTCGGCCAAACCATCACGATAAACGCGGCGCAGTGGCTGGTGGTGGGTGTGATGCCTGCGCAATTTGAATTTCCCATACCGTACGGGCGCGATGCGCAGGTCTGGCTTGTCTTTCAAACGCCGGCTTCAAACCAGAATCCCAGTAACTTTGCGCTTTGCATAGGGCGATTGGGACCAGGCGTTACGATCGCGAAAGCAGAAGCGGTGCTGAGCGAGCCTTTTACCGGCTTGCACGACCAATACCCAAATATGATCGGGACCAACGAGCGCGCGCACCTGATCCTCATGCGGGATTTCTTGAACCGGCGGGCGGGCACAGCTCCTTTGCTCCTGTTTGGGGCGGTGGGATTTGTTTTGTTGATCGGATGCGCCAACGTGGCGAATCTTTTGCTTGCGCGATCGACTTCGCGACAGCGTGAAATCGCCGTACGCGCGGCGCTGGGGGCCAGCCGCTGGAGGTTGATCCGTCAGATGCTGACGGAAAGTGTACTGCTCGCTGTGATGAGCGGCCTGGCAGGTGTGTTGGTCTGCGTCGCCAGCTTGAAATTCATCATCGCGCTGGTTCCCGACTCAATTCCGCATACTGGAGCGATTCAGGTGGATGCGAATGTGCTTGGATTTGCACTTCTCCTGAGTCTCCTTACAGGAGTAATTTTCGGACTGGTGCCGGCGGTGGAAACCTCCGCTGTGCAGCTTCACACCCGGCTCAAAGAAGGCACGGCGGGAGGCGGGTCCGGGCGGGGGCGCGGCTACTTGCGGTCGTGCCTGGTGGTGGCCGAAGTGGCGCTGTCGCTGGTGCTGGTGATTGGCGCATCGCTGCTGTTTCAAAGCCTGTTTGGATTGTTGCGGGTCAACCCTGGATTTGACTCGCACAACGTACTGACGTTTGGGGTCAGCCTGCCGGCGAAACAGTTCGATTCCGGCTCTAAATCGGTCGCGTTTCTGGATAATTTTGCCACAAATCTCGCTTCGCTGCCGGGCGCGAAACGAGTTTCGTACGCCAGCATGACGCCGCTGTTTGCAGGAGCCCCGGATATCCTCTATTCAGTTGAAGGCGGTGATCCGTCATTTCAAGGAAAGGCCTTTGACGCGGGGTTTCGATTCATCAATCCCGATTACTTTCAAACGCTGGGCATTCCCTTGGTGAGTGGGCGCGCGATTACGAGCGCCGACACCAGCGGGAATGAACCCATAGCGCTTGTGAATCAGACGATGGCGCGCGCGGTGTGGCCGAGGGGAAACGCCATCGGCCAGCACATCTGGATTGGCAAGCCGATGGGACCCGCAAGCACAGAGCCCGCTCCCCGGCGGATCGTGGGCATCGTCGGTGACATCAATGAAGCGTCGCTGGCGACACCGCCGGAAGAAACAATGTACATCCCCTTTGCACAGGCCTTTGGAGGACAAAACGACGCGGTATTTATGATACGGACGGCGCAAGAGCCTCTTGGATTGACTCCAGCAGTGCGCGAAGTACTGCGAGGCATCGCTCCGACACTGCCTTTGAGCACCGTCAAAACGCTGGACGATATTGTGGCGGAATCATTAACAGACCAACGATTCATGACCATCCTGCTCACATTATTTGGAGCGATGGCGCTGCTGATTGCGACCATGGGAGTTTATGGCGTGATTTCCTATTCGGTGGCGCAGCGCACGCATGAAATCGGGATCCGCGTGGCGCTGGGTGCGTCGGGAGGCCGAATCCTGAATATGGTGCTGGGACAGGGGCTGCGTCTGGCGGCTGCGGGGTCCGCGGTTGGATTGGTGGCGTCGTACTGGCTGACGAAGTTGCTGAGCGATCAGCTTTACGGTGTGAAAGCGACCGATCCAAAAACTTTGATCGGCGTGACTTTTGTATTGCTCGCCGTGGCGCTGATGGCCTGCTGGATTCCGGCGCGGCGGGCGATGCGCGTGGACCCACTGGTCGCACTGCGGTACGAGTGAGGCACCCGGCTTGAGATACTCCGACAAGAATTTCCTCCTCCGCAACTAACCCGAAAGAAGATTCGTAGTCTAATTCTCAGACGGCGGAAGTGTGTATGGAAGCCGCGGAGGCGAGCCATGGAAATTCTCTGGCAAGACATCCGTTACGCGTTAAGGATGATGGTTAAGAGTCCGGGTTTTGTGGCCGCGGCGGTGTTGACTCTGGCGCTGGGGATTGGCGCCAATTCCGCGATTTTCTCGATGGTGAACGGAGTGCTGCTGCGCCCGCTTCCGTACGCACATCCGGAACAGATTGTCTCGATTTACGATGTTCAGCCGAATTATGGCAATGCGCCGATGTCCTATCCGGAATATGCCGATTGGCGGGACAAGGTGCAGGTATTTCAGAGCGTTTCCGCTCAGAGAAACGGGACTTTTGTCCTCTCCGGACTTGGTTCCCCCGAGCAGGTCAGAGTTATCTGCGTTTCCGCGAGTTACCTCCCACTCCTCGGTGTGAGTCCGATTATCGGCAGGAATATTCTGCCGGAGGAAGAACCGTTTTCCGGGCGCCGCGCCGCGATGATCTCCTATTCTTTCTGGCGGACTCGGCTCAATGGTGATCCCTCGGTGCTGACTCGAGCGCTGACGCTCGATGACAACGTATTTCCAATCGTGGGGGTGCTGCCGCCGGACTATCAGCCATTGCAGCGCGGCGACATCCTGATCGGCCTCTATCTTGCGGATAAGTACATGGCGCAACGAGGTCTGCACTTCCTGAGTGTTTACGGGCGATTGCGCCCCGGGCTTTCGATTGCCGAAGCGCAAAAGCAACTGGTTCCTCTTGCCGATCAGGTGATGAAGGAAAGGTCCACGCGACACGGGATCAGCATCTCCAGCCTCAAGGATGACCTCACCACGGGTTCGGGCGTGCCGCTCATGCTGATGTTCGTTGCCGTGGGATTCATCCTGTTGATTGGCTGCGCCAACGTTGCAAATTTGTTGCTGGCGCGCGCGGCGGGGCGTAACCGGGAAGTCGCCTTGCGGATCGCGTTGGGTGCCGGGCGGTGGAGGATTGTCCGCCAATTGATCACCGAAAGCACTTTGCTTTCGCTGGTTGGTGCGGGGCTGGGTCTTCTGATAGGCCGCTGGACGATTGCGGGCCTGGTGGAAACGCTCGGAGCGCGCCTGCCGCGAGCGGGGGAAATCAAAATGGATGTCGCGGTGCTGCTGTTCACGCTGGGCATCGCCGTGGTAACTGGGATCCTCTTTGGGTTGGCGCCGGCGCGAACGCTGCTACGCAATTCGTTGACGGCTTCTCTTGGCGAGGGAGGCCGCGCCGGGTCGGGCGTAGGAAAGCGCCAACGCAGCATTCTGGTCACCACAGAAGTCGCGCTGGCCCTGGTGCTGATGGCCGGGGCGGGGCTGGTTCTGCGCAGCTTTTCAAACCTGCTGAACGTGCGGAAAGGTTTCGACGCGGATCACGTGCTTACGTTCTATGTGAACCTCACGCCGGTAAAATACAAAACGCCCGTTCAGGAGACAGAATTCTTCAGTCAATTTCGAGCACGCTTGAGCGCCTTGCCCGGCGTCGAGTCGGCGGGCCTGATCAGCGATCTGCCATTGACCGGGAGCGGCTCCAACGGAACTACGGATATTGAAGGCCGTACTCTTCTGGAAGGCGCAGCACCCAGTTCGTCCAAACTCATCGCCAGTCCCGGGTATTTCCGCGCCATGCACATTCCGCTTTTGCGTGGGCGGGATTTTTCCGATCGCGACGTTCAGGGTGCGCCGCCAGTGATGATTATCAACCAGGCTTTCGCGGACAAGTATTTTCCCAACGAAGATCCGATCGGAAAGCACGTCGCCTTTTCCTGGGGCATCGACGGATTCCAGGAGGTTATCGGAGTAATCGGAAACGTGAGGCACGACAGCCTGGCCAGTCCTGAGAATCGGGAGATCTATGTCTGCTACGCGCAGCGGCCTGATTCCGGATTCTCGATAGCACTGCGCACAAAAACGGATCCAGGCGCGATGTTGTCAGCGGTGCGGTCCGAGCTTTCGGCCATGGATCCCGGATTGCCGATTGCCCACGTTTCCACGCTCGACGATGTAGTGTCGACCTCCGTGCGGGACCAGCGCGCGAGCGTTCTCCTTCTTGGCAGCCTGGGCGGCCTGGCGTTGGGGCTCACGGCCATCGGAATTTACAGCGTTTTGGCTTACAGCGTGGCGCAGCAGACGCGTGAAATCGGCGTGCGCATGGCGCTGGGCGCTCAACGTGGAGATGTACTGCGAATGGTTCTGCGCAATGGGCTGGCACATGTGGTGCTGGGTGCAGTGCTCGGTCTGGCGGCCTCACTGGCGCTTACCCGTCTGATGAGCAGTTTACTGTTCGATGTGAAGCCGACGGACCCGTTGACCTTGGCCGGCGTGACGGTCTTGCTGCTGGTTGTGGCGCTGGCGGCATGCTGGATTCCGGCGATGCGCGCCACGCGAGTGGATCCGATCGTGGCCCTGCGATACGAATGACAGGGCGACTCGCCGGCTAATTTGTCTCTTCCCACGTGTTGGCAATCCCGCCGCAGGTTTCGCATCTGCTCGCGCGTCAAGCTAGAATGTTCTTTCGCTCCTTGCCATGGCAGACGCAGACTCATTTCAAACAGCGGAAGCTTCGGCGCTCGCAGATGCCGAGACTACGCCGCCGGCCGGCACGGGCATGCCAGCGCGACCCGGCAAGATTCCGGTCACGTTGCGCGCGCTACGCCACCGCAACTTCCAACTCTTCTTCGGTGGACAGATCATTTCGCTGATCGGCACGTGGATGCAGAGCGTGGCACTGTCGTGGCTGGTCTATCGAATGACGCATTCCTCGTTGATGCTGGGCGTGGTGGGATTCGCTTCGCAAATTCCAATTTTTTTGCTTTCGCCCGTGGCCGGGACGATTGCCGATCGCTATAACCGCCATCGCGTTGTGATCGCCACACAGACGATCATGATGGTTCTTGCGTCGATCCTCGCAGCGCTGACGCTCGGGAATTGGCTGACCGTTTGGGAAATCATTGTGCTGGCATCGCTGCTCGGAGTCGTAAACGCTTTTGACATCCCCGCGCGGCAGGCATTTCTTGTGGAAATGGTGGGCCGCGAAGACCTGATGAACGCCATTGCGCTGAACTCCTCCATGTTCAATGGAGCGCGTGTGGTGGGCCCGGCCGTGGCGGGAATCTTGGTGGCAACCATCGGGGAAGGCTGGTGCTTCTTCATCAACGCGGTGAGCTTCATCGCGGTGATCGTAGGGCTATTGCTGATGAGAATTACGCCGCGCAAAATCGCGGAACACGTCCCCATGATTCAGCACATTGCCGAGGGATTTCAATTCGCGCGTCAGACGCGGCCAGTGCGCGACTTGCTGATCCTGATTGGACTGGTGAGCCTGGTGGGGATGCCTTACACCGTGTTGATGCCGATTTTCGCCGACCGCATTCTGCACGGCGGGGCCTGGGGGCTCGGCCTGCTGATGGGCGCGACGGGAGTGGGAGCATTGTTTGGCGCGCTTTTCCTGGCGTCGCGGACCGGTGTGCGCGGGCTCGGCCGTGTGGCGGCGCTGTCCGCAACCGGATTTGGCGCGCTACTGATTGTCTTCGCGTTTTCTCGCAATTTCACTTTTTCACTGATCGTGCTGGTGCCCACCGGATTCATGATCATGACGCAAATGGCCTGCGCCAACACACTGATCCAGTCCATGGTGCCCGACCGGTTGCGCGGGCGGATGATGTCGCTCTACTCGATGATGCTGATGGGGATGGCGCCGCTGGGAGCGTTGTTTGGGGGCGTGGTGGCCCAGTGGATCAGCGCTCCGTGGGCGGTGGCCATCGGTGGAATCGCCTGCCTGGGCGCGGCGCGAATGTTCTATTTGCGCCTACCGATCCTGCGCGCGGAAGCGGAGCAATTGATGATCGCGCAGGGGATGAGCGGCGGAGAGCCGCCGGTGTAGATAGCGGCGCGATTGGAATCGCAGCGCTGCTATTGCATGGGTGGTGGCGGTACCAGCGGCAAGCGGCGCATTTCGCCGCGAGCTTCGCGGACTTCGACATCGGGAAAGAGCACGGCGGGCGCGCTGATGGTGCTGGGGACGCCGTTGTCCACCGTGCCGTAGGCTGCCAGCGCGGTCCCGGCGATGCCCTGTTCCTGGCTTTGAGCATAGGAGACCGTAGCCGGGTCATTGCCGAAGCCCGATGCATCCCGCAGGACGCGAAGATTCAAACCCAGCAAATGCCCAGGACGCATCAGCTCTTCGTTGCCGTCTGCAACATTCACCTTATAGACGACGAGTGGAACGCGCTCGCCGCTTGATGCGCCCCCAGCAAGGTCCTGGAATTCGCTGTTCAATTCCTCCTGACGGCTAATGCCGACGGCGGGATTATCCATTTCGCGCACCAGGAGGCACCATTGCCGGCCTTCGTCCTTGCATGCGGCCAGGAATTTCTTCTTCAAATCGGCGGCTGAAAGGCCGTTTGC
The DNA here is from genome assembly GCA_035308165.1 of Candidatus Acidiferrales bacterium. Lineage (GTDB taxonomy): Bacteria > Acidobacteriota > Terriglobia > Acidiferrales > UBA7541 > DASTCZ01. The sequence continues at coordinate 93,105 of DATGHC010000044.1, read as the reverse complement.
CGATCGAAACACAAGATTGCTGCTGGCCGCGCGCGCCTCGCCAAGCAAAATGTTCCGGCCATGGCCGTTGGACTGTGCGAAGTCAGACCCAGGCCTGCGAGACATATCGAGATTGCGCAACATTCCGGCTTCGACGATGGACACGCGTTGCGAAGGGACTCCCTCGTCATCCACAGCGTAGGAACCCGCGAGAGGGCGCCCCTGTGAGTCGGTCGCGGACGGATCGTCCACCAAAGAAGCCTCCGTCGGGAGCACGCGCGACCCGATTCGCCCGCTCCATTCACTGCGGCCGCCGAGCCGTTCCGTAAGTTGGTCAACAATCGGCAGCAAGGAAAGGGGCGCACGCGAGCCAATGACGGAAGGCCCCAACATTTGCGCCAGCACGGCGGCAGCGGCGCGCGCGTCAAATAGAACGGGCCCAGAGTAGGCGGGCATAGGGTCGGCCGTTCGTAGAGCCATCAATTCCTTGGCGCGCGCATCCAGTTGCCTGGAAACTTCAGCAGGAGAGGGGAGATCTACGGGCCGGGTGACATAGGTGGAATAGAAGTGATGCATGGGAACCCCTTCCGGCGCCTGAGTCTCAATACTCGACTCGATGGCCGAAATGGTTCGGCTCACACGCATTCTTGTTCCCTCGGTGTTCATGACGTAATAGGTTTCGTAAATCAGCGTGTAGGTGATCCGATTGGCATAAAGGCCGGGATAGGCGCGAAGCGCGGCGGTTGCTTGCTTGGCTTCCTGCTCCCAATTTCGATTGGTCCAATCAGGGGAGACGCGCGGGTTCACCATCACCACCGGCTTCTCCTGAGAAAAATCAGCAATCTCGGGCGGCTTCGACAAGCTGCGCAAATAGCCCTGCTTGCGGGCCATATCGTCGAGCGCCTGTTTGTAGGCCTGGTCGGTGGCGATCCAGAGATCCTGCCGCAGCGAGTTGTAATCGCCATCCACGCCGACTTGCCCGGCGGAACCCAGGAAACCCACGGGATTTCCCCCGGAAATAAAATTCGAGCTGTCCAGTTTGTAATCGCCGATGCGAACGCCGACATCCATCAAACGGTTGTGTGCGGTAGTGGTGGAGACAAGCGCGCCGAAGGAAGCGGTGATGGTGCGGATGTCGAGATCCACCAGCCGGTACTGAATGAAGTACGGCTTTTCAACATTGGGCAATTGCATCCGTGTGCGCGAACGTTCGAGCTCATCCTGCATGGCGTTCAGGGTTCGGTCGGCGTCGGCGGCAGGCCACTGTTGCGCGCGGAGTGGAACCGCGCACCCGATTGAAAAAAGAATTGCGACGGCCGCAATGGTGCGAGCTGCCGGAACAAATTTCTTGGTGGCGGAAATCATTGCTTGTCTCCTGAATGATCATGCGCCGGTGGGGGCAGCACGGGGGGCCTGTCCGTGGACGATTCCTTTTTCTCGACTTCCATTTCAGAGATCACCATGGGCGGCGCGGCAGCGGACACTGGCACGGAGCCCGATTCCGCGCCGCAATAGCCATTGAAAACGTCTGTGGTGTCACCGGTGGCCACGATCTTCATTAAGGAAAGCAGCGGCGTGCCCACAATATTCACTCCGCGCACCAGTTCATCCGGGCGTCCGTCGGCATACACTTTGTAGACCACCAGTGGTTCAACGCGGAATGCCTGTGGCTGTCCGCGGCCCGTAAAAGTGAAACCGCCGGCGATGTCATCAAACAGCAGGCCAAACGTTTTTCCCTGCTTCTTAATTTCTTCGATGAACAATCGCCTCAGTTCAGCGTTGCTCACCTTGCGATTGCTTTCCACGATCAAATTGCCCTGGCGGGAATCCGGGGCCGCGCCCAGCTGACGTCGCCCATGTCCGTTGGAATTGGGAAATTCCTTGAGGGGCTGGCGTGACATCTCGAAACCCTTCAAGACGCCTTTATCCACCAACACCACGCGTTGCGATGGAACGCCTTCATCGTCGAACGGATAGGAACCAAGCAGCACGTCTTTGTTCAGGCGCAACCTGGTCGGATCGTCCACGATGGAAATGAAGTCAGGCATGATGGGCTCGCCCACTTTGCGGGCAAAAGTCTGGCCCTCGCTGACGTCCTTCTGCCGGAAGCCTTCATCGCGGTGGCCAAACACTTCGTGGAAAAACACGGCAGCGGCGCGGCCAGTGAGCATGGAGGGCCCGGCGTAAGGTTCAACCAGCGGAGCCTTCACCAGGCCTTCGAGTTCGGAGCGCATGGTTTTTTCCGCGGCGAAAACCGCATCGTTGGAGGGTTCTTCCTTGGAGTCCACCCAATCGAAATTGAAGTAGCGGTTCAGGTCCATCCCGTCGGGCGCCTTGCCCTGAATGAATAGCTCCAGGCGGAACCGCACCTGCCCGAACTGAATCTGAGTGCCCTCACTGTTCACTTCGTATTGGTTTTCAGCCTGCGCCGTGAAGGTGACGATGGAATTAATGATGTCGCTGGACTGCCGGAAGTAAGCGGTATAATCCCGGACTTTTTGTTCCCAGGGCTTGCGGTCGAGCTGGTAGGCAGCTTCCGGTCCGTAAAATGTCTTCGGCTTCTCATGTGAAAAATCCGGGGCGCCTTCCTCGGCGGATTGCACTTGCACTTCCTTGTTGGTCTGAATCCTCACCAGCGCTTCGGCGGCCGCGCGGTATTGCTTGTCCGTTTCCAGCCAGATTGCGCGGCGCAAAACAGCAGGGTCATCTTCCAAAGGGACGGCGGTGGCGCCTGGATTCATTTGTAAAGATTCCTGGCCGCCGACCTTGTGGGTATCGTCCAACTCGTAACTGCCGACACGCACCTGCACCTCGAGAAAGCGATTGAGATTTTCCGAGCTATCGAGCAGGGCGCCGTTGGAGCCCATCACCTGCACCCGGCGGGATTGCGTCACCGAGTAATTGATAAAGTATGCCGGTGGGCTGGCATGGCTGAGCACGGGCATACTGCGATCCAGCTCCGCGCGCATGGTGGCCAGAAGCGGCGACGGCGGCGCTTGTGGTTGCGCGGCCTGGGCCTGACCAGGCTTTCGCGGGAACGCGTGCGCGGAGGCAGCAAGGACTGCGACGATGAAAATCGAAATTGTAAGGAGTTGAGTGCGTAAAATGAAACGTCGGATGGCGTTCAAATGTGTCTCTTTCTGCTGATTCAGTCAGCCTGCCCGAAACACTTCCAGTGTATGCCAGCCTTAGCGGTGCACCAAATGGAGAGCTTGAGTTCGCCGCCGGATCGCACTTAAGGTTTGACGAACAGGCTTGAGTTTGGATTCGTGTTGATCTTCACTTCCTGCACGGAGCTTTCGGCAAATTTCTGGCCGTTCCGGAAGCTGACATTGTGGCAAGGAAATTTCACGCCTTCCACTTCGCGGTAGTCGCTCCACACTTCAACCGACTCGACCCGCCCTTGCGGTGTGTCCTGCGGATACATCACGCCGAAAGGGAGGTGGGTGGCCGGGTCCAAATAGATGGTCACTTGAATGTCGCCTGCAGTAACGGCAACGGCGTCCTCTTTTTGGCCCTGGAAATCGCGCTGTCCCAGCGACTGCGCCTGCAATGTTCCCGCTTTCGCCGCGCGGAACAGTCCCCATCCACCCGTCAGGAATATTCGCCGGACGAACTCGATATTCTGTTCCGGAGACGTGGCAGTGGACCCTTGCTGAGGGGCGCTGATCCAACCTGCCTTCCCGTCAAAAGCCTGGACGAGATTGTATGGCGTGGATGCCCCGGGAAAGGAAAGCTGCGTATCCATGCGGTAATGGTCGGGATAGGACATGTAGAGTTTCAACTGAATCGGGAATTCACCTTGGGCGGTTTGCGTCTTGCCCGTGGCCGAATATTCCAGGCTCATAACCTTATCCAGGGCAGCGCCTCCCGCAGCCTCTGCACTTGTTAACAAGAGTGACTTGCCCAAGGCCAAAGTTTCGGGCGTAGCCGGGGGATTCGGTTCCACGGCGTGATGAAGAGCCGGCAACAACAGATCGAGCTCTGCCGCGGGGATTTCTTCATAGGTCGCGTCTGGGAATAGTTTCTTCAAAGCCTCGCGGAATTGCGCGGCGTTACCGGCAAGAACGATATCCAGCGAGGATGGCTGGAAATATTTTGCGGCCTCCGCATTAGCCTGGGCCAGGGTCACCGCGGCGATGTGGCTGGGGTAGGTCTCGTTGTAATCTGCGGGCAGCCCATACATGGCCACCGTTAGAACGCGCCCGGCGACCTGTTCAGGTGTCTCTGTTTGGATGGGATAAACTCCCACCAGATAATCGCGCGCGAAATTCAGTTCTTCGGGCTTCAGGTTGCCGCTGGCCATGCCCTTCATTTGGTCCACAACGAGTTTTGTCGCATCCACTGTGGCTTCGGTGCGCGTAAACGTTGATGCCAGGATGCTACCCGACTCGCGGCGCACATCCCAAATCGTGTTTGCGCCATAGGTCAAGCCCTTCTTGATGCGGACCTCGGTGTTCAGGCGGCTGTTGTAGCTCCCTCCGAATATGCGGTTGGCAACATAGAGGGGAAAGAAATCGGGATCGCCGCGGCGGATGCCGAGCTTGCCGATGCGGATTTGTGTCTGCACGGCATCGGCCTTGTTCACGACATAAATGTGGATTCCCGCGGCGCCGCCCGGCGCCGCGTGGACTGGAATTGCTACCGGCTTGGCCGGCCAGGCGCCGAAGTACTTCTCCGCCGCGGCAAATGCCGCGTCGGGTGAAATGTCCCCTGAAAAAGCCAGGAGAGCGGTGCTGGGAGAATAGAAAACGTCGCGGAATTGGATCAGGTCATCGCGCTTCATGGTCTGAACGGACGAGGGCGTGCCCTCACCGGGCAATCCATAAGGGTGTGCGCCGTAAACAACCCGCTGGAAGACGGCGGTGGCCAGATAGTCAGAGTCGTCATAACTGATGCGCAAGTTGGAAAGCAGTTGCTGGCGTTGCCGCTCAATTTCTTCGGGCTGGAATTTCGCGTGCAGCGTGACGTCGGAGAGCAAATCCATGGCCAGGTCAAAATCCTTCTTCACCACGGATGCGCTGACCACCGTGCCGTCGTCGTTGGTGGAGGCGGAGAGTGAGCCGCCGACGAAATCGATAGCTTCGGCAATTTGCTGCGCCGTCCGCTTCTCCGTACCCTGCGTTAGAAGGCTGGCGGTCATGGCCGCCACTCCGGGCTCGCCGGCAGGATCATTCACAGCTCCCGCAGAGGTGAGCCACAGTTGAACTCCGATCTCAGGCGATTCGGTCGAGCTGACGACAAAAACGCGCATGCCATTGGCCAAAGTTTTCGTGGCTACCGGTGGGAATTTGTACGGCTTGGCAGGTGCGACTGCCGGCATTTGTGCAACCAGCTGCGCAGCCGATGATTGTTGTGAGACGGTTTGAGGAGTTGCCTGCGCGGGCGGCTGTGACTGGGCCGCGGCGGACTTGGTCGCAAACGCGGCATAAATCGCAAACGTGATGCAAGAAATCGTAACCAAGAAAAGTTGGTTGAATCGTTGAGGTCCGCCGGGCGAGCTCACTATTGCTTCTCCTGGTTCTGGGGAGTTCCCGGCGTTTTGGGGACATCCACGGTGAGCACGGTGGAGCGCGCGGCGGTGAAGTACTCACGCGCGACCTTTTGAATATCGGCCGCGGTCACGTTCAAATAATTGAAGAGATCGGTGTTGATCATGCTGGGATTCTTGCAAATGACCGAATACCGTCCAATGGAGTCGGCCTTTGACTGTGCCGTTTCCCGGCCCAGGATGACCGCGGCGGTTTCCTGATTCTTCGCCTTGTCCAGCTCGGATGGAGACACGGGCGTAGTCTTCATGACCTCGAGCACATCGTGCATTTCCTTTTCACCTTCGGCCGCCGTTTTTCCTTGGTTCATCACTGCGATGGCAAAGAACAAATTGGGGTCTTCTGTGAAATTGCCCGCGCCATTCACCTGCACGGCAATCTGGTCTTCGTAAACAAGCTTGCGGTATAAGCGGCCGCTCTCCCCCCCGCTGAGGATATTCGATGCTAGCTCCAAAGGATAAGAATCCGCGGTGCACTCGGACGGAACTTTGTAGCCGATGACCACCGCGGGCAGAGGCGAATTAGGATAGGTCTGCGTCAAGCGCCGCTCCGCAGTCTGATTGGGTTCCTGCGTGATCGACCGGGGGATTGCCTGTGCCGGCTTGGGGATACCGCCAAAATACTTTTGTGCCCAGGCGGCAGCCTGGTCCACGGTGAGATCACCAACGATCACCAAGGTGGCATTGTCCGGGCGATAGTACGTGTGGAAGAAATCCTGCACATCGGAAATGGTGGCCTTGTTCAGGTCGTCCATGCTGCCGATGGTTGTGTGGTGATAAGGGTGGACGGTGAACGCAGCGGCGTACAGGTCTTCAATCACGCGGCCATAGGGCACGTTGTCCACGCGCACGCGGCGCTCTTCCTTCACCACTTCGCGCTCGGACTCGAAATTGGCTTGGTCAACATTCAGGCTGCCCAGGCGGTCCGCTTCCAGCCAGATCACGCGCTCCAGCGAATTGCTGGGAAATGTCTCCCAGAAAACAGTCATGTCGTCAGCGGTGTAGGCATTGTCGAAGCCGCCGAAAGCTTCGATGATTCGAGAATGTTCCTCGGCGGGGACGTGCGCGGAACCCTTGAACATCAAGTGCTCGAATAGATGCGCGAATCCGGTACGGCCCGGCTTCTCGTCCTTGGAACCAACGTGGTACCACATCTGGAGATTGATGACCGGCGCGGCATGATCCTCGAGCAGCACCATGTGCAGGCCGTTCGGCAATTCACGCGTGACCAATTTCAAATCGGGCGGACGAACCGCAGGCTCCTGCGCAGCTTGCCCATGCCCAGCAGGAGCGGCCATTGACGCGGCAACAATCACCGTGAAAAAAATGAAATGGAATCTTCTCAGCTTCCTCAACCCGCACCCCCGACCCACAGCGCTAATCGCCCCTGCTTGACCCAAAGCATGCTAGACGGCTGCCCGCATGTCGTCAACAAAGCCGTTCCAATTTACATACTCTTTGATGCACTTATGCGGCTTCACGGTTTCGGACACTTCAATTCATGCCTGCGCAACTTCCACCTGGCCCGCCTTCCATAACTAGGCACGCGCAGACACCTGCCTTATTGCCGCGAATGGTCTGGGGCGGGAGAATAGAAGTGTTATGCGTACCGTCTTTGGATTCGTCAGCTTGCTTCTCTCCGCAGCCATCGGCATGGGCGTCTATTACATGTATCTGAAGCAAGCGACGCCCACGGGAGGTGCCACGGCGATTCAATCCATCAGCACCACAGGTGTGCAGATGGACCTGAACGCCATCGCACAGGCCGAGCGCGGCTACTTCGCACAGAATGGCTCTTACGGCTCCATGGATCAGTTGGTTTCGAGCGGGTCCTTGACCATGGCGCGCACCGGCCGCGACGGTTACGCCTACACGGTGGACGCGTCAGCTACTGGGTTCACAGCCACGGCGAAGTGGTCTCCCCAAACAAGCGCGCAGGAAGTTCTCCACTACCCCACATTCGTTGTGGACCAGACGAACCAAGTTCACCAGGAGCAGTAGGCCCACACCTCGGCTTTGTCCCGCCCCCGCTTTACGGTATCCTTTCGTCACCTATGCACGACCTTGGTTACTTCCGTGAACATCTGGATCTGTTCGAGAAGATGGCGCAGGACCGCGGCGCGAAAATCGATTTTGCCGGATTTCGCGCGCTGGATCGCGAGCGCCGCGATTCCATCACCACAGTCGAAAAACTCAAGGCGGCGCGCAATTCGGCAAGCGATGAGATAGCAAAGCGCAAGCGCGCGGGAGAAGATGCGTCGGCACTGATTTCGGAAATGAAGGGCGTAGCGGAGGAGATCGCCGCCAATGATGTGAGAGTGGCGGAGCTGGATACGCGTCTACGCGATTTCATGCTGGCCGTGCCCAATCTGCCGCACAGTTCGGTGCCAATTGGACAGGATGCTAGCGGCAATGTAGAGGTGCGCCGTTGGGGCGCGCCGCCCAAATTCGGGTTTGCCGCCAAGCCGCACTGGGAACTGGGTGAACAGCTGGGCATTCTCGATTTCAGCGCCGCCGCAAAGATGTCCGGCGCGCGGTTCGCAGTTTATCGAGGCGCGGGCGCGCGGTTGGAGCGTGCCCTCGCTAATTTTTTTCTCGATGTCCACACTCGCGCTCATGGCTACACGGAGATTCTGCCGCCGTTTCTCGTGAACTCTGCATCGTTGATCGCCGATGGAAAACTCCCGAAATTTGCGGGGGATATGTTCCACCTGGAGGGCACGGACCTGTGGCTTACCACAACCGCGGAAACCGAGCTCACCAACCTGTATCGCGAGGAAACGATCGAGGCAGACGAGCTGCCGGTCAAGCTATGCGCGTGGAGCTCCTGTTTTCGTTCGGAGGCGGGCGCGGCCGGCAAAGACACCCGCGGTCTGAAGCGCCAGCATCAATTTCAGAAAGTCGAGATGTTTAAGTTCACACGGCCCGAAGAAAGCTACGACGAGCTCGAGAAACTGGTTCGCGATGCGGAAGACCTTCTGCAAAAACTGGGTTTGCACTATCGCGTAATGCAGCTCTGCACCGGAGACATGGGCTTTGCTGCGGCGAAAACCTATGACCTAGAAGTGTGGCTCCCCTCCTCGACGGAGTTCATGGAGATATCTTCTTGCTCCAACTGCGAAGCGTTTCAGGCTCGCCGCGCCGCCATCCGCTTCAAGGCCAAAGGTGGCAAAAGTGATTTCGTTCACACGCTCAATGGCTCGGGCTTGCCCATCGGGCGGACTTGGCTGGCAATCCTGGAAAACTATCAACAGGCGGATGGGACGGTCATAGTTCCGGAGATTTTGCGGCCATTTATGGGAATGGACCGAATTGTGGCCGAGAGTTGATTTGAATGGTTCGCCATTCCTCTCTCCACTTAAATCTTTTGTAATCAATGTGATAGAACATGATTCCAGTCGATTTTGGGTTATTTTCCTCAATTCCCTGCAACCCGCCGCTAAACCCTTTCCCTTGTTCTCATTGACTGTGGGGTAGTACCTTGACTAAACTGCGCCCCACGTAGACCCCAGGTTCCGCAGGGGAAGCGGCCCATAGAAAAGCGCGGAAGGCCGCTGCGGAAAAATTAAGGAGAAAACGATAATGTCCACGTTAGCGAAGACTGCCCCGCAGCCAATTGCTCCGCGCATTGCGCCACGCGAGGACTTGAATCCATTCCGCATAGCGCAGCTCCAGTTCGACATGGCAGCGGAATTCCTGAAGCTCGACCAGGGATTGCGGCAGGTATTGCGCACGCCGAAACGCATCCTGGAAGTCTCGCTCCCGGTGAAGATGGATAACGGCCAGGTGAAAGTGTTCACGGGGTTTCGCGTGCAGCACAATGTGGCGCGCGGGCCGGCCAAGGGGGGCATCCGTTACCATCCCGGAGTGACGCTGGATGAAGTGAAAGCGCTGGCCGCCTGGATGACCTGGAAAACCGCGACAGTGAATATCCCCTATGGCGGGGGCAAGGGCGGTGTCATCTGCGACCCGAAGCGCATGTCCAAGGGCGAGCTGGAGCGCATGACCCGGCGCTACGCCTCGGAAATTCTGCCTATTATCGGCCCTGAACGGGACATCCCGGCACCCGATGTTTACACCGATTCGCAAACCATGGCCTGGATTATGGACACCTATTCCATGACCGTGGGCCACACAGAGCTGGGCGTGGTCACGGGCAAACCCATCGCTCTGGGTGGGTCCGAAGGACGCGGCGAAGCGACCGCGCGCGGCTGCATGTTCGTGATTGAAGAAGCTTGCAAAGCGAAAAAGATTTCATTGCGCGGCGCTACGGTGGCCGTCCAGGGATTTGGAAATGCGGGGGCGATTGCAGCACGTCTGCTGGCCGAGAAGAAAGCGAAAATCGTGGCCATCAGCGACTCGCGCGGTGGCGTCCACAACTCGCGCGGCATCGATCCCATGAAAGCGCTGCGATATAAAGAGCGCTCGGGGACGGTGGTGGGCATGCCCGGGGCGTCGCGCATGTCCAATGATGATTTGCTCACCATGAAGTGCGACATCCTGGTGCCTGCCGCCCTGGAAAACGTGATCACGCTGCACAACGCTGAGCAAATCAAGGCCAAGATCGTTGCAGAAGCCGCCAACGGGCCAACCACTCCGCACGCCGATGAGGTATTGGCGCGGCGCGGAATCTTTGTCATCCCCGATATTCTGGCAAATGCCGGAGGCGTGACGGTCAGCTACTTTGAGTGGGCACAAGATCTGCAAGGCTACTTCTGGACGGAAGACGAAGTGAACGCGCGGCTGGACCATATTATCCGCAAGGCATTCCAGGGAGTCTTCGAGACCAGCCGGAAATATCATACGCATATGCGCAACGCCGCCTACATTCTTGCCGTGGGCCGCGTCGCAGAGGCCACCACGCTCCGCGGTTTGTTCCCATGAGCCATCGAAGCTGAAGCGCTGCGGATCGGACCGGCGCTTCTCGTAAAAATATCCACCTCTATCCACCGGCACACTAAATTTGTGCTTGCGCGCAGCAGTCCCTGCGCGTACATTTCCATTTGCCGGCTCGTCCCCCGCGTTACGGACGCGCCGGCTATTTTTGCCTCTTGCGCAAGCAAAGCTGGAGTAGAGCGGACTGAACTTATTGGGAAGGAAGAATTAGATTGAGTAATCACTTGCATCTCACCCCGCCCATTGTGCTGGTCATCGCCGGATTTGACCCTTCCTGCGGCGCGGGAATAGCCGCGGACATGAAAACGATTGCCGCGCACAATGGTTATGCGGTGGCAGCGGTCACCGCACTTACCGTGCAGTCCTCCAAAGGCGTACAAAGCGTGCATCCGACTCCGGCGGCAACTCTGCGCGCGCAACTCGACGCGCTGGTCGAAGACGTTACGCCCAACGCGGTCAAAATTGGGATGCTCGCGCACCGCGGAAACGCCGCGGTGGTTGCGGAATTTCTGGACCGCACCAAGTTGTCGAATGTGGTGCTCGATCCGGTGATCAAAGCTTCCTCTGGCGGCGAAGATCTGCTCGACGCTTCGGGCGTGAAATTTTTGATGGAAGAATTGATGAAGCGCGTGGACGTGATTACGCCCAATGTGGACGAGGCTTCCATCCTCAGCGGAATCGAAATCAAGGATCTGGCGGGGATGGAGGCGGCGGCGCGCAAGCTGGTGGAACGCGGCGCGCGAGCTGTGGTGGTCAAGGGCGGCCATATGGATAAGCCGCATGACCTCTTGTTTGACGGCAGCGAAATCCTGACACTCGGCGGGGATGCGGTGAAGTCCCAGAATACGCATGGGACCGGCTGCACGTTTGCCTCGGCGCTTGCCGCGCAACTTGCCACAGGCCGCGGGCTTCGCGAGGCGGTTCTGCTCGCCAAGACCTACGTGCACAAAGCGATCGAGCACGGATTCGCGATTGGAAAGGGGCCCGGCGCGCTCGATCATTTCTACCGCACGCACCAGGAGCCCGCGCTTCGCGGAGTTCACGAAGTACCGCAGCATGGAATGCATCCCGCATCCGAACCGGCCACGCGCTAAATCGGTCCGCCGGAACCCGAAGCTTCGACTCCATCCATGAAACTGATTCTCGCTTCCGCATCGCCGCGCCGCGCGGAAATTCTTGCGGCAGCGGGAATTCCATTTGAAACGCGAGCCACAAACATTGATGAGGCGCGCGACCCGGGCGAATCGCCTGAAATCATGGCCGAACGCCTGGCGGGCGCCAAGGCGGAAGCCGTAGCGCAAAAGCTGGACGCGAGTGAATCTGCAATCGTGCTTGGCGCGGACACGGTAGTGGTCGCAGACGCGCAGGTTTTGGGCAAGCCTTTGTCGAAAGCGGCAGCGCGCGAAATGCTGCTAAGTCTTCGCGGCCGTGAACACCAGGTTATTACGGGATTCACTGCTGTGCGCGTCCCTGGAGGCGCTCTGAAAAAGGGGCATGAAGTAACGCGTGTCTGGATTGCCCCAATGACGGATGAAGAGGTGAATGCTTACGTTGAAACTGGCGAGCCGCTTGACAAGGCAGGCGCGTACGCCATTCAAGGGATTGCCGGGCGTTACATTCCGCGCATCGAGGGCTGCTACTTCAATGTGGTGGGGCTGCCACTTGCCAGAATTTGGCAGGTGCTCACAAGCTTGGGATGGCGCCAAGGTTAAAGAATGAAACCTGATGCAAATCAGGGTGCGGCTATTTCTTGTCTTCGGTGGCCACGTTTGAAGATGGAGGCGCCTGGTTTGAACCAGCAGACGGCGTCGTGGGTCCGTTGCCGTGCATGCCTTCACGGAAGCTGCGGATGCCTTCACCCAACCCGCGCATTACTTCGGGAATCTTTTTTCCGCCAAACAGCAGAACGATGATGGCGAGCACGATCAGCCAATGAATTGGACTCAGTTCCCCCATAAACCACCTGCTTTCTTTGTCCCCGGGAGACCATTAAGCTCCCGGAAAGCGCCAAAATCCAGCCTAGATTATAACACGCTCATCGCCCTCGCGGCGGGTCACCCCTGAGCGGTCAAGGTATTCGAGTAAAGGTATCGCGTATTTCCGGCTGACTCCAGTCAATTCCTTAAACGTTGGCACGCTTATCCGTGGGCCTTGCTTCTGTTTGTGGCTAGCGAGCAACTGGCGTAGCTGGGTGAGAGCGTTGGCATGGAAAATGAGACCGTCGCCTATCTTTACCAGGATTTTCTCCCGCAATAGGAGTTGCATTAGACTTTGGGCCGTTGCCGAATCAAGCCCGAGCTTTGCAAATACTTCCGGCGGCGATGGTGACAGCAGTCCAGACTGCGCAAAGGCTGTCTCTATTCCCTGCCGGGCGCGGGCTTCTTCCGGGCTCAGGGCTACGGCACGCCCCGCGCGCTTGACCATTTCGCCGGAAATTACCAGCTCACCCGCGGCGACCAGTTGGTTAACCGCTGCCTGGAAAATATCCGGTCCAGCGTCGTCCGCGGCCTGGGTGCGCAAATCTTCTTTGGACATACCATCTGCGAGCGGTTTTGCACGATGGAACTGGGCAATGCTCTCGCGAATCCGCGTCGAGCAGGCCTCCAAGCGCGCCGTGGACGCGAGCAGCAATGGCGCCCTGCGGAGGATTCGCAGCGCTTTTTGCGTTTGCAAAGCTTCCGCCGCCGCGAGCACCTCATCTTCCAGCCAAAAGGTGCGGGCGATCACGGCTTCTTGCGACATTCCCTCCGGGGCCGCTTCCACCATCGCCCGCAGGATTTCTTGTTTGCTCCCGCGCTCGATTGTGGTGAGGAGGTGCAGCGCTTCCGGGTCGCGCAGGCGGCGCCTGCGCAGAGTTTGAAGCGCGGTTCCGCCACCGATGGTCACAACCGGCGAGAACTGGCGGAGGATGAAGCGATCTCCCGGGGCCAGAAACACCTCTTCCTGCAAAACCAGATGCGCAAGCGCGGAAGCTCCAGGCATGAGTTGCCCTTCTTCCAGCAGCGTCACTCGGGCAACCGTGTGCGAAGCACCCTGATGGAAATGGACTCGGGCGCCACTCTTGAGAGGGCGGGCGGAATCGAGCAGCACGATGCGGGAGTCCAGATGCCGCGTAGCCGAAAAACGGCCAGGCACGGTGAGAACCATCCCTCGCCGGACATCTTCCAGCTCAACGCCCGCCAGATTGAGGGCGGTGCGCTGCCCTGCAGTTGCTCGCTCAACCGATTGCCCGCCGGACTGCACACCGCGAATGCGGACAAGCCGCCGCGCGGGATGCAATTCGACCTCATCCTCGCGGCTGACTTGACCTGAAACCAGAGTGCCTGTCACGACAGTGCCGAAACCTTTCATGGCAAACGCTCGGTCAATGGGCAGGCGGAAATAACGTCGAGTGTCCTTCGTAGCCACTTGCAGAGCAACGCGAGTCAGCGTCTCGCGCAATTCCGGTAGGCCTTCGCGCGTGCGCGCGCTCGAAGCGACGATTGGCGCGCCTTCCAGAAAGGATCCCCGAAGAAAGTCTTCCACCTCGAGACGCACGATGTCGCGACTCACTGAATCCACCAGGTCGGATTTGGTGAGCACCACAATTCCTCGTGGGATGCCCAGGAGGCGGCAAATGTCGAAGTGCTCGCGTGTCTGCGGCTTGATGCCTTCATCGGCCGCAATGACAAAGAGGACCAGGTCAATCCCGCCTGCGCCCGCCAGCATATTTCTGACGAAACGTTCGTGGCCGGGAACGTCCACAAATCCGAGGCGCACATCGCCCAGATCCAGGAAAGCGAAACCCAGATCAATTGTGATCCCGCGCCGTCGCTCTTCTTCCAGCCTGTCGGGATGGGTGCCTGTGAGCGCTTCGACCAGCGCCGATTTTCCGTGATCAATGTGGCCGGCGGTGCCAACGATTACGTTTTTCGCGGCCGCTTCTTCGGAAACCTTTTTCGCGGGCTGCATTGGATTTCCTGCTGGTGTGCAGTGGATTGGATGCTAACGGAGGTGGGGATGCGCGTCAAACTCAGAGAGAGAACGGAATTGTGGGAAAATTTACTTCTGGCTGGATTCGGCTTCAGCAATCTCGTCCAGAATGGCGTGCGTAGCGGCCACCGGATCGGGTGCAGCGTTGATGGGGCGGCCAACAATTAGATAAGTCGCGCCAGCTCGAATCGTGGCGCCGGGCGTGGCGATGCGCGATTGGTCATCGCGCCTGCCCTTGGGGCCATTGACCATTCTCACCGCTTGCTGCCCTGCTCCCCGCTCGGGCCGAATTCCGCCGATGGCCAGGATAAAATTCTTGCCGCAAGCTTTCCGCAGCGCCTTCACCTCATGCGCTGACGCGACGACTCCATCGAGGCCTGACTTCTTGGCCAATTTCGCCAAGGCCAGCGCCCGCTTGGATGGAGTGCCTGAAATGCCGACCGCGCTCATCTGCATTGCGTCCATGCTGGTCAGGATCGTCACACCGAGCAGATCGGGACGGTTTGGAATGGCAGCAAGTGTTTCGGCGGCGCTCTTCATCATCACCGGACCACCCAGCGTGTGGATGTTTACCAGCTCGATTCCGGGAAGTGATGCGGCCGCTCGCAATGCGCCATTCACTGTATTGGGGATATCGTGATATTTCAGGTCCAGGAAGATGCCGACACCCAGCGAGGAGATTTGCCGGACGGCGTCCGGCCCTTCAGCGGTAAAAAGCTGTTTGCCTATTTTGAAGAGTCCTACCAGACCGACAAGGGGTTTTGCCAAGGCATAGGCGGCGTCTACCGAATCAAAATCAAGTGCAACGATCAGACGCCGCGAAGCTGGATGGGTCACTGGTGCTTGTTCGCCTCTTTTGGCAATTGGATCAATTCCATACGCAGCCGAACCACACCGTGGTCAATAAGTCTAAGCCGCTCAGCAACTTGATAAGAAACGTCAATATCCCGTCCGTGGACGTAAGGGCCCCGGTCGTTGATCCGAACTACGGCACTTCGGCCAGATCGAGGGTTAATAAGCCTTACCATGGAGCCGAACGGCAGGGTCGGGTGCGCAGCGGTATAGGCGGTCATGTCGTAAAGCTCACCGCTGGCTGTGGTTCTGCCCTGAAAAGTGGGGCCGTACCAGCTTGCTGTCCCATACCACACCTTGATCGGGGCCACGCCAGAGATTGCCCTGGCTTTCAATGGGGCATCGAGCGTGGGAGTCAGAGCAAACGCGAGCAATATGCAGACTAAAGAGCCCTTAATAACTGCAAGTTTGTTCCGCATAGTGTGTAATTCTAACAACAAGCCTAGCGAATACTATAGTACTACTGGTTCATTTTTACTAGAACCATTTGCCACAAAGGTCCCTCGTAAGTTACTTATATTAAACACTTTATTGGAAATGCACAGCTTCTCCAGGTCATTTAGAAGGTCCACGGAAGCCTTGGGACTGGAAAAATGGGCAGTCCCAACCTGGACTGCCGTCGCCCCCAGGGTCAAGTACTCCAGAGCATCCTCTCCTGTTTCGATGCCTCCCAGGCCGATTATGGGAATTTTGACGGCCTGGGCTGCCTCGTAAACCAGTTTCTGGGTGATTGGCTTTATGGCCGGACCAGAAAGGCCACCAGAAACCCTACCTAGCCGGGACCGACCGGTTCGGAAGTCGACGCTCATAGCGGGGTAGGTGTTGGCGACCGTTAGCGCGGCGGCACCGGCATCGGCAGCCGCCCTGGCGATTGCCGTGATGTCAGTCACATTCGGGGAGAGTTTGGCCCAAACTGGCCGATTAGCGACTTTGCAGCTCGCAGCAACCACTCGCGCGGTCATGGCGGGATCAATGCCAAAATAGGCCCCGCCTGCATCCGTGTTCGGGCAGGAAATGTTCAACTCGTAGGCGGCCACACCTTCCGCGTCATTCAACACGCGGATTACTTCGGCGTATTCATTGACGGTATGCCCGAATACATTGGTGACAATCGCAGTGCGGTAAGCGCGCAAGGCGGGCAATTTGTCGCGGACAAACGCGTGAACCCCTACGTTTTGCAGACCCACCGCATTAATCATTCCGCCGGCAGATTCGACCAGGCGCGGCGCGGGGGCGCCCTCCAACGGTTCTAGAGATAGTCCCTTTACCACGATGCCGCCGAGCCGGTTGAGGTCTACGAGGTGTGCGAACTCAATTCCATATCCGAAGGTACCACTGGCGGCGAGAACGGGATTAGCGAGGCGCAGGGCGCCTATCTGGACGCTCAGGTCAACCGCAACCGTTGCGCTCATCTTGAAGCATTTTAACACGGAGAAGGGTTGGGCGTAGCGGCGCGTCTGTGGATAACCCAAACAAAAATACCTCTCACAATTCCGACGAACATTTCCTTGAATGGCGGGAATAATTCGCGGCCCCTCCGTGTCTCCATAGTGCAGGCGGAATACTCCGCCAACGCATGAGGGCTGCGCGAAGCACCCGAGGGGGAAGCGATGTCTGACGTGAAAAAGAAGGACGAACTCTTATTCGATCACAATACTGATGGCGTGGATCGCCGCGGATTCCTGAAGTGCATGGCCTGGGCCGGCACCGGCGCATTCTGTGTGATGAGTGGCGGCGTGCTGAAATCGTTCAGCCTGAGCCGCGTTTCCAACATTGGCGCGGCCGATGCGGCGGGTGAGCTGAGTTTCGTGCAGATTAGCGACAGCCACATGGGCTTCAACAAGCCGGCAAATGCCGACGTCGCGGGCACTTTGAAAGCCGCGATTGACAAGATCAACGCGCTGCCGGTCGCGCCCGAATTTATGTTGCACACCGGGGACATCAGCCATCTTTCCAAGCCCGAAGAGTTCGATACCGTGGAGCAGATTCTGAAGGCCTCGCCTGCCAAGGATGTTTTTTACGTGCCGGGCGAACATGACATCTTGAATGACGATGGAAAGCAATTCCTGGATCGCTACGGAAAAGGATCCAGCGGCGGGGGCTGGCGCAGCTTCGACAAGAAGGGCGTGCACTTCATTGGATTGGTCAACGTGCAGAACTTGAAGGCCGGAGGGTTGGGCTCGATTGGGAGTGAGCAACTGGAGTGGATGGAAAAAGATGTGAAGCACCTGAAATCCAGCACTCCCATTGTGGTGTACGCGCACATTCCTCTCTGGTCCGTTTATCCGGAATGGGGGTGGGGAACTGAAGACAGCGCCCAGGCGCTTGGCTACCTGAAAAAGTTTGGCTCGGTAACGGTGCTGAACGGCCACATCCATCAAGTGATGCAAAAAGTTGAAGGGAACATTACTTTCCATACCGCCGCCTCCACGGCTTTCCCGCAACCGGCTCCCGGCAAGGCGGATTCGCCCGGGCCGATGAAGGTGCCCGCGGAACAACTGCGCAACGTCCTTGGGATCACCGATGTAAATACCATGCAGGGCCGGCACGCACTGGCAGTGATTGATTCAACGCTGGCTTAACTCCAAGGCGGCGAAGCCCAGCGGTCCGGGCACAGTTCATGAAAGATAGAAAGGAAATAACATGTTGAAGAGAAGTGTGTACATTACGTTTGCCACGGCGATGATGCTGATGGGGTTTGCGATCCTCGCAGCGGGAAACCGTGAATCAACCGTGAGCGCGCGCGGACTCCAAGACAAACCGGCGCAGACGGCCCAGGTAAAAATCGACAATTTCAGTTTTGCACCCCCAACGCTCACCATCGCGGTTGGTACGACCGTCACTTGGACCAACCAGGACGACATCCCGCACAATGTGGTCAGCACCGACAAATCATTCAAATCTAAAGTCATGGACACCGACGAAAAGTTTTCCTTCACTTTCACCAAAGCAGGCACTTACGACTATTTCTGCAGCATCCACCCAAAGATGACCGGCAAAGTCGTGGTGCAGTAAGCAGGGATGAATCATGAATCCATTCGACATTAAGACCATCTTTCTTGCGAAACACGCGCAACATGTGGTTCTGATTCACTTTCCGATCGCGTTGTTCATCCTGGGTGTGGTGCTCGATTTTCTTGGACAGCGGAAGAAAAAGCAGCTCCTTGCTGGGGCCGCCTACTACAATTTTCTGGCCGCAGCGATAATGACCATACCCGTGTTGATCACCGGCATCCTTGCCTGGCAATGGCAACTTGAAGGGGAACGACCCAAGGGCATCCTGCTGATGCATTTGGTCCTTGGTTGGGTATCGAGCGTTTTGATCTGGATCACCTGGCTCATCCATAGGAGAGCGCAACGCAGTCCGGGGAGAATTTTGCCTGGATACCGCCTGCCAATCGAAGCTCTGGCCGTCCTTGCAGTGGCGTTAACGGCGCACCTGGGCGGGTTTCTCAGCGGGGTGAATGGAGCCGGCTAAGCGTTTTTCCATTTCCTTGGAGAGTCGCGGCCCGGCTTCGGCGGCGCGCAAGTCTGTGCTACGATACTCCGCCAATGCGTGTTGTAGAAAAATCGCAGTTGATGTCCGCCACCGAAATTGACCGCACGCTGCAGCGTTTAGCCCATGAAATCGTGGAAAAAAGCGGCGGCACCAAGAACCTGGCGCTGATCGGAGTGCGGCGTCGCGGCGTGCCGCTTTCGCAGCGCATCGCGCAGGCCATGCGCGAAATTGATGGAGTCGAGGTGCCCGTGGGTACGCTCGACATCACACTGTACCGCGACGACCTGAGCAAAGTCGCCGCCCACCCCGTTCTGCAATCGAGCGACATCGTTTTCTCCGTCGATGACAAGGATCTAATCCTGGTGGACGATGTTCTCTACACCGGGCGCACCGTGCGCGCGGCGATGAACGCGCTGTTCGATCTCGGCCGGCCGCGCAGCGTCCGCCTGTGTGTCTTGATCGACCGCGGCCACCGCCAAATGCCCATCGAAGCCAGCTTTGTGGGACGCATGGTGCAAACCAGCGACACCGAAATCATTGAGGTGCGACTGCGCGAAGTGGATCAGGAAGAGCGTGTCGTGCTGGTTGATCGCGTCGAATGAATCCAGCCGCCGCGGCGCCTGTCCGCCAAGGCGGAACGAACACCGCGGAAAATTCTCCGAGGGATGGATTGACTTACCGCTTCCGTAATTTGCTGGGCATGGAGCCTCTCACGGCCGAGCAAATCGTATTTCTCCTGGACCAATCCAAACCCATGCAGGAAATCCAGCGGCACCCGCTGAAGAAATTGGCTACCCTTCGCGGGAAGAGCGTGGCGCTGGCTTTCTTTGAACCATCCACGCGCACGCGAATTAGCTTTGCCACCGCCGCTTCGCGGCTGGGTGCGGACAGCATGAACCTGCAGGCGGAGTCTTCCAGCCTGAAAAAGGGCGAATCGCTTCTCGACACCGTTCACACGCTGGATGCCATGAAGCCCGATTGCATCGTGATGCGCCACAGCAGCTCGGGTGCCGCGGACTTCGTTGCGCGGCATTTGGAAATACCCGTGATCAACGCGGGCGACGGCACGCACGAACATCCCACGCAGGGGCTGCTGGATGCGCTGACCGTCCGCGACCGTTTGGGCAAGATGGATGGGCTGAACGTCACCATACTCGGGGACATCCAACACAGCCGCGTGGCGCGATCCGACATTCACCTGCTGGGAAAATTTGGGTGCCGCTTTAAGCTCTGCGGGCCGGCCATGTGGCTTCCGCGCGAGTTGGAGCAGATCGGCCCGCCGGGATGCTCCATTCGTCGAGCGTCATGCATGGAAGAGGCGCTGGTCGACGCCGATGTGATCATCGTTCTCCGCGTGCAGCAAGAGCGCATGAACGAACCCGCCCTGCCGATGGATGAATACGTAATGCTCTACCAACTAACGGAGGAACGGCTGAAGATGGCACGGCCGGGCGCGCTGGTGCTGCATCCCGGCCCAATGATTCGTGGCCTGGAAATTGATCCCTCCGTCGCCGACGGGCCGCAGTCCTGCGTGCTGGAGCAGGTGACCAATGGTGTGGCCGTGCGCATGGCGCTGCTTTACCTGTTGATGGGCACTCCGCCGGAGGAGCCAAACGTAAGTGACGCCGCGCATGAAAACAGATTCTACAGGCCGAATGTGAGCTGATAAGAGTGATCTCACAAATACGATCTATAGGCGAGGTTGGTGGCTTTTGAAGCTTTGGATTAAGAACGGTCACGTCGTGGACCCGGTGAGCGGCACCGATTTCCCACAGGATGTGCTTCTGGAGGGGGATCGCATTCTTGCCACAGGTCCCGCCGCTGAGATTTCGCAGCAAGCCAAGAACAACGGTGCGACCTGCGAAACACTGGACGCGACTGGATGGGTCGTGGCACCCGGCTTTATCGATCTCCATTGCCACTTGCGCGAGCCGGGCGGCGAAGCCTCTGAAACGATTGAGACGGGGACATGCGCGGCGGCCCGGGGTGGATTCACAGCCGTCTGTCCCATGCCCAACACCCGCCCGGTGAATGACAACGCGTCGGTTACGCGCTCTATTCTCGAACGTAAAGCCAGCGTGCGCGTTTGGCCCATCGGCGCCTGTTCCAAGGAAAGCAAGGGCGAATCGCTCGCGGAAATCGCGGCCATGAAAAAGGCCGGCATCGTTGCGGTCAGCGATGACGGCCGTCCTGTGGCCAACGCCAAGCTGATGCGCCAGGTCATGGATTATTGCCGTTCACTCGATTTGCCCGTGATTGATCACTGCGAGGATGCCTCGCTGGCCGCCGGAGCCGTGATGCGCGAAGGTCAAACTTCCGTGCGAATGGGCCTGCGCGGAATGCCTTCTGCCGCGGAATCCATCTGTGTGATCCGCGATGGTGTGCTGGCGAAATTGACGGGCGCGCGGCTGCACATCGCACATCTATCCACCAAGGATTCATTGGAATTCGTTCGTGGGTCGAGGAAGCACGGGTGTCAGGTCACTTGTGAAGTCACTCCGCATCACTTCACTCTGATTGATGAGGACGTCATTTACGATTCCAACTACAAGATGAATCCGCCGCTGGCTTCTCGGGAGGATCGGGACGCATTGCTGGAGGGACTGGCCGATGGCACGGTGGACGCCATCGCTACCGACCACGCTCCGCACGAGCCGGCCAGCAAAGCGGTAGAGTTCGACAAGGCGCCATTTGGAATCACTGGATTTGAAACCGCGCTGGCGCTGGCGCTCGAACAGCTCGTCCACACGGGACGCATCAAGCTGATGCGCATGGTCGAGCTATTTACCACTGGCCCCGCCCGAGTTCTTGGCATCGAGCGCCGGATTGCCGCCGGCCAGCCCGCCGACCTTACACTTTTTTCCACGGATCAGGAATGGACGTTCCACGCCGCCGAATCGCCCAGTAAGTCCCGCAACACCCCATTCGACGGGCGCTACTTCAAGGGCGCGCCAATGGCGACCATCGTCGCCGGCCGCGTCGCCTATCGTCGATAGCCACCGCCAAATAACGACAATCCTTGCAAGAGGCTTTTGCATAAAGGCCACTGTTCAAAAGTACTATTGCGCGCTTCCGGGGAATATAGGATTTCTATATTCATCATGGTGAAACGCGTTCGATCGAAAATAGCCCGGGGAAGCGCCGAACTGGCGATTCTTTCGCTGCTCGACAAGCAGCCGCTCTATGGCTTTGAAATCGCCAAACGCATTGAAGAGGATTCCGGCGGCGCTCTTAAATTCAATCTCGCATCTCTCTATCCCATGCTCTACGAACTCGAAAGGCGCGAATGGATCAAGGGCCGATGGGAAGCCAATCGCGCCGGGCGAGATCGCCGCTATTACTGCCTGACGCCCGCGGGGAAAAAGAAGCTCGCGCCGCTGCGCCGTGAGTGGCACTCCTTTTTCCGCGCCCTGGACCTGCTCGCGGGGGTGACCCGTGCGTGATTGGCCGGCGATGGTAAACGAGAAGCTCATTGGGCTCGGCCTTCCGCCGACACAGCATCAGGAGACTGTGCGCGAATTGGCCGCTCACATGGAAGATCGATTTGAGGAGGGGCTCGCGCGCGGGCTGGATGATTCCGGCGCCTGTGAGCTCGCGCTCAAAGAAGTAGCCGATTGGCACCAACTCTCACACAGGATTCGACGCTCAAAACAGCAGGAGGGACAAATGAACTATCGAACAAGAGCATTGTGGCTTCCCGGGCTTGCGAGCCTGACCGCGACAATGGGGGCGCTGACGATCATTACCATGATCAATCTCCAGCCGAGAATCTTTATGTATGGGTCATTGGCATTCGTGCAGATGTATATGCGCTTGCTGGTGGTGTTGTCCGCTGTCGGCGCACTGGGAGCTTATCTATCCCGGAGTGCCGCCGGAGATTTGAAAGTACGCCTAGCGGCCGCTTCGTTTCCCGCGTTCGTTATCTTGAGTCTTTTCTGTCCCGCGATCATTGTGGCAGGAGTCTTGGGGCATCATTTGACGTGGGGCGTCTTGCCTGTCGCCTTTGCCCTAATGGTCTTCAACTGGATCTTGATTCCTTGCGCGTGCTTGCTGCTCGGAGCGCTCCCCTTCCTGCGCAATTCGCAAATTCGTGAACAGGGGCATGCTCAGTGATGCTTCGGTCGCCGCGCCGTGAGAGTCATTCTTTCTTCTGCACTTTGATCTCACAGGAGGGTCTGACCCATGCCTGATTGGCAGAAGTTGGTTCTCGAGCGATTGAGCGGGTGTTGGCTGACCTCTGCGCAACAAAATGAAATCGTTGTCGAGTTAGCCGCACATCTTGAAGATCGTTTTGAACTGGAGCGCGCCTCAGGGTTGGACGAATCTGAAGCTATCCGGCGCACGCTCGACGAGGTGGACAATTGGCGCGTACTGGCTCGAAGAATTCATCAAGCTAGACGACAGGAGGATCTTGTGAATCATCGGACAAAAAGTATCTGGGTCCCCGGACTGGTATGTTCGCTGGCCGCCATGGGCTCTCGAATGCTTTTGGTGATGGCGGGAATCGAACCCAGGGTTCTTTATGCGGGGTCGAAAGTGGCAAGCGCCGGACTGGAGATCTACCTCCCCTGGCTGGTGATGTTGCCCGTCATCGGTGCCTTGGCGGCTTACTTGTCGCGGCGAGCCGACGGCAGGCGCCCGGCGCGCCTCGTTGCTGCTCTGTTTCCAAGCCTTGTATTTGTTGGGCTCTTTCTTTTCGGCCTGACAGTTACCATCTTTAGCCATCACCCAACGCCTCCGCGGCAATTGTTCTTCGCTTTTGGAGTGGCAATACTGAATTGGATTGTGATTCCCGGGGCAGCGTTGTTCCTGGGAGCGGTTCCGTTCATTCGGCCGGTGCGATTGGGCGAAGCAAGACTTGCAGGCCAATGAGTGTTTCAAGCTTGCAATCCAGTCCGGCATGAATTCAACGCCGAAATCGCGTCTGACTTAGACCATCCAAACAATCGCGCAAGCAGCAACGGCGTAGCATCGTGGTAGAGGGCAATGTATCTGGATGCGATTGCCTCGCGCGCACGCGCAGGTGAAATGGCCCGGGCAGCGGCGACTTGTTTTGGGAATGCCCTCGCAGTCAGCTCGAATCGCCCAGAAGCCCAGGCAGCAGTTTCCTGTTCCGCGCCAAAATGCACGACCAAAAGCCGCCGCTGTAATTCCAGCATCGCTTTCTTGAATCGCATATTGCCCGTTTTCGTTTCCATATTGATGGCGTGACGCAACTCAAGCGTGGCCATCGGGCCGTTGGCCGCGAGCGTTGCCCATATCGCGCGGCCATCTTGCGTGATGCGTCCTTGTTGGTAATATCGGTCGAAATCGTCCACTGTCGCTGTGCTTTCCTCCATGGCCAGAAAATAAGGCAGCATCTCCGGCGAAATGAAGCTTCCTCGTCCCTTGAAGTATTTCGCATAGAAGGCGCGCTTGCGCCGCGGCAACTCATCCTTCCATTTCCAAATGAGGATGCAATAACGGTCCCAGGTCAGAGCCGGCCGCCGCGCCGCTGCGTAGTAGAGCGAAGGCAACGCGACGCCTTTCACAGGGAAGAGCACGCAGGAGCCAACGTGGTTCAGGAATTTGACGGCGTCCGCGGCGGTGCGAACCCGTTTCATCCAGGGGAATTTCACTTCGGAAGATTTAGCTGGCGGCATGGTGAGACAAAT
Source organism: Candidatus Acidiferrales bacterium (assembly GCA_035308165.1). GTDB lineage: Bacteria > Acidobacteriota > Terriglobia > Acidiferrales > UBA7541 > DASTCZ01. The sequence goes on along the minus strand of DATGHC010000044.1, from coordinate 68,705 downwards.
CTTGCGCGGCGAGCATGAATGCTCGCCGCGCATTGGAGAGAACCCAGCTCAACTAATTGCCCCGGCGTCCGCCACTTGCGGCAGCTGCCGTGGAGGGGGGCACCAGATTCTTTGTCCGGAAATAACCAACCAGGTTGCCGTATTCCTCATTGTTGTGGCCGACATTTCGGATCAAAATCGCCACACGAAGTTGCGGCCGGCCTGGACCATTGGGACCCTGTGTGGTCACCATCTGCATTGCCGTGGCGTCGGTCAAAGAGTCGTATGCACTGGCGCAGTAATCTATGGCTGCATGCATTCCTTTCACCAGAGAATCTTTGGACTGTGCCGTTGCATCGCGTTCATAGTCGGGAGTTTTGGGCGCCGCTTCACCTTTTGCCTGAGAGCAAAAGAAATAATTGGCGTTGATCACGTGTCCGATCATCGCGGCAAAAGTACGCACTTCCGGAGTTGTCCCCAGCTTCATGGAAAAGTTCTCTTCGGGCATTTGCTCGGCCGACCCAATCAAGTTGGTGCTGATTTGTTTGAAGGATCCCTTCACGAAAGTTGCCAGTGGGTCCGTTGGAGTTGCGGGTGGAGGGGTCTGCGCTGCTCCCCCTCCCTGCGAAATCGCCGGAAGAGCGGCCATGCCGCACAGCAAAACACTACATAGAAACTTTTTCATTTTAAGATTCTCCTTTGTGGGTGGCGCCAGTCGCAAAATCCGGGCCGGAAGCCTGATCCGTGCATTGACGCGGAAACCGTGGTGATTGGCGGGCCAACATTCCATCGGCCCTGGCCATCAATACGCGGGAATCATAGCACGACCGATTCCCGGTATTCCCCAAAGACGCGGCGGAGCGCGTCGGAAATTTCGCCCACGGTGGCGAGCGCCTCGACCGCGGCGCAAATCGCGGGCATCAGGTTTGCTCCGGAGCGCGCGCGAGCTTCCACTTCATCGAGCGCCTGCTTTGTGCGCGCAGCATCCCGCCGGGCGCGCAAGGCGCGCAACCTCGAGACCTGCGAGCGCTCGTTCTCCGGATCCAGGCGCAGCGTCGGAATCGCGCGCGACTCGTCGCTCAGAAACCGGTTCACGCCGACCACAATTTGTTGGCCGCGCTCAATCGCCTGCTGATATTCGTAGGCGGCCTTCTGCACTTCGCCCTGCACATAGCCGGTTTCAATGGCGCGTAACATTCCGCCCACCGCGTCAATCCGCGAAATATAATCGCGCGCGCCCGCCTCAATGCGGTCCGTGAGATTTTCGATGGCGTACGATCCGGCCACGGGGTCCACTGTATTCACTACTCCAGTCTCGTGCGCGATGATCTGCTGCGTTCGCAAGGCGATCAGCGCGGAATCTTCTGTCGGAAGCGCCAGCGCTTCATCCAATCCATTCGTGTGAAGGGACTGGCACCCGCCCAGCACCGCCGCCAGCGCCTGAATCGCCACGCGCACAATATTATTTTCCGGCTGTTGCGCCGTAAGCGATGAACCCGCGGTCTGCGCATGAAATCGCAGCAACAGCGAGCGCGGATCCTTGGCCCCAAACCGCTCACGCATGATGTGCGCCCATAGTCGCCGCGCCGCGCGATATTTCGCAATTTCTTCGAGCAAGCCATTGTGCGCGTTGAAGAAAAATGAAAGTTGGGGGGCGAAATCATCCACTGCCAGGCCGGCCTTCACGGACGCGTCTACGTAGGCAATCGCGTCTGCCAGCGTGAATGCCACTTCCTGCACGGCGGTGGAGCCGGCCTCCCGGATGTGATACCCGGAAATGGAAATGGTGTTCCAGCGAGGCAGTTCGGCGCGACACCAGGCAAAAATATCGGTCACGATGCGCATCGCCGGTCCCACGGGATAAATGAATGTGCCGCGGGCGATGTATTCCTTGAGGATGTCGTTCTGGACCGTGCCGGAAAGTTTGCGCAAGTCGGCGCCTTGCTTCTTGGCAACCGCCACGTAAAGCGCCAGCAGAATTGCAGCCGTGGCGTTGATGGTCATAGACGTCGAAACTCGCTCCAGCGGGATTCCCTCGAACAGCGCTTCCATGTCTTCGAGCGAATCAATGGCCACGCCCACTTTGCCAACCTCGCCTTGAGCCAGTGCGTGATCCGAGTCGAGCCCGATCTGCGTGGGCAAATCGAACGCCACGGAAAGCCCCGCCTGACCCTGGCTCAGGAGATAGCGATAGCGCTTGTTGGATTCCGCGGCCGTCCCAAATCCAGCGTACTGCCGCATGGTCCACAGCCGCCCGCGATACATGGTGGGATAAATTCCGCGCGTGTAGGGAAACTCGCCTGGATATCCATCTTCATTTTCGTAATCCCAACCGGCGAGCGTCTCCGGACCGTAGAGGGGATCGAGTTCCAGCCCGGAAGGATTCCGCGCGGAGCCGGATTTCGGCGCGGAACTTTCCGGCTTAACTGCTGAGACCGGCTTGTCATTGGATTTGGTCATAGGGGTCGAAGCATGAGGATCGCACAACTGGACAGGCGCACGAGTTACTGAACGCGCCGCGCGCTGCGAAATGATGTCACTGAGAAATACCCCATCCACATCGCGTAAGCCAGAGGCAGCGCCACGATCCATTTGGCAGTGCCGTTCTCCCACGCCCGCACCGCCGAGCTTATCGCTCCCACAGCCAGTATTGCGAACAGCGCGCCCGTAGTTTCGTGAAACAACTGCCGGATCGCCCGCCACAAAGTGCGGAAAAATCCGCGCGGCCGCGCGGGTTGCCGCGCTGATTGCGCCGGTGACTGCCGGGAAATGGACGCAACGCTCACCAACGAATTGTAATATAGCCGGCGATTCGATGCGACAGCACCCCTGGCCACACGGCGCTGGCAGGTTAGACAACAGCTACACCACATCCAGGCTTGTCAGGCGCGGCGCGCGGCCCTACAATTTCATGAGTGGGGTCCTAGAAGGAGGCGAGCTTGCAACTCGACGATCATCTACGGCAGTTGCTCCGCGAACTTGGGCACGCGATCAACGATACCGTGGCGGATTCCGGCCGCATCACCGGCGCCATCGCCAACGTCCGTTCGGCTGGATACGACATTGTGCTGAAGCTCGACGCGACCATCGGACTCGCCAAGCGCGATGGCGATGCCGCTCGGCTCACGCGCCAGGATCGCCGCTTCCTGGAGTCGCTGCATATCCAGGTTGACTCCGAAGCGTTGGAGGAGGAAGCTCCCGCGCCGAAATTTGATTTGACGCCGCAGGATGTTCGCTTCCTGAAATCGCTGAAAATCTCCCTTGAAGATGAAGCTTAATTCGCGGGTGTTGCTGGCGGGCGTGCTGCTGGTTGCCGCCGTGTCGCTTGCGTCTCGCCCCGCAGAGGCGCAGGTTCAGATGTCACAACCTGTGGTCGTCAAGTCCCCGAAGCCCTCCACGAAATTGCTGAAGTATAAAGGAACGGTAATCTCCGTCAATTCTGGCACGATAATTCTCCGAAATCCGAACAATCCCCAACAATCGCAATCGTTCGGTTATTCTCCCCAAGTGCGCGACCAAATGGTGAAGATCCTGACCAAGGGCGGCTTCCAGTACGGCGATAAAGTTACCGTGGAACACGCTCCTGGGAGCGATATTGCCCAACGCATGCACGGCAAGCCATCCAAGCCTCACCACTTCTAATTTCGCCGCGTCGTCGTTCATAATCCACACATGATTCGTCAGCCAGCTGTCGCCGGCCGGTTTTACCCCGCCTACCCGCAAGAACTACGCGAACGAGTGCAGCAATTTGTCGGCGCTGCGGCAGTTGTTGAAGGGCTACCTAAAGCCGCGGCCCCTGGAGTTTCTACAGCAAGCGTGGCGTTGGCATGCATGGTCCCTCATGCGGGGTATGTTTTTTCGGGAGCAGTGGCTGGCGCCGTTTACGCGCGGATCGCGCTCCCGCGTCGCATCATTATCATCGGCCCGCGGCATCGCCCGCGCGGCTCGGATCTTGCCATCAACGCAGAGGGTGGCTGGCAGACTCCGCTCGGCCTTGTGCAAATTGATTCCGACATGGCGCGCTCGCTTTTAGCCACCTGTCCATTATTAGTCGAGGACCATGTCGCGCACCGCAACGAACACTCCCTCGAAGTGCAATTGCCGTTTCTTCAAGTGCTCACCGGGGAATTTCGATTCGTCCCCATCGCGATCGGGACCCTTGATTTCCGTGTGCTCACCGAACTCGGCCATGCCCTGGCCAAAGTTATTTCCGCTTCGAGCGAACCTGTACTCCTCATCGTCAGCACCGACATGAATCACTATGAATCCGAAGAAGTGACGCACGTGAAAGACGGCCTCGCCATCGATCAACTTCTCGCGCTCGATCCCCGCGGCTTGCACGAAACAGTGAGACGCGAGCGCATCACCATGTGCGGCTGTGGCCCCGCCGTCGCCGCGCTGACTGCTCTGCACGATCTGGGCGTCACGCGCGCAGAGCTCGTCCGCTATGCAACTTCGGCCGATCTTCTTGGCGACCGCGACGAAGTCGTGGGTTATGCGGGAATGTTATTCAGTTGAAGCTCCTTCTCCTCTCCGCCTGTTTGTTTCCCCGGGGCGGCTAGACCAGCAGCAGATTCTTGTTGACACGGAAACCTCCTGACCCTATATTACTCTATGCCTTGACCAACATATTCTCGGCCAGGCATCCGCATCCACGAGGGCGGCACATGAAAACCCAAGAGCCACGAGACCTTTTCCCCGGCGCGCTGGAAATGATGATCCTGCAAACACTGCGCAGTCAGCCCCTGCACGGCTATGCGCTGGTCCAGCAGATCAAGCGAACCTCCAATGAATTGCTAAAAATTGAAGAGGGTTCGCTCTATCCCGCTCTCCAACGGCTCTTAAAAGAGGGTTTGGTGAGCGCGGAGTGGGGTGTTTCTTCCACCAACCGCCGCGTGCGGATTTATGAATTGACGCCCAGGGGTGCCAAGCACCTCGCCCGCGAAGTCTCTCGATTTGAGCAAATGTTTGAGGGCATCACGCGCGTCCTCGCTCCGGCAAAGTCATGAACTGGATCATGCAAATCTTCTCGCGCCGCCGCGTTTACGACGATCTCTCGACCGATATTCGTTCGCACCTCGAGGAGCGGACCGATGAGCTCATAAAGAGCGGAATGTCTCGCAAAGAAGCAGCGGAAACAGCGCTCCGCGAATTTGGCAACGCAACCTCGCTCGAACAATCCGGCAGGGAAGTCTGGCGGTGGTCCTTCATCGAAAATTTCTTGATGGACGTACGCTATGGTCTCCGCGTGTTGCGCAAGAATCCGGGATTCACCGCGGCCTCGGTGCTCACCTTGGCCCTGGGTATCGGAGCCAACACGGCAATTTTCACCATTCTTAATTCCGTGCTGCTCAGCAATCTGCCGGTCAGAGATCCGCAACAGCTTGTTCTGCTGACCAATCCGGATATGCACGGCCGGCAACTCGGATTTGGCGATGGTGAACGCGACCTGCTCACCTATCCTGAATTTCAGGATCTAAGCGCACGCAACCAGGTTTTTGATGGAATGCTCGCCGCCGACAGCTACATCCAGAAACAAGACGTTTCCGTGGTTGCCTCCGGAGAAAGTGCCTCTGACTCGAGCGCTCAAATCGGTCTGGTAAGCGGTTCCTATTTTTCAGTCTTGGGCGTAAATCCGATTCTCGGCCGCGTATTCACGACGGAAGCGGACCGCGTGCGCGATGCCAATCCCCTCGCGGTCATCAGCTACGGATTTTGGCAAAGCCGGTTCGGGGGCGACCCCTCCGCCATCGGCAAGAAGATTCGCCTGCTCCACACTACCTACGATGTGATCGGCGTCACGCCCGCGCGCTTCGTGGGTGAAACTGTTGGATACGCAATCGATATTTGGTTGCCGCTCAGTATGCAGACGGAGGCCATACCGGGCCGCGACTATCTTTCAATGGAAACCAATCCGTTTCAGAAACGAGAGTGGCTGCAGGTAATGGGCAGGCTGAAGCCGGGTGTTTCCCTGGCGCAAGCGAATTCGAGCATCAACCTGTTGTTCCAGCAGTATCTGACGGCTCAGACCGAGACCGGCATGTCCGCCGATCAGAAGCGGACATTCATGACCCAACGCATCGCGATGATCGCAGGCGGCCGTGGAGCCTCCACGTTGCAAGCCAAGTTTGGCAAGCCGCTGCAGATCCTTATGGGAGTGGTCGGATTGGTGTTGCTGATTGCCTGCGCGAACGTCGCCAATCTATTGCTGGCGCGGGCCGCTTCCCGCCAACGCGAAATCGCTGTGCGAGTTGCCATGGGCGCGGGCGCCGGCCGGCTATTCCGGCAGGTTCTTACCGAAAGCATTCTTCTTGCGGGGATTGGTGGAGCATTCGGGCTGCTGATTGCACGATGGGCCGATTCTGCGCTTCTGCGGCTGGTCTCCGGAGGCCGGACACCCGTCCCGCTGGACGTCCATCTAAACGCAGCCGTCCTCACATTCACACTCGGCGTTTCAATGCTCACGGGAATGCTGTTTGGACTTGTCCCGGCCTTACGTGCGTCTAGGGCGGACATCGGCACAATCATCAAGGGGACTTCGCGAAGTGTCATCGGCGGCGCAGGGCACCGCAGCCGGATGCCAATGGGGAAGATCTTGGTGGTCGTGCAAGTCACCCTATCTCTCCTTCTGCTGGTTGCTGCAGGCCTTTTTGTCCGCAGTTTCCAAAAGCTTTCAGAAGTAAATCTTGGCTATGACCGCGACCATCTTCTGGTGTTTCGAGTATCGCCAACCGTCTATGGCTACAAAGGCCCGGCCATGATGCAGCTTTATAAAGATATGCTCGATCGAATCGCCGCGTTGCCCGGCGTGCGCGGCGCCACGCTTTCTGAGAACGGCCTGCTGACCAATCAGGATACCAATGATCCGATCATCGTTGAGGGAAGGGCGGCAAAGACCGGAGAAGGCGGTGATAGCTCAAATTCGGACGAGATCGGCCCAAACTATTTTTCATCCGCGGACATTCCAATCCTTATGGGACGTGAAATAGACCGGGGGGATAACGGAAATGGCCCGCGCGTTGGCGTAATCAATCAGACCTTTGCGAAATATTTTTATGGCGGCTCAAACCCTCTCGGCACTCGCGTCTCGGTAATTACCCCGGCGGGGAACGAAGACTTCGTAGTTGTCGGAGTTGCGGCGGACGCGAAATACCACTCCATGCGCGAAAAACCCTCGCGGCGGTTTTACGTTCCCTTCTTCAATCCCGTGGGCAATGTGGGCGGAGCTTACGTGATTGTCCATGAATCAGGGAATTCGGCCGCTTTGCCGGCGTCCATCCGGGAAATAGTCAAGCAATCCGCGCCGAATCTGCCGGCGCCGGACATCTCGACCATGAATGAAATTGTGGACGACTCCTTGACCGTGGATCGCATGGTCACCAAGCTTTCCGGGGTGTTCGGCGGGCTGGCCATAGTTCTATCGTGCATCGGGATTTACGGGATCATGGCTTACTCGGTCGCCGGGCGCACCAATGAAATCGGCATTCGCATGGCGCTGGGCGCGCAACGAAGCGCCGTTCTGTGGATGATCCTGCGCGAGTCATTGTTGCTGGTGCTGATTGGCGTGGCCATCGGACTGCCGGCCATCGCCGCCGCGGGCAGGCTGATTTCGAGCTTGCTCTTCGGAATCACTCCAGCGGACCCACTGGCCCTGATTCTGGCGACGGGTTTGATGTTTTTGATTGGTGCGCTGGCAAGTTACATTCCGGCGAACCGCGCCATGCGTATCGATCCGATGATGGCACTGCGGTACGAATAAGCGTCAAGCATTTCTGTTCGAGGTAAGACATGAGCTGGCTCAAGAATCTATTTTCACGGCGCCGCGTTTACGACGATCTCTCGGCGGAGATCCGCGAGCATCTCGAAGAGAAAGTTGAAGAGCTGCTTGCAACCGGCACCCCCAAAAAAGAAGCCATCGCCGCGGCCCGCCGCGAATTTGGGAATGTCACACAGCTTGAGGAGCGCGGCCGCGAAGTGTGGCGCTGGTCTCTGGTCGAGGAGTTTTTGCAGGATCTCCGCTTCGGCGTTCGGACGATGCGCAAGAATCCCGGCTTCACTTCTGTGGCCGTTCTCACCCTCGCCTTGGGCATCGGCGCGAACACGGCCATCTTCAGTTTGATTGACACCGTGATGTTGAAGACTTTGCCTGTGCAGAATCCAGACCAATTGATGGTGATCAACATCGCCGATTCGGCGACAAACACTGACCCAACAGACCCCACGTCGTATTCCTCCTTGTCCAACCCTCTTTGGGAGCAGATACGCGACCACCAGGATGTCTTCTCAGGAGCCTTCTCATGGTCTGCCGTGGATTTCGATCTTGCCCAGGGCGGTGAAACGCACAACGCGCGCGGGCTTTATGTCAGCGGTGATTATTTCAATACGCTGGGAGTCCGGCCGTCTGCGGGACGCTTGATCGCAACCGGTGACGATGTTCGCGGCTGCGCGGGTGTCACCGTTCTGAGTTTCGGTTTCTGGCAGGAACATTTCGGCGGCGCGCCCAGCGCGATCGGCAGCGTACTCAATTTGAGCAATCGGCCATTTCAGGTAATTGGCGTGGCCGCTCCCGGTTTCTTCGGTGTCACCGTAGGAAGTAACTTTGATGTGGCGGTGCCCCTATGCTCGGAAGTCATCGTCAACGGAAAAAACTCCAGCCTCGATGCGCGCAATGACTGGTGGCTGCGCGCCATGGGACGGCCAAAACCCGGTATCCCCTTGGCCCAGGCTACCCAGCGCCTCCGTGCGCTATCTCCGCAAGTCTTTTCCGCTGTAGTTCCACCGGGCCGGACCGCAGGTTACAACAAGGATTTTGTGAGTCAGACGCTGGTAGCCATGCACGGCGATAGGGGGATTTCCAGCGTTCGTGTGGATTATTTCCAACCGCTGGAGATCTTGATGTTCGTTGTGGGAATAGTGCTGTTGATTGCCTGCGCGAACATTGCCAGCCTGATGCTGGCTCGCGCCGCCGCGAGGGGCAAAGAGATTTCCGTTCGGCTCGCGCTGGGGGCTTCCCGCCCGCGCCTGGTCCGGCAACTTCTCACGGAATCCGTGCTTCTGTCTTTCCTCGGAGCGCTGCTGGGAATTGTCTTCGCCCGCTGGGGGTGCGCGCTCCTGGTCCATTTCATCTCCACAACCAAAGTGCCTGTATTCCTGCAATTGAAGCTGGACGGCCGCGTAGTCGCGTTCACCGCCTGCGTTGCGGTACTGACGGGTCTCTTGTTTGGTGTAGTCCCTGCGCTGCGTTCCACAAGAATTTCACTGGCTTCCGCGATGAAAGGCATCGAATCGAAAGATTCCGGTGGACACGTCCATGCACGGCCTGGCAGATGGATTGTTGCTTTCCAGATGGCTCTCTCGATTGTCCTTGTGGTGGTCGCCGGACTTTTTCTTCGGAGCCTGACGAACCTGCTCAAGCTGGATCTGGGATTTGACCGCAACAATGTCCTGGTCATTTCGACCAATTCGAGCAACACGGGTTTGCAACCCGATCAACGCGTCGCCATGAATCAGGAAATTCTGGATCGTTTGAAAGCCCTACCCGGAGCAATTTCTGTTGCTGAATCGGGCGTCACTCCCTTAAACGGCCACCACTGGCAAGACCACTTTCGTTTGCAGTCAGGAGTAGGAAATGCAGGCGAGGAATTCATCGCTGCGGAAAACGCAATCTCACCAAGTTACTTTGGCACCCTCCGGTCGCCAATTCTTGCAGGGCACAATTTTGACCAGCAGGATGCGCTCGGCGCCCCGCGAGTCTGCATCATCAATGAAACTTTGGCACGGAAGTATCTTCCTTCATCCGGAGCCATCGGACAGTATCTTCTCATCCGGGGAAATACAGATTTCAAGAATCCTCCGATTCAGGTCGTCGGGATCTTGAAGGACGCCAAGTACGAATCCCTTCGAGAGGACATACAGCCCACCGTCTACCTGCCTTTGACGCAATTGAGCGGTGGCGGCCGGGACTTCGCAAATCGAAGACTCATTTTTGAGATCCGCTCGGCCACACCGCCGGCGGCTCTCGCGCCCGCTGCCGAAGCCGCCATAGCCGCCGTCAACAAATCCATTTCCCTGGAAGTTCACACCATGGAAGAGCAGGTAAATGATTCCCTGCGCCAGGAGAAACTGCTCGCGACACTTTCCGGGTTCTTCGGCGGTCTGGCAATGCTTCTGGCCATGATCGGTTTGTATGGAGTGCTGGCCTACATGGTCACCCAGCGCCACAAAGAAATCGGGATCCGCATGGCGCTGGGCGCCGGCCGCGTCTCGATCTTGCGGCTGATCATGAGAGACGTTTCCATTCCTTTGAGCGTGGGGATCGCAGCAGGTCTGGGATTCTCGTGGTGGGCTACGCAATTTATGCAGAAACTGTTGTTCAATTTGGATGTTCATGACGCCGGAACAATCTTGGCGGCCATCGGCGCTCTCACGGTCGTGGCGCTCATCGCGGGCTTTATTCCTGCGCGGCGGGCCACAAAAGTTCATCCGATGGAAGCCTTGCGCAATGAATAGTGCTTCACAAGTTGATTGAACTTTTGTGTGGAATTGTTCGTTAGAAACAATTAGGTAGACAGGATTGGGCAGGAGGCTGACCTTGATTTGGCTTATGAGTCTTTTCTCACGGCGCCGCGTTTACAACGATCTCTCGGCGGAGATCAACGAGCACATCGACGAAAAAATCGAGGAGTTCGTCGCCAAGGGGATGTCGCGCGCTGAGGCCACCGCCGCTGCCCGCAAGGAATTTGGCAACACCACGCTGATCGAAGAGCGCGGCCGCGAAGTTTGGCGTTGGTCCGCCATCGAAAACCTTTTCCTGGACGCCCGCTACGGCCTGCGCATGTTGCGCAAGAATCTGAGTTTCACCGTTGTCGCCGTTCTCACCCTGGCTCTGGGCATCGGCGCCAACACCGCGATTTTCAGCCTGGTGAATTCGCTTTTGATGCGTCCTCTGCCTGTAAACGACCCGGCGCAAATCACCCTTGTCGGAGTCACTCGCGACCATGGAAATCTTTCCATGCAAATTTCCTACCCCATGCTCGAGGATCTCAGGCACCAACCCGACAGCCCGTTTACCGGCATCATCGCCTTCCAATTCGGGTCCGATGGAATGAGTGTGGACGGAAAAGCTTACGGACTCTTCACCAACTATGTCACCGGCAATTATTTCGATGTGCTCGGTGTTAAGCCCGCCCTCGGCCGGCTCTTCCTTCCCACGGAAGGAATCACGCCCGGCGCGGACCCGGTGATTGTGCTCAGCTATTCACTCTGGAAGGCGCGCTTCGGCGGCGACCCAACTCTGGTGGGCAGGAAAGTTCTGGTGGACGGACATCCGTTTACGATCATCGGCGTTGCGCCTGAGGGATTTCACGGATTGGTCTCCATCATAGACGCGCGCGCCTACATCCCCTTCGCCATGCATGTCTGGTTGGGAAACCAGGTAGCCGGGAGCGAGAGGAGCAACGCTCTGACCGACCGCAAGATCGTGGCCATGCATGCCTACGGCCGCCTGAAGCCCGGCGTTAGCGCCAAACAAGCGGAAGCCGCGCTTGGATTAATCGCCGGTCAAATCGCAAAGTTGGAGGCGGATTCAGTGAAGACCCTGCAATTTCAGGTCTTTCCTGAGCTTCAGGCCCGCCCGGATCCGCAATCCTCCGCGCAGATGCGCCCGGCATCAGGCCTTTTCCTGGCGCTTGCCGCGTTTGTCCTGATCCTCGCGTGCATGAATGTGGCCAACATCCTTCTCGTCCGCGCGACCTTGCGCCGCAGGGAAATGGCCATTCGCTCCGCACTTGGCGGAACCCGCTCTGGAATCGTGCGACTCATGCTTACCGAAAGTGTGCTGCTCGCATTGCTGGGTGGGGCGGGCGGGATATTTCTCGGAATGTGGCTGAGCGGCTTGCTCTCCCAAATTAATTTGGGTTCTACTTTGCCCATAATCTTGGATTTTTCATTCGACTGGAGAGTTTTCGGCTATGCCTTTGCCGCCGCCATGGTAACTGGAGTCCTGGTTGGAATTGTTCCCGCGGTTCGGGCTTCACGCGGCAATCTGGCGGACGTCCTGCACGAATCCGGGCGCACAGTCGCCACAGGCAAACATCGCCTCCGCACCGGCTTGGTCATCGCGCAGGTGGCCGGCTCGCTCATGTTGCTCATCATGGCCGGACTATTCGCCCGCAGCATGCAAATGGCCGAGAAAGTGAATCTAGGGTTTGATCCCTCCAATGTCGCAAACCTCTCGTTCGATCCCCGCGGCATCGGATACACCCGGGAACAAGGACTTCAGTTTTCAAAGAGCCTCTTGGATCGAGTGCGAGCCCTGCCCGGCGTGACTGCCGCGGGGCTGGCCGACAACGTTCCGTTCGGCTATTACAGCGAGGCGAAAGATTTGAGAGTGGATGGCTATACTCCGGAATCATCCTCATCTTCTACCATGCTGGTCAGCACTCGATGCGTTTCCCCGGATTATTTCAAGACCATGCGAATCTCTTTGCTTCGGGGCAGAGATTTTAGTGATGCCGACACGGACAAAACGCAACACGTGGCCATCATCAATCAAGCCATGGCTGAAAAGTTTTGGCCCAATCAGGATCCCTTGGGCCGCCAATTTGTGGATCAGTCTCATTCCAAAGATCCGCTCCGCGTTGTCGGCGTGGCCGGAAATATTCGCTATGAAGATTTCAGCGGCCCTTCCCTCCCATTCTTCTATACTGCCATGACTCAGGATTTTTCTCCGCTCTGGACTCTCCACGTGCGCACTTCGAGTTCGCCGGAGAACATCCTCCCCGTTGTGCAACAGGAAATCGATAAGTTAGCTCCCGGCTTGCCTCTCTTCGATGTCGGCACCATGACCCAAGCCCTCAACACCCTGAATGGCTTGCTGCTCTTCCAGGTCGGCGCGGGAATTGCCGCGGCTCTCGGTCTCTTGGGACTGGCGCTCGCCATCATCGGCGTTTATGGCATCGTTTCTTACGTGACCAGCCAGCGGACGCACGAAATCGGAATCCGCATGGCCCTGGGCGCCAACCCCGCGCAGATTCTCATGATGGTGTTGCGCCAGGGCTTGCTGATTGTTGGGGGAGGTTTGCTGCTCGGCCTGATCACTGCCGCCGGAGCGGGACACCTGGCGGAAAGCATGTTGGTCGGCGTGAGCCCGACAGACCCTCTTACTTTCGGCGCCATTTCCATCGTGCTCGCGGGCATCGCGCTTTTCGCCTGCTATATTCCCGCCCGCCGCGCCACAAAAGTCCATCCCATGGAGGCCTTGCGTTACGAATAATCAGCGCGAGTGCGACGCGCCAATTCTCCCAAATATTCCATGAATCGCCGCGCAACCATGCGGATGAGTCTGCGGCACATGCCCTCGCCAATTTCTTTGACTCATTCACCCCCGCTATATAACATCGCTTGTCGAAGGGTTAACCTTTCAAATCCGGATGGCCGCCGAACCAGTTTCGCACTATCGAATTGCCGAAAAGTTGGGCGGCGGTGGTATGGGTGTGGTTTACAAGGCCGAAGACACGCGTCTTCATCGCTTTGTGGCCCTGAAGTTTCTTCCCGATTCCGTCGCGCAAGATCCGCAAACTTTAGCCCGCTTTCAGCGTGAAGCTCAGGCCGCCTCGGCGCTGAATCATCCCAATATCTGCACCATTTACGACATCGGCGAAATGGACGGGCGCGCCTTCATCGCCATGGAATATCTCGACGGCGCGACGCTCAAACACATCATTGCCGGCCGGCCCCTGGAAATGGATAGCCTCCTCAACCTGGCCATCGAAATCGCCGACGCCCTCGATGCCGCTCACTCTCAGGGAATCGTCCACCGCGACATCAAGCCCGCGAATATTTTCGTCACCAAGCGCGGTCACGCAAAAATTTTGGATTTCGGACTGGCAAAGTTAGCTACGAGAGATGTCGGCCTGGGCGCGACCTCCACGGACATGACTCAGGCCACCGCGGGACCGGGCCCCGAGCATCTGACCAGCCCCGGCTCCACGCTCGGCACCGTCGCCTACATGTCTCCCGAGCAAGCCAAGGGAAAAGACCTGGACGCCCGCACCGACCTTTTCTCCTTTGGCGCGGTGCTCTATGAAATGGCCACCGGAGTCCTGCCATTCCGTGGCGATACCAGCGCCCTCATATTCCAGGCAATTCTCAGTCGCGCCCCCGTAGCCCCGATTCGCGTAAACCCCGATGTGCCCGCGGAACTCGAGCGCATCATCAACAAGTCGCTCGAGAAGGACCGCGAATTGCGTTACCAGTCCGCCGCCGACATGCGCGCCGATCTGAAACGCCTTAAGCGCGAAACGGATAGCGGCCGCTCGTCGGTCAGTTCCGTGGAAGAAGCCGACGAGGTCGAAGCTGTCGCGGCTGCACCGCAAGCTAAGCCGGGCTCCACAGGAAAGCGGAAACCTATGTCGCTTTCTTCCTCCTCCGCTGTGACTCCTGCTGATCCAGGTGTGGGGAAGACTCGCGGACCGCGCTGGAAAGTAATCGTGCCTGTTGCCGTTATTCTCCTGCTGATTATCGGCGTGTCCGGAATGTTCGTGATGCGCTCTGGAGCCAATCGCCTCACCGAAAAAGATTCCATCCTCCTCGCCGATTTTACCAACACTACCGGCGATTCTGTATTTGACGGTACGTTGAAAACAGCTTTGCGCGTCAGTCTCGCCCAATCCCCTTTCCTGAGTCTTGTTTCGGATCAGGACGTCCAGAAAACGTTGAAGCTGATGGGCCGGCCGCCGGACACGCGTATCACTCCCGAAATCGCCAATGAGATTTGCGTCCGCAACGGAGTGAAGGCCATGGTCCACGGCTCGATCGCCAGCCTGGGATCAGCGTTCGTGATCACGCTTGAGGCCGTGAACTCCGCCAGCGGAAACGTGATCGGTCAGGAGCAGATCCAGGCTCCCAGCAAGGAACAAGTTCTGGATACTCTGGGCCAAGCCAGCAAGAATCTGCGCGGCAAGCTGGGCGAATCTCTCGCTACCATCCAGAAATTCGATGCCCCCTTGTCGGAAGCCACCACTTCTTCCCTCGAAGCCCTCAAGCTGGACACGGAAGCGGCGTCCCGAAACAATAACGGCGATTTTCTGGGTGCCATAGGGCCGACGAAGCGCGCCATTGAGTTGGATCCCAATTTCGCCATGGCCTATCGGGGATTGGCGGTCGAATATTTTAACCTCAATCAAAACGAGATGGCGCTGCAGTACATGTACAAGGCATTTGAGTTGAAGGATCGCGCCAGCGAGCGGGAAAAACTGGCCATCACCAGCGACTACTATCAATATTCGGGACAAATTGATAAGGCGATTGACGCTTACACTCTTTACAAGCAGACCTACCCGCGCGACGAGCGTCCGCGGATTAATTTGGCGGTAGTCTACCTTACGATAGGACAATTTGATAAATCTCTGCAGAATGCCCTGGAAGCCAAGGATTTGGCTCCAGGTTTATTCAACCCTTATGGTGTCGCATACTTTGCATACTTCTCTACAAATCGGCTGGACGATGCCAAAGCAATTCTTCTGGCCGCTGAGCAGCGCAACATCGGCGGTGTTCCACTGCACGAGGGCTTGAGTGCCATTGCCATGGCCCAAGGCGACATGGCTACTTCCGCAAAGGAAGACGCACTCGCCAGAGCCAATCCCCAGGGAGAATACGACCTTCTCCTTCGTGATTCCGGCATTGCTTCGGTACACGGCCAAATTCAGCGCAGCCTGGAATTGGCCAAACAAGTCGAAGACAAAGCAGAGAAGCTCGGCTACGCCGATTCCATCGTAAACACCATGGCCAATGTGGCCTTGTTGGACGTGATGGTAGGTGATCGCAAAGCCGCTCTTGCCGAGGCCGACGCGGCGCTGAAGAGGTCGCAAACCCCTTCGAATCTGCTTTCCGTCGCGGACGTTTACGCCCGCGCCGGCGATGATAAGAAGGCTGAAAAATTGGCCGCGCAGGCCGCCGCTGAACGCCCCGACGATCAATTCATTCAATCGGTCAATGTGCCGCTGATTCGCGCCATAATTGCGATGAATCATCAACAGGCCGATAAAGCTCTGGACATTATGAAAGCTGCCGAGCGCTTTGACCGCAATAATATGGAATCTCTCTATACGCGTGGCTGCGCTCAATGGATGGCCGGCCGCGGTGCGGACGCGGCTCCGGAATTCCAAAGTGTGCTCGACCGCAAAAATAATCTTCCCGCCGAACCGTTTGTGGCCTTCTCACTGTTGGGCATCGCTCGCGCCTACACAATGCAGGGCGACAAGGAAAAAAGCCGTGCCGCTTACCAGGATTTTCTTGCCGCTTGGAAAGATGCCGATTCTGATTTGCCTCTCCTGAAACAAGCCCAATCCGAGTACGCCAAGCTCAAGTAAAATCTTCCCTCCTTGCGATCCCTCCATCACACTCGCCGTGCCTTGCAAGAAATCTTTCCCCTTGCTTATTGACAGGAGCGCCGGTACAATTCCCTCGTTACTGTCAGTTACTAAGGGGAGAGCGCTTTGAGCAAACCGACCGATCTCGTCCAGGGCACGCTCGATCTTTTGATCCTGAAAACCATGGCCGCCGAACCCATGCACGGCTGGGCCATTGCCCAACGCATCCGCAATGTATCCAAAAACATCCTGCAGGTTAACCAGGGAGCCCTCTATCCGGCCCTTCACCGCTTGGAGCAACAGGGCTGGATCACCGCGGTATGGGGCGAATCGGAAAACAACCGCCGGGCGAAATATTATTCGCTCACAAAGGACGGAAAGAAATATTTGCAGCGTGAAGAAAAAAACTGGGATCGCCTTTCTAAAGCGATCGGCGTGGTCCTGAGAACAGTCTGAATTCCACTTGAGGGGAACCGCCATGCGTTGGGTCCGCAAAATCTCTCTTCGTTTTCATTCCTTGCTCCACAAAGATGCAGTGGAGCGCGATCTGGACGAAGAACTCCGCTTCCACATCGAGCGCCAATCCGCCGAAAATATTGCTGCGGGCATGGCCCCGGCCGAAGCTCGTCGAGCCGCCCAGATTGAATTTGGCGGCACGGAATCCTTTAAGGAAGACTGCCGCGAAGCCCGCAAAGTAAATCACATCCAGGAATTTTCTCGCGACATCCGCTTTGGCTTGCGCATGTTGCGCAAGAATCCCGGCTTTACCGCCGTGGCCGTCCTTACGCTCGCGCTGGGCATCGGCGCCTGCACCGCCATTTTCAGCGCCGTCAACCCCATTCTGTTTGAGCCGCTGCCCTATCCCCATGCCGACCGCATTCTGATGATTTGGGATCGCTCGGACGGCGGCGCGCGCGGCAGCGTGACATTTGGCACCTACCGCGAACTGGTGAAGCGAGCCGCCAACTTTGACTCAATTGCCGTAATGAAATCCTGGCAACCAACCAGTTCGGGGGCCCGCACGCCTCAGCGGTTAAATGGACAGAATGTCAGTTCAACCTACTTCCGCGTTCTTGGCGTCTCGCCCGCTTTGGGACGCGACTTCCAGGCATCCGACGATATTCCCAACGGCCCTAAGGTCGCTATCCTCAGCAACGGATTATGGAAGCGCCAGTTCGGAAGCGATCCCACGGTCATTGGCCGCCAGATCACTCTCACCGAAGACGCGAGTTTCTTGAGAGGAAATGATGACACCTATTTGGTGATCGGCGTAATGCCTGCCGGTTTTGAGGATGTGCTGGCTCCCACCGCGGAGATCTGGTCACCCTTGCAATACGACTGGGCTGTCTCCACCTCGGAGAGCAGAGAGTGGGGCCATCATTTGCATATGGTCGGGCGGCTGCGCTCGAACTCCACTCTTAATCAAGGACGCCAGGAGCTTGACCTGATTGCGAACATGCAGGTGCCGGCATATCCCAGGCCTCCCTGGGCATCCCTCAAATTAGGCTTCATTGTGGATTCGTTGCAGGATGACGTAACGCGTGGAGTTAAGCCTGCGCTCCTCTCTATCCTCGGCGCCGTGATGCTGGTTCTGTTGATTGCTTGTGTAAACGTTACCAATCTCCTGCTCGCGCGTGGATCCCAGCGGCGCGGTGAATTTGCCGTGCGCACTGCATTGGGCGCCGAACGCCCGCGCCTCATTCGACAACTCCTCACCGAGAGTCTCCTGCTCGCTGCGTTCGGTGGTGTTCTCGGAATTGCCGTCGCGGTAATCGCTGTGCGGGCCCTGGTGGCGTTAGCCCCGGCGGGCTTGCCTCGGGCGAGCGCGATCGGGCTCGATGGTTGGGTGCTTGCCTTCACGATTGGCTTAACGGCGTTGATTGGAGTATTGGCCGGGGTGATTCCAGCCGTGCATGCTTCTCGAAATAGTCCGCACTCCGGATTGCAGGAAGGCTCGCGGCGAACCGCCGGTGGACATCAATGGACACGCGGCATTCTCGTCGTCGCAGAGATCGCCCTGGCTCTGATTCTTCTGGTGGGCGCAGGCTTGCTGCTGCGCAGCCTCGCGCGCCTGTTCTCGGTCGCTCCCGGTTTTGATGCCTCAGACCTGCTAACCATGCAGGTGCAGGAATCCGGTCACGGATACATAAAAGATAGCGTGCGCTGGCGATTCTTCGCGGAAGCTCAGGATGCCGTGCATCGCATCCCCGGCGTCACTGCCGCGGCATTTACCAGCATATTGCCCCTGACCAGTGACCGCGAGGAATACGGCGCGCAATTCGAGAAGGACAAGCCCGGCTCCGGGCAGGACGTATTTCTATACGGAGTTACTCCGGGGTATTTCGAGCTGATGGGTATCCCGCTCCAACGCGGCCGATTTCTCGATGCTCATGACACGACCGGATCGCCTGTAGCGGTAGTGATCAATGCATCGTTCGCGAAGCGCATGTTCGCCAATGGAGATCCCATAGGCCAGCGCTTGAAGCTCGGCCCGCAAAAGGGTTGGGACACCATTGTTGGCGTGGTCGGTGATGTCAGGCAGGAGTCCCTGGCCGCGGACGTGCCCGACGCTGTTTACATCAATACGACACAATGGGAGTGGGGTGACACTGTTCTGTCGCTGGTGGTTCGCGGACACGCCGATGTCGCCTTACTCGCCCCTGCAATCAAACAGGCCATCTGGTCCGTGGATAAAGATCAGCCGATTGTTCGCGTCTCCACCATGAGCGAATTGCTCGCCGCATCCGCCGCCGAACGGCACTTCGTTTTTGTTTTGTTTGAGGCCTTCGGAATCGTTGCTCTCACTCTCGCGGCCATCGGCATTTACGGCGTACTTTCCGGCAGCGTCACCGAGCGTCTGCGCGAAATCGGCGTGCGCATGGCGCTGGGCGCGACCCCTACCCGCATCCTCGCCCTGATACTCCGCCAGGGAATGACGCTTACGGCCATTGGCGCCGTCCTGGGACTGATGGGAGCAGCCCTCGCCAGCCAGGCCCTCATCACATTGCTGTTCGGAATAACTCCGCTCGATCCGGTTACTTATTTCGGAGTGATTGCCCTGATGTTGATCGTGTCCGCCATCGCCTGCTGGGTCCCCGCGTGGCGCGCCGCCCGTGTGGATCCAGCAATTACTCTGCGCGCAGAGTAGCCTCGAAGAGGATTGCCGTTGGAGCAGGATAGAAAGTTTTCCTGACCGTGAACAAAACAAAACGGCCCGTCGTTGAATTACGATCGGGCCGTCTTTGCTAAAAAAACTTGCCAGCTATTTCTTTTCAGCGATGCCCGGACGAAGAACTCCCGCCGCTATGCCCTCCGCTCGAGGAGCCCCCACCGGTGTGTGGCGCGGGCGGCGGCGGGGGCGGGGGCGAATAATGCTGCGCGGGTGGCGCAGGTGGCGGTGAATAGTGCTGAGGCGGTGGCGCCGGCGGCGGATTGTACCGCGGCGCATTCATAACCGGCGCCGGTGTCGGCGCTGGCCGCGGTGTATCCACATGCACAGGCGTCGTTGGCATGGTCGGACTCGGCGTTAAACCAACCGTGTGATTGGGCCGCACCGGACCTTCCTTGTCCAGGGGAATTGGGCCGGCTATCGGATTCACGGGCGCGCGCTTCATCGGCGGATTCTCATTGACGTAAGTCTTTGTCACCGGATCAAATACCGGCCCGGGGGTAAGCGGCCTTCCGACTACCGGTATCCCCGCCCCGCCTCCTCCCGAATTTCCCACCGTCCCAACTCGCCCGCGGAAAACTGGCTCCGGCGGAGTGCCTTGCGCGATTCTGATTCCTTGGCGCGGCACCACAGGCCCGGACCCGCTGCCAGTCCGGATAATCCCCCTCGGATCTCTGAATCCGGTCACAACTCCGATGGCCGGAGGTTCGCCATTGGAACCGAGCGTCCCGCGCGGCACCCACCCAACTTGATTCCCCACTCGCAACCATTGAACCGGAGCGGGCGCCCACCGCCGGAATGGTCCCGGCTCCCAAACCCAGCCCACCACTGGTGAGAAAAACCAGTGTCCGGTGTGATACGGCAACCAGCCCCACGGCTCAAAGCTGATCCAGGTCCAGCCAAATCCTCCGCTAAAGAAATTCCAGCACCCATCACCAAACGGCAGCCAGTGAAGCGGCACGCCATACGGTTGCCAGCCATATCCATATCCCGAAATGTAAGTCCAATGCCCGTAGCTTGAGAGGTCGGCCAAACCATAATCATAGTCCGAGTAGTCCGGTGCATTGGTCGGCAGGTATTGCGCTACCTGCGTGTAGCCCTGCTGGATGATCCGGTCCCGATCCATCCCCCAGCGGTCAAAATCATCCAGAGCAGCGTTGTCTTCAATGCTGATCTGTCCGCCATTGGAAGCGGCCAGGTGCAGTGTGTGCCCGGCGGTGAGCCGCGTATCTCCCGCGCCCGTCCCAACCTGCACATCACCTTTGAAAACGGATACCCAGCTGTCGCCCTGCGCCGTGTCCAAGCGCAATTTCGCGGTGTGCGCTAGGGTCATTTGCAGTCCCGGCGCGCTCACGGTGAAGGCATCGCTGCCCTTCACATTCGCATTGACCAGGATGCTCCCATCCGTCAAATTCAGTTGTGTAACGCGTCCGCCGTTTTCCAGCGCCAGCTTGGTGAATTCAATTCCGCTGTTTTCCGCCAGCCGCACAATCAGCCCGCTCTCAAATTCCACTTCCGAGCGGCCGTTGGTGGTCGCCAGCCGGAATCCTTCCTGAAGCGGCAGATTCACGGTGGCCGTCTGCCAGTCCTGATCCTGCGTCTGATATTGCACGTCGCCCACGACAAAGCTCAGCCGCACAACCCTCACGTGGCTGTAATCCGATTGGCTGTCCTGGGAATTATCTTGGGCCCACACGGGTTGAGCGCCCGCAAACGCGACACTGAGCCCCGCTATCATCGCCAACAAAGCTGAGAAGATTGACCGGCGGCTTTTCATGTGGCCCTCCCGCTGGGACGGTGCCTATTACTTCCCTGCTGCTTTAGATGCCCCTGGGGACAGGAACGTTACTCGAAAATTCCTTAATTGGATAGTGCCCCCTGCGGCACATCTCGTCAAGCTCAAATTGTAAGTGGGGACTTACTTTGCGGGTTTTTCCTGGTGGGTCGACGCCTTTATTTCGCGCCGCGTATCTTTGCCGTCATGGCCCGCGCCCTCACTCGCGCCATGTCCAGAATCCGCGAATCGTTGGAAATTTGCTCCAGGACCGGCAACAATCGCTCCGGCTCCGGCAACACTTTATTGTCCAGGTCCGCCTGCAGCTCCAACAGCGCGTCGTTCACTCCCAGCCGGTCATACTTCATCCGCCGCTCCAGTGTCTGCATGTGATCCTGCTGCCTCGACAGCCCCTCGAAAATCTGCTGCAGCTGGCTGCCCGCGTTGTTCAACGTATAGTTGAAAACGGTCTCATACGCCGCGCCGTCTTTTTCGTAGCGGAACGTTTTCTGCCCCAGATTGGCGATGCTGCGGTGCACCTCTAAATCCACGCTGCGGAAATTTCCCAGCTCCGCCGCCAGGGAAAACATTTTGTCGCGCAGCATCTGGCTGATATCGAACGGTTCCGGCATGGGCGGTTCGGCGAGTTGCCGTATGTCGAAACTGCATTTCCCCGAATCGCTGACCTTGATTTCCACGAACTCCGGCACACTACCCTTGAACACCTTGCGGTAGGTGAGGGTGGCGTCGCCGGCCATAGCCGGCCCCACCGCCACCAATGCGGCGCAGGTGGCGCACAACACCAATGCCATCCGCGGGACTATTCTCATCGCGCGCGTCACGAAGGCTATCACCGTAGGGAAAGGATGCGCGCGGATACCGCTTGGTTGCGCCCGTTACCGGCGGCCCTGGAATGGGAAGACGCCACCGCGGATCTGCCCGGCCCGGCCAATAGATTGGCGGGAACGCCGAAGCGCGCCTCGGTCTGTGCGAATCGCACATGGCACAGCGCCACGGCCAGCGCATCGGCGGCATCGGCGGGGCGCGGAATCTCCTTCAGCGACAGCAGCGCGCGCACCATCTGCTGCATCTGCGCTTTGCCCGCGTTGCCGTAACCGGCGACGGTGGCTTTCACCTCGCGCGGCGAATAGCTGTGCACCGCAATTCCGTTCTGTGCCGCGGCCAGCAGCACCACGCCGCGCACTTCCGCCAGCCGCAGCGCGGTCTTCACGTTCAGCGCCGCAAAGATGGATTCCACCGCCACGCAATCGGGCGTGAACTCCTCAATCAGCTCGGCGATGCGTGTGTGGATTTGCTGCAACCGCGCGGGAACATCCATCGCCGCCGCGCGCGACGCGGGCAGCACTCCAAAGTGCACCGCATTGCAGCACGAGCCGTTCGCCTCAACAATCCCAAATCCCGTTGCTCCGGCCGCAGCGGGATCTATTCCCAGAATCCGAATCGCGAAACGCTTGCCGTTTTCATTGGGCATCGCGGCAAGTGTACGGCGTCGCGCCCGCGCTGGGCCAGTCTTTTTTAATGAATTGAGGGGAGAGCGATAAGAGCGGTACAGCGGCCCGGCAATTTACCCGGCCACGGCCTGCAATTCCTTCTCATCAATATCGAAATTCGCGTATACGTGCTGCACATCATCCTGATCTTCCAAGGCCTCCACCAGCCGGATCATCTGCCCGGCCTGGTTGCCGGTCAATTTAATGTAGCTCTTCGGCACCATGCCCAATTCCGCCGATGCGGGAGTCATCCCGGCCTTCACAATCGCCTCGCGCACCGCTTCAAACGCCTCCGGCGGCGTCACCACGTCCCACGACGAACCATCATCCTTCAAATCTTCCGCGCCGGCGTCCAGCACAATGCCCATAATTTTGTCTTCGCTGGCCTGCTCCTTGGGCACGATGACCTCGCCCTTGCGCTCAAACATCCATCCCACCGCGCCGGCCTCGGCCATGTTGCCGCCGTTTTTGCTGAACGCGTGGCGAATCTCGCTGACGGTGCGGTTGCGCGCGTCGGTCACCACCTGCACCAGTAGCGCTACGCCCCCGGGACCATATCCCTCAAAGGTGATCTCCTCCAGTTGAGTGCCTTCCATCTGGCCGCTGCCGCGCAAAATCGCGCGCTCGATGTTGTCGCCGGGCATGTTTTCAGACTTGGCGCTGGCGATGGCGGTGCGCAGGCGTGCATTGGTGTTGGGGTCGGTGCCCCCGCGCGAGGCCATGGTGATTTCACGGATGAGCCGGGTGAAGACGCGGCCGCGCTTGGCGTCGGTCGCCGCTTTCTTGTGCTTGATGGTGGCCCACTTGGAATGGCCAGACATACGTTTGCCTCGATTCTGGATATTTGGAGCGGATATTCTAGCACACGGCCCGAGGTTTGGGCGCGGGCCGTTCCGCAGTAGTCCTCCGTTAAAGGTTCGTCCTTCGTAGGGGCGACCTTTTTACCCTGAGCACGCGAAGGGCAGGTCGTCCGGGACTTGACGTGCAGATTCCCAATACGAACTGCAACACTTAAAGCATTTTTTCAAATTACCGTCACCTCTATTGCGTGCTGCGGGGCTCCAGCGAATCGGACCCCGTCAGCAAAGACCACGGCGGCCCGCTCGTTCTATACGAGCGGAAGCACCCCCCCCCTATGTTTTTCGTATGTGTTGCTAATACAGGGGTTACAGGCGCGAGCGGCGTATGTGCTGCAACTGCGGGGGTTAAAGTCGAATGTTTTCATACTCTTAAACCCCCTCTCATAAGTGCGGATTCCAAAGGATTTAAGTGTTACACAGTTAGTTACTATTCCGGCCGATTTGACGGCAATTGTGGAGATGGCTGCGTCAATCAGTCCCATTTCGGTCATTTTCCTTCGTTTTACTACAGGTCATCAGATCGCTGAAATCATTGGCAATTCGATTGATTTGCAGCGCATGAGGAGAGAAGTTTCGAGAGGGCTGTTCGAGATGCTCATCACAGTCTAGATAGTATATTACCAGAGATCAATAGGTGGCGTCAACAATTTATTGCTTCAGTACCCGTTTGGGGAATTGAAGAAACAATTAGAGGTGAACTATGATTCGACGCCTCTTTTGTCGATGAAGGGCCATATTCGGATCGGCTAAGTTGCCCTTCCGGATTGCATTCGCATCTAAACGAATTGAGAACAGATGTATAGAGGTGATCGATGGATCCGAACCTAGAATCGATAAAGTCAGTGATCGAGGTATTTTCCGATTCGGCATGCAAGGCACTCGGTCGCATCTATTATGAAATAAGGAAGCGCATCGCACTCCGGGGTGATCGGCCTGACGTCATAAGACAGCTCTTCCTGGGTAGTGGACATTTCCTATTCCACCCTAGTAGCGACTATAACCCAGTGGAGGGACAAACGAAGGCACCACCTGCCCCCGACGGTTACCCTCACGACATTCAAGGGTTGTTGTCGTTTGAACCCTTCCTACCAAGTAAGACAACGCTTGAGGAATCGCTGGTTTTTCGGAGAAAATTACTTCCCACTACTCGACTAGTCTGCTCCGGAAGTCCCAAGGCGAATCAGTTTTCAAGGCAATATCTTCCTTCATTTGCGGTAACTGAGGACGGTCCCGTTCTCCAGTACCCGAAGCTCGCATTTGCCCCGCAGCGCGCTTCATATTTATTCGGTGAGGATCTGGTCGCCCCCAAGATCCAAGTTGTGTCCATGATGCGCAAGGGTGAGGTGCTAGGAAAAACGCGGAAAGTCATTTGGCGCTGGCACCGAGGGAGTTTGATTCCGTGGTCACCGCCCGGATACGAGCGGGGTGGAAGGTTAGAAAAGGATTTCTTGCTTGTGTCGAGATTTCCAAGACACAAAGCGGGTTCGGATGTTCTCATTTTTGCAGGAGGCCACGGTGCCGGAACTCAAGCACTCGCGATTTTGCTCCACAAGCTCCCAATCCTGCAACTGCGAGACCTCGCAGATTTTATTGGACTTGAACCCTACTTTCAGTTCGTCTTGGAGGTCTCGGATATCCAGCATGAAGCCTCCGGTACTGTCGCGAAGAAAGTGGAGCTTTCAAAGGATTTGCCACCGGTCATCCTCAAGGAGCTTACCGCGCGAGATCTTGGACAATTTGCGGGGGGGGCCAAAGAGTGAATCTGCGATTTCAAGGCGCGGCTTTCGACCTCGAGGGCACGCTGGTGGACCTGGAATCCGCACACCATCTCGGTCACCTGGATGCAGCGGCGGAAGTTGGATTGGATTTGTCATTGGAAGAAGCGGTAAGAGACATACCTGCATTCGTAGGTGGCCCGGATATCGAGATTGCGAAAGCCATCCAGGCGAGAGTGAGACAGCCAGTCGATCTGGAGCATCTACTTGCCCGAATGAAGTTTCATTACTACTTCCATCGTCAGAGACTGGACGTGCGAGTGCGATCAGGTTTCGATCATGTGCTTTCGAACGTCCAGCGACTAGGTGTTCTTACGTGCTTGGGATCCGCCACAGAAAAAGCCGAGGGTTTGGAGCTGTTGCGACAGACCCGATTGATGGATCATTTTCCAAATGAGCGGCTGGTTTTTGCTGAGGATGTCATTTCCCGAAAGCCAGCACCAGATGTCTATTTGGAGACGGCAAGGAGAATGAAGATCAAGCCTTCGCAACAAATCGTGTTCGAAGACTCTGTCCCTGGAATACTAGCCGCGGTTGCAGCTGGTTCCACCGTCGTTGCTATCCCTGTCTTCAAGCAAGAAGCGTTTCTGAAACGGCTAAAG
This sequence comes from Candidatus Acidiferrales bacterium, assembly GCA_035308165.1. Lineage (GTDB taxonomy): Bacteria > Acidobacteriota > Terriglobia > Acidiferrales > UBA7541 > DASTCZ01. The sequence goes on along the minus strand of DATGHC010000044.1, from coordinate 42,665 downwards.
AGCGCCGGCGCAATTCAAATCTGTAGAAATTGGGATGATGTGGACGCTCGCAAGCTCTGCATCATTTAGCATTTTCTCGAAAGCATATGATGCGGTTCGTCCGTGCCGTTAGGCGGTCTTCGGACCAAGGTTTCCATATTGTCTTCCGTAAATCATTGAAATCGTCAATCCCCGCAAGTCCGGACGACGTGTGGGGGCCGCCCCATTTCTACTTGTATTCATTAAGCCAGTCCAGCCGTCTAAATCTTCCCTCGGTCGTATTGTAGGAATAAGCAAAGTAAGTTTCGCGGAGTTGTCGCGATTTCCCCTCGCCGGAAATGATATCGAAGTATTCGATCGTCATTTCGAAAACTCCGGTTTTAGTTCCAGACATCACGCCAATCCAATCATTAAAGTATTCAGCCATATTGAATCTTGCAAGTTCCTTCGGATGCTGTTCCGGTGGGAAAAACATATGTATCTCTTTTCGTGCACTCCGTTCCAGGTTTCCACGGGAGAATTTGTCAAGTTCCCGTTCAAGACAACCAGTTCCGATCTTCCAGGCTTGGATATACGCTGGGGTTCTGCCGTAGTTAATTATTCTGAGCGTATATTCAGAAACGCTGATTTCCTCCCATCCGGGATCGCTGACGGGAAGGCCGCGTGTTAAATCTCCATCTATCCAAGCGCGTTCGGCATTGATAATTGCTTTCGCGTTCAGCAGCGTTGCTTCGGCAGCACCCTTCGTGTTCTTAGTTTGTTGCCTAAGATCACCCAGAGTGCGCAACGCTATCCAGGAGGCAACACATCCAAGCAGTACAAGTCCGAAGGTCGGCCAATAGATGTCCCATATGGGTGGTGGAGGCCACCACTTAGACTGCAAATTGGCGCCGCCCTTCTTATTGTCGGTGGCAGGATCGCTTGGCATGACGGTACACGGTCCGGCATACTGGCTTGGAAAATTCTTAGTTTGATGGCTCTTGTAGTCAGGGGTCTTAAGTTGATTCTCCCGCACGGGTGGGATTTGTAGCAGGACAGCGAATGCGAAAGATAGGAGAATAATCCGCATCAAAAGGCGCCTCGGGTACTAGAAGTCAATTCTTTGTATTCCATCCCAAGTGATTGACTGAGCTCGAAAATCGTATCTCGGAAAAGGTAGGGATCCTTCCGATTGTTCAAACGTAGGCAGCTTTCACTAAAGCAGACCGGTAGGCGGTTCGTTTTTGCCTTATGCAATGTGCCACGTCTACCGCGCTTGAGTAAGGTGAAAGCAGGCTTCAAAGTGTTCAGAAAAATATAAGAGATCACATTTGGGCCACCCGTGGGGGCATCATTCAGAAGTGTAGATATTGACGGACTGCGGCCCATAAGGTAACAAGGTTCGCGGCGTTTGCGATAACACGTTCGATTCCCGCGACAAGCGCCTTAATAACGCCGCGGCTCTGCAATTCCTCCTTACATGCAAGTTGCCCAGACAGTATCAAAAGTTGATCCGCTATTTCAGTTTTGAGCTCTTCTGTAAGTGATTTATCTTCACTTACGCCTTGCGTGAATGCCCCGATAGACTCCTGCAATTTGGCGTTGCCAGATTTCTTCATGTAGTTAAGCACGACGCGAATCTTATCCGCACTTCCTGTATTAATTGCTCCAACCACACTATTGTCCACTTTCACGTTGTGGACATTGGTCGTGTGCTGGCGAAGTACAGGGCGCGGAAGCTCGTATCGTGGTACCACATCGTAAAGACCAGTTGCAGCTTCGGCCTGTCCAATTAGAAAGTTTATTTCTTCCTTTATCATCCGGTCGCGCGCCTGCATCATTTGCTCAAGCTTGAAAGCACAATCTAGGCACAGAGGGTGGCCATGGTACATCCTGATCGCAGGTTTTTCACATTGCGTGCAAGTTGACATGTTTCATCCCCGCTTTGGAGCCCATGACGACGCTAGGTGTAAGGATTGTGGCTTTGGCCTGCCGAGAATGGGCTAGCTCTGTAATTATCACTCAAAGCGATAGCTAGTCCAATATACACCCTACCCGGAAATTGTTGAAAGTGCGCGATAATCTCGCTTGTATGGTTAAGGGTCGCACAGCTCATCATTTGCAGTACCGCACGAGCGGGCATCGTGACTGACATTCGAGCACCAACGGCGACAAGATTCGTCTCGCTCAAACATTCCTGTCATTTATCTCTTGACACCAACTATAACTCTATAGTAATCTGCGCAGCAGTCTACGACGGCCTTTTCGAACTGTCTCTCCCGAAACGGTTCTGAATCCTCTGCCGGATGGCCACAAGCGCCTTGTTTTATGCGGCTTTCGTAAGAATAACATTCCACGGGGTTTTAAAGTGCTGTGGCATATACTCTTGCGAGGAGATTTCCCGCGAGCGTGTAAGTCGCGGAATAAGAGAGGCTTGGATAACTTAATGATAAACGGCGTAAACCCTTTGGAATGATATTCATTGGACGATGGGTGCCCGCAACCCGTTTGTTTTGATGTTGATGCGGAAACGGAGGGGGGCAGGTTCCGCTCGTATGGAACGAGCGGGCCGATGGGGTGCGATTTGCTGCAGCCCCACGGCACACAAAAACAGCAGTGGGTAATGCCTCAATGTTTGCGGACTGCTACGGGAATTCATCCTTGCAGCTCTGAAGAGCGGCGCAAAGGGGAGCAATTCCCCGCCCGGTTTTACGTGCGGGAGGTCCTTCGCCCCTTAGTCAGGCTCAGGATGACAGCGAAGGAGTGAGGCGGGCGGGATGACGGCGTCGGACGGGACATCTTTCCAGTGCCGCGGGGCTGCAGCGAGGCGCAAGGGGAAGCGATTCCCCGCCCGGTTTTACGTGCGGGAGGTCCTTCGCCCCTTAGGCAGGCTCAGGATGACTGCGAAGGAGTGAGGCGGGCGGGATGACGGCGGAAGGCGGGCAACGAACGATCGCGGACGACCTGCCCTTCGCGTGCTCAGGGTAAAAAGGTCGCCCCTACGACAGATACGATAGATACGATAGGGAAAACGGGAATTCCTTCCATTCCAGGCCTTGTTTGCATAGAATCCGCCCACTATGCGAAACCTGAAAGCTCCTGCGGTTTTGTATCCGGGATTGATGCTGGCGCTGCTGGCTGGGATGGCTCTGACGGCGGGCGATGGAACGCTGGCGCAGCAGAGCGGCTCGCCGGCGAAAACTCCCGCGGCGAAGAGCCAGGCGGCCATCACGTTCTCGCGAGTGCCGGCGCCGCTCACCGGATCAGCCGCGGCAAGCGCCCATCCCGGCGGCGCGGCGACCCATGAGCTGACCGCGGCGGATGTGGAAGTATTCTTCGACGGGCTGGTGCCCGCGCTGCTGGAACACAACGATGTCGCCGGAGGGGTGATCCTGATCGTCAAGGACGGCAGGGTTTTGTTTTCGCACGGCTATGGCTACGCGGATGTGAAGAGCAAGAAGCCGGTGTCGGTGGAGGACACCCTGTTCCGTCCGGGATCGGTCTCCAAGCTGTTTACCTGTACGGCGGTGATGCAGCTGGTGGAGCAGGGCAAGCTGGATTTGGACCGCGACGTAAACGACTACCTGGACTTCCAGATTCCCGCGACCTATCCGCAGCCGGTGACGCTGCGGCGCATCATGACCCACAGCGCGGGATTTGAGGAGTGGGGCAAGGACCTCTTCGTGCCCAAGGCCAGCGACCTGGAGCCGCTGCAAGTGGACCTGCCCGAGCATGTTCCGGGGCGGGTGTTCGCTCCGGGGGCCATGCCGGCCTACTCGAATTACGCCATGACCGTGGCGGGGTACATCGTGCAGCGGGTGTCGGGAGAAAAATTCGAGGACTACATCGCGAATCACATTTACAAGCCGCTGGGGATGGCGCACGCAACCTTCGCGCAGCCGCTGCCGGCGGATCTGGCGACGCTGATGTCCAGCGGATACCAGCTGGGTTCCGGCCCGGCCCAGGATTTTGAATTTGTGAATGCGCCCCCGGCGGGAAGCATGTCGGTTTCAGCGGAAGCGATTTCGCGCTTCATGATCGCTCACCTGCAGGACGGCCGCTACGGCAACGCGCAAATCCTGAAGCCGGAGACCGCCAAGCTGATGCACGCGCGGGCGTATGGGCCGGTGCCGGAATTGAACGGCATGGCGCTGGCATTTTTTCAGGAGAATCAAAACGGGCACACCATTATCGGCCACGGCGGCGATACGCGATTTTTTCACAGCCACCTGCACCTGATCCTGGATTCCAATACCGGGCTGTTTATTTCCCTGAACAGCGCGGGGCGCGGCGACGTGGATATCCGCGGCGTGGTGTTCAAGAAATTTATTGACCGCTATTTTCCGGAGACTCCGGCGCTGCCCGAGGCGGTGGCCAGCGCGCAGGATGACTCAAAAAGCGTGGAAGGAAATTACATCACCAGCCGGCGGGGCGAAACGAACTGGCTGAAGATGAACGCGCTGATGAATGAAGTGCAATTCGTGGCCCAGCCGGATGGGACCATCGTGGCCAGCCAGATTAAAGGGCTCAACGGCTCGCCCCGGCACTACCGCGAAATCGGGCCGATGATTTTTCGCGCCACCGATGGCGAGGCCAGGCTGGGATTCAAGAAAAATCCCGACGGGCAGTGGGATATTTTTACTTCGGGCGCGGCGTCGGGCTTCCAACAGGTTTCCTTTATCCACACGGGCGGATTCCTGAGGGTGCTGATGTGGTACGCGCTGACCGCGCTGGGGCTGACCATTCTGTGCTGGCCCGCGGCGGCGCTGGTGCGATGGCATTACGGCTTGAGGATGCTGTTGACGGGCGGCGACAAACGCTGGCGGATGCTGATCCGGCTGATCTGCGTGTATGACCTGGCGGTGGCGCTGGGGTGGTATCAGTATTTGGACCGGCTGGGCCCCGACCACACCGACAAGAGTCTGGATTTCTTCCTGAGCACGCTGCAAATCGCGGGATGGGTGGGCGTGTTTGCGATGGTGATCGTGGTGGTGGGCGCGCTGCGATCGTGGCGGTCGCAGAACCGCTGGATGCTGGCGAAGCTGGGCGACATGGTGACCGCGCTGGGGTGCGTGGCGCTGGTGTGGTTCGCCTGCACCTGCAACCTATTGCATATTGGGACGAAATTTTAGTTGGACGAGAATGGCGATGAGAGTGTGGGCCGCGTCCGCAACGGATTAAACTTCAGGGAAAGTCCGCTCCGAAAACTCAAATCATGATGGGTGCATTTTTCACTTGACACTATATCGCGTCGCGGCATAGTATGCCGTTACGGGATATAGTGTGGTGCGATGCAGTGAGTGGGGCAGGCACACCGGGTGAATGGAGGAAGGCGAATATGACGGTGATGGAGAAGCGAAGCGTGGAGCCGCTGTTGCCGATGACCGCGGCGATGTTTCACGTGTTGCTGGCGCTGGCCGATGGCGATAAGCACGGCTACGCGATCATGAAGGAAGTGACGCGGCTGACCGACGGCGCGGTGTCGCTGAGCGCGGGAACGCTGTATGGAATCCTGCGACGGCTGGAGAGCGAAGGGCTGGTGGTGGAGAAGGAAGAGCGGCCGGCTCCCGAGCTGGATGACGAGCGGCGGCGCTACTACCACTTGACAGAATTTGGGCGCAGGGTGGCACGCGCGGAAGCCGAAAGACTGGAAGACATGGTGGAGCTGGCGCGGTCGAAGAAGTTGATGGTGAAAGTGAAGCCGATTTAACGGAGGGGTGCGATGCCGGCACAAAGGAACACGTTCGCTGATCGTGCATTTCGATTCCTGCTGCGGTTCTTTCCGTCGGAGTTCCGCGGGGATTACGGGCGGGAGATGGAGCAGGTTTTCCAGGCGCAGCGGCGCGAATCGCAGAGAAATAAGGCGGGGCTGCTGCGATTGTGGGGGGAGACGATCACCGGGATTTTTACCACGGCACCGCGCGAGCACCTGGAAATGTTCCGTCAGGATGGCGGATACGCGTTGCGGATGATGCGCAAGAACATGGGATTCACGGTGCTGGTGATCAGCATACTGGCGCTGGGGATTGGAGCGAACACGGCGATTTTCAGCGTGGTGAATGGAGCGCTGCTGCGGCCGCTGCCGTATGCGAATGGAAGCCGCCTGGTAACGCTGACGCAGTCGGCGCCCAAGGCAGGCTATGACAATCTGGGATTTTCGGCGCACGAGATTGAAGATTACCGGCAGAGCCGGACGCTGGACCAGGTGGTGGAGTACCACACCATGGCATTCAATTTGGTTGGAGAAGGCGAGCCGCAGAGGGTGGTGACGCGCGTGGTCTCGGCGAATTTTTTTGAGGTGTTGGGAGTGAAGCCGCTGCTGGGGCGCACGTTCGTGGCCGCGGATGACGCGCCGGGCGCTCCGCCGGTGCTGGTGTTCAGCTACGAATACTGGAAAGAGCATTACGGAAATGACAGCAAGATTATCGGGAAGCAATTCCACATGAATGGCAAGGTGCACACGCTGATTGGCGTGCTGCCGCAGATACCGCAATATCCGACTCCCGCCGATGTGTATATGCCGGTGTCGGCGTGCCCCTTCCGGTCCAACCCGGCGACCATCAACGATCGGACAGCGCGGATGGTGGCTGCGTTCGGGCGGTTGCGAGCGGGAGCCACGTTGGCGCAGGCCCAACAGGAGATTTCGGGAATGCAGGTTCGGATGGTGAAGACTTTTGAGGACGACTATCCGAACGATATGGACTTCAACATTCGCGGGTCAATGCTGCAAAGCGATCTGACGAAACAGGCGCGGCCGACTTTCCTGATCTTGCTGGCTACGGCGGGACTGGTGTTGCTGCTGGTTTGCGCGAATGTGGCCAACTTGAGCTTGTCGCGCCAATTGCGGCGCGAGCGGGAGATGTCCATACGGGCGGCGGTGGGAGCGAGCCGCAGCCGGTTGCTGAGACAGATGGTGACGGAGAGCACAATCCTCTCGCTGGCAGGCGGAGCATTGGGGGTGCTGTTGGCGTGGAACGGACTCGACCTTTTGATTTCATTTGCAGCGCGGTTTACACCGCGCGCGCATGAGATCACGCTGGACGGGCGCGTGCTGGTGTTTTCGCTGGGAATTTCGCTGCTTACCGGAATTGTTTTTGGGTCGATTCCGGCGATGTTTTCGACGGCGAATCCGTATGGAGGACTGAAGGAAGGTGCGAGGTCCGACGCGAGCGGAAAGGTGCGGCAGCGTCTGCGCGGGTCACTGGTTGTGGCGCAGGTGGCGGTTTCCTTCGCGCTTCTGGCCGGGGCCGGACTTCTGCTGCGAAGCTTCTATAAATTGACGCAAGTGAATCCCGGATTCCGGCCGGAGCATGTGATCTCGATGCTGGTGGACCTGGATTTTGACCGGTATAAAAATAATTCCGATGTTGCAAGGTTCCACAATGCGTTGCTCGAAAAAGTCAACGCGAATCCGTTTGTCCTGTCATCGGCTATCGGGCTGACCTTTCCGTTGAATCAGGGGATGATGGGTCCAATGACAGGTAAATTTGAAATTCAGGGCCGGAAACGGGCCCCCGGAGAGCCGATGCCGGTATTTGATTTTCGATCGGTCACCCCCGGATATTTCAAAACTCTGAACATTCCACTGATAAGGGGGCGGTACCTCACAGAAAGCGACTCCGATCCTAAGCAGGCTCCTTTATTAATCAATGAATCCATGGCGCGGCATTATTGGGGCAATGAGGATCCAATCGGCGCGCATGTGACCAATGATGGCGGCAAGACGTGGAATCCAATTGTCGGGATCGTTGGGGACGTGCGGCAATACGGGCTGGATAAGTCGGCCACCGATGAAATCTACTGCACGCAGGCGGCGAATCCGACTTCCACGGCAAGTTTGCTGGTTCGCACCAGCGAGGATCCAAGAAAGCTTATCCGCCAGCTCACGGAATTGGTCTACTCCGTTGATCCGAACCAACCGGTGTCCCGAGTGAAAACGCTGGAGCAGCTCCTGGATCAATCACTGGCGCCGCCGCGATTGACCAGCGCCCTGTTGGGTGGATTTGCGCTCCTCGCTTTGATCATCACCGCGGCAGGAATTATGGGTGTGATGGCAATTTCCGTGAGCCAGCGAACCAAGGAAATTGGGATACGCATGGCACTGGGCGCGTCGCAAGGTTCGGTTTTGCGGCTGGTGTTGCGCCAGGGATTGACTTTGATCGTGGTAGGCCTGGCATTCGGAGTGGGACTGGCGATGAGCGGAACGAAATTGATGCAGGGTTTGCTGTTTGGAATAGAACCGGGTGATCCGCTGACGCTGGTAGGCGTTACCGTCTTGCTGGTTACTGTTGCCGCGCTGTCGTGCTACGGGCCGGCGCGGAGAGCTACATCGGTAGATCCGTTGACCGCACTGCGGTCGGAATGAATTGGGGAGACAATTTGATGAAAAATATTCGGCTCATTCTGGCGGTTGTGTTGCTGTGCGTCACGCCCATCCTGGCGGCGGAAGCGGGAGCAACACCGCCACCGTGCGGCGGGCACGGGGATCGCAGCACGATGCTGGTTTCCACGTCGTGGCTGGCCGACCACATAAAGGATCCCAAGGTGGTAATCCTCGCGGTGGGTGAAAAAGATGATTATGACAAGGGGCACATTCCCGGATCGTTGTTCGCGGAGTACATGGATTCGCATTTAATGACCGGGCCGACGGGGCTTACGCTGGAACTGCCGCCGATGGATGTGCTGGCGCGCGTGTTTGGAAAACTGGGAATCACGAACGATTCGCACATCGTTCTCTACCAAGCGAAGGATTGGTTCTCGCCGACCGCGCGCGTTTATTTGACGCTCGATGCCATGGGATTGGGCCGGAACACGTCGGTGCTCGATGGAGGATTCCTGCTGTGGAGCAAGGAGGGGCGTCCGGTGTCGACGGAAGCGCCTCCCGCGCCTCAAGCAGGAACAATCACACCGTGCCCCATGAATGACGTGATCACGGAGATTGACGACGTGAGGGCCAATGTCCACCACACGGGAGTGGCCATCATTGACGCGCGGGACGCCGAATATTACACGGGAAATACTTCGCCGGGCGGAGGGCAGCGGCTTGGACACATTCCCGGCGCGGGGAATATTCCCTACACAACTTTGAACGACAAAGATGGAAAACTGAAATCACCGGAGGAGCTTGCGGCCATGTTCCACGACGCGGGGATGAAACCGGGTGACCGGATTATTGCTTACTGCCACATCGGACAGCAGGCCAGCGCGGTTTATTTTGCGGCCCGCACCTTGGGATATGAGGTGAAGCTTTACGACGGATCGTGGGAAGACTGGTCAAAGCACAAGGACCTACCCGCGGAAACTTCAAAAAAGTAATCAAATACATTTGGAGTCAGAAGACACCCCTCCGCCCCAACCCTGGGCCAGGCATACCTAATCGCGTTTTAAACCATCCAATTAAGCAGGTAAAGGGAGGATCCCATGCGGAGTTTTCTCAAGTTCATGATGGCCGGAACAGTTCTGGCAATGAGCTCGACTGCGATTCCGGCGCAGCAAGGCCCCGCCGTGACGGTGACGGTCACGGCGATGGGCAAAGACAAGTCAGCGCCACCGCCGATTCCAGCGAATGAGGTGGTGGTCCGGCTGGACAATAAGGTTCGACCGATAGTCTCCTGGGTGCCATCGCAGGGCGGAGGCGCGGGACTGGATCTTGCCATCGTTGTGGATGATTCCATTACTCCGCGTGCGGCGGACCGTTGGAGCGAAATGCAAAGCTTTGTGCGTTCGCTGCCCGCCGAAACGCGCGTCGGGGTCGCTTATGCCGATTATGGAGCAACACATTTTGAGCAGGATTTCACCACCACCCACGAACAAGCCGCGAAGGCGTTCCGAATTCCATCGGCGCTTTCGGGATCGACGAATGGGACCTTTGATGCCGTCCGCGACCTGATCAAGAAATGGCCAGCCACGCGGAGTCGCCGGGAGATCCTGCTGATCAGCAGCGGGATAGATCTGGACAATGGCGTCTCCGATACCGACCCCAACCGAAATATGGAACTGCAGAGCTTGATTGACGAGGCCGAGCGCTCGGGAATTGTGATCTATACGATTTATGCCAGCAGCCCAGGGCCGGAGTCGCACAACGCCTTCCTGGTCATGAACGGCCAGGGGTGCCTGGGCCGGCTTGCCGCCGAGACTGGCGGGGATGCTTTCTTTCAGGGCCTGGAGACGCCGGTCTCGTTTCAACCTTTTCTGGATGAGATTCACACGCTGCTTGGTCAGCAATATCTGCTGACTTTCACTGCGGAGCCAAGACCGAAGCCGGACTTTTCGCATTTGAAGGTGATCCCAGAGTCACACTCCATTCAACTGATTGCACCGGACCACGTGTACATTTCGGGGGGAGGAAAGTGAGCGGGCACTTACCACCGGCCAGAGCCCGAAGAGTGAGGGTTACGCTTTGGGAATAGTCCCGGAACAGGGCTGGATTTCGAGGTGTGGCGGTGAAAGAATTGAAGTCTTGGGGTAAGGCCTACGAATGGCTCAAACCTGCCGCACGCCAGGGTGCAAGACGCCAATCCCGCCAGAGGTAGCCAAGGAGGGATACTGCCTGTTGCATTTCACCCTGCATCTTGAACAAGTCTGCAGCGAACTTCGCCGGGAAACCGTGTCGGGGAGCGCCACAGCCCAGCGAAATGGGGAGATTGTTGCCTACATCGCCGACCAGGGCGAGATGCTGGCGCGGGTCTCCACCAGCGGGCTACATCTTGCCGACGAGCTGAAGTCCCGCGTTCTGAGCACTTTCCTCACCTTGATGAACCTCCGGGAAAGCCTGGACCGGGCAGCGTTGCGCGCGGTGCCGCACAGAACCGTCGTCCGGTAGCCGGGACTCAGGCAGCAGGACTAATCTCGACGGCCCACAGTTTAGATTTGAGTGAGTCGAATTGCGGCCGCGCCAGCACCTTCAATCATGAACCGAGATAGCGCGAGTAAAGCGACCGCGCCACAGCGGGATCGCGCGTGCCTTTGATTATGGCTCGTCCATCGGCGAAAACGGTGATTTCGTGGGGCGCCACGCGAAAGCGCAAGAGATAATCGTTGTGGCGGACGTCGGCGGCGACGGGGGACAGGCGCCGGGACAGAGTGGGAAGGTCCAGATTACGGCCGCGTTCGTGGATTTGGACAGAATCGCGGCCGCACATGGTTACATGGGGCTGGGCCTGGCCATCCAGATGGCGGAATTCCCGGCGGACGCAGACGGCACAATTGGGATTGCGCTCCACGCGAATGGCCCGGTAATCCCCTGCCCACACATCCAATGAAATCAACCGAGTGGCGGCCGGTAGCGTGGCATCTTCGGAGGTGCCAACTAGAATCTTAATTGCTGAGGCGGATGCCAGAGAGGCAATTACGCCCGCGGCAGAGGCCAGGACACCAATGGTGTCGCAGGTCTCTTCCACATGCGCGGGGGGCGGAGTGTTTGCGACAAACGGATCCCGGTTGGAGCTGGACGAGCCGTCGCCGGAAGGGGGGTCAAGAAGGCACGCGAGGCAGGCAGTCAGGCTCGGGCGGATGGTCATGGTGACACCATAGGAGCCAACCACGGCGGCATAAATCCAGGGGAGACCTAATTTAACAGCGGCGTCATTGAGCAGGAAGCGGGTCTCGAAGTTGTCGGTGCCGTCGATTATCATTCGGTGGCCGGAGAGAAGGTCCAGGGCATTTTGGGGGGTAAGGTCAGCTACTATGCCTTCGACGGCCACCTCACTGTTGATGGCGCGAAGGCGGCGTTCGGCGGCGACGGCCTTGGGAAGCGATTCGCGTGCGTCGGATTCATCGAACAGAGTCTGGCGCTGAAGGTTGGAAGGCTCGACGAAATCGCGGTCAATGATGCGCAAGTGACCGACACCGGCGCGAACGAGCAAGTTGGCGGCTGCCGTGCCCAGCGCGCCGCAACCGACCAGGACTACGCGAGAGGACAAGAGCCGGCGTTGTCCATTTTCGCCAATACCGGCAAAAAGGACCTGGCGCGAGTATCGATTTTGCAGGTTAGAGTCCACCGAGATCCTGACTTGCACAATTCAGAAACAATGGAAACCGGAAACACGGGTATGCCGTGTGAGCCGAAGCCGTTCCAATGATAGCGCGGAAAGCACAATTGGCCGAAAGGGATTGACACTGCGCACCGCTGCCGCCAGTAATACAATCTGGGGGATTCCAGCCCACAATTTGGCGATAAGATTTGCGGCGATATGCCGACGAGGAGAAGGCAGCAAACGGCTGTGCTAACCTTTCGTCTCCTATCCGTGATGAAAAATTGGAGCCCGTTCACGAAAGCCGCGCCGGCCTTCCTCGCCGCCATTTTCTTTGTGACGAGCGGAACGGTGAGCGCGCAGGCTACTGCGCCCGCTCCCTCGTCTAATTCCGTCCAGCAAAACCCTGATTTGGAAGGCAAGAATGTTGTCGAAGTGCGCATTTTGAGCGACACGGGCGAACTCATTAAGGAAAATCCGGCGGACTTGCCGCTGAGCGCGGGGAAACCCTACGACTCCGATGCCGAGAGGACCAGCTTAAGGAAGCTATTTGCCTATGGGGATTACGCTGATTTGAGAACCGAGGTCATGGAGGTGCAGGGCGGGCTGCGCGTCGATTTTGTGGCGCGGCGCAACCTGTTCATTGGAGTGGTGCGAGTGGAGGGATTGGTGGAGCCGCCGAATGAATCGTCGGCGATGGCGGCGATGAGGCTGGGAGTGGGAACGCCATTCCTCGAGAGCGAGCTGACCGACGCGTTGGCGCGGTTGAAGGATGCGCTGGAACAGGACGGGTTGTACCAGGCGCAAATTCAGGTGGAGCGGACGGCCGATCTTGAAACCAAGCGCATGAATATTACCGTGCGCGTGACTTCAGGGCCGCGCGCCCGCCTGGGGACAATCACGCTGAAGAACCCGACTTCCTTTGCGAATCAGGAGTTGCTGTCGCGGGCGAAACTAAAGCGCGGAACGCAGATCAATGCGAAAAAGCTGCTGCGCGCGGGGGATCTGCTGCGTACATTTTTGACCAAGAAAGACTTCCTGGGGGCGCGGGCGACTTTGCGACGCGGGGTGTATGACCCGCAAACCAATCTGCTGCCGCTGGACTTGGATGTGGTGGCGGGATCGCGGGTGAAGGTGGAAGTTACGGGAGCGAAAATCCCCGACAAGGAATTGAGGAAGCTGGTTCCCGTCTACGAAGAAGGGGCAGTGGACCAGGACCTGTTACTGGAAGGACAGCGCTCGCTGCGGGATTACTTTGAGAGGCAGGGATATTTTCAGGCGGAAGTGGATTACAAAGCCGGGGAAGCGCAGCCCGTGGGGAAGAAAGATTCCGGCGCGACGGAACAGGTGATCACCTATAACGTGAATCATGGGCCGAAGCAGCGGCTGGTGGGATTGGACTTCGAGGGCGAACACTATTTCGACAGCGGTGTTTTGCGGAGCCGGATGAACATAAAACCGGCGGCGTTTGATTCCCCGGGGAAGTTCAGCCAGAGGTTGCTGGAGGATGACGTTGCCGGACTGCAGGGACTCTATGCCGCAAACGGATTTCTGGACGTCAACATGACGAGTGAGATTGAGCACGCCCACGGGGGAAAAGAGAACGATTTGTTTGTGCACATCCACGTGAGGGAGGGCGCGCAGACGCTGGTGGAAAAGCTGACCGTGGAAGGCAACAAAGCCCTGGGGCTCAAAGAACTTCTGAACGTGATCGGGTCGTCAGCGGGCGAACCTTACTCGGATTTCAACGTAGCCATCGACCGCGACAACATTCTGGCGTTCTACTACAACGAGGGTTTTCCGGATGCGCGGTTTACTTCGACCCTGGAAAAAATTCCCGGCGCGGAGGGCGGCGCAGATGTAGCGGGAGCGCGCAATCCGCGCGTGGCGCTGAAGTATCAGATTGATGAGGGCGAGCAGATCCGCGTTTCGGAAGTGCTGATTGGCGGATACGAACACACGCGCCGCGGTGTGATTGCGCGGGAAATTCAAGTGAAGCCCGGCGAGCCGCTACGCGTGGGCGAAGTGCTGGACACGCAGAGACGCTTATACAACCTGGGAATATTCAGCCGAGTGACGCTCGAGCCGCAGAATCCGGATGGCACGGACCCGGAGAAAGCGCTGGACGTGATCGTGGAGGAGGCCAAGCGATACACTTTTTCCTATGGCGGTGGAATTGAAATTCAGCGATTGGGCGGCGCGGGCACGCCCGCGGGAGATACGGGGGCGCTGGAAGCCAGCCCGCGAGTGATTTTGGAGCTGAGCAAGGCAAATTTGACGGGGAGAGCCGACACACTTTCGTTCAAAGTGCGCGCCAGCCTGCTGCAAGGGCGCGGACTGATGAGCTACAACGTGCCGGACATTTTTGGAAAGCCGAGCCTGAGCTTTCAAGCAACGGTTTTCGGAGACCGGTCGCGGGACGTCACGACGTTCACTTCGACAAGATACGAAGGCAGCTTGCAGATTTCCGAGCGCGTCAACCGCACCACGACTATGGTGTACAGCTACACCTATCGAAAGGTGTTGATTGACAAGGGCACACTGGAAATCTCGCCCGAGGAAATCCCGCTGTTCAGCCAGCCGACACAAGTTTCAGAATTCGGAGTGTCGTGGCTAAGGGAGCATCGCGACAATCCCACGGACGCGACGCGTGGAACGTTTAACAGCGTGGATTTTTCGCTGGCGGGAAAATCGATCGGGTCTTCGGCCGGATTCGTCCGAGTGTTCGCACAGAATTCCTCTTTCCACCCGCTTTGGCGTGGGATGGTCTTTGCGCGTTCGACGCGGTTCGGAATCCAACAGACGCTGCCGGGAACAATTTCGACCGAAATTCCGCTGCCGGAGAGATTCTTCGCCGGGGGCGGCACCTCTTTGCGCGGATTTGGCTTGAACGAAGCCGGGCCCCGCGACCCGCTTACCGGATTTCCTGTGGGCGGACAGGCGATGCTGGTTTTCAATCAGGAGCTCCGGTTTCCGATGAGGCTCCCGAAGGTAGGTTCGAAATTGGGAGGCGCGCTGTTCTATGACGCGGGGAATGTGTTCAGCCGGGTGGGCCTGATCACGTTTCGGACCAGGCCCAGTCCGATTTCGCAGACCGCGGGCGACCTGGCGTATTTCTCGCACACCATTGGATTCGGGCTCCGTTACAACACGCCCATCGGGCCGGTGCGCGTGGACCTGGCGTATCAGTTGAATCCCCCGCAATACTTTACTTCTTGCGTGATTGGGACGCTGGGGTGTGGAGCGAATGGGACGCAGCTCGCCCAATTGCCGCACTTCCAATTCTTTTTCAACTTAGGGGATATTTTCTAATGGGTAGCCAGGCGAAAGGCCAGTTGAGAGCGTTTGCTCTGCTGCCGATGACGATTGGTATCCTGGCGATGTTGATGTGCCGCCCGGCGGCGGGGCAGCAGGTGGTGGACCGCATCGTCGCGCGGGTGGAAGGCGATGTGTTGTTGTTGAGCGATTTACGGGAGCTGGGACAATTTCAGAAATTGCTGGGAGGCGAGCCGGAAACGGAATCGAAGCGGCTGGATGAGCTGATTGACCAGTGGATTGTAGAACGCGAAGCGCAGGCGGCGCAATTCACGCCGCCCTCGGACGCGGACGTGACTTCGGCCGTTCGGCAATTGGAAAAGTCTCTGGGGGGAACGCAAGCCTATCAAAAACGGATGGGTGAGGTGGGGCTGACCTCCACGGCGGTGCGGCGCCTCCTGGGACAGGAATTATTTTTCAACCGGTATTTCGATTACAAGTTCCGTCCGGCGGCGCAGGTGGATGGCGACGCGGAGCAAAAATATTACGACGGGGAGTTCACCAAGGAAATGACCGCTCGGGGGCAGAAAGTTCCTCCGATCGATTCGGTACGGGAGCAGATCCACGAATTGCTGGTGCAGCAGGACATTTCCGCGCGGGCGGCGCAATGGCTCACGGAGAGCCGGTCGCGGTTGAAGATTGAAATTGTCCCGGAGGCGGCAGCGGGATCGAAATGACCGAGAAGAAACAACCCGGCCAAAAGCCCAAACCCAAGCGCAGTTGGACGAGGCGGATTTTCCGCGCGTTTCTGGCGCTGGTGGCGCTGCTCATTTTGCTCGCGGGAGCAGGAGTCGCCGTTCTTGAATTGGGCTGGTTTGACGGGTCCATGCGCAATGCGGTTATCAAACAAATCGAGCAAGTCACGGGCGGGACCGTTGAACTTAAGCGATTCCATTTCGCGCCGCTGGCTCTTCGAGTGGAATTGACCGGGCTTACGGTCCACGGCCGCGAACCGGAAGGTACGCCGCCACTGCTTCACGCGGATTTGTTGATCGTCAGAATTCAAGTGGACTCCTTTTGGAACAAAAAAGTCTCGCTGCGTGAGCTGCGCATCCTGAAGCCGGAGGTCCATATCCGGTTCAACGCGGATGGTACGTCGAATGTTCCGCCGCCGCGCACCCCGAGTGTTCCAAGCGACCGGCCGCTGCGCGTGCGCCTATTTGAATTCGCAATTCACCACTTGCAACTGGATGACGGCACCATTCTTTACAACGATGTGCGCGTGCCGCTGGTCGCGGAAGGTGACAACTTCAACCTGTCGGTGGATTGGGGGCAGGCCCATAGCGCACCAGTCTATGCGGGAAAACTCACCTGGGACCGGTTTACATTGGTGGCCGGTCGCAACATGCCATTCGCGGCAGGGGTTTCCTTGAGATTCGCAATTTCGGCCGATGCGTTCCACGTGGAACAATTGCAGCTGAAACTTCCCCACTCCAATTTTGATGTTCAGGCAGACATCGAGCCTCTCGCCGCGCCCGCATTGGGCTTTCGCTGGCGCGGAATGCTCGACTTCTTGGACATCAAGGAGATATTCCGCAAACCAACCATGCCGGGCGGGAAAGTGGATTTCGGCGGGAGCGGCACATTCAAGAATGGAGAGTGGAAGGCTACCGGACATTACGCCGCGCGAGAAATTAATCTGCCCTACGACTGGTTCCACAGCGGGGGAATCACCACGCGGGGAGATTTTCAAATCGCGCACAACACTATGGTGGTGCCCAATTTCGAGGCCACAGCACTCGGCGGAACTATGCACGGGCGCGTGAACCTGGATTTCAAGGGGCTGTTGTTTCGCGTGGAGTCTCACTCGACGGGGATGAGTGTGGGCACGGTGCTTAACGCGATCGCAAACAAGAGTCTGCCTGTGGAGACGTTTCATTGGGACGGGGCCATGAGCGTGGATGCCCTGTCAACGTGGGCCAGGGATTTCAAACACTTTGCATCGCAAGGCACGACCGATTGGACCGCAGCGGCGGTGCTCCCACCTGGGAAAATACCGGCGACGGCACACATTGAGTACGACTACTCGATGGACCGAAACGGCGTGGTGCTGCGCGCGAGCAGGATAGAGACGCCGACGACCACAATCATTTTTGGCGGAACACTGGGAGGTGACGATTCCGCGCTCGATGTGGGCTTGACGGTAAACGATATGCTTCCGTGGGATGATTTCATTAACCGCCTGCGGGGGGAAGATGCAGCGCCCGAGCGAATCGCAGGGCGTGCCACGTGGCAGGGAAAGCTCACCGGGCCGCTGGTGAATCCCACGTTCGCAGGACACGTGCACGCTTTCGATGCCGGCTACGGAACGCTCTACTGGGATGAAGCGGAAGGCGACCTGACTTATTCCTCGACGGGATTTCAGTTTGCGCGCGCTCATGCCCGGCGCGGGAATTCCGTGGCGCAATTCGACCTTTCGCTTGAACTGGAAGACTGGGCCTATTTGGAGAATGCCAAGTGGAACATGGATGCGGATGTATCTCGCACGCCCTTAGATGGATTGCAACAAATGTTCGGCTTGTCGTTTCCGGTGCACGGATTGCTCACCGGGGGATTCCACGGGCGCGGGACGCACGGCGATCCGCAACTCACCGGTGTCTTTGAGATAGCGGAACTGAACGCGTGGGGATGGTCGATTGACCGCGCGCGCGGACAACTGACCCTGGATCACCGGGAAGTGCGCATTGCCAATGGCGAGTTGCGCGTGACTCCACTGGGAGCCGCCGGCGGCCGCGCCCCGAGCCTGCTGACCGGCAACATTGGATTCCGGTTCGCGGATGCCAACATCAACTTCGATCTGACCGGCGCGGTGATTCCCATCCAGGCGATTCACCAAATCCAAACGCCGCGGATGCCGCTATCCGGTGACTTGAGCTTTCAATTGCATGGAAGCGGCCCGCTGCTCGCGCCCGCGGCGCAGGGTACGGTGCGCCTGGTGGACTTAAGGGCGGGCCAGGATTTATTCGGCAGCTTTGAGGGGAAACTGGATTCCGATGGAAAGACCGCGCGCGTGGAATTGAGCTCTGCGCTGCCCGCCGACCGCTTGCGTGGACACGTGGAACTGGCACTATCCGGCGACATGCCCATCTTTGGCGAGCTGGATGTGAAGGACATGGACCCCGACCCGCTGATTCGCGCGGGATTGCATCTGGAAGGAATCACAGGGAGCAGCAGTATGGACGGGCATTTCAAACTCACGGGAGCCCTGCTAAAACAGGATTCCATTTCCATGGACGTCAATCTCACACATCTGGCAATGGATTACGCCTTCATGAAGCTTGAAAATAAAGACCCCATCCAGATTACTTACAGGAAAAATGAAGTGCGCATTGAGCACGCGAACCTGACCGGCTCGAATACAGACTTTCACATTTCAGGTTTCGCCCGCTTTGCGGGAGACCGGACCCTGGGGTTGAAGCTGGCCGGCGCGGTCGATCTGCGGCTGCTGGCCGGATTTGTGCCCCGTCTGAAGACCAGCGGGGCGGCGAACGTCAATGCTTCCATTGAAGGAACGCTTGCGGCGCCGCGCATCAATGGCCGCCTGGAGGTGGTGAAGGCCTCCGCGAATTACGATGATTTCCCGGCCGGGCTCAGTAACGTTACGGGCGCGTTTGTGTTCGATGCCAGCCGGCTGACTTTTGAAAATGTCCGCGCAGAAACCGGCGGCGGCGAACTAGTTTTCGGCGGGTCGGTGAGTTACGGAGATGGATTCAGTGCCATGCGGTACGACATCACCACGCGCGCGAGCAATGTGCGCATTCGTTATCCGGTGGGGATGAGCTGGCTGACCAGCGGGTCGCTCCGGTTTTCCGGGAGCACGCAGGCGGCCACGCTTTCGGGAAGCGTGACGGTGCACCGCTTATTGCTGGCACAGGGATTCGATCTCGCCGCATTGCTGGTTTCCAATAGCCAGGCGGTGCGCGCGCCGACAACGTCGTCTCCATTCTTGCGCAACCTGCAATTCGACATCCAGGCCAAATCGAGCCCCGATGCCCGGGTGGAATGGAGCAGCGCCAGCTTTGAGAGCGAAGCGGACCTTCGGGTGCGCGGCACCTGGGAAAATCCGATTCTGCTGGGACGCATCAGCCTGTTGAACGGAGAACTTTCGTTTGCGGGAAATCGTTACCGGCTTTCTCGCGGTGACATTGATTTCACCAATCCGTTCCGGCTGGACCCGGTGCTGAACGTGCAGGCCACGACCACGGTCCAGCAATACGAAGTCACACTGGATATTTCGGGGCCGGCGAGCAGGCTGGCCATGAGTTACCGGTCCGATCCGCCTCTGCCCACAACCGACATTATTAATTTGCTGGCCCTGGGTCAGGCCACCGAGTCAACCGCGTACCGCGGGTCCACCGCGGCGCAGACGCCCCAGTCGGGCGCGACATCGCTGCTTTCCGAAGCCATCTCCAGTCAATTGGGCGGGCGGCTTGAAAAACTTTTTGGCATCACCCGATTCCGCGTGGACCCGTTCCTGGCGGGAACGACCAACGCGCAGAACGGCGCGGCCCGCGTGACCATTGAAGAGCGCGTGGGGAACCATCTGGCCGTCACCTATGCGACTAATGTGGCCGGAGCGCAGGAGGAAGTGGTGCAAGTGGAATATATTGTACGGCCCGATATAAGCATTGTGGCGCTGCGGGATTTCAACGGCACGTTCAGCTTGGATGTGGTGTTTAAGAAGCGGTTCAAATAAAGGCGGGCGGATTCGCGCGGCCCGGCTGCGTTTCTGTTAGCATGGCGGCCCCGGACCGATATGGACTCCTCCAATCCAGTAGTAAACCCTTCCCCCACAACATCATCCGCTGACGAGGCGCGCGCCGCGCGGGCTGAGGCCATTCTCGGGCGCGAGTCGGGTTTGCGGCGGAAACTCACTTCATCGCAGGTTTCGATGATCGCGCTTGGCGGCGCGATTGGAACCGGGCTTTTCCTGGGAAGCGCCATTCCCGTGCGCGCGGCGGGGCCCGGAGTCATCGTCAGCTATGCAACCGGCGCGCTGATCACTCTGCTGCTCATGTGGGCGCTGGCGGAAATGGCCGTCGCGCATCCCGTGGCGGGATCGTTCGGAGTGTACGCCGAAATTTATCTGCATCCGTGGGCCGGGTTCGTGATGCGGTATTCCTACTGGCTGGCTCAGGTGGTGGCCATTGGGAGCGAAGTGGTGGCGGCGTCCATTTACTGCCACTACTGGTATCCCGTAGTCCCCGGATGGATCTGGATTGTGGCGTTTTCAGCCTCGCTGGTTTACGTGAACGCGCGCAGCGTGGCCAACTTCGGCGCGTTTGAATACTGGTTCGCGATGATCAAAGTCATAACCATCGTGCTTTTTCTGATATTGGGTGCGGCGCTGATTTTCGGAATTGGATTTCCGCGCACCGGCTTCGTGAATTACACCGGGCACGGGGGATTCCTGCCGCACGGATGGATGGGAGTGGGGCTCGGCGTGGCCATGGCCATTTTCAGCTACCTCGGAACGGAAATTGTGGCCGTGACCGCGGGCGAGGCCGGCGATCCCAGCCGCGCGGTGCCGCGAGCGCTCAAGCAAACGCTGGCGCGTCTGGCGTTGTTTTACATTGGTGGCATTGCCGTACTGGTTGGTGTGTTGCCGTGGGACAAGGTGGGGCTTACGGAATCGCCCTTCGTAAGCGTGTTTCGCGCGGCCCATATTCCGTTCGCAGCCGACACGATGAATTTTGTGGTGCTGACGGCGGTGCTTTCGAGCGTCAACTGCAATTTGTATCTCACTTCGCGGATGATATTTTCGCTCTCGCGCGGAGGTTACGCGCCGCGAATATTCGGGCGGCTGAGCAGGCAGGGAGTTCCTCTGGCGGCGCTTCTGGTTTCCAGCGCGGGAATGTTTGCGGCTCTGGGTTTGAACGTCTATTACCAGGAGACGGCGTATGTTTACATGATTGGCGCGGCATTTTTTGGCGGTCTATTTGTGTGGATGATGATTTTCGTGACCCACCTGATGTTTCGACGGGGCGCGCCGCAAGGCGCTCGACGATTCGCGCCTGCGGGGCCATGGAGTTCGCTGGTTGGACTGGCGGCGTTGACCGCCGTGATGGTGTCCACCTGGTGGGTGCCCGGGTTCCGTATCACTTTGGAGTCGGGACTACCCTGGCTTGCCTTCATCTCGTTGTGCTACTTTGCGTGGGCAGGGCGGCAGGCGGGAAGACCAAAGGAATCGCAAGTATCGGAGTAAATAAGATGGATGAGCTTCTGAAGTGGCGCGAGCAATTTCCCATCCTGGATAAGACAACTTATCTCATCAGCAATTCGCTGGGGGCCATGCCGCGGGCGGTTTACGACCGGCTGCACGACTACGCGGATTCCTGGGCCACGCGCGGCGTGCGCGCCTGGGAAGAAGGCTGGTGGGAAATGGCCGTTAAGGTGGGCGACGGCATTGGGTCGCTCATTGGCGCGGGAACGGGAGAAATTTCGCTTCACCAGAATGTGACGCTGACCAACGCCATCATCGCGTCCTGCTTCGACTTCAGCAAAAAGCGTAACAAGATCGTGATGGTGGACCTGGAGTTTCCATCCATAGTCTATTTTTACGCGGAGCAGCGGCGGTACGGCGCAAAAGTAAAAATGATTCGCTCTCAAGACGGGTTGCACGTGCCCATGAAGCAATTCCTGCGCGCCATAGACCGCAACACTCTTCTGGTGCCCATTTCACAGGTGCTCTTTCGCAGCGCCACGATTGTGGACGCAAAAACGATCATCGACCACGCTCACAATATGGGCGCTCACGTGGTGCTGGATTTATTCCAGGCCGCGGGCACGATTCCGGTGGATGTTCGCGCTCTGGACGTGGATTTTGCCACCGGCGGAGTCTTGAAATGGCTGTGCGGCGGTCCAGGAGTGGGGTATCTCTACGTTCGTCCGGATTTGCGGAAGAAACTGAAGCCCGCGGTCACCGGATGGATGGCACACCAGCGGCCGTTTAATTTTGAAGTCGGGCCGGTGGACCGGCGCGAGGATTCGTACCGCTTTCTGAACGGGACGCCGCACATTCCCGCGCTCTATGCCTGCCAACCCGGTCTGCAAGTGCTGAACGCCGTGGGAATTGATGCCATCCGAGCGAAATCCATGCGGCAGACTGCGCGGCTGGTGGATGGCGCTCTGGCACGTGGGTGGCGCGTGAATACCCCGGCGGATGCGAGCGAGCGGGCGGGGACGGTGTCCATCGATTGCCCCCACGCGCGCGAGGTGGCCGGGGAATTGGTCGCCCGGGACATCATGGTGGATTTCCGCCCAAAGGCAGGCGTGAGGCTTTCGCCTCATTTTTATAATCGCGATGAAGAAATTGATTTCGCGCTCGAGCAAATTGCGGAGATCTTGAACACAAAGTCTTGGCCGCAGCAGCGGGATGCGCGCGCGGGGCGGACAGTCGCGGCAAACTAAGTCTGAACGATTCGCGGTTCGCGGGACGTTATAAATAAATTGAGTCGAGGGGGAGAGATGCGGGTTCACAGGAGTCAGAGAAAAGGGATTGCCGCTTTCGTGATGGTGCTGGCTGTGGCGTTGGGGATTGCCGGTTCGTTTCGCGCGGCTCAGGCACAAAATGAATCGGCCAAGCCGACGGGCGTGGCTCCGCTTTATGACCCCGGGATTTCACCCGATGGATCGGAGATCGCCTTTGTTTCCGGCGGTGACATCTGGACTGTGCCTGCTGCGGGCGGAGCGGCGCATCTGCTGATCTCGCATCCGGCAACGGAATCGCGGCCGGTGTATTCGCCGGATGGAAAACAATTGGCGTTTGTATCCACCCGGACGGGCGGCGGGGACATTTATATATTCACGTTTACGACCAGCGAAGTGCGGCGGCTGACTTTTGACGATGCTCCGGAAGTGCTCAACGCCTGGTCGCGCGACGGAAAATGGATTTATTTTTCCACCGGGAGCCATGACATCGCCGGGCAAAACGATATTTACAGAATCAGCGCAGAGGGCGGTACACCCATGCCGGTGTGCGCGGACCGTTTCACCAATGAGTTTTTCGCGGCGCCTGCGCCCGATGGACAGACCATCGCGATTAACGCGCGCGGCACGGCTTCGAGCCAGTGGTGGAGGAAGGGGCACAGCCATCTTGACGAATCACAGATTGAACTTTGCCATGCGGGCGCGCCGCCAACGTATGAACCGGTGACCGATGGCCAGGCAAAAGAGCTGTGGCCCATGTGGAGTGCGGATGGAAAAAACCTGTATTACGTTTCCGACAGGAGCGGCGCGGAAAATATCTGGGTGAAGCCGCAAGGCGGCGCGGCGCGCGAGGTCACGCATTTCAAGGATGGCCGCGTCCTGTGGCCGGCAATTTCCTATGACGGGCGCGCCATCGCCTTCGAGCGCGATTTCGGGATTTGGAAGCTCAACCTCGGTTCGGGGGAAGCGAGTCGCGTTTCGATTGCCCTGCGCGGCGCGCCTGCCGGCGAAGGCGTGGACCATCGCTCGTTGACGAATGGGTTTTCGGAGCTGGCGCTTTCGCCGGATGGGAAGAAAGTTGCGTTCGTGGCGCATGGGCAAGTGTTCGCGGCCTCAGCGAAGGATGGGGGCGATGCCGCGCGGGTGTCAAATTCCAGTGGAGCGGAAGACGAGATTGCCTGGGCGCCGGACAGCAAGCAGGTTGTTTATGTTTCCGACCGGGACGGCACGCCGCATCTATTCACTTACGACTTCACGACGCGGATGGAAACGCAGCTCACCCATGCGGCTCAGCCGGATACACAACCGCAATATTCTCCAGACGGAAAAATGCTGGCGTTTTTGCGGGCCGCGCAACAGCTGGTTGTGATGGACGTTGCCAGCAAGCAGGAGCGCATTGTGGCGACCGGGCATTTGGACCGGCCACCGCTCGGATCGGCGCGGCCTTATGTATGGTCGCCGGACAATCGCTGGCTGGCTTTTGTGCCCGCGGCGGAGAAGAGCTTCCGCAATGTAACCATCGTGTCGGCAACCGGCGGGGATGCGAAACCGGTAACTTTTCTGGCCAATGTTTCGGGCGATTATGTGACCTGGAGTCCTGACGGAACCTACATCGTCTTTAGTACCCAGCAGCGAACGGAGTCTGGACAGGTTGCGCGTGTGGACCTGATCCCGAGGACGCCGCATTTCCGCGAGGACCAGTTCCGGGATTTGTTCAAGGAGGAGACGCCCAGGACGATTTCCCCCGCTCGACAAAATGACACGCCCGCGCGTCAAACCGATACGCCGCCGGCATCGGACGCCGCACCGGCGAAACAGACCCCCGCGGCGGAGCCGGCCAAGAAACCTGTTAAGCCGGTGGAAATCGTTTGGGAGGATATCCGCCGGCGGCTCAGCCTTTTGCCGGTGGGCGTGGATGTGGGCGCTCTGACGATAAGCGCCGACGGCAAATGGTTGTTGATGACGGCTGCCGCAGCGGGCCAACAGAATCTTTATCTTTACTCGCTGGACGAATTGTCGCGGGAGCCAGCGGTTGCGAAACAATTGACCTCGACGCCGGGATTCAAGCGCGACGCGCAGTTTTCGCCCGACGGAAAGGAAGTCTTTTATCTACAGCAGGGACGGATTGAAGCGGTCAACGTGGATTCGCGCGCGACCAGGACGCTGAATGTTACCGCGGAACTCGATGTCAATTTTGCGCGGGAGAAAATGGAAGTTTTCCACGAGGCCTGGACCTACCTGCATGACAATTTTTTTGACGCGAAAATGAATGGCGTGGACTGGGACTCAGAACGCACCAAGTACGAGCCCTATATTGCCGGTTCGGCCACCTCTGATGAGATGCGGCGTGTGATTTCATTAATGATAGGCGACCTGAACTCTTCGCATTCAGGTATCGCGGCCGGTGGGGGCGGAGGGGCCCCCGGAACCCCTCGCGCAGGAACGGCGCGGCTGGGAATCTCGTTTGATCCGGCGGAGTATGCCCGGTCGGGACATTTGCGTGTGAGCGAAATAACACCTTTGGGCCCGGCGTCGCTGGCCAAGGGAATTAAAGTTGGAGACTACTTGCTTGCGGTGGACGGAGTGGCGATTGGAGCGCACACGAATCTCGATGAATTGCTCGACAATAAATCGGGAAAGCGTGTGGAGTTGACCGTTTCCGGCTCGGCGGACGGAGCGGGAAAGCAGGTTGTGCCTGTACAGGCCATCACGCGGCAAGCCGACCTGGCACTGCAATATCGCGCCTGGGTGGAACAGAAACGCGCCTACGTGGAGAAGGCCAGCAACGGGCGGCTGGGATATGTGCACATGCTGGATATGTCGCAAGGTTCGCTGGACAGGCTGTATCTGGATTTGGATGCCGAAAATAACGGCCGCGAGGGTGTGGTGGTGGACGTACGTCACAATTCCGGTGGCTTCGTGAACGTTTATGCGATTGACGCACTGGCGCGGCGTGATTACCTGACCATGACCGTGCGAGGGCTGCCGTCAGCCCCCGGGCGAACCATGCTCGGCCAGCGCGCGTTGGAACGGCCGACGATTCTGGTGACCGACCAACATTCGCTCTCCGACGCCGAGGATTTCACGGAGGGCTATCGGTCCCTTGGACTGGGCAAAGTCGTAGGCGAGCCAACGGCGGGATGGATCATCTACACCTCGAACGTTTCGCTGATTGACGGCTCGAGCTTACGACTGCCTTTCATCCGCGTGCAGGGTCATGACGGCCAAACCATGGAAATGAATCCCCGGCCTGTGGACATCCCCGTGACGCGGCCTGTGGGTGAAAGCTATACCGGGCGCGATTCTCAACTGGATGCCGCGGTGAAGGAATTGCTGGCGGAGATCGGCGACCGGGCGCGTAAGTGATGGCGCCAGCCACCGGGAAAAGGGTTTGCGTGGACATGCAGGATAATGCAGGTGACCTGCACTCTAGTGCGTTGCGCCGGGAGATGGTGGAACGCCAGCTGCGCCCGCGGGGCATTCGAAACGAACGCGTACTGGAGGCCATGTTGACTGTGCCGCGGCACGAGTTTGTGCCCGCGGAATATCTCTGCCAGGCATACGAGGACAAACCCATCCCCATCGGCGAGGGGCAGACGATTTCGCAACCCTATATGGTTGCTTCGATGGCGCAAGCCGTTGCGTTGACAGGTACAGAGAAAGTGCTGGAGATCGGAACGGGCTCGGGATATGCGGCGGCGGTGCTCTCGCGCCTGGCGACGGCGGTTTACACCGTGGAAAGCCATCCAACACTGGCCATGGCGGCGCAGGAGCGGCTGACGCGACTGGGATATGACAACGTTTTTGTGCACACAGGCGACGGCTCTGCCGGACTGAAAGAAGCCGCGCCGTTTGACGCGATCGTGGTGGCCGCGGCCGCGCCGAACGTGCCGCAACCCCTTGTGGATCAGCTTGCCGAAGGCGGACGGATGGCCGTGCCGGTGGGCACGGGCAATTCCCAGGAGCTTGTGCTGGTGACCAAGTCCAGTGGCCAGATTATTTCGCGTCCGCTTTATGAGTGCCGCTTCGTGCCGCTGATTGGGCGCTACGGATTTGAATCGTGATGGCCTTCCCGCTCGACCTTTCCATCATCATCCCCGCGTATAACGAGGAAAAAAGACTACCGCGAACACTCGACCGGATTCGCGACTACCTGAAGAAGCATGGCGGCTCAACAGAAGTAATTGTTGTGGACGATGGCTCGAAGGACGGCACGGCGCAATTGGTGGAATCGCGCCGCGCGGGCTGGCCGGAATTGCGGCTGGTGAAAAATCCAGGGAACCGGGGCAAAGGCTACAGCGTCCGCCATGGAATGCTGGAAGCCCGGGGAAGGATTGTACTTTTCACCGATGCCGACCTCTCCGCACCCATTGAGGAAGCGGACAAATTACTTTCGGCGCTGGCCACACACGACGTGGCCATTGGCTCGCGAGCGTTGGACAGCAAGCTAATTGAGGTCCACCAGCCATTGCTCAGGGAAGAATTGGGGAAAGTTTTCAATGCGGTGGTGCGGTTGGTGTTGGGGCTTAAATTCTCCGACACGCAATGCGGGTTCAAGGCTTTCCGCGCAGACCGTTCACGAATCGTTTTCGAGCAGCAACGGCTGGAGCGATTTGGATTCGATCCGGAGCTCTTGTTCATCGCGCAGCGCCGCGGGCTGGCCGTCGCCGAGATCCCCGTGCGCTGGGCGGATGATCCCGCGACGCGCCTGAACGCCATGTGGGACGGACCGGGAGCGATTCTGGAAGTGCTGCGGGTCCGGTGGAATGCGATGCTGGGAAGGTATCCTGCACCCCCGCGAAGCACATAAACTTTACTACATAAAGTACTTGACAAAAATACTTTTTCCGGTATATTCAGTCCATGCGTGCCGCTGGCTCTCTCCCTGAAACTGTCCCCGAACCTGTCCGGCTGGAGGTTCGCGCCGCGGACAATCTGCGCTTTATCCGCGAAACCATGGAGAACGCCGCGCGGTTTACGGCCGTGCCCGGGTGGGGCGGCGCGGCAATGGGCGTGACCGCCGTTGCCGCAGCCTACGTTGCGGCCCAGCAGACTTCTCCGGTGCGCTGGCTGGCGGTGTGGCTGGTGGAGCTGGCCATCGCCGTGATTATCGCCGGGGGCGCGACAGTGTTGAAGGCCCGCGCGGCCAAGGGAAGAGTTTTCTCAGGACCGGGCCGGCGGTTTGCGTTGAGCTTCGTGCCGCCGCTGCTGGTGGGGGCTCTGCTGACCGTTGTTCTATATCGCGCGGGGCTGGTGAGTGTGCTGCCGGGGATGTGGCTGCTGCTCTACGGGACTGCCGTGGTAACCGGCGGAGCGTTTTCAGTGCGCGTGGTGCCGATGATGGGGCTGTGCATGATGGTTACGGGCGCCGCGGCGCTGCTCGGGCCAACCGCCTGGGGGGACGCGTTCATGGCCTTTGGTTTCGGCGGGCTGCAAATTGGATTTGGGTTGCTGATTGCGCGGCGGTACGGCGGGTGATGCGCCGGGTGCGATTGAATTGAAGAGGGAGCAGGAATCGTGAAATCGAATGCATTGCGGCAAGACCGGACGGCCGAACGCGGCGCAAAAAACCGTGCCGCTGCGGACAGGTTGAAGACCGTCCGCGGTGAGGCGGAAGCAATCGCTCCGGACCTGGACCGCCTGATCCACGAGCGCATGCGTCTGGGGATTGTGAGCGCGCTGGCGGTAAACGATTCCCTGACGTTCAACGAATTGAAAGCGCTGCTGCACACCACCGACGGGAATTTGAGCGTCCACGCGCGAAGGCTGGAAGAAGCGGCTTACATCGCCTGCACCAAGTCATTCGATGGAAGACTGCCCAAGACTGAATTCCGGCTGACGGCCGCGGGGCGGCGCGCGCTGGAGCGCTACTTAAACCACATGGAGGCGCTGATTCAGGCGACGCGTGAGCGCTGAGCGGCGCATATATTTTTTGTATTTACACTTTGTACAACAAAGTTGTTTACTCCAATGTTGCGGCGGAGAAAGCACACTTGAAAATGAACTCCATTCCACGGGAAAAAATTCATGTTGCCATCATCACCGACGGAAACGGCCGGTGGGCCACCTCGCGCGGGATGCCGCGCTCAGCGGGGCACCGGGCGGGCGCGGAAAATCTTCGCAGGATTGCGCGCGCGGCAAAGAATCTGAACATCGGGACGCTTACGCTCTATGCCTTTTCGGCCAACAACTGGCAGCGCCCGGCCGCGGAAGTGAAAGCGCTCATGCTGCTCCTGCATGATTACTTGATCGTGGAGGGGCCTCGCTGCGCCCACAGCGGCATTCGCATCTCGGCCATTGGGCGGCGCGACCGCATTTCGCCCGCATTGCGCGCGGCCATCGAATCCGCGGAAGCGGTCACCGCGGAGGGGCGCGAGCTGCACCTCCGGCTGGCCGTGGATTATTCCTCACGCGAAATGCTCTACCGCGCTGCGTGCCGGTTTTACACGGTCACGCAGGTGTCGCGGAAATCCTTTGAGGGAATCCTGGGTGATGTGACCCATGACGATGCGCGGGAAGTGGACCTGGTGATCCGCACGGGTGGCGAGCAACGGCTGAGCGATTACCTTCTGTGGGAATCGGCTTACGCCGAACTCTATTTCACAAAGAAGATGTGGCCCGAGTTTACGGGAGAAGACCTGGCTGCCGCGATGGCGGAATATCGCACGCGCGTCAGGACGTTTGGAAGTCTGCCTGAGGCGGTGGCCAGTTGAAGGGTGATGGATGACTACCGTAGATATTGGATGACGATCTTTAAGGCTAAGGGAGGAGTGAGACATGGAAATCAAGCAAGCGTTTGTTTTGTTTGGAATGCTTTCGTTCCTGGGAACGTTTTGCGTAATTTCGGGCACGGCCGTAGTTGTGATTTGCGCCAGGTTGATCGGCGAGGAGCGGCTGGCGAGATGTTTTTCAGTGGGCAGCAGTTGGCTGTTTGGCGGCCGCGGACTGGCCTGGAAAATCATGATGGCCGCGCTGGTAATTGTGTTTGGGTATTCCGCGACCCTCTTCGGCGCATCGCTGGCGAGCCAGGAATTGACCCTGGCCCCGGGCAGCGAAAAATACTTTTGCGAAGTTGATTGCCACCTGGCGTACAGCGTGACCGGAGTGCAATCAGCAACGGCCATCGACGGAGGCGAATCATCACCCCTGAGGGTCCAGGGAAATTTTGCGATCGTCTCGGTGCGGACGCGATTTGACGAGAACACGATTTCGCGTCACCGGGGAAACGGTCCGCTGGATCCTTCGCCCCGCGAAATTACGCTGGTGGATGAGGGCGGGCGCAGCTACCCGATTTCACAGGCCGGCCAACAGGCATTGTCCGACTCAGCGCAGGCCGGACCTTCGATGATGCAGGCATTGCGGCCGGGCGAATCTTACATTTCCAAGTTGGTGTTTGAAGTGCCTCGAGACTCGCGGAACCTGAGACTTTTCATTGACAGTCCCACGGAACCCCGGTGGATTGGCCAGGTTTTGATTGGATCTGAAGACTCCGTGCTGCACAAGAAAGTGTTCTTGGCGCTTCCTGCGGCTGCGCCAAGATAAGGTCTGCGCGAATTGCAGACATTGCTTCGACAGTTACACATCCTCCACTGGCAGCGAGAAGCCTCAGGCCTTTAAATCGGCCTGAGCTGCGCGCGCTCCGTCGAGGAAGTTGTGTAGCTCCCCTCAAAACTAAGGATTTCCCGCAAGAAGCACCCACCCCGCTCCAGGACTCGCGCGCACTAGGGCCATCTGACACTTTGACCCCTCAGTTCGTCTAAGTAGGTGTGAAGAGAAGGGCATACGAATCGAGGGTGCGAAGTTGGGTCTTGCAGGTACACTAACTTGGCAACACGCCACCCAGGAGCTTTTCTTGCCCAGGCTGGATGACCCGGCTAGCGGTGCCGCGCCGTCGGAAGCGCGGGCCACGGACACACGGCTGGCGGAAGCCTGCCGGGGCGGGAGCCTGGAAGCATACGAAGAACTATATAGGACGCAAAGCGGAAAGATGAAAAGCATCGCGCTCAATTTGCTGGGGAACACCCACGACGCGGAAGACGCGGTGCAGGAGACGTTCCTGAAGATCCATCGGGGCATAAAGTACTTCAAGGGGCAGTCGGCGTTTTCCACCTGGACCTACCGAATTTTGATGAACGCGTGCTACGACCTGCGAAGGCGGAAGTCGCGCCGTCAAGAAACGCCGGAGCAGGATTTAGTTGCGGAAGACCAGACTTTTGACGCGCCCGCGCCGATGCACGACCATCCGTTGCGGATGAGCCTGGAAAGATGCATGGCGCAACTTACGCCGTACATGCGCTCGGTGTTCCAGCTTTACGAAGTAGAAGGATTCAAACATTCAGAGATTGGAGCCATCCTGAATATTTCGGAGATGGCTTCGAAGAACGCGCTGTATCAAGCCAAACGCCGCCTGCGGGAGATGTTGCGGGAACAGGCCGGCGGGCGGAAGATGGCGGCGCCGCAAGGCGAAGTGTGAGGAACGAAATGCGGAAGGAACAAGAATTCGATTGCAAAGATCTGGAAGCGGCTCTGCTGGAGGAAACACCGGAGCTTCTGGCCGGACTGGAAAGTCATGCTAAGAATTGCGGGGCATGCCGGGAAGAGCTGCGCATCTGGCGGGAAATCTCCGCGGCGGCGCAGACCATGCACAGAGAATGGCCTAGCCCGGGATTGTGGCACCGCATCGCGGGCGATTTGGAAGCGGAGATGGCAAAGACGCGCGGCTGGCGCGCGTGGATTCCCGGGCTGGGCATGGCCCCGGGGCTGCGCTGGCAGACGGCCGTGGCCACGCTGGCCCTCCTGATTGTCTCCGGCACCGGTGCGTGGGTGATGCTGCATCATTCCGCCGTCCCTTTGCTGCAGGATAATAAACAGCTGCTGACTGATAACGCAGTGAAACAGGTGGAGCAAGCCGAGCAAGCCTACGTGCAGTCCATAGACAAGCTGGCGAAGTTGGCCGAACCCAAACTGGCGGCGGCTTCCACTCCGCTGATGATGAACTACCGCGAAAAACTGGATTTGCTGGATGCGGCAATTGCGGATTGCCGCAGCAGCCTGGATAAGAACCGCGGCAACGCGCATTTGAGGGCCGAGTTGCTCTCTTTTTACCAGCAAAAGCAGCAGACGCTGCAGGAAGTTCTTCGGGAGGATTGACGTGAAAGTCTGGCAAGTTGCCGCGTGCGCGGCTGCGATATTCATCGCGGGAACGTTGGGCCCCGCGCCGGCGAAAGCTTCGCCGGAGCCACGGGGAGCAGGCGGCGGCCGGGATGAGGTGGTGACCCACAATTTTGACCGCACGGTGCCGCTGCCCGGGGGGCAATCGCTGCGCATGGAGCACAAGTTCGGAGATATCACGGTCAGAACGCATGCCTCACGCGACGTTCACATTGCGGCGACGATCCGGGTCTCCGCCTCCTCGCAACAAGAAGCGGAAAGCTTCGCAAACCAGGTGCAGATCCACCTGGAACCCTCTTCCAGCGGGCTGCTGATCCGCACGGATTACCCGGAGCAGAACAACAGTTTTTGGAATCACCGCAATGTGTCCTATTCCGTGGAATACAAGATTGAAATGCCGGAAGACGCGCCACTCACGGTGCGCAACAGTTTTGGGGGTGTCAGCGTTTATAGCCTGAAAGCCGCCACGGATATTGATGACCGGCAAGGCAATGTGACGGTGCACGACGGCCGCGGACTGCAACTTCTGCGCGACTCCTTCGGGTCGGTGGAGTTGATTGCCAATGAGGGGGACGCGGACCTGGGGACCAACAATGGTTCCGTGAACGCCGGGCAGATTCACGGGGCGCTCACAATTCGAGACCGGTTTGGCAACGTCACTGCCAACAACATTACCAAGGCGGCGGCGATCACGAACAACAATGGATCGGTGACCTTGCACGATGCCGGAGGACCCTCCAGCATTACCAACTCATTCAGTTCGGTTACGGTCTCCGACATTCGGGGCGACTTGATTGTCCACAATTCCTATGGGGCGCTGGACGTGCAGAACGTCAGCGGCACAACGGAACTCTACAACTCCTTTGCCACGATTTCGTTCCTGAACATCAAGCAAAAGCTGCTCTGCCACTCGCAGAACGGAAATATCACCGGCAGCGACACCGGAGCCGGAGCGTCGCTGCGGACCAGTTTTGGGACCGTGGACGCGCACGACATTGGCGGGGCGCTGGAGGTGGACAATCAGAATGGAAAGATTGTCCTGCGGGATATTCACGGCGGGATCCAGGCGAAGACTTCTTTCGGGTCCATCTCTGCGGAGAACATACACGGCGATGCCACCATCGAAAACAACAATGGATCCATCAAGGTGGCGCAAATTGATGGCGCCCTGGAAATTAACGGGCATTTCAGCAGCGTGGATGCGTCTGAGGTGAAGCGCGGCGCGCGGGTCTTGGACGGCAACGCAACCGTCACGCTTACCAATGTGGGCGGGGAAGCCTATGTCAGGACGAGTTTCGGACTAGTGCGCGCCAGCGACATCGGAGGCGCGTTCACCGTGGAAAGCTCAAACGGAGGCGCGAAGGCATCCGGCGTGCACGGCGCGGCCAACGTTCGCACCTCATTTGGGCCGGTGATTCTGGAAGACATTCAAGGCAGCGTGGATGTGGAGAATCAAAACGCTTCGGTGGAAGTTTCAGGGGTTGCGCAGCGGGGTGGGAGTTCCTGCAACCACATCAATTTGCGGACAACATTCGGCACCATCCGGCTGCGCCTGCCCGACAACGCCAACTATGATGTTTCGGCGCACACTTCCTTCGGAAAGGTGAGCAGCGAGATACCGGTTACGGCGACGGGGGTCATGGGCGGGGATTCCCTGAACGGAAAAATCAATTCCGGCGGGTGCGCGCTCCAGCTTACGGACAACAACGGCTCGGTAGAAATCGTGAGAGCGGATTCGGATGGCGGGAGGAAGAGGCACTAAGCAAGTCCGGGCGCAGCAGGCAGCGCCGCCACGGGGCACCCTTACGGCGTGGGCACATGAGGCCGGGAGCGGGACATGGCGAAGGCTTTCTTGATCACGCGAGTGGCGGTTGGCGTCAGGTGATACCGCGCAAGTTCATCTTCCGAAGCAAAAACCAAATCGGTTACATCACTTCCCGGCTGCGCTTCGCCGTCAATAATCTCGCACAGATAATCAATGATCACGAAGTGATAGAGCGGGCGGCCGTGCGGTTGCTTCTCTTTCTCCGTGTCCGGTTGACCTTCATGGTCAAAAATGCGCTCAAAAACTTCGATTAGGTCGAGGACGCGGACACGCAGCCCAGTTTCTTCCCACAGCTCGCGCACAACGCCTTGCGCCAGGGTCTCCCCGACTTCAAGCATCCCCCCGGGGATGGACCACTCTCCCTTGAGCGGCTCGCTCCCGCGGCGGATGAGCAAGGCCCGGCCATCGCGGATGGCGACTCCGCCGACGCCAACCATGGGGTGTTCCGGGTGTTCGCGTTTACCGGCCATTCTTTGAAATCCACTACTCCCCTAAATCGCAAATTCCTTCAGTAATCATGGCATTTCTTCAGGGATTAATTTTTCTGACCGTTAGATCTCTAGTTGTCGATAGTGAAGCCTCGGCCCCCTCGGAAACAGCGCAACCATTTTCCGGCTGGCCAAGGGTACTGGCCAACCACGCCGTTTGCGTGTGAAGTAACGCCACCGGTCGCGCCTCTTTCTTGTTGATAGCAGCCTCGGTATATAATACGACCAACCGGAGGGGCTGTATAAACTCAAGGAGGGCGTCCGCCGTGGTCCATTGTCCCAAGTGCGCCGTCGAGATAGACCTCGACGAAGATGAAGTGGAAGAGGGCGAGATTGTAACCTGTGCCGAATGCGATGCGGAATTGGAAATCGTCCAGACCCATCCCGTGCATCTAAACCTTATCTCGGAAGATGATGAGGAAGAAGAAGACGAGGAAGAGGGTGAGGATGCTGATGACGACGCAGATGTGGATGTCGAAGATGAGGAGGAAGAGGAAGGCGCGGTATAACTCCTCCCGGTCCGAAGTGCATTCATTCCGTCTTTTCAGGTCGCATACCTTATGGGGAATCCTACTGGTTGCCGCTTTAACTTCAGCAGTAAGCGTGGTCCTCGCGGCCCGCGCCCAAGTGCAGCGAAAACCAAGCCCGAATGATTGTTTGTTGTATTCGACGGTCTTTACTCCAGACGGCCACGCGCTTCCGGGAGCCGATGCTCGCATTCATCCCGTGGAGAAGAAGAAACCGCTCTGGGAACTCACCTCAGATAACCGGGGCGAATTTGCAGCGCGCGTTCCTTCCGTCGGAGATTATGAGATTGAGGTGAAGGCCAAGGGTTACGTTCCGCAAACCAAAAGAGTGGCGACCATCGTGGGCGACCGGGTGGACCTGGTATTCAACATGGTCCCTGAATCGAAGAAGAAACAGTGAAACCAACGATTGTCATGGCTTTGATAATTTGCATCGCCGCGGCTCTGGCGCCTGCTTCGGCGCGGCAACGCGAATCTCCGTTGCGCACGTTGACCGGCACAGTCGTGGACAAATCGGATAACGTGCTTCCCCGGGCCGTCGTTTATCTCCTGAATAAAAAAACGCAAATTATTCGCACCTACATCAGCGACGATCAGGGGCTTTACCGCTTCAGCGGACTGGATCCCAATGTGGACTTCGACATTCACGCGGAGTTGAACGGGATGACCTCCATATCACGCACGGTTTCGAGTTTTGACACGCGCAAGGAAATCGTGCTGGTCCTCAAAGTGGACAGGAAAAAGGGCGAAAAGTAGGGCTGGCCGCTTTCCATTCGCGCTCCGGCACAATCGGGAGTTGCCCCCAGAAATCCTTGAATCTCCCAGGACGGTAAATCGGACGAAAAGGCGTGCCGTTGCCAGCGACGGATGCGCGACTGGCAGCGAGAATCCCCAGGCCTTGAACCCGGCCTGGGCTACACGAGCATTTCCGCCTCTAGAAATGGCCTAAATGGCTGCCCCTGGGATACCCTGCCGGAGGCGTAATCTGTTCCAAAAATCATACTAACCGCTGAGGGGGAACCCCGGTCTAATGAATCGGATGGAAGGCGGAGATGCTGAGCAGGTCCAGCAAGCCCTGGGCGGGGATCAGGACGCGTTTCGCGTACTGGTTGAACGCCACGGGCGAAGTCTTTTCCGCCTCGCTTATCGAATGACCGGAAACGAACACGACGCGGAAGAAGTGGTGCAGGAGGCCATGCTGAGGGCCTACCGGCGGCTGGACAAGTTCGAGTCGCGCGCCAACTTCGGGACATGGCTCTACCGCATCGGAGTGAACTGCGCGCTGGACCTGATGCGCAAGCGCAAGCCGGAAGCAATCCATCGTCAACAACCTTCAGGAACGGGGGAAGAAGAGCTTGACCCGCTGGACCTGGCCGTGAGCACCGACCCGGGCCCGGACCGGCTGATGTTGAGCGGTGAAGTCCGGGACAAGGTGAAGGCGGCGATGATGGAGCTGAGCCCCGTAGAGCGCACCGCATTTGTGCTGCGGCATTTCGAGGGACGGTCCATTGAAGAGATTGGCAGCACGTTGGGACTGGGAGCGGGAGCGACAAAGAACAGCGTTTTTCGAGCGGTGCAAAAATTGCGCAGGACTTTGGAACCGTTAGTCAGTCAAAGACAGATAGCAAAAGGAAACGCGAGCTGAAATGAATCACTTGGACGAACAGCAACTTTTGGAATACCGCTATGGCGATGCGGCCGACACGCCGGCGGTGGAGCAGCATCTTCGCGAATGTCCGGAGTGCCGCAAATCCTATGATGCGCTGGAGCAGGTGCTGGCCTATGTGGACGCACTTCCGGTGGCTGAGCCGGGCGCGAATTACGAGACTCGGCTGTGGCACGCGATTGCGCCGAAGCTCGACCGGGCCCCCGGGGCCGGGGCGCGGCCAGGATTTGATTGGAGCGCGTGGACGGCGTGGATGTCACCCAGGCGGCTGGTCACCATAGGTGCGGTGGCGACACTGATTGTCGCGGCGTTCCTTGCCGGGCGTTACATTCCGATTGGCGGCATGAGAACACCTCCAGTAAGCCCGGCACAGGATGTGGTTGCAAGGAATCCCACTCAGGTGCGCGAAAGGATCCTGCTTGTTGCCGTGGGCGATCATCTGGACAAAGCTCAGTCCATCCTGCTGGAAATCTCCAACGCGGAGCCGGAAGTTGCGGGCAACGCGAAGGACAAGGAAGTGGACATTTCGCAAGAGCAGCAGCGCGCCGAGGACCTGGTGAACTCGAACCGGATTTACCGGCAAACAGCTTTGAAAACCGGCGACAACGCGGTGGCCAGCGTGCTGGATGATCTCGAGCCAATCCTGCTGGAAATCGCGCACAGCCCCTCAAAGGTGAGCGCGGAGCAGCTGGACCAGCTACAGCAAGGGATCGCGGCCCGCGGATTGTTGCTGAAGGTGCGCGTGTTGGATTCAACGGTGCGCAACCGGGAAAAGGCCGCGACGCCGCGCGCGTCATCCAGCGGCTCGTAAGAGATTTTGAAGAAAGAGGAAAGTGAAATGAGAAGCATGGGAAATTACTTTGTACGACGAACAATTGGATTCGCGCTGGGAGCCACAGCGGCCCTTTCGCTGGCTTTCTCCGCCGGGGCGCAAGCACGGTCCGCGGGCCAAGGCAGCGGACGCGGCAGGCACTCAGAAGGCGTGAGCGGCGGGGTCTTGGGTGGTGTAGGCGGTGGAATCAGCGGTGGCGTCGGCGGCGGAATTGGCTGGGGCGTTACCGGCGGCATCGGACAGGGTTTGGGAATCGGCGCATTGGACGCTGATCTGGAAGGCGTCGGTTCGCTGCTGGATTCTGTGGGGGCGTCGTTGGAGGCGGGCGGAAAATCACTAGAGATCGCGGGGCCACGTCTGGGATGGGTGGGGGATTTTGATGCCGTCGAATTTGAGTCGCAAGACCGCGGCGGAAGCGATTCCGACAAGGCGCGCGCCGACCACGAAACTCAACTTTATAACGAGGGCTCACGAGCTTTGAATGATACGAAGTACGACCGGGCGGTGGAAATTTTCGATCAAGTGGCGCAAATGAAGGGCAACAAGGCCGATGCCGCGCTGCACTGGAAAGCCTGGGCGCTGAACAAAGAGGGAAAGCGCGCCGAGGCGCTTACAACCATCGCAGAATTGGAGCGCGACTATCCCAAGAGCAAGTGGATTGATGATGCGAAGTCCATCGAGATTGAAATCAGGCAAAAGTCGGGGCAGACGGTTTCGCCCGATTTAGAAAGCGATTGTGAACTGAAGTTGATGGCCATTAACGGCCTTCAGCAGGCCGACCCGGCCAAAGCCGTTCCACTTCTTGAAAAAATGCTCCACAGCCCGGACTGCTTGAAAGTGCGGCAGCAAGCCCTGTTTGTCCTGGCCCAATCGAATTCGCCCGAAGCGCATGCGCTGATGATTAAGCTGGCTCGCGGTGAAGCCAATCCCGCCTTGCAGCAGAAGGCCATCCAGGCGTTGGGCATCTACAGTGGGTCTGCGGGCCGCGAGGCGCTGGCACAGATTTATTCTTCCTCCAGCGACATTGACACCAAGAAGACGGTTCTGCAGGCGCTGATGCAGTCCGGCGACAAGACACAAATGTTGAATGCGGCTAAGACAGAAAAAGACCCGGCGCTGCGCGCGGAAGCAATCCGCCTGCTCGGACAGATGGGGGCCAAGGAAGAGGTCTGGCAGATGTACCAGAACGAAACCTCGGTGGAAGTGAAGAAGCAAATTCTGCAAGCCATGTGGTTGGCGGGCGACCGTCAGCGCGTGGGTGACCTGGCGATGAAAGAAACCGATCATTCGCTGCGTCTTGCGGCGATTAATGACCTGGGGCTGATGGGCCGGGACAGCAACACCACCCTGGCCAACATTTACAACTCTGATCCCGACCCCGAAATTCGGAAAAAGGTGCTGAATGCAATTTTTCTATCGGGCGACAGAGAACAGATGGGAAAACTGGCCATGAGCGAGAAAGATCATAGCCTGCGGCTTTCGGCCATCAACTACCTTGGCTTGATGGGCCGGGAGAGCAACTCGATCCTGGCCAATATTTACAGTTCCGATCCGGATCCGGAAATCCGCAAAAAGGTGCTCAATGCAGTTTTTCTTTCCGGGGACCGTGAGCGAATGGGCGAGCTGGCCAAGCACGAGAAAGATCACAGCCTGAGGCTTTCGGCCATCAATTATCTCGGGTTGATGGGCAAGGAGAGTGATGGAACGCTGGTTGAAATCTACAACTCTGACCCGGACACGGAGATTCGCAAGAAAGTGATCAACGCGCTGTTCCTGGCCGGTGACGCCAAGAGCATGGTGGAGATCGCGCGGAAAGAAACCGATCCAACCCTGAAGAAAGCCATTATTTCGCAGCTCTCGATTATGGGCAACAACAAGGACGCGATGGAATATCTGATGGAGATTCTGAACAAGTGAGAGAGGACATGACCATGAAGCGATTGCTGATTGCGGTTGCATTATTTTCCATGGGGGCGATCGGGGCGGCGGCACAAACTCAAAAGCAGTCCACCCAGGATACCGAGGAAATGAAGATGGAGGCGATCCGCGGACTGAGCGACTCCAACCCGACCGCCGCAGTGGGCCAGATCGAAAAGGTGTTGGCAAGCGATGTCTCTCTGGAGATGAAGGAGAGGTTGGTGTCGATACTTTCGGACATGGGCACCGCCGAATCGATAGGTTTGCTCGAGCGTATCGCGCGGGGACAGTCGAATCCCAAGTTGCAGGTCGAAGCCATTCGCCACATTGGAGATGATGGGGACGCAGCCTCCCTGAAGACTCTGGCGGACATTTACTCCAAGGCAACCGACAGTGACGTCAAAGAGCAGATACTGCGCGCCTTCGGGAACGCGAACGACGAGGAACAACTACTTGCCGTGGCCAAGGGCGAAAAGAATATCGAAATGCGCGGCGAGGCGGTACGGCAGTTGGGCAATATGGATTCGGCATCCGCGCTTTCCCAGCTCTATCAGACCGAGACTTCCAGCGAAATTAAGGGTGAGATCCTCCACGCGCTGGCCAACGCCGACGCGGAAAAGGAGCTGGCACAAATCGCGGAGCATGACTCATCGGCGGAAATGCGGCTGCAAGCCATCCATGGCCTTGGCAATTTAGACGAGGGTACCGCGGCTCCGGCGCTGATTAGTTTGTACGGAAAGGAAAAAGACGGCAGCGTGAAGGAGGAGATCCTCCACGCGCTGGCCAACGCCGACGCGGAAAAAGAACTGGCGCAAATTGCTGGGAATGACGCTTCAGCGGAGATGCGGCTGCAGGCGATTCATGGCCTGGCAAACATGGACGAGGGAGTAGCCGCACCTGCGCTGATCGGTTTGTACGGAAAGGAAAAAGACACCAGCGTGAAGGAGGGGATCCTCCATGCGTTGGCCAACGCCGACGCGGAAAAAGAGCTGGCGCAAATTGCTGAAAATGACGCCTCGGCGGAGATGCGGTCGCAGGCCATTCATGGCCTGGGCAACATAGACGGGGACACCTCTGGTCCTGCACTGGCAAAGTTATACGACAAGGAAAAAGACTCGGGCGTGAAGCAGGAAATTCTCCACGCGCTCGCCGGCCAGGACAATGCAAAGATTCTTGTGGCCATCGCCCGCAAAGAAACCAATCCGGAACTGAAGAAGTACATTATCCACGAGCTTTCCAACATGGATGACAAAGACGCGGCCGCTTACATGATGGAGATCCTGAACAAATAGAAACGGCGAGAAAGACTGGAGAGAGGCAATGAATACGACACGAATGCTGGCCATGACGGCAACACTGGCCCTGGGCGCGGTGATTACCAGCGGGACAGTGCCTGCACAGACCACAGCGAGCGGACAAAGCGGGGCGGCGAGCGTCAGCGATGAGGAAATGAAAATGATGGCGCTCAACGGCCTGCGGCAAGCCGACGCCGCGGTCGCCGTCCCCCAGATCGAAAAACTGCTGGCCGGCAACTCTTCCATTGAGTTAAAGAAAAAGGCGATCTCCATCCTGGGACAGGAGGACACCGCTCACGCGCGGGAAGTGCTGGTCCGTTTTGCGCGTGGCGAATCCAACACTTCATTGCAAAGCGAGGCCATCCGCCAGCTGGGAATTATGGGCGGCGATGACGCGCGTAAAGCACTGGCCGATCTATACGCATCCTCGACGGATACGGGAGTCAAGCGGATGATCCTGCGAGCCTTCATGATTGCGGGCGACCAGGGCCGTCTGCTGGCTGCGGCCAAGGATGAAAAGAACACGGACCTGCGCGGCGAAGCAGCCCGTCAACTTGGGATGATGAGCGCTTCCGATGCGCTCCTGCAACTTTACAAGACCGAATCCTCGGACGAGGTAAAGGCTCAGATATTGCGCGGCCTGGGTATGAGCGGAAACGCCGAGGCCATCGGTCAGATTGCGCAGAACGATTCTTCAGCAACCATGCGGCAAGCGGCCATCCGGGCAATGGAAATGACCGACGGAGGCGGCCCGGAAGCGATTCTCACCAAGTTGTACGGAACAGAAAAAGATTCCAATGTGCGGAAGGAAATTCTGCGTGCGTTTTCCAACCGGCAAAATGCGAAAGCTTTGATTGCGGTAGCCAAAATGGAAACCGATCCCGAATTGAAGAAATATGCGGTGCGCCAGCTTTCCATGATGAACTCGAAGGAAGCGACGGACTATCTGGTGGAAATTCTGAACAAGTAAGTACGGCCCTGAAGGGGGATACTGCGATGCGAAAAGTAGGATTAATTCCGCTGCTGGCGGCCATTTTCCTGGTTTGCTCGATTTCCGCAGGAGCCCAGGCGCCCACGGGATCGCAGATCAGGAACGCGCAACTGGAAACCCGCGCTGTTTCGGGATCGCTTGATTCCACGATTCGCGGTATTGCGTCGTCGCAAACCTCGCCTTTGTGGGTCGGGTACGCTGTTCCCATGATTGAAGCTAAGGACGGCCGCTGGCGCTCCATGTGCTGCGG
Source organism: Candidatus Acidiferrales bacterium (assembly GCA_035308165.1). Lineage (GTDB taxonomy): Bacteria > Acidobacteriota > Terriglobia > Acidiferrales > UBA7541 > DASTCZ01. The sequence continues at coordinate 1,030 of DATGHC010000044.1, read as the reverse complement.
CTCGTGGTCGTCGGATTACGGGAATGGCAACTGCAATCCGTGCTCGATTGAATCTTCACGCGGCACCAATGAAACAGAGAGCGACCGGCCAATCACCGGCGGCGGAACGGTCCGATTGGAAGGCCCGCAGGAAATGTTTATGTTGCTGCGATTGGCGGATCATCGCGTCGGAAGGATCTTGTCACTGACCGAAGACTGCCAGGTGGATGCCGGCGGGATGCGCATGATCTGGCTTACGGGTGTGAGCGCGGCCGATAGCGTCACGGTACTTACAGGAATTGCCTTGGCGCCGGAATCCGACACTCGCGAAGGCCGCGAGCCGGTGGATAGCGCCGTGCGCGCCATTGCCATGACCAAGGACGCTTCCGCGGACCGCGCCCTCTCTTCCTTTATCGCGCTCGACAAGCCGGAATCGCTGCGCTCCAAGACCGCGTTTTGGCTGGGAAATTCGCGGGGACGCGAGGGGCTGGACATGCTGAAGCGCATGGCGAAGAGCGACACCAGCCCAAAGGTGCGCGAACAGGTGACCTTTGCGCTGACGCAGAGCCGCGAGAAGGATGCGCTCGACGAGTTGATTCGCATGGCCAAGGAAGACGAGAGCTCGCGTGTGCGCGGCCAGGCGCTTTTCTGGCTGGCTCAAAAGGCCGGGCAGCGCGCCGCGGGGGCGATTACGGAAGCCATCGAAAATGATCCGGACACTGATGTAAAGAAGAAGGCGGTCTTCGCGCTGAGCCAGATGCCAAAGGACGAAGGCGTTCCCAAGCTGATTGAAGTTGCGCGCTCCAACAAGAATGCCGCCGTGCGCAAGCAGGCCATGTTCTGGCTCGGACAATCCAACGATCCGCGCGCGCTGGCCTTTTTCGAGGAAGTGCTGACGCACTGATCTAAATTCAACCGCCCCATGTTGCCTGCACTGAGCCAGCCGAAGTGCCTGCACTGAGCCGGTCGAAGTGTCGTAAGCGAACGCATACGTTCCCGTCGGATCGGTCACCTGCTGAATCTTGCCCACCAGGTCGTACACATACGCCGC
>DATGHC010000043.1:0-24456 GCA_035308165.1 Candidatus Acidiferrales bacterium | reverse complement strand
CCAGGCCGAATAACCTGCGCACGGCGTCCAGATCGCTCAGCCTCTGCCGCAGTTCGGCTGCATTCCGCAAACGGCCCACCGGCTCCACCACCAGGTGTTCCAGCAGGCCCTCCACGAGTTTCTCGATTCTCTCACGGTCGGCCGCCGAAACATTTTCTGCATTCGCAAGCTTGGAACGCAGGAACGATTCACTCTCCTGCACCAGTTTTGCGCGCAGGTCCCGCAGCACGGCGGTAACCTCAACGCCCGCCTGCCACGCTTGGAATTTGCCGATGTGCTCTTCGATAATGGCCTCAACGCGTGGAACTTCCCCCGCGCGGGCACGCTTGTTCTGCTCCACGATCTCAGAGAGATCGTCCACATTATAGAGATATACGTTATAAAGTTTTCCCGCATCCGGCGCAATGTTGCGCGGCACCCCCAGATCAATCAAGAACAGAGCGCGGTTTTCGCGCGCTGCCATGGCTCGCTCGATGATCGGCCGCCCGAGTGCCGCATCTTCCGTCCCCAGCGAACTGACCACCATATCCGGCAACTCAAGCGCTCGTTCCACCTGGCCCCATTCAACCACTTCTCCATCCCATCGCGACGCCAGCTCCCGCGCGCGCTCCGGGGACCTGTTCGCCACCAGCAAACGCGCAATTCCACGGTCGTGCAGCCGCTCCACCACCTGCTCTCCCACCGCGCCCGCGCCCAGAATCAGGGCGCAGTGGCTCGCCAATTTGCCAAAAATCTGTTCCGCCAGTTTCACACCCGCGTAGGCTACCGACACCGGTCGCGTCCCGATTTCCGTTTCCGTCCTCACCCGCTTCCCTACTTCCAGCGCCGCCTGGAACATCCGGTTCAGCACCGGCCCGGTCGCACCCAGCTGCAATGCCGCTTGATAGGCATCGCGCACCTGCCCCAGAATCTCCGCCTCCCCCAAGAACATGGAGTCAATCCCGGCCGAGACCCGGAAAACATGCCGCACTACATCGGCATCACGATGCCTGTACAGATTTCCATTTAGCGCAGCGGGATCAAGTTCATGCAGCGCGGCAAAATATCGCTCCAGACGCTCCAGTGTTTCGGAGGAAAATTCGGGGGGAACTCCATAAAGTTCGCTGCGGTTGCAGGTGCTCAGCACCAGCGTTTCAGCCAATAACCCATGCGAGCGCAGTTCCTCGCTGGCGCGCTTGGCCTTTTCTGTGCTGAACGCCACGCGTTCGCGCAGCTCCACCGGCGCTGTGCGGTGATTCACTCCCAGTAGAACAATTTCCATCAGGGTCTTTCAGTTGCCTTTGCCCCACCGGCCTGTGTGCCGGCGTTTGTGTTTCTGTAGCCCGCTCCGCCTAAAAAGGGCAGGGCTTTTATTAGGCCACGCCTTCAATAAAACCTGTGATATCTCGACAAATAAACATTCACCACGCTGTAACTGAACAGCACAAACGCAAAATTAAACATGCACAATGCCGATGCCCGTGCCCCGCGCCACGCGCTCCGGCGAGAAATCCACAAATACCCGGCGTAAAACAACAGCATCAGCAGCGATATGATTTCCTTGGGGTCGCCATTCCAGTAGTGACCGCGCAACCGGTTGGCCCATACAAATCCGAAAGAGATTCCCGCCGCTAGAGCAATCACACCCACCAGCGCGCTGCTTCGTGTCATCCGGTCCAGCACATCCTGGGCTGGAAATCGCCAGAACATGCCTCCGGGCCTGCGCCGCCGCAAGAATCGGTTCTGCAATAAATAGATCGCGCTCAACACAAATGCCAGCGCAAATGCCGAATAGGCCAGAATGTTCAATGTGACATGCAGAGCAAACAGGGGGCCGCGGGCGGGAGCGGGATGGGCCGTGACTGCCCGTAGATGTGAGAGCGAAAATAGAAGGATCACAAACGGCAACACAAACGGGCCCACGGATCGCCCTCGATGCACCAGCTCCAATCCCAAATAGGTCGCGCCCAGCAGCCATCCGAAAAGCGAAAGGGAGCCCCACAAATCCTCATAAGGCACCGCCTGTAGAACGCGCGCGCGCTCAATCAAGGCAAAATAATGCAACGCAAGCCCAGCCGCCAGGCACACCGGCCCTAAGCGCCCAATGAATTTGTTTTCAACGTAGAGATTCCGCGTGTAAGCGGCGAGGCTCGCCAGGTAAAGCAGAATTGTAGCCAGCACCCATCCGCTCATTGTGGGTACTTTCTGCCCAACCTGAATCCGGGCCGCCCGCCGCGTTCCCCCCCAGCGCAGGACTCATGGAGTGTTCGAATCAATTTGGAGTTCCTTGCGCCATTATAGCGGAATCCCCCGGCAGCGATACACGCCTCCATTTTCGCGTCCTATATTGTGCAAACCCTAAAACCGCCTTTTTTCGATTTTTTCATTTTTCTTCTATTAAGGCAGGCGGCCGCCTCAATGAGAATGCTCCCCTTGAATGTTTAGGGGAGCATGCGGAACTCATTTTCAATCGAGGGTTTATTTAAACCGGGTGGGAATTATTCGTTGGCTTCTTTGGCCGCGCGAATTTGCTGCCATCTACGTGGACGCTTTTGCTGATTCAACACTTTCTTGCGGAGCCGAATCGATTGCGGAGTTACTTCCACGAATTCATCATCGGCGATAAATTCGATAGCCTGCTCCAAACTTAATTCACGGTGCGGAATTAATCGGATCGCTTCGTCGGCGCTGGATGCGCGCATGTTGGTTTGCTTTTTTTCCTTGGTGATATTCACATCCATGTCGGAGTCGCGGGAATTTTCTCCCACAATCATTCCTTCATACACTTCCACGCCGGGGCCGATAAACATTTCACCGCGCTCCTGAATATTCCAAATCGCAAACGCCGTGGAAACCCCCGCGCGGTCCGCCACCAGAGCGCCTGTGGGACGCGTGGCCATTTCGCCGCCATATTCCGTCCATGTTTCAAACAATGCGTGCAGCTGGACAGTGCCGCGCGTATCCGCGAGCAACTGGCTGCGCAGACCAATCAATCCTCGAGAAGGCACCGTGAATTCCATGCGCACCCAGCCGGATCCGTGATTGATCATCTTCGCCAGCTCACCGCGGCGACGGCCCAGCGCTTCCATGATCACGCCGACATAAGTCTCCGGACAATCCACGACCAACCGTTCGAGCGGCTCGAGTTTGCGTCCATTTTCTTCGCGCACCACAATTTCCGGCTTGCCGACCATCAACTCGTAACCTTCACGGCGCATTGTTTCGATCAAGATTGCCAGCTGCAATTCGCCCCGCGCCAGCACGCGAAACACGTCGGTGGTCTCCGAGTCCGTGATTCGCAGCGACACATTCGTAAGCAGCTCTTTATGCAATCGCTCGCGTAAATCGCGCGACGTGACCCACTGCCCTTCGCGCCCGGATAGCGGGCCGGTATTCACGGTGAAGAGCATGGCCAGCGTGGGCTCATCAATCGTGAGCGGCGTGAGCGGCATCGGGTTTTCCACGCCCGTCAAGGTTTCGCCAATTTGAATTCCTTCCACTCCGGCAACGGCAACCAGATCCCCGCACGGGACTTCTTCGGCTTCGTCGCGCTCAAGCCCGCGAAATGTAAATAATTTCGTAAGGCGCGTGGGAATTATTTCCCCGGACAGTTTCGCGATGCCGACATCGGCTCCGCGCCGCAGCGTGCCGTTGAAGACACGGCCAATCGCGATCCGTCCCAAGAAATCGCTGTAATCCAGATTCATTACCTGCGCCTGCAAAACTCCGGAGGGATCTCCAGCGGGTTCGGGAATTGCGGAGATGATCGCCTCAAAAAGCGGCAGAAGGTTCTTGGAGTTGTCGCCTATTTTATTGTGCGCCACGCCGGTCTTGGCGTTGGTGTAAAGAACGGGAAAATCTAGCTGCTCGACGGTGGCCTCTAAATCAATAAAGAGATCGTAGATTTCGTCGAGGACTTCAGGCGCGCGAGCGTCGGAGCGATCAATCTTATTCAGGACGATAATCGGAGGAAGTTTTGCCTGCAGCGCTTTCTGCAGAACATACCGCGTTTGAGGAAGCGGGCCTTCGCTGGCGTCCACCAGAAGGAGCACGCCATCCACCATTTTCAGGGCGCGCTCGACTTCACCGCCAAAATCACTGTGGCCCGGCGTGTCCACGATATTGATTTTTGTGCCCTTGTAAAATAGCGCGGTGTTCTTGGCGAGAATGGTGATCCCGCGTTCGCGCTCGAGGTCGTTCGAGTCCATCACACGGTCAACCAGCACGGCATTTTCGCGGAAGATTCCGCTTTGCCGGAGCATGGCGTCGACCAGCGTGGTTTTGCCGTGGTCTACGTGGGCGATGATGGCGATATTGCGTATTGCGGGCATTTCGTTGCCGCCACTATTCTCCTGGTACGAATTTCAGGCGCGCTTCGGCGCTTGATTGGAAACCCTTCACAGAAACCGGATTCCGAACAGTGTCCAGAAAAACGATGCTCAGAAACAAGATTGGCTGCCTGATTTAACTTGCAGCCCCCACGCGGGATTCCGGGAGGAATTACAAGCGCACCCGAGCAACTAATAATACCACACGGTTGAGCGCGGCGTCACATCGGGCCGCCGGCATGTGTCCGCATTGTGGCGTTCTGCTATGATTGAACATCCGACACGGCAAATGGCCATTCAAAAGCAAGCCGAGCATTTCACGGAACGCGGTACGCTGAACCGCAAAGAGCTATTCTTGCGAGCCTGCAGGTGCGAGCCTGTTGAGCGTGTACCAGTGTGGATCATGCGCCAGGCGGGGCGCTATCTGCCGGAATACCGCGAGATTCGAGCGAAGCATCCATTCCTGGAAGTGGCGAAAACACCCGAGCTTGCGACGGAAGTCTCGCTGCAACCGTGGCGGCGGCTGGGCGTGGATGCTGTAATCGTGTTTTCCGACATTTTGATCCCCGCGGAGGCAATGGGACTTGGGCTGGAGTTGACGGATGGCGGGCCAGTCTTGCCGGAGGCGGTCCGGAACGCAGAGCAGATAGAAAAACTTCGCGCGTTTGATCCAGAAGTGGAAACAAGGTTCGTCGGGGACACGATTCGCGCGCTCACTCGTGATCTGGGACCGGAGGTGCCTGTGCTGGGATTTGCGGGGGCGCCATGGACACTGGCCTGTTACTTAGTGGACGGGCGGGGGCGCGACGGATTCCCGGCCACGAAAACGATGTTGTATGCGGAACCGAAATTGTTGCGAAGTCTGCTGGAGAAAATTGCCCGCATTACGGCGTCTTATTTGAAATCGCAAATTGCGGCGGGTGCTAGTGCAGTGCAATTGTTTGATACCTGGGCGGGAGAACTTGGGGCGCGCGAATATCGCGAATTTGCGCTGCCCGCGACACAATTGCTGATTGAAGAGTTGGGGGCGGCGCAGACTCCCGTGATTTTGTATACGAAAGCATCGAGCCATTTGATCGCGGCGGCAGCGGAATCGGGCGCGACGGTGTTGAGTGTGGACTGGCGCGAAGACCTTGCGGAAGTGAGGCAGGAGATTGGACCCGCAATCGCATTGCAAGGAAACGTGGATCCGTGTGTGCTGCTCGGACCGCAAGCCGGCGTTTGGCACGCAGCGGTGAAGGCGATTGAGAAGACCGGCGGACGGGGACACATTTTGAATTTGGGTCACGGAATTCTACCCTCCACTCCAGTCGGGAATGCTCAGGCATTTGTGCGCGCTGGACAGGAGTGCTCCGTGACGGTTGGCACAGCGAAGCGACAGAGCATACGCTGAGGGAAACAGAGAGCCGGATGAAATCTTTTCGGCTGCGGCGCGAATTCAGTGCCAACCGGCGCAACGAATTCAAGAGCGCGGACGCGGAGACCGGCGGTAGGGATCATGCCAGAAGCAAACGCTGAATTTCACAACGCGCAAGAAAGCTTTCACATTTCCGAAGATTTTCTTGCCAAATACAATCGCCCCGGCCCTCGCTATACGAGCTATCCGACTGCTCCGGTTTGGCGGGACGATTTCGGTCCCAGCGACTTGGAGCAGGTTTTCAGTGATGCGGACGCGGCGGCCACGCCGATTTCGCTCTACATGCATCTTCCCTACTGTGAGAGTTTGTGCCTCTTCTGCGCCTGCAATGTGGTGATCACCAAGGATACCTCGAGAGTCCCTCCCTATCTGGCAACTCTTGAAAAGGAAATCGAGCGCGTTTCCAAACACGTATCGCGCGGCCGGCCGGTAGTGCAATTTCACTGGGGCGGAGGAACACCCACGTATCTGACGCCTGCGCAGATGGAGCATTTGTTCGGGTTTGCACGCGAGAGATTTACATTTTCGCCTGAGGCGGAAATCGGGATCGAGGTGGACCCGCGCGTGACCAGCCGCGAGCATCTGGAAACGTTGCGGAAGCTGGGATTCAACCGGCTGAGCCTGGGCATACAGGATTTCCATCCGGAAGTGCAGCAGGCCATCCACCGAATCCAGCCGTTTGAACTTACTCGCGATCTGATTGCGTACGCGCGCGGATTGGGATTCGACAGCATTAACGTCGACCTGATTTATGGATTGCCTTTCCAGACCGCCGAACGATTTCGCGCGACGGTTGCCCAGGTGCTCACGTTTTCCCCCGATCGCGTGGCCATGTTCAGCTATGCGCATGTGCCATGGCTGCACAAGCAGCAGGGATCATTCGCAGCCCACTTGCCGGAAGGCATGCAGAAATTCAATATCTTTTGCGCGGGTTTGCAGGCATTCCTGGACGCGGGTTATCTCTACATTGGGATGGATCACTTTGCGCGGCCCGGCGATGAACTGGCCGTGGCGCAGCAAAACCGCACGTTGCACCGTAACTTCCAGGGCTACACCACGAAAGCGGGCGCAGATTTATACGGCATGGGTGTGAGCGCCATCAGCGGAATCGGGCGCGCGTACGGACAAAATGTACGCGACGTGGCGGGCTACACTTCGGCGATTGAAGGTGGAGGGCTGGCGACGATGCGCGGCTATCGCCTGAGTGAAGATGACGCGCTGCGCCGCGAAGTGATTAGCCGGTTGCTTTGCCACACGGTGATTGATAAGGCGGAAATCTCGCGCGAATTTGGAATCAGGTTCGATGAAACATTTGCGCCCGAATTGGAGAGACTGGAAAGCTTTGCCGCGGATGGACTGGTGTCGCTGGGTCCCGAGGAAATCCGCACCACCTGGCTGGGCAGGATTTTTATCCGCAACATCGCCATGATTTTCGATCCTTATCTCGAGAAACAGAAACTCGAAAGCCGGCCGCTGTTTTCCAAAACGCTTTGAGTGGACCGTAGTTTTCCAGCAATGCCAGAGAACACAAACAATGCCGCGCCAGTCATCGTGATTGGCGGTGGCATTTCGGGGTTGGCGTGCGCCTGGCAATTGAAACAGCGCGGAGTGCCCGTGTTGCTGTTGGAAAAGTCCCCACGTTTCGGCGGAGTAATTGAAACGGTGGAGCAGAATGGGTTCCAGTTTGAATGCGGCCCGCAGAGCTTCATGCTCACTCCGCCGCTAGCCGAGCTGATCGAATCCGTTGGTTTGACCGGGGATGTCCAGAAAGCGACCCCGCGCGCGCCGAGATATATTTTGAAAAACGGCAAACTGGTCGCCGCGCCCTTGTCACCCCTCTCTCTGTTCGGCACGCCGCTCATGGATGTTGAAACAAAGTGGAGGTTGTTGACCGAGCCTCTGCGCCGATCCCATCCGCCTGACGAGGACGAATCCGTGGCCGCGTTTGTGCGCCGCAAGTTCGGTGACTCCTTGCTCGAGAATCTCGCCGGGCCATTCGTGTCAGGCGTGTATGCGGGCGATCCTGAGAAGCTGAGCCTGCGGAGTGTGCTGCCTTCGGCATATGAGTGGGAGCGAGTTTCAGGAAGTTTGTTGCGCGGCGCGTTGCGACAAATGCGTTCGCGTCCGAAGCGAACGGGGTCACGGCCGGGCTTGTGCTCATTGAAAAGAGGAGCCGGGTCATTATTGAGCACGGTTGGGGAAAGGTTGGGAGACTGCGCGAAGTTGGGTGTGGCGGTGAACGCCGTGATCCGGACCTCTGGGGCGGCCGGATCGAAGTTCGATGTCCGGTGCAGGCAAGAAGACGCGGTAGCAGGCGGCGAGAATGAAGTTTCAGTTTCTGCATGCGCTGTAGTGGTAGCGTGCGATGCCGGGGAGGCAGGACGGATGTTGGGTGCAGTGTCACCGCAATTCCAGGAATCACTTAATGCGATTCCCTATGCTCCAGTGGCTGTAGTAGCGTTGGGTTATCGCCGCGAAGCAATTGGCCGCGCGCTCAATGGATTCGGTTTCCTGATCCCTCGAACAGAAGGTCTGAGAACTCTGGGAACAGTTTGGAATACGTCGCTTTTCCCCGGACGCGCGCCAGAAGGCCATGTGCTGCTGACCAGTTTTGCGGGAGGCGCGACGGATACGGAGATTTGCGGATGGAGCGAGGATCGCATTGTGGTGACGGTTCACGAAGAACTTGCGCGCGTGCTCAATATCCGCGAAAGTCCCGTCGCGCGCCACGTACACATCAATCCGCAAGCGATTCCGCAGTACAACCTGGGTCATGGCCGGATCACGGAATCCCTCAACCGATCGTGCCATGTGAATCCGGGACTCTATCTGACGGGAAATTACTTGGAGGGGCCATCCACAGGCGCATGCGTGGCGCGATCATTTCGTATTGCGAGCGAAATTGAGGATTTTCTTCAGAGTGGCACTACTCCCGGTTCCTCTTCTTCTCCTTAAGTGCTAGGCGAATGCTGCGGCGTTCGCCCGCTTCTTCCCATCGGCGGCGGTCTTCTTTGGTTTCCAAAATGAGTGGCTTGACGATGTGGGGCTGCCGATTCTGATCGATGGCCACGAAAGTCAAATAGGCGCTGGTGGTGTGCTTGCGCTCCCCGGTCAGAATGTTTTCGGAGAATACTTTTACGCCCACTTCCATGGAGGTGCGGAAGACGCGGTTAACACTGGATTTCAGGACGATGAGTTCGCCGACCTTAATGGGGTTGCGGAAATCGACGTAATCCACTGAAGCGGTCACGGCGTAACTGTTGCTGTGGCGGTGCGCAGCTATGGCTCCGGCGATGTCCATCAGGTGCATGACGCGGCCGCCCAAAATATTTCCAAGGATGTTGGCGTCTTGCGGCAGCACCACCTCGGTCATTTCGGAGCGAGAGGCGCTGACGGGCTTGCCGGTGTTAGATAGGCCCTGTGTTTCTGCGCGCGAGTTGCCTTGCGTTTTTTGGGGCATGCTGATTAATTCCTTTAGCTTAAGGGATCAGGATGGAACACTCCCCGATTACTGCATCTGTGTGTGGTCACCAGAAACCGCACCAACCTCGAATCGCCTCCAATCTACACTACCGGCGTAGCGCTCTTCAATTTGCAGGAATGGCGGAAGCGCATATAATGATGGTTCGCACTTCATGACCCAGTCCACAAAGACGCGGCGGCAAAAGCTGGAGGAGTTCCTGGCCGCGCATCCCGGCGACGCCTTCGCCCAGTACGGGTTGGCTGTGGAATGCGCAAATCATGGCGACCACGACGCTGCCATCGCCCACTTTGAAGCTCTGCTCGCGAAACATCCTGATTACGTGACCGGTTACTTCCAGCTCGGACAGCTCTTCGCTCGAATTGCACGCACTGCTGACGCTCGGCGAGTGCTTCATGCCGGAATCGCCGCCGCCGCACGAATTGGAGATCAGCACGCCAACGCGGAAATGTCCGCGGCGCTTGCCGATCTTCCTGCATAGACCACAGCATTTCATTCCGCAGGTTTGCGGAAGAATTTATTTGAGGTGAGCGATGAAGCCCAGCCGCGTCCCTCTGTTCCCGCTGGAACTGGTCTTGTTTCCCGGCATGGCGCTGCCGCTGCATATTTTTGAGCCGCGTTACAAGCTCATGATTGCCCGCTGCATCGAGGAGCCATGCGTTTTTTGCGTGGTGATGGCGAGTAAGGGCGTCCTGGCCAGGACCGGCTGCACTGCCGAGGTAGTGAAGGTTGTGGAACGCTATTCCGACGGACGCATGGACATTCTCACCGTGGGCCGCGATGTTTGCCTCCTTCGAGAAGTTGTGGATGAGGAGCCTTACAGCGAAGGGATTGTGGAGTACCTGGAAGACAGTGGCCCGACGGAGCCGCACTTGGCGCATGAGGAATTGCTCGAGGCGTTTCAGCATTGCCATGAAATCATATTTCACCAGCCGCTTGACTTCGAAGAACCGCCGGGAGAAACCCAACTCAGCTACCAACTGGCGTCAGAGCTGCCCATTGAACTAGCCGTCAAGCAGGAATTGCTGGAGATGCGCACGGAGCGCGACCGGCGTGCCCGTTTGCACGCCCATTTGCGGGAGTGGCTGCCAAGCCTTCAACGAATAGAAAACTTTCGCAAGAAAGCCACCGGGAACGGGCATTCGCACCACTGAGAGCATATCGGCGGCGAATCATTTATAATGAAAATTGAAAGTTGCGTTCGGCGCAGAAACGGACGCACGATCCACAGGACCCATGGGACCCAACATGCAGAAACCTGAAAATATTGGCCAGCTTCGACGCAATCCGCAATTTGATCCTCGAAAAGCCACACGCACAGTGAAAGATGAGCTGCGCGAAAATCTGCTCTGCGCGATAGAGCGCAAGCAGACATTGTTTACGGGGATTCACGGCTACGAAGAGACGGTGATACCACAGGTGGTGAACGCAATCTTATCGCGCCACAATTTCATATTGCTGGGGCTGCGCGGACAGGCCAAGAGCAAAATCCTGCGCGGGCTGGCGCATTTGCTGGACCCGGAGATTCCCTACATCGCTGGTTGCGAAATTCACGACCATCCCCTGCGCCCGCTGTGCCGGACGTGCCGTGAGCGCGTGGCCGAGATGGGCGACGATACTCCGATTGCCTGGCTCGGGCGCGAGCATCGCTATGTGGAAAAGCTGGCCACTCCGGACGTGACGATTGCCGATATCATTGGCGACGTGGACCCCATCAAGGCCGCGCGCGCAGGGCGCGACCTGGGCGATGAGCTGACGATTCATTACGGCTTGCTGCCGCGGGCCAATCGCGGAATTTTTGCGATCAATGAATTGCCGGATTTGGCGGGAAAAATTCAGGTCGGGCTTTTCAATATCATGCAAGAGGGCGACATTCAAATTAAAGGTTACCCGGTGAGGTTGCCGCTGGATGTGCTGCTGGTGTTTACGGCGAATCCGGAGGATTACACGGCGCGCGGAAAAATTGTGACCCCGCTGAAGGACCGGGTGGGAGCGGAGATCCGGACGCACTACCCCGCGACCGTCCAAGAAGGAATGACTATAACCTCGCAGGAAGCGTGGGTGGAACGCAACGGTCGAAAACCTGTTGTGCCCGAATATTTACGCGAGGTGATTGAGCAGATTGCGTTTTTGGCGCGTGAGGACAAGCGCGTGGACAAGCGCTCGGGTGTCAGTCAGCGGCTGCCCATTGCCTGCCTGGAGACAGCGGTGAGCAATGCCGAGCAGCGCGCGGTGCGCACGGGCGAGGAGACCGCGGTGGCACGCGTTTCCGATGTTTATTCTGCTTTGCCAGCGCTTACCGGGAAATTGGAGCTCGAATATGAAGGGGAGTTGAAGGGCGCCGAAACGATTGCGCGCGACCTGGTTCGCGGCGCCGTCGGGCGCGTGTTCTCACGCCATTTGAGCGACGCCAACCTGCAAAATGTAGTTCAATGGTTTGAGATGGGCGGCGAATTGAAATTGACGGACACATCGTCGTCTGAAGAAGTTGTGCGCGAATTGCGGCGGATTCAGGGACTTCTGGAAAATATCAATCGGGTGGGCGTGAACGGGAAAGACGGAGCCGGACTCGTTGCCGCGGCGGGGGAATTTATTCTCGAAGGCCTATGGGCGCAAAAACGCATCAGCCGCAATGAGGAACGCGGATTCTACGCCGAGCGCCCCAAAACACCCGAACCGCGCGAGCCGGTGGGGCGTCCACCGAAGCGGCAGTTTAATTAGTTCAGATTGATCAGGCATTGTTGAACGAGGTCATGATCTGAAATACGTACGCTACTCGAAGTACACCGGTGAGCCCGCGGACGACGTGGATTTGGATGAGCTCGTCAACAAGCTGTCGGATTTTTTCCTGCAAAGCGGATTTGAATCCCAATTTTACGGCATTTCCGAGATGGATCCCGAGCGCAGCATGGACGAATTGCGCAAGGCCATCCTGCGGGCGCTGGAAGAGGGCGACCTGCTGCCCGACGACATCATGCAAAAGATGCTGGAGCATGGCGCGGACAGCGACGAAGTGAAGCAAATGCTCGACCGCTTGATCGAGCGACTGACGCAGGAGGGCTACATCAATCCGCAACCCCCGCAAATTACTCAGCCTCCCGATAAAATGCCACGCGGGGGAGTAGGCAGCGGTGAAAACGAAACGCAGGCACGTTTCGACATCACCGACAAGACCATAGATTTTCTGGGGTTTAAGGCGCTGCAGCAATTGCTGGGCTCGCTTGGCAAGAGCAGCTTTGGGCGGCACGACACGCGTGATTTGGCGACGGGCGTGGAATCCGGCGGCATGTCGCGTCTTTACGAATTTGGGGACACGTTGAACTTGGATGTAGGCGCGACGCTTTTCAATGCCGTGCGACGCGACGGCGCGCGCGTTCCCATCGAGCTCGACTACCAGGACTTGATGGTCCACCAGTGCGAATATCAGAGTTCGTGCGCGACGGTGGTGATGCTGGATTGCTCGCACAGCATGATTCTGTATGGCGAAGACCGATTCACGCCGGCGAAGCGCGTGGCTATGGCGCTGGCTCACTTGATTCGCACGCAATATCCGGGCGATTCCCTGCACCTGGTTTTGTTCCATGATAGCGCCGAAGAAGTTCCGCTTGGCGAACTGGCGCGAGTGCAGGTCGGGCCGTTTTACACGAATACGCGCGAAGGATTGCGTCTGGCGCGGCGGATATTGTCGCGCCAGAAAAAAGACATGAAGCAGATTGTGATGATTACCGATGGAAAACCTTCCGCGCTGACCTTGGAAGATGGACGAATTTACAAGAATGCATTCGGGCTTGATCCACTGGTAGTGACGCAAACATTGGAAGAAGTTGCCAAGTGCCGCAAGGCGGGCATCCTAATCAACACGTTTATGCTGGCGAGCGACTATAGCCTGGTGCACTTCGTGCAAAAGGTCGCGGAACTTTGCAAGGGCAAGGCCTACTTCACCACTCCCTACACATTGGGGCAATACCTGCTGATGGATTTCATGTCGCGGAAGACCAAGCACATCCACTAGCTAGCGGGCAGTTGCGGCGAGCGGGCGGCCGCACAACTTCTCCAACAATCCAATCGGAGAGATTTGCGGCGCCACCAGTCCGGCGCGCGAAATGATAAACGTCTGCTCCAGCGCGTGCTGGCCGCTCATTACTGCGTGAGGCACCCCGTCCGTGTATACCAGCCAGGTCGACATGGGCGGAAATTCCAATCGCGTTTTGGCGGAATCGGTCTGGTAGGCGCCGTTCTCTTTCAGATAATCGTGGAAATGGAGCATGAAGCGATCATAGGCCGAGCGATTGGGAATCGGCGCTCCAAGCTTGCCCATGAGCCGGGCCCAGGCTGGAGTCCCCCCCGCAGTGGCAAACTTGTCCAGGCCGGCATTGCGCGCAAGGTGATCCACCAGCACAGGGAAATCTTCGCCCACGTTCCAGACACGCGGTTTGGTGGGATGAATGTTGGTGAAAACGCGCAGAATTCGGCCGCCGTGGGTAGGGCGGCTGGGGAACGCGTCCACATGGAGAAGGTCGTTGCGTTTGTGCAGCGGAAGAGCGCGTCCATCTTCCTCAATGGGCCGGAAACTGGCGAAATCGAGCGTGTATTTGCCGTCGTAGGGCTTCAGGAACTTGCGGACGAATCCCACAACCTGCTGCGAATAATTCCGCATGATGCTGGTCAGCTGAGAGGTAGTCTCGGACGTGCCATCAAATCCGCGCAGTTTGTCTTCCGCGGGGCGGTACGAGACGTTCTTGTGCACCGCGGAATCCGCGCGCTTTTGTGAGACCAGGAATTCGCGGTCGGCCTCGGAGAACTCAAAGGGGGGGCGCGGGAAATAAAGAACGTGGTTGGCTTCCAGCTGCTGACACGCCCAACGCGCCCTCTCCTGGGGCGCGGTGCCCAGCCAGCCGCCGGGAAAATCGTAATCTGTAATTTCTATCCAGCCCGCCATGCCCCGCCCCATCCCGCAAGAATCTTCAGCAGGAGCATACGCGAGCGGCTGCTCCGTTTCCAGCCCTTCCAAGGCCGGGGCACGACGGGCTGAACCGAAACCTGATCTATCCGGCAGCCTTTGCGGACAAGGCTTGCATGCGGCGATTCATTTCTTCGGGCGAGACATCTTCCGTGTGTGTGGCAATTCCCCACTGCTGGCCGAATGGATCGGTGAGTTTGCCATAGCGGTCACCCCAGAACATATCCTGGACCGGCATTTCCTCAATGGCACCGGCTGCGAGCGCGCGCTTGAAAATGTTGTCCACATTCTCGACATAAAGGTGGAGGTACATGGGATTGCTCTTGCCATGCTCGCCGGGACGGAACCCGGCAGGATTCATGGTGTCATTGATGAACAGTTTCGAATCGCCGATCTGCAACTCCGCATGCATTACCGCTCCACCAGGACCGGGCATACGCACCAATTCGGTGGCGCCAAATACATTCTTGTAAAACTCGATTGCGGCAGCTGCCTTATTGCTGACAAGATTCGGGGTCAGCGACCGGAATCCTTCTGGAATTGGCTTGACAGGGTTGGGCATGTTGATCTCCTAAGCTGTGTGCGCGTTCGCGGGAATCGTCCGATCCCGCTTTGGCGCAAATGCGGATGGATGCGATTTTGCGGCTGTGATTCATATGGTGTCAATACCTGTCGGCCCCGACTTCGTGAATTGCGAGTGAATCTTTTGTTACGGCAATGTCTCTAATGATTGGCCGCGCTAATTCGCATGCGCTATCATTAGAAACGAGGAAGTTAGCTGCTCGATGTCCAAGGCAAGGAATGGTGTAGTGACGGTTCAACCCTGGCAGAAAGCGCCGCTGTTTACGCTGCGCGACGCCGCGGGAAACCCAGACTCATTGGCCGAAGAACTGAAGAAGGGGCCGGTAGTTGTAGCCTTCTTCAAGATTTCCTGTCCGGTGTGCCAATTCACGTTTCCATTTCTAGAACGGCTGTATAAGGCCTACGGCGGCCCCACGGCAACTTTCCTGGCCGTTTCGCAGGACGACGCGCTGGATACTCGTGAATTTTGCGCGGAGTACAGAATCACTTTCTCCGCTCTCTTAGATGATGAGGACTACACCGTTTCCAATCTTTACGGGCTGACCAACGTTCCCTCAGTTTTCCTGATTGGGACAGACGGAATCGTGAAGGCCACTTCGATCGGGTTTGACAAAGTAAATCTGGAAAAGATTGGGGCGGAGTTGGCCGCGGCCACGGGGCGGCCTGCGTCAGCCCTGTTCCGGCCTGGCGAAGTGGTGCCCGCGCAGAAACCTGGTTGAGGGTCAAAAAACTAGGTTCCGGCGGAACCTACTCACGATAAGAAAACGGGGCGAGCCATCCCACGGCCCGCCCTCTTTGTTTTGTAATGCACTCGCTTTACTTGGTTGGTTTTGGATCGCCGTTTGCGTCAACAAAATTGACGACGAAGGGGGCGATGCCATGGACCTGCAGGACAGTATCTCCCTTGCATTGAGCGTAATGAATCATGTGAGCAGGAACTGAAGCAAAACCGCCGGCCCCCATTTCACTCATGGAGGCGTCATCCCATTTAGGACCCATGCCCACACGGACCGAACCTTTAAGGACAGTAACGTTCTCCGTTGTGGGATGCCAGTGCGATGCGAACTTTGCGCCATCCGTGCAGGAAAGATGCACGGTGAACGAGCGGCCCGGCGTCATCGGATCGCCCTGGACAACTGCCAACTTGAAGGTGCCTCCCATATCGACTGATGGGGTGCCAACCAGCGCCGCCGCCGGTATGTCTCCCCAGGTTTCGGTTCCGGGCGCAACCGCGACCATACCTCCCATGGAGGGTTTGGTTGCCTTCGTTTTAGGGGTCTGTCCCGAAAGAGTGGAGAGAGAAATCAAAAGGAACACACCAATAGACAAAACACCGAAACGTCGTATGAACATCAGCGTCCTCCGGAATTGAAATCCTTCAGCGTGTGAATTCATTCCACCGCCATTGGCGAAACACTACCACCAAATGCCGGGTGAGCCAAAAGAAATTCTGATGGGAATCGATCCAAAGGAGGATCAGCAATCATTTTGACTGCCCCGAGAATTAGGCCATGGCTATGGTGACATCGGACCTACCCCTCTTAGGAGACGATCTAAATCGGAGAAACGGAATTACGGGGGCGATTGTTAACTAAGGATTCTCGTCCTGCGGGCGCTTTTTGTGTTTCGGAGGCTTAAGGCGCTTATCGGGAATAATCCGCGCGGGCGGAGGAGTGCCTGCAGCGAGCCGGGCGCGGCGGCGGGCTTCCTTGGATGCAGAGAAACGTTTTTTGCGTGTCCGGGCCATGCTCAGTGAATTCCAAGCGGAGCCATCACACTCTGTCAAACAGACAGACGGCTGACCAGGGTGCCGAGCCTTGCTTGCCTCTAGACTCCGGAAGAAAAGCCAGCAGCCGCAAGAAAAGTGGTAAGCGATTAAATCGCGCGGCGGCTTTGAGCAAGGAATGAATGTCCACGGGCTTCCAGCCATGGGGCCTGAAAAAATCCGGGCCCTCAGCAGGGCCAAACTTGAAAGGCGCCTTTGCCGCGTCCAAATGCGATCCAATTTGTTTTTGCAGCATGCGCATGAGCCCCGGCGAACCGAAGTCATTTACCCAGCGCTGGAAACTCGCCGGAACAGTCAAGTCTCGGCCGAGTACGCCCACCTGTTCCGGTTCCAGGTAGGCGAGCAGGCCTTCGGTCACGATAAGAGCTACGCTGGACTTGCGCCCCAACTCCTCGAACACGGAGCGGCGCGCGGAAACGTCGGATAAATCCAATCGGATGCGCTCGAGCGAGCAGCGCGGCTTTTCGTTCTTGAGGATTTCTTCTTTGTAGTCGAGGATTTCGGGCAGATCGATTTCGTACCATTTAACCGAGTGCTGCAAGGGCATACGATACGGGCGGGTGTCCAGGCCGGCCGCGAGATTGATGACCGTCTCGACTCCCTGCTGAAGTTGGTTGGTGATTACCTCGTCGAACAAGAATGTGCGCATCACAAACGGCCATTCGCCCTTGCCCTGCATGGGCATGACCTTGGCGATTTGTTCGCCGCGCTCGCCAGCCAACCGCCTGGCGTAAGGATCGCGAAACAGCGGGTGCTTGCGCTCCGTCTCGCGCGCCCGGTAAACAGCGACCCAGCGAGCTGTGTCCGATATGTTGCGGATCAGATTTTCGTTTGCGGGACTGGTTGCGGACACACCTTTACCTCGCTAAATCTATCCGGGTAGTGCCGAGGAGCTCCCCACTTCAGGCATGTTTCTGGAACATGGCCTTCATGCGACGATCCATCTCTTCTGGCGATACATCTTCAATATGCGTGGCAATCCACCACTGATTGCCCTCGGGATCTTTCACGCCGGCGTTGCGGTCGCCGTAAAACTGATTGGCTGGCTCCATCACGGAAACACCGCCGGCCGCCAGCGCGCGCTTGTAATTCGCGTCGGTATCGGTGACGTAAAGGTAGATCATGGCGCTGGTTGGCTCAATTCCTGGGCGAGCACCGCCGATCATGACCGGCGATCCGTCAATCTTCACCTCGGCGTGGGCGATCTTGCCATCCGGTCCGAGAGATTGGTGATTCAACTTTGCGCCGAATGCTTGGGTGAGGAAATTGATGAGCTGCGCTGGATCCCGAACGACCAGGTAAGGTGTGACAGCGCTGTAACCATCTGGAATTGGCTTGACTGCTGCTGACATGGATTACCTCCTCTGAAAAACGAAGACAACCTGTTCTAGCACTTTCAGCGCTCACAGGCAATTGAGTGAACGGGGAACGGGCCCGACATGCGGATACGGCTTCATGTCTCCAGGGTGTAGCGCGTGGAAGCGATTCGGTACAATTTGCGCCACACGAGACGATTGAAAGTGACCACCATTGCCGACATGAGAATCGTTGCAGCGAGCAAAACTCTGAAGTTTCCGGTGTCCGTAGCGTTGCTGATGACTGAGCCAAGGCCGGTCACGCGAAATGTCTGCCCCTGAAACCGAAAATACTCCGCGATGATGCTGGCGTTCCAGGCGCCGCCGGATGCGGTCACAAAACCTGTCAGCAAGTATGGAAAAACAGCGGGGAGAAGCAATTCGCGCCAGCGCTCCCAGGTGTGGAACCTGAAAACGCTGCAAACTTCCTTTAGATCGGAGGGGATGGCCGACGCGCCCGCAATCACATTAAAAAGAATGTACCACTGCGTGCCGAGCAGCAGCAGGACGATGGAACCGATGCCCAGCCCTCCGCCAGCATGGATCAGCCCAAGCAGAATAATGGGAAATAGAGCTGTCGCCGGGACCGAGGCCGCGATTTGCGCGATGGGTTGGGCAATGGCCGAAAGCTTCGGGTTCAGCCCGATGAGGATTCCCACTGGAATCGTCCACAGCCCGGCAAGTACCAGTGTCAACTCCACGCGGAGAAACGTGGCACCCGCGCCCGCCAAAATGCCGGTCAATTCGGGGCGGGTAAGGAACGCAAGCAGCAAGGTCATCTTTGCGAAGGCAAAAGCAATTCCCAAAAGAATAAGGAGGAGAGCAATTCGCGACGCCCAAATACCAAATTTATTGGGCGGCTGCTCCCGTTCGGGGGCGGCTCGCCGCTTTGCGAATAATAAGTCAAGGTACTCACGCGCGGGGCGGACGGTGGCCTGCGCGAGAAGCGGCAGAAGTCTCGAATGCCTCAACAGGTTAAGGACGGGCGATCGGGGAACGCTGACCGCTTCCACTTGTTCAAACTTGAATTTCTCCGCCCAGGCGATCACCGGACGCCATACGAACTGGTCAATCAAGATGACGATGCCAATCATGGTCGCGAGTCCGCCAATGATCGCGCGCGTATCTCCCGCGTTGGCGGCCGTTTGAAGATATGAGCCAAGCCCCGGAAGTCGAAGATCGCGGCTCCCAAGAACAAACATTTCGCAGGCGGTGAGTACGAACCAACCCCCGGCGACAGACATCATCGAATTCCAAATCAATCCGATGGTCGCGTACGGCAACTCCATTTCCGTGAATCGCTGCCACCAGCTCCAACGATAAATCTGTGCCACCTCGCGCATTTCGGCGGGGATGGACTTCAGCGACGAATAAAAACTGAAGGTCATGTTCCACACTTGGCTGGTGAAAATCAGCAGAATGGAGCCAAGCTCAATTCCGATTTGGCGCCCGGGAAACAGGGCCACCATGGCCAGCATTACAGGCGGCAAAAAACTCAGGACGGGAATGGATTGCAACGTGTCCAGCAACGGAATCATGTATCGCTCGGCCCGTGCGTTGTAGGCGGCGATGTACGCATAAACAAAAGTGAACGCCAGGCTGCACAAATAGGCCAGCGATATGCGCAACACCGAAAACATGGCGTAGCGCGGGAGTGCGCTCAATTGCAGCTGAATGTTGGCTTCAGCGCCGGCGGGAGCCAACCAGTAATGGGTGAACGACAACAACGCGTAGAACACGGCAATTACAGCCAGAATGACCGGCAAATCACGGAAGAGGGAGGAGCCTGCGCGCGGGAATCTCTCCCAGGTCAGGATGCTGGCGGTCGTTTTCCCGAATCTTTGAAGCATCAGTGCAGCGGTTCACTTTCAACAGGATGCACAGAGGCGTCGTGCTCGTGCAGGTGAATCGTGTCCTTATCGGAATCATAGGTGAAAAGATCCGCGTAGCGGCCCCAGTTAAGCGCCGTCTCAATTTGTTGGGGGACCTCTGTTTGAAGGAACCGGTCATCGAGAAGGTCGCGGAAGAATTCGACCGGCATGGTGTGGTCCGACTTGCTCTCCAGGCAGGATCTGATTTGCTGAAGCAGCGGCACATGCGCGAGAGCCGCTTCACGGAACAAACTCTTGCGGGTGGGAATATCCGCTTCACCAAAAGCTTTGCCCTTCGGAGTGATTTTCACGTCGCCCTCTTGCGCCGTGGCAAATCCGAGCAACGTCGACGCCTCCACGATGGGCAACAAGTCATCCACTTCCAGGTGAAGCGTTTCGGCAACGTGGTACAAATCCTCTTCGCCGCCGTGATCCATTAATAATTCAAGAAGACCGGCGACTCCTCCAGGGCGTGCATGCGGTAGCATCTGATGCGCCGCTTTGGCTTGGCCGCCGGCGGCCTCCGGCGGAGCCAGCTCGAGCTCGGGCTGGGTCATCACTTTGTAGATGTAATCCACGTACAGAAGAAACGCGGCGGACTTGCGGTCGCGGGGATGCTGCAGCGCGATGCGGAAATCCGCGCGAACCCTGGCGGGATTGCGTCCCAGCACGATGATGCGGTCAGCCAGAAATACAGCTTCTTCAATGTTGTGTGTGACCAGGAAAATCGTCCGAGTCGGAATTTCCTTCTTAAGCAGCAGCTCCAGCAACTCGTTGCGCAGGTTTTCGGCGGTGAGCACGTCCAACGCGGAGAACGGCTCATCCATGAAAAGTATTTCGGGTTCCACCGCCAGCGCGCGCGCGAAACCCACGCGCTGTTTCATCCCGCCCGAAAGTTCCTTTGGAAATGCAATCTCAAACCCGTGCAGACCGACAGTGGCCAGCGCCTTCAGGGCCCGAGGATGCCTCTCTTCATGCGTCATTCCTCGCGCGATCAAAGGAGCTTCCACGTTGTCCAATACGGTGAGCCAGGGAAAAAGCGCGAAGCTCTGAAAGACGATGGCTACGTTTGGAGCGCACTTCCCTACCGGCGCTCCATGCCACAACACTTCCCCGCCGGTCGGCTCGGTCAGGCCGGTGAGAATCCTCAGCAGCGTGGATTTCCCCGATCCGGAGGGCCCCAGGAGCGCGGTCACTGCATCCGGCTCGATTGCCAAATCCAGCGGCGCGATCACCTGAACTTGCCTGCCATCGGGTTGAAGAAAACTTTTTTCAACGTGCCGGGCTTCGACGATAGGCTGAATGGGCTCGGCCGGTTGTGAAATTGCCTCCATCCGTTTTTTCGAGGGCGTGATTTGTATCGGCGCGGGACTTGCCCCCGGCTGCTTTCCCGCCATCTCGTCCATCAAACACTGCCAGGCTTCCTCGGGCAGCTCGTCTAGAAAAAGAGTCCGTTGATCGTGATCCATTCCATCGATGATCGCGCGCATTTCCACAATCGGCCGGGCATGAAGAAGTACGTATGCGTGGTAATAGGGGAAATGTCCAGCCATGCCGGCAGCGAGGTCCACCGGCAATTCGGGAAATAACGCCCGCTGGTCGTCGAAGGGCAGGCTCAGGAACGCTTCTGCTGCGATGCCCGCGTCAATCTTCCGAAGCATCTCCGCGGCCGGTTCCCACTGGCCGTGTGATGCGTATTCAGTGAGCGTCTTGGTGATATCCGGAGTCATCGGCGCGAAACAGCCTACTACCATATGGGAGTGACGGCGACTATTTCAAATTGTAATTATTAAATTATGCTCGCACCGTCAGACGAAATTCTCGGTCATCCGCTCCGCTCGATGTTCTCTGGGACAAGCAGGCCCGCAAAAAATCACACAAATGAACGCCGATGGTATATGGTTGGGCCAGTAGGTTGCCTCTCTGGAGTGATATTTGAAAATTGGTCCCTCATTTTTCTTGATCGTCGGCGCACTTCTGTCACCCTCACTGGCCCACGCGCAATCCACTTCAGATTCAAGCAGCTCCGCTGCAATTCAACAACAAACCCAGCAATCAGGTACGTCCGGCACAGCCACGGCCCAAGCGGATTCAGGAAGCCAATCGAAGCCACCTGTGAATGCGGTTTCTCCCGCACCTCAAGCCGGGGATGAGCAAGGTAAAGGCCCCGTAATTGGTCAGACTAAGCATATCGCGGGAATCGTACCGAATTACCGGGCAGTGGATGCGGATCTGATCTTGCCCCCCTTGTCCCCGCGAGGGAAATTTAAATTGGCGATTTACGATAGCTTCGATTATGGATCGTTCGTCTTCGCGGGGCTGCAGGCGGCATATTATCAGGGCACAAGAGCGTATCCGGAATTCGGAAATGGCATGCGGGGATACGGTCGCTATTATTGGCACGCGTTTTCCGACCAGACCGTTTCAAACATGCTTACCGACGCGCTTGTCCCGATCGCGACTCGCGAAGACCCTCGCTTTTACACTTCCGGCCACGGCAGCATTCTCAGGCGCACAATTCACGCCTTCGATCGCCTGGTCATCACCAAGACCGACGCCGGTGGAACCACATTCAATATTTCAGAAATCGTAGGAACGGGAATTGGTTCAGGCATAACCAGCCTGTATTATCCCGGGCAAGAGCGCACCTTTGTGAAAGTAGCGGAAAATTGGGAGACACAACTCTTGTCCGACGGCATTGCCAATATCGCCAAGGAATTCTGGCCGGATATCCGCCGCAAACTCCACCACGGGAACTAACCCAGCGCCTCAGACCGGCTTTACCATCCTCACGATCGGCAGCAAAACTCCGTTTAAGAGAGGAACTTCGAGAGGTTCAATGGGGACATATCCCCTGGCCTGAAATAGCTTCACTCCCGTCAATGTTGCGCCCATTTCACACCGCGTAAAGCCGGCCGCTTTTGCTGCCTCTTCGCATGCGTTCAGAATCAGCGTTCCGACGCCTTGCCGCGCCCAATTTGGATGAACGAAAAAAGCGCGAATCTTGGCAGCTTCACGCGTAGGATCAAGCAACGAGTTTTCCCGATTCATCCAACTGTCGCCGCCATAAAGAGTTTTGCGCTTGCTCCAGCCCCCGCAACCGGCGATGACCGGCCGCAATTCCGTTTTGTGCGCAGCCACATTGGTTTCCGCGACGAAATAGGTCCCGTCCTCAATGAGTTGGCTATCCACGCCGAAAACTGTTTTGAGCGCCGCATCAATCTGTGCCGGCGAGTAATCCCCCGCCTGAAGCAGGCGCACGGACGCGTCAATTAATTCGGTAAGAATGGGAATATCTTCAGGCGTTGCTTTACGAATTGCAAAACGCGTTCCCATGAGGCATCAAACGTGGTGAGCGAATCGTTAGTAATCAATCCCCTTCCAATAATTCGGCGTGTTCACATATTCAAACCTGTTGGGATCGCTCTTCACCAACAGATCAGCAGTCTGATTCCACAGAGTACCGTGCGCATTATTCTGATTGTCCAGAATCACCGTCTGGTCCAGCAGATAATTGCTGAACGCCTGATGCTGTTTGTCCAACGAGTCCCAGCGATCTTCCACAGAGCGGTTGTGGGCATCCTGCGCGGCGTGCGCACTGGCGGCCTGCTGCGCAGCCGCCTGGCCAATCGCGTGAATCTGGGCGATCGCCGGAGCCGCGATGGCGGAGGCCTGCGCGTTCACTACCTGCTGATTCACGGTAAAGCTTGCCAGGATCGCTCCCATCGTCGCCCGCTCTTTGTCCGCCAGCGCCACGGGTACCGCCGTGTGAAAGACCATGTTCATGTATTGCCCCATCTGTGAAAGCGGCCCCTGACAAAAGACGGAGTTCATTTCCAACGGGCCCTTCCCGTCTCCGACATCAACATTTCCGGTCAGATGGGCGCAGCGCTCCGATGCAGGCGAGGGCACCCTCTCTTCATTTGCGACTTGAATGTTGGGCACGCTTAGCCCCTTCATTCTGCGAGACATGGCATTCAGGTCCACCATGGTTTTCGCCAAGTCACCCCCGTAGGGATAGTAAAGCGCTCGCGCATAGGAAGAGTTCCGCCCCGCTCCTTGCGCAAATTTCATGGTCTGCTGGACGCGCGGATCGTTGGAGTTCATGGCCAACATGGCGTAGCCGAGCGTGACTGCTTCGCCGCCTGGCCCGCTGGCGATGATTGTGCCCATGCCGCTGGATTGCGCAACGGTCCAGCCCTCCGGCAAAGAAACAGATGCCGAGTGGTCTGGCAACGAATATGTCCTCAGTGGAGCTACAGGAGAAGCCGGGGCACCCCCTCCGGATGCCGCAGCCCCGCGCTTGGGCCACACCCCGAAAAGAGTGTTCAACATTGGATTGACCGTGGATCCAAATCGCGCCGCGTCATCGGTGATCAATGCCGCTTCCACGTGATCTGCCGAAACCTTGCAGGCGATCAACAGTCCCGCAACCTGAGCGTTTCCCTGGTTGTGCTTCACCAGCGTGAAAAACGTGGCCACCGTATCCGTGCCGCGAACATGAAAAATCTTGCCCACCTGCGGTTTGTCGCCATACTGGCTGTGCAGCGAACGCAGTACGGCGCCCATAGCCCCCGCCTCGGTCGATTGCCCATCCACCAGCCCGTAAACAATCAATCCGCCCTTGGGATTGTTGATGGTCTTGAGCTGCGTCTGCGCTTCGACTCCAGTCATGCACGCTGCGGCAACGCACAGAG
>DATGHC010000042.1:0-3337 GCA_035308165.1 Candidatus Acidiferrales bacterium | reverse complement strand
CGGCGTCGCGGCTTCAACCGTCTCGGGCGCGTTGGAAGCTTTTGTTCGGGCTGCCGCAATTGAGCTTCCTAAGGGACTGCGTATCAATGTGGTGAGTCCCACGATGCTAAAAGAATCCGAATCTCAATTTGCCCAGTTCTTTACCGGCATGATTCCGGTCGAAGGATGGAAAGTTGGACAAGCCTACAAACGCGCTATCTTGGGGGCTCAAACTGGGCGCGTTTACAAAGTTGATTGAGCTTACTCAGCGTTTATTCGAAGACCACCCGGCAACATCACATGTGGGATTTAATTATGAAACTTACGAGCAATACGATTTTGATCACCGGCGGCGCCAGTGGCATCGGTTACGAACTCACCAAAAAACTCACGGCACTTGGTAACACGATTCTTATCACGGGCCGCGATCAAGCCAAGCTGGACCGTGCGAAAGCAGCCTTCCCAAAAATTCACGCCTTTCAAAGCGACGTTTCCGATCCGAAAGCGATCGCCACTCTTTACGAAGAGGTCACCAGACAATTTCCTGAGCTCAACATTTTGATCAACAACGCTGGCATCATGCGCGAGATCAATGTTCACGACAAGGCTGGAAGCCTCGAAGACATCACTCGAGAGATTGAAATCAATTTGAGCGGGCCGATTCGCATGGTGAAACAGTTCTTACCGCATTTGAAAACAAAATCAAATGCCGCAATCATGAACGTTTCATCGGGACTGGCATTTGTTCCTTTGCCCATCTCACCGGTTTATTGCGCCACCAAGGCCGGTCTGCATTCGTTCACGGAGTCTCTTCGCGTGCAACTGAAAAACACCACAGTGAAGGTATTTGAGCTAGTGACCTGAGCCCCGAAACTTCTGCCAGCGAAAATTGAGAAACTCCAAAAACAGAAGGGAGTTTTTCGATGAAAAAGACACGCTACAGCGAGGAGCAGATCATCGGTGCGCTGAAGCAGATGGAAGCGGGCCGGAAGGTCGCGGACCTGGCCCGGGAGCTGGGTGTGAGTGAAGCGACGATTTACACCTGGAAGTCAAAGTTCGGCGGGCTGGAGGTCAGCGAGGCTCGGCGGCTCAAGGAACTGGAAGACGAGAACCGGCGGCTGAAGCACATGGTGGCGGACCTCAGTCTGGACAAAGAGGCGCTGAAATCGGTGATCCGAAAAAACGGCTGGAGCTTGTAGGCCAGAGAAAGAATGCGGCGCACGTCATCGCCGAGTTCGGCATGAGCGAGCGCCAAGCCTGCAAGCTGCTGGATCTGGATCGCACCAGTTATCGCTATCAGCCCAAGCCGGAACGCAACGCGGAGTTGCGCGCGGAGCTGATCGCGCTCGCCCGGCAGAAGCCGCGGTATGGCTATCGGCGGCTGCACGTGTTACTTTTGCGGCGCGGCTGGCTGGTGAATCACAAGCGACTGTACCGGTTGTATCGCGAAGAGCATCTGGCAGTGCGGCGGTTACGGCGAAAACGCTCGGCGAGACCCAGCGCGCCGATCGCGCAGTTGGAGCGGGCCGATCAAGAGTGGTCGATGGATTTCGTGATGGATGGCCTAGCAACCGGCCGCGCCCTCCGCGTGTTGACCGTGGTCGATAGCTATACGCGCGAGTGCCTGGCGATGGAGGTCGATAGTTGTTTGTCGAGCCGGCGCGTGACGCGAGCGCTGGAATGGATTATTCAGCAGCGCGGCACGCCCGACTCAGTGAGATGCGATAACGGACCGGAGTTTACCAGTCGCCATTTTCTGGCGTGGTGCGAGGATCGGAAGATCGGGCTGATTCACATTCAGCCCGGCAGGCCGATGCAGAACGGCCGCGTGGAGAGCTTCAACGGGCGTCTGCGGGACGAGTGCCTGAATGCCAACTGGTTCGCGACCATCGCCAATGCCAAAGAGAAGATCGAGACCTGGAGAGAGGAGTACAACGGTGAACGACCGCACAGTAGCTTGGGATACCTGACGCCCTTGGAATTTGCTCGTGGACCCCTTCGCCGTCCTGATGGTTTATATGGCCGGTGCTCAGTCTGTCAAGGCTAAACTTCGCTCGCTGCGCTCGGCCTTGACAGCCTTCCGCGCCGTCCATCGGAGCCTAAGACGACGGCGAAGGGGCAGAATGAAGTGCTATTTTAGAACCGAGTTTTCTCAACTTCGTTTGGCGGAAGTCATGGGGTCAGGTCACTAGCACCGCCGGCGACACAAACCGAACTCTTGGGCGCCTTTGATTCTGAAGACATGAAAGGTGTTTCTATCATGAAGGTGGAAGACATGGTTAAGGTCGCCGTCAAAGGAATGCAAACCGATCGATTTGAAATTCGTCCAGGTCAGGCGAATCAGCTCAAAATGATGAGTCGCTTGGCGCCTGGATTCATTTTGAAACAAATGAGCCGATCGGTCGATCGTATGCTTAGAACACGGAATTAATTGGATGCATTGCGACTTGCCGAGGCTTGCAATGCGATTACTATAAGCTTGAAACCCTCTTCATTGGTTGCCGTGACACTCGTTTTGGCTTCGCCATCTTGGCCATCTGCTTAAGCATGAACCCCGGTGCGATCCTGCTCATCGCCATCAGCACATTGGCGAGGCCGGGGCGCATTTCCAGCTTGTCCGCCTCGATAGCGGAAATCGCGTGCCTGGCGAGGACCTTCACATCCATCCCCTTCTGCTCCTTCATTTCCTCCGCGAACTCGCCGCGGAGCAGCGGCGTCTCGGCGGCGGGCGGAGCCAGTTCGACCACGGTTACGCCCGTGCCCTCCATTTGTACGCGCAGGGATTGAGTGAACGAATGAATTGCAGCCTTCGTGGCGCAATAAACCGGCCACGCGGGGAACGGGATGAAAGCCAGGCCGGACGAGACGTTGACGATCAGCGCACCCTTGCGGGTTTTGAGATGCGGCAAGAACTGCTGCACCATCAGCATTGCTCGTCCCTGGTAGTCTGGCGCTGATCAGCGCTAATTTTTCTGAGGATGAGCGCGGTCGCGCGATTGGAACCTGCTCCGGGTTCACGTCCATCACCGCAGCAATCGGTCCCGTTCTCGGAGGATGGTTTACCCAGCACGGTTCCTGGCGACGGGTGTTCTTCATCAATGTGCCTGTAGGGCTCGCAGTCCTGTTACTGACGGTCTTGAAAGTCCCTGAGAGCTCTGGAGCCGGTGAACGCCGCCGATTCGACTTGGCCGGGGGCCTGTTGGCCGTTCTCGGGTTGGGTGGAGTCGTCTTTGCCCTTATCAATTCGAGGCCAGCTTTCGGCCTCGCGGGTGCAGTCCTCTTCGTCGGGCTTTTGTACTGGGAGACCCGCTCATCATCGCCGATGCTCCCGCTCAGTCTGTTCCACTCCCGCAGTTTC
>DATGHC010000041.1:0-17069 GCA_035308165.1 Candidatus Acidiferrales bacterium | reverse complement strand
TGCGGAGTCACCCTGATCTCGGGCGACGTCCCCCTGATAGTTTAATGACCAGGCGACGCCTGCCCGATCTCCCAGATCTCGGAAGATTGAATGACACTCCGCGTATAGAGCGCGCGCGCGGTCACAGTCACCCTGCAATTTCACGACATTCGCCAGGTTACTCAGAGAACGAGCGATAGCCTTCTGGTCGCCCAATTCTCTCCAAAGCACCAGGCTCTCTTCCAACAGGGAGTGGGCAACCGCGACGTCACCGCGGTCGCGCGCATGGACCCCCCGAGCGTTTAAGCAAATTGCAACGCTTCGTTGGTCCCCCAATTTTCGAGCGATCTGCAAACTTTCCCCGATGAGCGTCTCCGCAGAAGTGTAGTCACCCTGCTCACCTGCTAAAACGCTGGCCGCAAAAAGAGCTCGCGCTCGCGCTTCGGTCGGTGCTGCGGCCCCTCGGAGGTTCAAAATTTTGCCCAGACGATTCCTTCCTTCGCTGAGATATTCGTGCATCTCCCAAAAGCGGAAAAGTGATATCCCCAGGCGCAGTGCCCATTTGGCATCGTCGGTCTCCGTCAGCCAGTCGAGGGCCGCGCGGAGATTATCGTGTTCAATTTCAAGTTGATTTTGCCAATCCGCACTGTCCGTCCCACTCTCTTCGGAAGCTCCCTCTTCCGCCAGGATAAGGTAGTACGCTGCATGAGCGCGTCTGGTCACCGCCGCCTCCTCGCTTGCCGCTAATTTCTCCTGCGCATACTCGCGAATCGTTTCGAGCATCAAAAAGCGTAATTCCCCTTGGGGCCGATCAACCTGTTGCACCAGGCTCTTATCCACGATCGAGGTCATCCCATCGAGCAGATCCGATCCCAGGTCGATTTTCGCGTTGCATACAGCTTCTATGGCCTCGAGAGTGCACCCGCCAGCGAAAACGGAGAGCCGTCTGAACAGCTTCTGTTCGGCCGGGTTCAACAGGTCGTAGCTCCAGTCGATTGCGCCGCGGAGAGTCTGTTGTCTTGTCGGCAAGTCTCGCGCGCCGCCCGTCAAGAGCTGCAGGCGGCTCGCCAATCTGGTCAGCATAGCCGAGGGCGACAGTAGCTTGACTCGCGCAGCGGCGAGCTCGATGGCCAGAGGCAGTCCATCCAGCCGTGCACAGATATCGGCGACACTTGCTGCGTTTTGTTCCGTGAGTTCGAAATCAGGCTTTACCGCTGAGGCGCGCTGGACGAAAAGTGCGATGGCCGAATACTGGGATAGCACCTCGAGAGACGGCAAGGACCGGGCGTCTGGTAAGGCCAGCGCCGGAATGGGAAACTCGTGTTCTCCGTACACGTGCAACGGTGCCCGGCTGGTCACAAGAAGCTTCAGGTTATTCCCACCAACGGCGAAGAGCTCCGCCAGCATCGGTGCAGTAGAAATCAAGTGCTCGAAGTTGTCGAGCACCAGCAGCATTGGTGCGCGCAATGAATCCTGTAGATTCTGTTTGAGAATTTCGAGCGCTGATTGGCCTCCCGTACCCCGTATTCCTAGCGTCTGAACGATCACCGCAGCGATCAAGCTTGGGTCGCTTAAGGGAGAGAGCGGGACAAAATGGATCCCGCCCGGAAAACGCTCAACAAGGCCGCTCGCTACTTCCACTGCCAGACGTGTTTTGCCGATCCCTCCCGGACCAGTGACCGTGACCAGGCGCACATCCTGACGCAGCAGCAGTTCTTTGGCGGCGCCTATTTCCTTTTCTCGCCCAACAAACCCGGTCCGCTGCACAGGAATATTTGTTGGGCGAGGCTCCATCTGCTCAAATGTTCTCTCCGAGAAGCGGTCGCGAATGGCTGCAAGTTCGCGTGCGAGATCTCGGGTAGAGGCGTAACGCTTATCGGGCTCTTTTGCCAGACACCTCTCGATTGCCCAACACAGCGGGGCGGGAGCATCGGGATTTTTCACTCCGATCGGTTCGGCTTGTTCCTGGAGAATGGCCACCAGTGTCTTCGCTGCTGTGCTTTTCTGAAAGGCGCGCTTTCCGGTCACCATCTCGTAGAGCACCGAGCCGAACGAGAACTGGTCAGACCGGAAATCCAGCCGATCACCGCTGGCCTGCTCCGGTGACATGTATCCCAGCGTTCCTAGAACTAGGCCCGATTGAGTCTGTGACGTGGACGGTGTGCGCGTATCCGAAAGCTCTTCGCTAGTCGACATGAGCTTCGCCAGACCAAAGTCGAGGATTTTGACGAATCCATCTTGCGAGACCATCAGGTTCTCGGGCTTCAAGTCCCTGTGAGCGATGCCCGCTTCATGCGCCTTGGCCAGCCCCTCCGCAACCTGTGTCGCGATTTCAATTGTTTTTCGCATGGGCGGCAAGCCGGAGACAAGCAGATTGCGCAGCGTCTCGCCCTCCACCAACTCCATCGCAATGTAGTGAGTGGAACCCTCCTGTCCGATTTCGTAGATCGTTACGATATTGGGGTGGTTCAAGGCAGATGCGGCTTCGGCCTCGCGGCGAAATCGTGCCAAGGCCGCGGAATCCTCTCCAACCCGTTCCGCAAGAAACTTCAATGCCACGAAGCGATGCAGACGCGTATCCTCGGCCTTGTAAACAACGCCCATTCCGCCGTCGCCAATCTTTTCAACGATACGGTAATGCGAAATCATTCGGCCGGGAATTAGGTTGGAATCGGGCATTTAGCGCGCATCTTACGACAGAGCCCGTGGACAGGCAATCGCCCCCGGCTCGATAGATTACATCCTGGGACTGGATGATCGAGTGGTGAGCCAGTTCAGGATCAGGATACGATGGTGTGCTGCCTCCCTCCAGCCATCTCGTACGCTCGGGTGCACGGCATGTTCAAGAGGCGCCCCCGCAGTACGTATCGCCGGTGGTCTTTTCGGTTACGCCAGCCTCTCAAGCGAAGAGTAGCCTCCCAGGTTCTGGTTTCCATGGTAATCAACCGTAGATCTGACCCGTCTGGTCGGTGGATACCTTCAACAACCATCCAATGAGTCAGCCACAGGTCAGCTCACCGAACTGCGGACCAAAATTCGAGTTTGCTTACACGACATGAATTCCGATAACACTATGTTGAAAAAGAATTCTTCTGTTAGCTCTCTCTCCTTATTTAAGGTCGTAAGCCATTGATAATGAATACCCTTTGGAATGACCGTTGGAAGATGGATTGCTACGGCCTAGGTAAGGCTTTTCTTGTCTAATTGTCGAGTCCGGGGGACAGGTCTTGATACGATTTCGCCGCACCAGGATAAGACTGAAAATTTTGACTGCGAAGGTCACGTTCCGACCACGCTCAACCATACTTCGGCATGAATTCAATCTGTGGGCGGAAAATGATCGCGGCGAAACATTGGAAGCGCCGCACAGGATGCTGTTTGAGAAATCGCTGGAGAAGATGAATCTCGCCACACATGACAGGATTTTGGAGGTGGGTTGCGGCGGCGGATGGGCTAGTCAGGCGATGGCCGAGCGTGTTGCCCCAGAATCCACGGTTGTAGGCGTCGACATCTCGGATGGAATGATCCGCCGTGCCAGCGCCCGATTTGCAAATGTTTCCAACCTGAAATTCATTTGCGCTGGGGCAGAGCACATGCCTCTTTCCGACGGCGCCTTTACCAAGATTTTCTGCCTGGAGGCTTTCTTCTTCTTTGAAGATCAGGAAAAAGTTCTGCGGGAAATGCTGCGCGTGGCGGCTCCCGGAGGCGAAGTTTTCCTTGTTTTCGGCCTGCACAAGGATTATCCCGAAGGATTGAGCGCTGTGAAAGAGATTCGACTGCCGGTGCATATAAGAAGCTCCGCTGAATATCAGGACATGCTGCGGAGAATTGGATGGACCGATGTGCGGGCGGAGACGTTTGTTCGACGGCGTGAACCGGGTGAGAAGACAGATGTTCACGACCGAGCTTTGTTTCTTTCCGGTCGAAAGCCGAATTTCGCCAGGTGATCAACTACATGCTGAGTTCTATTCTCAGCCTTCCATGCGACCTGGGCAAGCTTGACTCGAGCCCATGGCAGCCCAGTTTCCCGATTTCGGCTTCCAAGCCTTCCCGAATTGGTACTCGCAAGCGCGAGCGAGTGCCTTCAACCGGTCCGAACTGGGTCAGGACGCAACACTAATCTATTGTCTCTATGAGGAAACACTTTTCCTTGATGTGAAAGACTATTCCCTCATTGGCGACCCCGAAGCTGTGCCTGGTAATGTCTCAAAGCAGGCTATCGTACTCAAAATAAATAACATAACCAAATCCCAGCGGCCCAATTTGATGCCTCCGGCGGTGGCCGCTGGTGTGCATCTTTCATGCAAGACGGATGACTCAATGGTCTTCCCCCCACGAAGTCCTGTCAGGGGGAGGAGTCGCCCAGCGCCCGAAATCCTGTATATGGCAAAAGACGCAAAAATCGCGTTCGACTCACCCTCCAAGGCAGGGGCCCTCCCCGAAAGCCTGATCTTTGGCAATTCCGCCCCGATGCAACTAGTTCGCCGAATTGTCGAGCGTGCGGCCTCTTCCTTTTTGCCGGTGCTGCTATGCGGCGAAAGTGGAGTGGGCAAAGAAATTATGGCTCGCGAGATCCACAAGCGCTCGCCGTGGTCCAAGGGGCCTTTTGTAAAAGTAAGCTGCCCGGCAATTCCGGGGACATTAATCGAGAGCGAACTTTTTGGTTATGAGAAGGGCTCATTCACGGGTGCGTGGAACACAAAACCAGGACGCGTGGAGCAAGCGGCCCGCGGAACTCTGTTCATGGATGAGATTGGAGAAATCGAACCCTCTCTCCAGGCGAAATTACTGCAAGTGCTGCAAGACGGACAATTTACGCGAATCGGAGCGCAGCAGGACACGCAGGCCGATGCGCGAATCATTTGCGCCACAAACAGAAGCCTGGAAGTTGAAATCCAGGCCGGCCGATTCCGGCAAGACCTCTATTACAGGATCAATGTAATTCAGATCCAGTTGCCCCCGTTGCGCGAACGGACTGAGGACATTCCTAACTTTCTGGACTACTACATTCAGGAATTCAGCCGCCGTTACAACGTTCCGCAGCGTCCGATTTCCCGAGAGTTGCTGCAGATGCTTTGCAAGCATGAATGGCCCGGAAACATCCGGCAACTTGAGAACTGCATTTCGCGATTCGTCATTCTGGGATCCGAGGAATCGCTTTTCAACGAGATGGTGACGCGCAAACCGCGCGTCAGCTTAAACGGGAAGATTTCGGATGATGGAACGATTCCGCTGAAACGAATCGCCAAACAGGCTGTCCGGGAAATGGAGCGAACTGTAATTTTTCAGGCTCTGCAGGCAAATCACTGGAACCGCAAGAAGACGGCGCAGGCTTTGAAGATCAGCTATCGCTCTCTGCTGTCCAAGATTCAAGGAGCCGGAGGGTCGGCATGGTGAATTTGTTGAACGCGAACCGAAGGACTTGGGATTTGATCCGGAGTGACAGGGACTTACGATGATAAAAATTGGCGGCCAAAGAATAGCTGGACAAACCATGCTGCTCCTTTGTCTGGATGCCGGGCTGATATTGGGCGGATTGCTGGTGGCCGCCGTAGTCCGAGACCTGCAAGACACAGGCTGGGTGGGTTTCGATGGCTATCGCACTTTTTTGCGGTTCATGGTCGTCGTGGTAATTTGTCTGCTCTCCTTGTACTACAACGAATTGTATGACCCGCAAGTCCTGCGGCAGCACACCGAGCTTTTCGTTCACTTGCTGCAGGCTTTTGGAATCGCCTGCGCTTCTCTAGCGCTGGCTTATTATCTCTTTCCGCTTTTCAGCCTTGGGCGCGGAGTAGCGGCATTGGCGGCGCCAATTCTGTTGAGCCTCACCCTCGGCGTGCGGTTGCTGCTGGAAAACTCAAATGGGCTCGTGCAGCGGCCTACTCGAGTTCTGATTATTGGCACGGGGCAAGCGGGAATCATGCTCACAAGAGAGATTATTTCGCGGCCCGAGCTGAATCTGAAAGTAATCGGTTTCCTGGATGAGAAGGGCGAGAACCTGGGAATGTCCCTGGTGAATCCCGGGATTATCGGTGGCGTGAATGAAGTAACGGAGATTGTTTCCAGCCACAAAGTAGATCGCCTGGTTTTGTCATTGGCCGAACGCCGCGGCACAACTCCGGTTGACCAGTTGTTGAAAATTAAATTTGCCGGAGTTCCCATCGAAGACGCACATTCAGCTTATGAGACTGTGAGCGGCCGCATCCTGCTGGAGCGCCTGACGCCAAGTTGGCTGATCCTTTCTGAAGGGTTCCGCAAGAATCCCTTCTTGATGGCGACCAAGAGGACATTGGATGTGTTTGTCGCCCTGATCGGCATCCTGCTAACACTCCCGCTCATGGGCATCGTCGCTGTTGCCATCTGGATTGAATCCGGAAAACCAATACTGTTTCGGCAGAAGCGCATCGGACTCCATGGCAAGGAATTCGAGATGATGAAGTTCAGGTCAATGCGCAAGGACGCGGAGGCCGCCGGTCCAGCTTGGGCGACCACCAACGACTCCCGAATCACCAAACTCGGCGCTTTTCTTAGAAAGTACCGGCTTGATGAACTGCCGCAGCTGATTAACGTACTGCGCGGCGATATGAGCCTGGTAGGACCCCGGCCCGAGCAACCGCATTTCTGCGAACTCCTGCGCCAGAATCTCCGCTATTTCGACCAGAGGCACTCCGTCCGCCCCGGCATCACCGGATGGGCTCAGGTGAAGTACCAATACGGCGCCACGGTGGAGGAATCCAAGATCAAGTTAGAACTCGACCTCTTTTATATCAAGCACCTTTCGACGTTTTTGGATCTGGCCATCATTTTTGAGACGGTAAAAGTAATGCTGATCGGAAGAGGAGCACAGTAATCAACGTGGGCGCCGTCAGACAGTACCGGCATCGGGACAAGATGGAGAGGGTGCCTTCCACAACAACAGGTAGGCCTCGGCGCGACGAGGGAAATCGCCACAGGCTTCATAATTGGAATTAAAGAAATCGGCTAGAGATCATGCCAACTCTTGATCAATCATCGGATGCTTCGGAAGTGCGCGTCGAACTTGGACCTGCGCAAGCGGCAAATGCTGCCGATAAATCTTCTTCGAACGACTTCCTGAGGTTCTCGAAGAGATCATCACATTTCCTGGGCGGCACGATATGCCTTTTCCTGCTGGGCTTTATTTCGTTTCCGATTCTTGCCCGTATTTTTTCGGTGGAAGAGTATGGGCTGATCTCTCTGGTGTCCAACACCATCGCTGTTGCGGTTGTGTTCTCCAAGTTCGGTTTGCAAGCCTCCGTACAGCGCTTTTATAAGGAACAGGCAGTGCACCCGGAACCCGGAGCGCTCCGCCGATACTACTCAACCGTGTATTTGGGCGCGGCGGGGAATGGCTTCGTGGTTACGCTGATTTTCCTTGCAGCCCTTTGGCTGGTTCCGGCTTCCCTCATGGGGACACGAGTCCGAATCGTATTTTCCATAGCTGCCGGCCTGATCTTGTTGCGGTCGATCTCCTCCATGATCACCAACTTGCTTCAGGTCGAAGGGCGAACGTTTGCCTGGAATGTTCTGCAGATTGCCACCAAGGCAGCGACCATCGCCATGACACTCAGCCTGCTGCTTTTTTGGAATCGTACGCCGTCGGCCTTTTTTATTGGAATGGTTTTTGTGGAAGCTACCGCGGTGTTGTTCGTAATTCCTTATCTACGCCGGAGGGATATGCTTTCCCTCAGCGTATTTAACAAGCAAATATTCCGCGAAATCATGATCTACGGTTTGCCCATGATGGCCGCGGAAATCTTCTACTTGATCCTGGATACCGGGGACCGGTTCCTGGTCGAAGGATTCCTGGGCGCAAGGCCGCTTGGTCTGTATGCCGCGGCCTACAACATTTCCGGCTACGTCCGCGATTCACTTTCCAGCCCTCTGCAACTGGCGTTATTTCCGATCGTGATGGAGATATGGGTGCTTAAAGGCTCGGAAAAGACGCGGGAGTTTTTGAGCCGCGCCATGAACTATTTCGTATTGGCGGGCATCGCGGTGGTGGCCCTGGCCAGTGCGTGTTCGAGCGACGTCATTAATCTGATCGCCTCTCCCAAATTTCACGAAGCGCACCACCTGCTCCCTTACATTCTGATCGGGATGCTGGCGAACGCTGTGGCCATGTTCCTCAAGTCCGGCCTTCTGATCCATAAGAAAACCTATCTGATGATGAAGGTCATCATGGCCTCTTGCATCGTGAATATCCTCATGAACGTCATCTTGTTGCCGCGCATCGGGCTGCTCGGCGCTGCGATTGCCACTCTGGGCAGTTATGTTTTCTCAACAAGCATGTTTGCATGGCTCTCTCGAAAGTACCTTCCGCTGCAAACGAATTGGTTTGCCTGGCTTCGCTATGCCGCGGTGGGTTGTTTCACCTGGTATTTGTCGACTCGAATTGAAATCCATTCCTTACTGCTTAGCCTTGTCGTCCGTGGAACGATCTGCTTGTTTATCTATGCCGCCATTCTGTGGCTGATAGACACTGACATTCGAACCATGACCTCCGAGATTATCGGGTTGGTCAAGGATTGGTTTCAGCAGAAGCAGCTTCGGCGCAACGCAGCGGTGGTATAGGGTGAAAGGGAAAATCCGGATCGTCCGGAATTAGACACTTTATGGGCGGACTTCTAGCATTTACTCACGGGCTTTTCACTCTTTCCATCTACATAGGCTGTATTGTGTTTGCGCTCATCTCCGCTTTCTGGCGACCGCAACTCGGGGTCTATTACCTGGCGCTCTTCATGCCTCTGCAGACACTGCGCTACCGGTTGATAGGCTATCCCGCCGGAGAGAAATTCGTGGACATTCTTGTCCTGGGCATATTCCTCGGCATCCTGACGCATCGAAGCGGCGCCGCCTGGGTGCGCACGCGGCTGGGGATGATTCTTGTTGCCTGGGCGCTGTTCCTCTACGTTTCTCTGTGGTTTGGTTCGGCCTATTTGCACGCACCCTGGCCGATTACCTTGGCCAATGTTCGCTTTTCGGATTGGAAGAATTACATCGAGCTCCCCTTCTTCCTCTTCTTGACCGCCGCCGCGATCACCAACAAACGCCAGATCAAAATTCTGCTTGCAGTCATGGCGCTCTCCTTTTTGATCGTTAACAGGGGTTTTTACGACAATATGAACGGCCGCGACATCGCCAGCTTTTCCTATGATGTTCGCGACCCCGGCCCGCTGGGCTACGCCGGCGTGAATGGCCTGGCGGCCTTCGAAGCCACCGGCATGCTCTTTATGGTGGCCATGTTGAGCTTTAAGATTTCGCGCTACGCCAAGTTTGCGATTTATGGTTTGCTGGCCACGGGCATGTATTGCCTGCTATTCGCCTTCTCGCGAGGTGGATATGTTTCATTCCTTGGAGGTTTAGCTTTCCTGGGATTAGTCAGATCCCGAAAACTGCTTGTACTCGTGGCAGTTGTCGTTATTGGCTGGCAAACCCTCTTACCCATATCGGTTCAACAACGCATCACCATGACCGTGGATGACAGCGGAACTCTTGACCCCTCCGTTCAAAGGCGTATTGATCTCTGGACGGACGCGGAACAGATCATCAACGAAAACATGGTTTTTGGGACGGGCTTCGATACCTATGCGTTCATGGACCGGTTTGAAGGGTTCCACGACACGCACAATTACTTCGTCAAAATAACGCTGGAGACAGGGATCATTGGCCTTCTCTTTTTCCTATTCATCCTCTGGCGGATGTTTGCTCTGGGTTGGCGGCTCTTCCGAACCAGCACGGATCCCTTCATGGCCGCATTAGGCCTGGGTTTTGCCACCCTGATGGTAGGCACGGTCTTTGCAAATTTCTTTGGCGACCGCTTTTCTTATTTACAAGTGAACGGCTTCATGTGGATGTTAATGGGTCTGGTCGTCCGCGCCCTGGCCATTAATGAGCAGGAAGCCCTGAACCCCGCGGTCTCTGTCGGGCTTGTTTCGACCAATTCCGCGCAGCGTGGCGTTCCAGAATTCGCCAATCGACCTCTGGTGTCGGTTTGAGACTGGTCACGGAACAATTGCCTTTACCTTCAGAAATCGGCAACGGGGAGCACTCCCCGTTGCCCTCTGGAGATTCGCGCATTCACGTCCTGTTTCTGATGGATGAATTGACAGAAATGGGCGGAGCAGAACGCGTGATGCTGAACATGATTCGCTCCCTTCCGCCTGATCGCTTCGACTGTTCCGTGCTGACTTTCAAGATTGACCCGAGGCTCGAAGTCTTTTCAGATTTTCCTTGCCGCCTGCATGTATTTTCGATGCGCCGTTCCTATGACGCAAACGCTTTGCGGATGGCCAGAAAATTGAATCAAATGATCCGCAAGGAGAACATTCGCATCGTCCACACTTTTTTTGAGACCTCGGATTTGTGGGGCGGGATTGTGGCCCGGTTGAGCGGCGTCCCCGTGATTGTGTCGAGCCGCAGGGATATGGGAATCCTGCGAAGACGAAAACATGCGCTGGTCTACCGCTTTGTGAATCCGCTGTTTAACGTGGTGCTGGCGGTGTCGGATCAAGTGCGCCGATTCTGCATCGAACAGGATGGAATTAAGGCCGACCGGGTAGTCACGTTGTATAACGGGGTCTTCGTAAAACCGTTCTCGATTCAGGGTAGCCTCTCAAACCTGCGCGATTCCCTGGGGTTGGAACGCAACCGCCCCATCGTCATCACCGTAGGCAATATTCGCCCGGTGAAGGGCGTGGACGTCTTCATCCGGGCCGCGGCCGAAGTTCGCCGAACCCATCCCCAGGCACTGTTCCTGGTGGTGGGAGAAAATCACGACCCTGCGCATTTTGAGGAATTGCAAAAGCTTGTCCTGGAGTTGGACCTCTCACACAATGTCCAGTTTTACGGCTCATCAGAAAGGGTTCCGGAGCTCCTGGCCGCAAGCGAAGTTTTCTGCCTACCCTCGCGCAGCGAGGGCTTTTCCAATTCTCTGATTGAGGCTATGGCCGCCAAACTCCCTTGCGTCGCCACTGACGTTGGAGGGAATTCCGAGGCCATCGAAGACGGCGCCAATGGGTATGTGGTTCCCAGTGAGGACCCCACGACCCTTGCGGAGCGAATCTCCAGATTGCTTTCCAATAGGCCGCTTGCCGCCAAGCTCGGAGATAACGCCGCCGAAACTGTACGCACACGATTTAGCCACAAAGCCATGATGGATAATCTGGTAGGTATTTATGACCGTCTTCTCACTGAATCCCATCGATAGTCATTTGCGCGCGGCCGTGTGGTTCTTTTGGACCGCGGCGGCGCTGCTGTTCTATGCCTATGCGGGCTACCCGCTGCTTCTTGCCCTTCTGGCTCCGTTCCGCCGCGACCGCCGATCCAAAGAGGAATACACGCCCACGATTTCGGTATTGATCGCCGCGCGCAACGAGGAAGCCGGCATCCGGAAAAAGATTGAGCAGACGCTGGCTCTGGATTATCCCGCCGACCGCATGGAAATCCTGGTGCTTTCCGACGCTTCCACGGATCAAACCGACGCCATTGTGCAGTCTTTCACCGATCCGCGTGTGAAGCTTGTTCGCGTCGATCCGGGCCGCGGCAAGACCAATGCCCAGAACTTCGGCGTGCGCCAGGCTCGCGGTGAGGTTCTGATATTCTCCGACGCCACCACGGTGTACCACCCGCAAGCGTTGCGCAAGCTCGCAGCCAATTACAAGAATCCTCAAGTGGGCGCTGTGAGCGGCCGGTATCAATATTTTGAAAGCGAAGGCGGCTCCCCCACGGGGATGGGAACCATCGCCTTCTGGAACTACGAAAACCTCATCAAGAAAATGCAGTCACGCATCGGAACCATCAGCGGATGCTGCGGCTGCATCTACTCCGTACGCCGCGACCTTTACACGCCGCTCGATCCAGGAATCATCAGTGACCTCACGCAACCCCTGTGGGTCATCCAGAAGGGAAACCGAGTTGTGTTTGAGGATCGTGCGCTGGCCTACGAGGAAACCACTCAATCTTCCGGCGAAGAATTCTCCATGCGCGTCCGCGTGGTCACACGGGGAATGCGCGGATTGCTGAGCGTTCCGGACCTGTTCAAGCCCTGGAAGCACCCCTGGGTGTGTTTCCAGCTGCTCTCGCACAAGGTCACCCGATGGCTGGTCCCCCTGTTTTTGTTGGTGATTCTGGGGGCCAGTGCGGTTCTAGCATCCGTTCCGTTCTATCGTTACGCCTTGTTGTTACAGCTTGCCTTCTACATGCTGGCGCTGCTTTCCAGTATCGTCCCATTCCATCGTGCCTGGAAGCCATTGGGAATTCCGCTGTATTTCTGCACGCTCAACGCCGCCGCGCTGGTCAGCTTGTTCGAACTGATGCGCGGGCGTAACTACGCCGTTTGGCAACCTGTGAGGACCCGGCAGCCATGAAGATTGAGTTCCTGACTCAAGACGATCCCCTTTATGTCCTACCCTTCTTTGAGGAATTTTTCGCGCAATACGCGAAAGAGTTCGAAATCCTCCACGTTTCCTGCTCGCGCGCGATGGGCAAACGCCCGCGCATGCAGTTGATGCGCGAATTGCTGGGACTCTACGGGCCAGTGGGTTCCGTGCGCATTGCCACGCGCCTGGTGAGGTCACGCTTGCTCGCAGGATTGCCTCGCCGTCCGCAAGCAGGGCGATATGAGACGCTCCAGCAGCTATGCAAAGCCTACGGGGTGCCTTACTCGCACATCGGCTCGCCCAACGCCCCCGAATACATGCAAGAGGTGAAGCAGCGAAGCGCGGACGCCATCGTTTCCGTCGCCTGTCCCTATATTCTAAAAGATGAATTACTCAAGCTTCCTCCGCGGGGGTGCATCAATATTCACCACGCGCCGCTTCCTCGCTACAAGGGCATGATGCCCACTTTCTGGCAGATGTATCACGGCGAGAAAAACGTCGGCGTGACCATCCACTATATGGCCGCCAAAGTGGATGAAGGATCAGCACTGCTTCAGGACTCACTGGCCATCGAGCCCGGTGAAACGCTCGATCACCTTATCCGGCGTTCAAAGCGCCACGGAGCGCAATGCATGGCGCGCGTTCTCCGCGAAGTTGCCAACGGCACACAGAAGCAGTTTTCCCTGAATCAGGCGGAAGGGACTTACTTTACATTTCCGACGCATGCAGAAATACGGGAGTTTCATCGCCGGGGTCTTCGTCCAATTTAATTCGGCAGGGGATGCACTTCGGGATTCTCCCGCTGTGCGGTTTGTTAGGATAAATCCAGAATGACTTCCAGGATTCGAGCCTTTCTTCGCCACGCATGGGTGTACCTGCTTTATTACAGCGGCCGGCTGGCCTGGGCGAAGCGGCAGGTAGTTGCTTCCGGCGGCACGATTGGTTTGACGTTTCACCGCGTACTCTCAGAGGAAGACCGCCGGACTTCAAATTCCCCCGCCGGAATGGTCATCAGTGTAAAAACCTTTGCTGCATTGGCCGATTATATTGCGCGAGAATGCGTCGGCATGGATTTGAAGGATGCGGGCGCATCCCCAGCGGGCGATCGAGAGAAACCCCGCATGGCCATCACCTTCGACGACGGATGGCTTGATAATGCCGTCCACGCTGCCCCTATTCTCCGGAAGAGAAAACTTCCCTGCGCGATTTTTATTTGCTCGGACATGATGGGAAAGACTCTACCTTTTTGGCCCGAGCGGTTAGCCGCCATCCACAAGGCTGCGGACCGGTGTGGGAAGCTTGCGAAGTTTACAGAAATCGTGACCGGAAGGCTCGAAGCTCCATTGACTTCATTGGAGTCACAATCACCCGCGGCATTGATCGAGCGGATAAAGCGGTTGTCGAGTGGGCAAAGGAAACAACTGCTTCAGGAACTGGACACGATTGCGGATTTACCGAAAACAACGGCGGAATCAAATTGTGACGCGACCATGAGCTGGGACCAGGCGCGTCAACTGGCGGCAGAAGGAGTCCGCTTCGGTTCCCACACCGTGCATCATGAAATTCTCACAAACGTGCCCGAGGCAGATGCGCGCCGGGAAATCCAAGAATCAGCGCGCGCCATAGAGGCCAAACTGGGCCAGCCGTGCAAATTATTTGCGTATCCGAACGGGGGTTGGTCGCCGAGTGTTCGGGATTTCGTTGCCCATGCCGGATATGAATTCGCTTTTGCGAACAAGCCTGGTGTTTGGAAGATGGAAACCAACCATTGGAGCATCCCGCGCTGTAATATTTGGGAAGGGGCGGTGGTTGACGCGTCCGGAAAGTTCTCACCTGCCCACTTTGAATATATTGTGTATTGGAGACCCGTGCGTTCTTCCAGGAATGGCTGAAACGCACCGATTACAGCAAATCAGCCCAATGGCCTCTCGAAAAGCCCTCAATCCACCTCTAAAATGAAGAGAATTGGCATCCGGGTTCACGCCTGTACTTTCTGTCCCCAGTGCCAACTTGATGACATGGGCTAATACTGGCCTTCGGGACAGTCGCCCGATTCTTCATGCAAGTCTTAAACTTTGATTACGGGGAAAGTTCGATGGTGGATCGAATCAAAACAGTTGTTATAGATAACCGCAGTGACGCCCAGAACCTAAAGCAAGCCGAGGAAGGTAAATGAAAGAGAAAAGCGTCGCAATCTCCCGCACACGGTTTTCAATCGCTCGTCTTCGAGCCATTTCTGTCGCAACACTAATGCTTGTGTTCCTGGCGGGAGCAGGAGTAGCGAGCGGCCAGACCTCTCCGCATCTTCTCTTCACCGACATAATCACCGGCGCGAATTCGGGCGGCGAAAATGGCAACGGTGTGTACATCACCATTTACGGCAAGAACTTCGGCGCGGCGCAGGGATCGTCAACCGTGACGGTCGGCGGTGCGGCCGTGGTCCAATATAAGATCTGGGGCAGTCACAATGGCATCAACCCGGCTCTGGACAAAGTGGTTGTTCAGATTGGCCCGGGCAACTCGACAGGAAACATCGTTATGACGGTAAACGGGACGCAATCCAATCCGATCCCGTTCACGGTTTGCAGCGGACATATTTACTTTGTCTCGCCGGGCGGCAGTGACTCAAATAACGGCAGCTTTGCTTCGCCCTGGGCTTCTACCCCTCATGCCCGGACCAGCATGGCGGCGGGCGATACCGTATATCTGCGCGCCGGCACCTACACCGCCAGCGATAACGACAGCGCAGCATTTTTTTGCAACAACTCATGCACCGGCACGGCCACGGCCTATCAGAATTTCCTGGGTTACCCGGGTGAAACGGCCTTGATCACGGGGCTGGCCCATGGAGTTTTTCTCTGGGGCGGAAGCTCTTCCAGCTTCACAACTTTTGGTGAATTGACGGTGCGCAGCACGGACTACGGAATCACTTGCGAGGATGGGCCGGGCGGGCCGTGCAACAATTGGCGGATCGTTGGAAATGATGTTCGCACTTCAGGCGCTCAGTCTGTTGGAATCGACTTTGAAACTTCGGTCAATAATCTGATCATCTATGGAAACGAAAGCAGCCTGAATTGTCAGGGTAATTCAAGCTGCACCTTCGATGCACGCGCCTACTCCGTTTATGTCGGCGGATATGGGACCCAGACGAACGTGGACATCGGCTGGAACGCCCTGCACGATAACCCCTTTGGCAAAGGCGTCCAAATCTATGGGCACACGGCCACCGACACGATCCAGGGATTACGCATCCACGACAACGCCATCTACAATAACGCCATGGTCGGAATCAATTTGGGAGGCTGCGACGGCGGATGCGTGGAATTCGTGCGGGATGCGCAGGTCTATAACAATCTATTCTGGAACAATGAGAGCACCGCGAGCACTGGTCATAAGCAATTTGGCGACCTGGAAATATACAGCACAGAAACTGCCATCGGGACGGTCCAAGTCTATAACAATACTTTTTACAAGACCGCTCCTTCCGGCAATGGCTTTCAAGCAGGCGCGCCAATTACCTTTGCCAATACAGGACCACACGCAGCCACGCTCGCCAATAACATCTTTTATGCAGCCGATGGCGCTCCTTGTTATGTTTATTTTGACGATTCGACAGCTCCATTTGCCA
The DNA here is from genome assembly GCA_035308165.1 of Candidatus Acidiferrales bacterium. Taxonomy (GTDB): domain Bacteria; phylum Acidobacteriota; class Terriglobia; order Acidiferrales; family UBA7541; genus DASTCZ01. The sequence continues at coordinate 1,064 of DATGHC010000041.1, read as the reverse complement.
AGAACGTAATCTTCTCGAAGAATCTGTATTTTAATGCCGGGCCAGGTCCGACCGGATGCAAGTATGGGAATGGTTCATTTGCGCTAAACGGGGATGCCGGCGGCGTGAATGCTGATCCGAAGCTTCTGAACCCATCAAGTAACGATTTTCATTTGACCACCGGGAGTCCGGCAATCGACGCTGGAGTGACCACACCCGTCACCATCGACTATGACGGCAATTCCCGGCCCCAGGGTTCGGCATATTATATCGGCGCATACGAGTTTCTCTCCGGGAGCGCCCCCGTCCGGCCTGCGCCGCCCACCAATTTAAGCGGCGTTGTTCACTAATTCAAGCACGCGAAGTGAATGGACCGCGTGCAGGCACAAACTCGCAAATCACGGAAATCGAAGGGCATTGATCCGCTCAGATCTGGGCGGTCCATCCCACATTCATTCTTGCGAAGTGAACTAATAGGTAGGAACCTGTTCGCAGCCGCCGTTTACTATGAAGTTTGTGGCCAGCCAAGGACCGCCAATCGCCGCGCGAGCTGGTGAACCTGCGGTAGCGGGACCGAAAACCGGTCCCACGTAGCCGGATTATTTAACAGATTGCGGACCGGTGAGATGTGGTAATCCTGCGAATATAAGAGCCCGCCTTCGCTAAGTTTGGGCATAATTCCTTCAAGAGCCTCTCTCGTGCCCTTGGCAATGTCGCAGTCGATGTAGGCCACTTTGACTGGCCCTACCGCACCATCCCGCGCAAGCGTGTCGCTGAACCAACCCGGATGGAAAGTGCAAACCTCGGGCCGGCCAAATAACTGGATGTTTTTCCGAACAGTATCTTCCGCGGCCGAATACTGTCCCGAATAATCCCATTCCCCGGGGACAGAACTCACATCCTCCACCCCTTGAAACGAATCGTAGATGTGGAGCTGATAACCCAGCATTGCGCAGATATGGCTGAATTTAGAGGAACTCCCGCCATTCCAGCAACCAGCCTCAACGAATGTGCCGGCTTCCCCGTGCCCGTTGCGAAACGCAGCAACAGCGATCTGAGCGACCTCTGACGGGGAATGGCCATGA
>DATGHC010000040.1:0-53541 GCA_035308165.1 Candidatus Acidiferrales bacterium | reverse complement strand
GTGGGCGTAAGGACGACAGTGGATGCAGCAGAAGCACCTGTGCCGGTGAGCATAATCGTTTGCGGTGATCCTGTGGCGTTGTCAGTGATGGTAACCGCAGCCGTTCGTGTACCGGAGGCAGTGGGCGCAAACGTCACGCCGATGGTGCAGCTCCCATTGTTCGCCGCGACCGTGCTACCGCAAGTAGTGGTCTCCGCGTAGTCGCCGCTGTTTGTTCCCGTCAAACCAATACTCGTAAGATTCAGGACGGCGTTGCCGGTATTGGTGAGTGTTACTGTTTGGGACGCACTGGTTGTATTCAACGTCTGGCTCGCAAAAGTCAGACTGGAAGTGGAGAGGCCTACCGCGGGCGCATTGGCGTTCGCACCCGTGCCGGTGAGAGTGATAGTTTGCGGTGAGCCGGTGGCGTTGTCGGTGATGGTAACCGCGGCTGTTCGTGAACCGGTCGCGGTGGGCGTGAACGTCACGCTGATGGTGCAATTGCCATTGTTCGCCGCGACCGTGCTACCGCAAGTAGTGGTCTCTGCGTAGTCGCCAGTGTTCGCCCCCGTCAAACCAATACTCGTAAGGTTCAGGGCGGCGTTGCCAGTGTTGGTCAGCGTCACAGTCTGCGATCCGCTGGTGGTGTTCAATGTTTGGCTTGCAAACGTAAGGCTTGAGGATGACAAGCTGACAACCGGCGCTGGGGCGCTCGCACCCGTGCCGCTGAGCGGAATGGAATGCGGGCTGCCGGCCGCGTTGTCGGTGATGGTCACAGCCGCTGCCCGCGTGCCTGCCGCAGTCGGAGTAAAGGTCACAGTAATTGTGCAGCTGCCATTGTTGGCTGGCACCGAGCCACCGCAACTATTCAATTGCGTGTAGTCGCCAGCGTTCGCGCCGGTCACACTGATGCCAGTGATGGTCAGCGCCGCGGTGCCGGTATTTGTGAGCGTCACCGGTTGTGCCGCGCTGGTGGTGTTCACCTGCTGGCTCGCAAATGTCAGGTTCGAAGGCGCCAGGTTCACCGCGGGCGCTGGTGTACCGGAGGTCCCCGTACCGGTCAGGGGCACGACTTGGGGACTGTCCGGGGAACTGTCAGTGAAGACTAGCGAACCGGTCCGAACGCCGGGGGCCGTGGGAGTGAAGATAACCCAGACATCACAGCTGAAACCCTGTGACAATCCGCTGCCACAGAAATTGGTAAGGCTGAAATCGCCGGTAGTAGTAATGCTGTTGAGTGTCAGGGATGGCGAGCCAACGTTCTTGATGGTGAAGATTGTGGCGTGCGTGGAAGTGCCCACGGCCTGAGAACCATAATTATTGCTTGGGGGAGTAATAGTCACTGGCGAGGCTGAGCCGGTCCCGTTGAGGCTGATGGAATGCGGGCTGCCCGCGGCGTTGTCGGTGATGGTCACCGCAGCCGCGCGCACGCCCGCCCCCGTCGGCGTGAACGTCACGGTGATTGTGCAGGTCCCGTTGTTGGCTGCCACGGAGCCGCCGCAGGTGTTGCTCTGCGCGAAGTCCCCGCTATTTGCACCGGTCACGGCGATGCTCGTGATGGTCAGCGGGCCATTTCCGGAGTTGGTCAATGTGACGGACTGCGGCGAGCTGGCGGCGCCCAACGCTTGGGTCGCGAACGTCAGGCTGGTGCTGGAGAGGTTCACCACCGGAGACGCTGCGCCCGTGCCGCTGAAGGTAATTGCGTGCGGAGATCCCGCGGCGCTATCGGTGATTGTTACTGAGGCCGTTCGTGTCCCTGCTGCTGTTGGTGCAAACGTGACATTGATCGTGCAAGTTCCATTATTCGCCGTGACGGAGCTGCCGCAGGTGTTGGACTGCGCATAATCGCCACTATTTGCGCCCGTGACAGCAATGCTCGTGATGCTCAACGCCGCATTGCCGGTGTTGGTGAGCGTCACCGTTTGTGCCGCACTGGTGGTGCCCACTTGCTGGCTGGTAAACGTCAAGCTGGACGCCGACAAGCTCACCACGGGCGCTGGAGCCGGCGTGCCCGTGCCGCTGAGAGTGATGGTTTGTGGGCTGCCCGTAGCATTGTCGGTGATGGACACGGAAGCCGATCGCGTTCCGGTCGCTGTGGGCGTGAAGGTCACACTGATCGTACAAGTGCCATTGTTGGCGGCCACCGAGCTGCCGCAAGTATTTGTCTGCGCGTAGTCGCCGCTGTTTGTGCCGGTCACAGCAATGCTGGTCAGGTTTAGCGCCGCATTGCCGGTATTCGTCAGCGTTACCGTTTGTGCGGGGCTGGTTGTGTTTACCTGCTGGTTCGTGAACGTCAAGCTCGATCCTGACAAGCTCACGACAGGTGCCGGGGGCGGCGTGCCTGTGCCGGTCAAAGTGATCGTTTGCGGACTACCCGTGGCGTTGTCGGTGAGGGTCGCTGCGGCGGTACGCGTGCCGGTAGCCGCCGGTGTGAATGTTACGCTGATAGTGCAGGTCCCATTATTTGCTGCGACTGAGCTGCCGCAAGTGTTGGTCTGCGCGTAGTCACCGCTGTTTGCGCCGGTCACGCTAATGCTGGTGATATTCAGCACGGCGTTACCAGTGTTGGTAAGTGTTACCGGCTGCGCCGCGCTGGTGGTGTTGGTCTGCTGGCTGGCAAACGTCAGGCTCGAGGTGGAAAGGCTGGCTGCCGGAGCCGCTGCGCCCGTGCCCGTGAGGGTGATGGAGTGCGGCGATCCCGTGGCGTTGTCCGTGATGGTGACTGCGGCGGTCCGTGTTCCTACTGCAGTCGGGGTGAACGTAACGCTGATTGTGCAAGTGCCATTGTTGGCGGCCACGGTGCTGCCACAAGTATTTGTTTGCGCGTAGTCGCCGCTGTTCGCGCCAGTGATTCCGAGAGAGCTGATGTTAAGCGTGGCATTGCCGGTGTTCGTCAGCGTTACCGTTTGTGAGCCGCTGGTGGTGTTCATCTGCTGGCTGGCAAAGGTCAGGCTCGAAGCGGACAAGCTCATGACCGGAGCAGGAACCGGCGCTCCGGTGCCGGTGAGATTGATTGCTTGCGGCGATCCAGTGGCATTGTCCGTGATGGTCACTGCTGCGGTGCGTGTGCCGGTCGCCGTCGGCGTGAAGGTCACACTGATCGTGCAACTGCCATTGTTCGCTGCGACTATGCTTCCGCAAGTGTTCGTCTGCGCGTAGTCACCGCCGTTTGCGCCGGTCAAACCAATGCTGGTCAGATTTAGCGCGGCATTCCCGGTATTGGTCAGCGTCACGGTCTGCGATCCGCTGGTCGTATTCAAAACCTGACTCGCAAACGTGACGGTTGAAGCCGAGAGGCTCACCACCGGTGCCGGAGCGCCCGTGCCTGTGCCGCTGAGGGTTATGGAATGCGGGCTGCCGGCCGCGTTGTCGGTAATGGTGACTGCAGCGGTGCGTGTGCCGATCACGGTCGGAGTAAACGTCACGCTGATGGTGCAGGCCCCATTGTTGGCGGCCACCGAGGCACCGCAGGTGTTGGTCTGCGCGTAGTCGCCGCTGTTGGCTCCGGTGATCGCCAGACTGCTGATATTCAGCGCGGCGTTGCCGGTGTTCGTCAGAGTCACCGTCTGGGAGCCGCTGGTGGTGTTCACCTGCTGGCTCGCATACGTCAAGCTAGTGGCCGACAAGCTCACCACAGGCGCCGTGGATGAGGTCCCTGTACCGGTCAACGTCACCACTTGGGGGCTGTCCGGTGAACTGTCGGTAAAGACGATCGTGCCTGTTCGAACGCCAGGGGCGGTGGGAGCAAATTTCACCCAAACGTCGCATCCGAATCCCGGCGAAAGCGAACTGCCACAGAAATTGGTCATGGTGAAATCGCCGGTGATCACAACGCTGCTGATCGACAGGGAGTTGGAGCCGATGTCATTGACAGACACATCCAAGGTTCCGCTCGTGGAGCCCACCGCTATTGACCCAAAATTATTACTTGTCGGCTTTATGGAGACCGTTCCTGGGTTGGGGGCGCCAGTGCCGCTGAGGGTGATCGATTGCGGATTACCCGCGGCATTGTCGGTGAGGCTCACGGCGGCGGTGCGTGTGCCGGTCGCTGTCGGTGTAAACGTCACGCTGATCGTACAGGTTCCATTGTTGGCCGCCACAGTTGCACCGCACGTGGTGGTGTCCGCAAAGTCGCCACTGTTTGCGCCGATGACGCCGATGCTCGAAAGGTTCAACACGGCATTTCCGGTGTTAGTAAGGGTGACCGTTTGCGCCGCGCTGGTGGTATTCGTGATCTGGCTCGCAAAAGTCAGACTCGCGCTGGACAGGGTCACGATTGGTGCTGGTGCTCCCGTGACTGTGCCGCTCAGGTTGATGGATTGAGGACTGCCGGCAGCGTTGTCAGTGATGGCCACGGAGGCGATCGGTGTCCCTGGATTGAGCGACGTGGGCGTGAAGGTCACGCTGATGGTGCAGGTGCCATTGTTGGCCGGAACCGAGGTGCCGCACGTATTTGTTTGCGCATATTCGGCGCTGTTAGCGCCCGTAAGACCAATGCTCGTCACGGTCAGCGCGGCAGTGCCGGTGTTGGTCAGCGTCACGGTTTGCGCCGTGCTGGTCGTGTTTACTGCCTGACTCGGAAAAGTCAGGCTTGAGGTGGAAAGGCTCACCACTGGAACTGCTACGCCTGTTCCGGTGAGCGCGATAGTCTGCTGGCCTCCGGAACCGTTGTCGGTGATGGTCACTGCCGCTGTCCGCGTACCCGCCGCCGTGGGCTTAAAGGTCACGTTGATCGTGCATTTCCCATTATTGGCGGAGACCGTACTCCCGCAGGTATTCGTTTGCGAATAGTCGCCGCTGTTTGTGCCGGTGACGCTGATGCCGGAGATGTTTAACGCGGCGGTACCCGTGTTCGTGAGCGTGACCGATTGCGCCGTGCTGGTAGTGTTCAAAGCCTGGCTGGCAAACGTCAGGCTCGAAGCCGACAGGTTTACGGATGGAGCCGGACCGCCCGGCAACAAGGCCACAACAATCATGCCCCAGTGCGATGCGGAGGAATCGGACTCCGTGGCAGCCAGGGTTGTGGGAGCAACGCCCAGCCGGTGTTCCAGGAGCTGTCCATCCACACCGGCCATGCCGTAGGAGAAGTTGGTGCCCGGAGAAACCGATCCGCCGCTGACTCTGCCCCAGCCGATGATCAAATCATTGTTCGTGGTGGCGATATTGCCGCTGTTTATGTTGTCGGTCCCACCGCCTGATCCTAGCTGTCCGTTGCAAGAGTCCACGATAGGCCCGTTGGTGCTGGGGCCCGCGTATTCGCCGATGGCCCATTGCAGTCCGAGGTTGCCACTCGGCGTAACAGTTACGGTATTTGTGGCCGCGGATCTTATGTTTTGCGCGTGCCAAACCTCCAGGTGCCCCGCCGTTGAGGTAACTACGACAGAGCAGGACTTGGTGTACGTGTTGCCCGCGGTGTCGGTGACGGCTGTGATGCTTCCGGCCGGGTCACCGTAATCGATACCGACGATGATGGTGTCACCACCTATATTGGGAGAGCTAAACGTGGTTGTGCCTGCCCCGAAACTGGATCCAGACGGCTTGGCCTGCACGAACGAGAACGGATTGCCAAAACTGAATTTGGCCACGAAGCCGTCATAGCCGCCGGCCAGGGAAGATTGGAAGCGGTTGCCGGCTGTGGGAAAATTGGACGAGTTTGTAAACCCGGTGATGTATGGATTGCCCGCGGAGTCCATGGCGATGCCGGTGCCTTCGTCATCACCCGAGCCTCCCAGATACGTGGAATAGAGCAGGGATGTGCCGTTCGCGTTGAGCTCGCTAAGAAATACGTCAGTATTGCCGCCAAAAGAGCCTTGCGCGGGACTGCCCGCGGTGGGGAAATTGCTCGATTTCGTGAAGCCAGTGACAAAGGCATTTCCTGCAGAGTTTATGGCCAGGGCGTTACAAGAATCATCGCCGGTGCCACCGAGGTACGTGGAATAGACCAGCGCGGTGCCCGCTGCATTCAACTTGGTCACGAAGCCATCGCCATTTGTGGTGCCGCCAGCAAAGCTTGCCTGCAAGGCCCCGGCGGTCAGGGGGAAATTGCTGGAGGTCGTGCTTCCACAAACGTATGCGTTACCAGAGGAGTCCACCGCCAGTCCGTGGGCCACATCAGTGCCACTGCCACCCAGGTAAGTTGAATAGATCAGGGCCGACCCGGTCGAGTTCAGCTTGGTCACAACGGCATTCGAAACTCCGCCCCCGAAGGTGGCCTGTACCGCCCCGGCGGAAACGGGGTAATTGAGAGAGCTTGAATCGCCTGCGATGTAGGCGTTCCCGGAAGAGTCCACGGAGATGGCATAAGAAATTTCGTTTGCGCTGCCGCCGAGGTAGGTGGAGTACGTAAGCGCCGTGCCTGTTGAGTTCAGCTTGCTGACAAAGATGTCTGAAGCCCCAGAGAGTGTTTTTTGAAAGGCGGTAGCAGACGCAGAAAAGTTCGGGGATTGCGTTTGGCCGGTGACGTAAGCGTTCCCGGAGGAATCAATGGCGATATCCATCCCGACGTCGAGCCCGCTGCCGCCCAGGTAGGTGGAATAAGTCAAGGCGGAGCCGGTCGAATTCAATTTGGTCACGAATGCGTCCGAGGTGCCGCCGCCGAAAGCAGCCTGCACCACACCTGCTGTGGTCGGAAAATTGTTTGAGCCCGCCTGGCCCGTAATGTAAGCGTTGCCGGAGTTGTCCACGGCGATAGACATACCCGCGTCTCCAACTGTGCCGCCCAGGTAAGTGGAATAGACCAGAGCAGAGCCGGTCGGATTCAGCTTGGTGACAAAAACATCTGTGGTGCCGCCATTGAATGTTTTTTGGAACGCCGTGGCGGTGGTGGGGAAATTGGTAGATGCCGTCGCGCCGACGATATACGCACTGCCCGTGGAGTCCACGGCGATCCCGTTGCCCTGATCGTTGCCAGTGCTGCCGCCCAGGTACGTGGAATAGACCAGCACCGGATCGATGATCAGCGCATTACTGGAGTCATAGGCGGCTACCTCAAAACCGATTTGTTGCGAACCTTTGAAGATATAATGGCCTTCGATGTTCTTTTTTCCCGCGGCGGTCTCTTGGTAAATAACCGGGGCTTCTAAAGCAACTGCTTCGCCACCAATGTCAATGAGCAAGTTTCCTTTAGGGTCCAACGTTAATTTGTCAGCGCTCGGAAATCCCAAGGTAATTGCTTTGGGGTCGGCGCCGGGTCTGACGATAAAGTCGTGCTCCAATTGCTGCTGGTTGCCGTAATGAATCAAGTCCACGCCCGGATAGACGTCTTGATAGCTCACGCTGGCGTAGGTGGGCACATTGCTGCGCCATTTCTTAGGATCATTCCCAATGAAGTAGTTGCTCTTGCCGGGAAGTTTCTCCCGTCCGCTGACCAGTGCGCCAGGATTGGCGCCAATGAGTTTCATGCGAAGCACTGCGGAGGAAGCATTCTGGGCGTCCGCGACCTTTGCACTCGCGCCGGGTCCAACGATTGATTTCCGCGCGCCAGTCGCCTCCATTCTGCGCAATGCCAAGACCGCCTCGGTGGGCGTCAGAAATAAAGTGTAGCCCCGGCCACGGGAGACGAACTTCACCAGCGCGTCGGTCTGCCCGATATTCGGCTCGAAACTGAGCGGCAACGTCCCATATTGTTTCTGCCATCTATTCAGTTTTTCGCCCTTGGCTTTTGTGCCGCGATCGTCTGTGCCAAGGGACTTATTGTTGTTAGCGGCGAAATCTTTTTTGTTTTGAGTCGCGGGCCGAATGAGTGCAAAGAGTGCGATCAAAGCGATGGCCGCAATTGTCCAGAGTCCTATAACTACTAGCCGTCGTGGACGCAAGTATGTCTCCTCACTCGCTGAGCGTAGGCCCAGATCGATCACGATCTTGAATGTGCGCAATACGACCCACCGGGGACACGGAGGGCTTTCGGGGACAAGCCACGTAGGTCAATGCATGGCGTGTGCCAGTTGGAGATGAATGGCAGCCGGAAAAGCGAGTGGGAGGATTCACTTAAGTCATTGGTTCTCTAAGGGTTTGCAGATTGCTAGGATTTGATTAGCGGCAGACTTGCGCCAAGCCAGCATATCGCACGTAATTTCTATTCAACGATGTGCCGCTAAGAGGAAAGTGATTTCTATGCTCATGAAAAGGGCCTTGAATCCATCTTCATGACTTTTGGAGGTTCTAATGGATGTCAAAGCCCGAATGAATTGACCTTTGATGGTAATTTTGCGGCTATCCACAAACCCCTGGTACCTTGAAACTCAGGGCGGACGGAGACGTATTCTAAGTATCGGGTGTACAGTTGAATTGAAATGGGCTTTGGAACTTCGATTGGTGGAACTAATGCCAAGGATTAATAATTTGAAGCATTCCGCGAAAGACAGACCTGATTCCAGCGGAGAATTATTTGTGGCTGGTATCGACATGAGGACTATCCTCCGCGCTTTTGTATTGGCGCTGACCGTATTTGTGTTTGTTTGTAGTTCGGCAGTCCATCCGCAATCGCAACAAGCCAGCGATCCGCCGCAGCTGACTTTCGAGGTTGCTTCGATCAAGCCTTCAGAGGATTTAAATTCACTGATTGCCGCGGGGAAAATACCGCGCTTTATGCCGAGAATTGACGACTCACAAGTGGAACTCAGTTTCATATCGCTGGAGCAATTAATCGTCATGGCCTATGAGGTGAAGCCCTATCAGGTGTCGGGACCAGACTGGATGAAGACGACGCGATTCGACATCTCGGCCAAACTTCCAGAGGGCGGGAAAAAAGATCAGGTGCCGGCAATGTTGCGGGCGCTGCTGGAGGAGAGATTCAAGCTGGCCATTCATCGCGAGACTAGAGAACATCCGGTGTATGCGCTGATTGTCGGCAAGGACGGATCGAAGTTGGTTCCGTCACCTCCGGATACGCCTGAGGATCCCAATCGAACGCCCGATAAAAATGAGACCGTCGTTGATACACCAGACGGCAAAATGAGCATCCGGAGTTCCGGCCGCGGGGAAGGAACGACAACGCAGATTTCGGGTGGCCGAGCCGGGAATGTGAAGGTGTCGATGTCTAACGGAATTATGCACATGGAAGCCAGCAAAATGACGATGGCCTTGATGGCGCAACAACTGTCGCCGATGCTGGATCGACCGGTGGTGGACATGACCGAACTGAAGGGCAGCTATGTGGTTTCGCTGGACCTTTCGATGGCCGACATGATGAACGCCGCGAGAGCGTCCGGATTCCAAGTTCCAGCGGGGCGAGGAGGGGACGCAGGGGGAACGGGGGATGCATCCGATCCTTCGGGTTATTCGATATTCGCGTCAGTCCAGAAACTTGGCCTCAAGTTGGATAAGCAGAAGCTGCCACTGGAGTTCATTGTAGTGGACCACATGGAAAAAGTTTCGACAGATAATTAGAGTTAGGTTGCTTTTGCTGGGTTTGCCGTGCACCGCTACCTTCGTTCAAAACGTCCGCAACTGGTGCCCTCCGGAAGTGTTAGAAGGATACGCGCAACAGAGGGCCAAAATAATCGAAACAAAAGTATAAATAAGGATGAGAATAGGCTTTCTGGATAGGCCACTCAGCCATGATCCGTGAAGCGATTACGGGCGTTTTTAGTTGAGCGGTTTATTGTTGCGATGCGTCTAAGGGAACTTAGAGCGAGCTTTGGAAGCCAAAGGGGAGACATTCTAATGAGTGCAAGCATGGCGCGTACCTCCGCAAACAAATCCAGGTTTGGGGGAAAATTTTTGTCTGGACCCATAGGTAGGGGAGTGGTCGCCGGGGCCGTTGTGCTTGGTCTTTTGGGTGCGGCCCGAGCCGGAGCGCAAGCAACACAAGCTGGCAGCGCGGCTTTGCCTTCCTTTGAGGTCGTCTCCATAAAGCCGGATCGCTCCGACGATGGCCGCATGATGTTTCAGAATACTCCGGGCAAGTTCACGATGACGAATACGACCATAAAATTCGTCATCGAATTTGCCTACAACATCAAGGATTTTCAGCTTTCCGGAGGTCCCAGCTGGATCAGTTCGGACCACTACGATATTAACGCAAAGATTGAAGATTCGGTGTCCGCTGCATTGGAAAAGCTCCCCCCGGATCAGAGGCAGGAACAAGTTCGATTGATGTTTCAATCCATGCTTGCGGACCGATTCAATATGAAGCTGGAACGAGAGACGAAAGAGCTCCCCGTGTTTGCCTTGGTCGTGGCCAAAGGCGGGCCAAAACTTACCCAAACGGCGGATCCTCCTCCAGCGCCTGCAGGAGACGGTCCCGTCGGTCCACCACCAGGATTTGGGGGTGGGGGTGGTGGCGGGCGAGGCGGCGGCCGTGGCCCAGGGAGAACGTTTATGATCGGAAGAGGCCAAATCAATATGAATGGCGCGCCTTTGAGCGCCTTGGCAGACGCGCTATCCAGGCAAGCGGACATTGCTCGCGTGGTGGTGGATGAAACCGGGCTGAGGGGCGATTACGACATTGCGCTGAAATGGACGCCGGAGGGCCCCGTTCAGCTGAATGGACAGGACACCAATCCAGCTGCTGGAACCGCGCCGTTGCCGGATCCATCCGGCGTGTCGATTTTCACCGCGCTTCAGGATCAACTGGGATTGAAACTGGAGTCGCGCAAGGCCCCCACAGAAACATTTGTAATCTCGCACATCGATAAGCCCTCTGAGAATTAATTCAGGCGATTATCGAGCCGCAAGACATTTCTCTTGACAACCTACTATAATGTAGTAGACTTCCACACCGAATAGTAGGAACCACATGACCCGACCGAAACTCACCAAGCTGGAACTGCAAATCCTGGAGGTCCTGTGGAAACACGGGAAGGCCTCCATACGCGAAATTCAAGAATCATTTCCGGAGCCGCGCCCGGCCTACACCACCATTCAGACAACGGTGTACCGACTGGAAGGGAAGAAGGCGGTGCGCCGAGTGAGGAAGATCAGCAATGCACATATCTTTGAGCCGACCGTGGCGCGCGATGTGGCGCGGCACAGGCTGCTGGACGAGATTCTGAGTTTTTTCGGCGGGAGGGCGCAACCGATGATGGCGCAACTGGCCGAGGCAGGGAAGCTCACTCTTGATGATGTTCACGAGTTGGAGAAAGACATCCAGAAAATCGAGAGGCAGAAGGCAGAAAAGAAGGGGAAATCCAAATGATCGGCGAAATCGTTAACCATCTCTGGCAATCGACGGTGTTTGCAGCCGCGGCGGCGCTTCTTACTTTGGCGTTCCGCAAGAATCGCGCGCAGGTGCGGTATTGGGTGTGGCTCAGCGCGTCGGTGAAATTTCTGGTTCCGTTTGCATTGCTGATCGGCCTGGGGAATCGCCTGTGGGATTCGCTGCCTGCGGCAAGGATTGTCAGGAACATCGCGGCACCAAGTGTTTCGCAAGCGATGGCGCAAATCGGCGAGCCATTTTCAGAGAGCTTTGCGAATTCCCCTTCCGCCGCGGGACACGCGACCCATTGGATCCCGATTGCAATTCTTGGTGTATGGGGTTGCGGGTTTTTGGCCATTGTGATGGCGCGATTTCGCGGCTGGCTGAGGGTTCGCGCGGCCGTGATTGCAAGCAGACCGGCGGATATCGCGTCAACAGTTGCTGTGCGCTCGACTCCGGGACTGCTGGAACCGGGAGTGGTTGGGATCCTGCGACCCGCGTTGTTGTTGCCCGAAGGCATCGAGGCGCGGCTTGGCCCGGAGCAAATGGCAGCGGTGATCAAACACGAGGAATGCCATGTGCAGAGGCGCGACAACCTGACCGCGGCAATCCACATGATTGTGGAAGCGGTGTTCTGGTTTCATCCCGTGGTCTGGTGGATCGGTACAAAGCTGGTGGAAGAGCGCGAGCGCGCGTGTGATGAAGCGGTGCTCAGTCTGGGCAGTGTGCCACGTGTTTATGTGGAGGGGATTCTGAACGTTTGCAAGACGTACCTGGAATCACCGTTGAGCTGCATGTCAGGAGTTACAGGCTCAGATTTGAAAAAGCGCGTTTTTCTTATTATGGCCGGAAATGATGCCCGCAGATTGAATTTCAGCAGGAAGTTGTTACTCGCTGTCGCTGGTTTTGCAGCACTCACAATGCCGCTCGTATTTGGCGTAACGCACGCGGGTGCGAGCCGGGCTCGATTCCAACCCCAGGACGCGACCCCCAATTTGGCAGAGTTCAAGTATGAGGTCGCTTCCATTAAACCGAACAAGTCCGGTACCAACAGCCACGGAACGCAAAGTTCGGCAGAGGAATATAGAGCAGTCAACATTTCGGCGATGCGGTTAATTCGGCAAGCGTATGGATTTGCGCTGGGAACAGAATTCAATGATGGGCGAGTCGTGGGGGCTCCGAGCTGGCTCGACGCCGAAAGTTACGATATTGAAGCGAAGATGGAAAGCTCCGTGACCGACGCGCTGGCCAAGCTTAGTCCGCAAGATCGCGACCTGGCGCGGAAGCACATGTTGCAGACACTCCTGGCAGACCGTTTCAAGTTGATCGCCCACCACGAAACTAGAGAACTTCCCGTCTACGAGCTGATAGTAATGAAGAGCGGACCGAAGCTCCGTGAAGCAAACGCGAACGACACTTATGCCAATGGCTACAAACTTCCAAATGGCAAACCAGCAGGACAGGGTTTCCATTCCGATGAAGATGGAAAGGTTGCAGCACAAGGCGTGACCATAGCGGGTGTGGCGCAGTGGTTGTCGCGGCAAGTAGGACGGACAGTGGTAGATAAGACCGGCCTCACCGGCAAATATGATTTGAATCTGGAGTGGACCAAGGACAGCGATGACCCTTCGGCAGAGGCAACCGGTCCGACTATTTTCACGGCGGTTCAGCAGCAGCTTGGGTTGAAGTTGGTCTCCACGAAGGGACCGGTGGATATCATCGTGATCGATCACGTTGAGAGGCCATCGGGGAATTAGGTCAACATCAAGTAAGGGACGACGTGGTGCTCGAGTGCCACTTTCGGTCGCCGAGCGTCGTTATATAAATACGTCGATCTGCGGATACCCTGCGAAGAACTTGGAATCCAGGCGATTGCTGGCCAGAACCGAAACTGTTCGCCACCCCAAAGCGTATTTGAGGTAGAGCATCTCCCTAGCGGAAGATTGGGAGATGCCAAACCCGAAATTCAGCCGAAATAGAGTAAACGTCTGCGGGGTAGCTTGCGTCAAAGAGAGGGGAGGTGGGGGTTAATATGCGAGTCTTCGTAGCCATTGGCGTCGTCGTCCTTGTCTCCCGCGCGTTGTTTGCCCAGTCCAGCGACCCACGGCCCGGATTTGATACCGCGGACGTCCACTCGAGTGCCCATACCACGTTTCCATTCATGCAGGGGGGCGTGCTGCGCGGCGACCGGTATGTGGTGAAAAACGCAACCATGGTGGACTTGATTTCAACCGCGTATGGCGTTGACAGCGAAAAGGTCGTCTCCGGGCCAAGTTGGTTGGAATTGGACCGATTCGACATTCTGGCCAAAGCTCCATCGAGCACCTCTCCAGAGGCGGTGAAGCTGATGCTCCAGACACTGCTGGCAGATCGTTTCAAGCTGGTTGTTCACAACGATACGAAGCCGATGCAGGTGTTTGCGCTGACCGTAGGGAAGAGCGGCAAGCCGAAATTGAAGCAGTCTGATGGTACCGGCGATACAGGATGCAATCCCCAGCAGCAAAACGCGCAACAGGGCACAATTCCGCAGATATATGTGACGTGTAAGAACGTCACCATGGAGTCGTTCGCTCAAATCATTCACCAATTTGCCGGAGGCTATTTGACCAGCCCAGTTGTGGACACCACCGAGCTGAAAGGGGCTTGGGATTTTGATATCAAGTGGACAGCGCGGGGCCAACTGGTGGCCGCCGGCGCCGATGGAATCTCCATTTTTGATGCCGTAGATAAACAACTTGGGTTGAAACTGGATCTCCAAAAAAATGCGTTGCCCGTACTTTTTGTCGATAGCGTGAATGAGAAACCGACCGACAACCCGGCCGGCGTGGCGACAGCATTGCCCAAACCTCCACCCGCTGAATTTGAAGTGGCGGTCATTAAGCCGAGCGCGCCCGGAGAGGCTCCCAACGGCAGGATCATCCCCAGCGGCCAAGTGGACGTGCAAGCCATCACGCTTAAAGACCTAATCACCATTGCCTGGGACTTGAATCCCAATGACAAAGAGGTGCTCGCGGGAGCGCCAAAGTGGCTGGATCAGGACAAATTCGACATCACGGCGAAGGCGTCCACGACGGGTCAGGTCGGGAGCGATGGTCTGCCAATTGAAATAGAAGATCTTCAGGCGATGTTGCGAGCCCTGCTTATCGAACGCTTCAAGATGACGGTTCACATGGAAGACCGTCCCGTGAATGCTTATACATTGGTGGCAGTAAATCCAAAAATAAAAAAAGCGGATCCGCTGAGTCGGACGAGCTGCAAGAACGGGCCTGGACCGGATGGGAAAGATCCCCGGATTGCGAATCCGATTCTTTCCAGGCTGGTTTCCTGTCAGAACATCACGATGGCGGAGTTTGCGGATCAGCTGCGATTCATTGCGGGCGGCTACATCTTTTCACCCGTTCAAGACGCTACAGGCCTAGAGGGTGCTTACGACTTCACGCTGAGTTTCAGTCCGGTCGGAGTATTTAATGGCGGCGGACCTGCGGGAAGGGGCAGAGGTGGAGATGGCGCCGCACCCGCGGCCGCTGACGCGGGATCGCCCTCTGACCCTAGCGGGGCGCTTTCCCTATTTGACGCGGTAAGCAAGCAGTTGGGGTTGAAACTGGAGATGCGCAAGCGGCCGATGCCGGTGCTGGTGATCGATCACGTGGAAGAGAAGCCGACGGACAATTAACTTGCGCGATATCCAAGTGCGGAAACCCCGGGACGGATTCAAAAGACTGAGTGAACGATTGCTGCTGACGGAATTATCGGGACCGGAGATCCTTGTAACGCTTCAGCAGCAGCTTGGATTGAAATTGGTTTTGGGAAAGGGACGGGTGGAATTCATAGTGATCGACCACGTCGAGAGGCCGTCGGCAAATTAGGGGCGGGGAAAATAAATGATATTGAAGCGCATCGGAAACCAGCTCCGACTTTTGTGCGCCCTGGCGTGCCTGACAGGGTGGATTGTCGCGGCGGCGCCGGAGTATCAGGGGCAGGTGACGTTTGGCGGCATGCCGCTGCCCGGAGCGACGGTAACCGTGACGCAAGGCGATAAGAAACTTGTGGCCATCGTGGATCCACAAGGGGTGTTTTCGTTTCCCGACCTGGCAGAGGGGGCCTGGACGATTCAAATCGAGATGACGGGATTCACAACGGTAACCGGTCAAGTCGCGATCGGGCGGAATTTGCCTGCGGCTCCCCCCTGGGAAATGAAGATGCTGCCGCTGGACCAAATGAAGGCCGAAGAAAAGCCTCTGATCAAGGGCGAAGTCGCGCCGCCGGTCAAAGAAACTCCGAATACAGCGAGCGAGGAAACGAAGGCGGCGGGGAACAAGCCATCTGATAAGACCAAGGCATCTGCTGATAAGACGGCATCAGCTGGTGACAAGACGGCTTCCTCCAATGATAAGACGACACCGCCTGCTGACAAGGCGGCTACGCCAGATGACAAGACAATCGCTCCTGGGGACAAGACTCCCACACCCGATGACGCCCTTAGCCAGGCGGCATCTGACGGTTTCCTGATCAATGGAAGCCAGAACAATGGAGCGTCTTCGCCATTCGCGCAAATGGCGGCGTTCGGAAATAATCGCAAAGGACCCGGCGGGCTTTACAACGGCGGAATCGGATTCACATTAAACAATTCCGCGCTGGATGCCCGTCCCTTTTCGTTGAGCGGGTTTAACACGCCCAAAGTTTCCTTCAACAATTTTACGGGGGTGGCGACTTTTGGCGGACCGCTGAAAATCCCGCACATCTTCAAGCGCGGCCCGAATTTGTTTGTGGCCTATCAGTGGACGCGAAACCGAAATGCGTCGGTGCAATCGGCCCTGGTGCCGGATTTGAACGAGCGCGCAGGGGATTTTTCCAATGAAATTGATCCGACAACCGGCAAGCCGATCCAGGTTTTTAATCCAGCGACGGGAACGATGTATCCCAATGACACAGTTCCCATCAGCCCTCAGGCAAAAGCCCTGTTGAATCTTTACCCTTTGCCAAATCTTACGGGGAGCCAGCAATACAACTTCCAAACCCCAATCACCAGCAACACGCACATTGACGCATTGCAAATGCGGCTGGACAAGAGCATCAACCGCAAGAACCAGCTTTCCGGCGGATTTTCGTTTCAGAGCTCGCGCACCAGTAATCCCAACTTATTCGGGTTTACGGACAGCGGAAATACTCTGGGCATCAACACGAACGCCAACTGGATACATCATTTTGGCTCGAGATTGCTCCTCTCGTTAGCTTATAGGTACAGCCGGCAGTCCAATATGCTCACCCCTTTTTGGGAGAACCGCGAAAATATTTCGGGGGACGCGGGGATCACCGGAAACAATCAGGATCCGGCGAACTGGGGGCCGCCCGGTCTCAATTTCTCAAGCGGTATCCAGCCTTTGTCGGATGGGATAAGCGCCAATAATCGAAATCAGACCAGCGCGGTATCCGCTTCGGTTTCCTGGAATCGGATTCGTCACAACTTCACTTTCGGCGGCGATTTCCGCAGGCAAGAATTTAATTACCTGACCCAACAGGACCCGCGGGGAACATTTACGTTCTCAACCATTGGGGCGGCGACTGCAACCGGATGTACCGTTCCACCATGCGGATCCGACGTGGCCGATTTTCTGATCGGCATACCGAGTGGGAGTTCGATCGCCTTCGGCAACGCCGATAAATATTTGCGGCAATCCGTTTACGATGCTTACGCCAATGATGATTGGAGAGTGAGCCCTCAATTCACGGTGAACGTGGGAATCCGCTGGGAATACGGCGCACCCATCACCGAGTTATTCGGCCGGCTTGTGAATCTGGATATCGGTCCCGGATTTATGGCTGAAGCTCCGGTGATTGCGAATAATCCGGTGGGGGCAGTGACCGGCCAAATTTATCCGAATTCGCTTGTTCGTCCCGACAAGAACGGAATTGAACCGAGAATCGGCATTGCCTGGCGCCCCATTTCCGGATCGTCCTTGGTGGTCCGCGCGAAGTATGGGGTGTATTTCGATACGTCGGTTTTTCAGAGCATCGCGCTGGATATGGCGCAGCAAGCGCCGCTATCCACGAGTTTGCGAGTGAAGCGCAGCCCGGCCTGTCCTCTCACGCTGGCAATGGGATTTAATCCCTGTTCCACAACTACACCTGACTCCTACGCGATCGATCCGAATTTCCGTGTGGGCTACGCGCAGATCTGGCAATTGGACATACAGCGAGAGCTTCCCGGCTCATTCCAAATGACACTCACCTACCAGGGCACCAAGGGAACACGGGGCCCGCAGGCGTTTCTGCCGAATACTTTCGCTCCCGGAGCGGTGAATCCTTGTCCGACTTGCCCGGCGGGGTATGAGTTTTTCACCTCAAATGGAAATTCCACCCGCGAGGCCGGAATACTTCAATTGCGCCGCAGACTGCACAACGGCCTCACGGGGACGCTCCAATACACTTACTCGAAATCGATTGATGATGATTCCGCGCTGGGCGGCGGGGGGGCACTTACGAGTGGAGCAATCGCACAGAATTGGCTGAATCTGGGCGGCGAACGCGGGCTTTCGACATTCGACCAGCGTCACCTTCTCACCGGGACGCTGCAGTACACCACGGGGATGGGAATGCGCGGAGGAACTCTGATGAGTGGCTGGAAGGGAAGGGCGTATAAAGAGTGGACCCTGCTGACGAATGTCTCAGTGGGGAGTGGTCTGCCACAGACGCCGATTATTACTTCTTTTGCCACGAACACTGGATTCCCGGGCACTCTGCGGCCGGATTTAACCGGCGCGCCAATTTATGCCGCCTCTCCCGGATTTTTTCTTAACCAGAATGCTTATGCAACGCCTCCACCCGGCCAATTTGGAAATGCGGGAAGAGATTCGATTACTGGACCAGCCCAGTTCAGTTTGAACGCCTCAATGGCCCGCACATTCAGGTTGCATGACCGGCTCAATCTCGACTTTCAACTGGCTTCCACGAACATTCTGAATCATGTGGTTTATTCGAGCTGGTATACGAACTTGGCCAGCCCGCTGCAATTCGGAGCGCCAGCGGCAGCAAATTCGATGCGCAACGTGACGACTACGCTGCGCTTGAGGTTCTGAACTATGCGACGAGTCCTAGCATTGATTGCAATGGCCGCTCTGGCTGTGGGGGCGCAGCAAGTGGGACAGAACGTGTCACCGCAAAAGCCCGCCGGGGCGCCCATCGCTGTGAGCACTCAAATCGTGGTGGAGAATGTCGTGGTGAAGGACAAGAAAGGAAACCTGGTCGAAGGACTGACCGCGAAGGATTTCAAAGTTACTGAGGACGGGGTTGAGCAGAAAATCAGTTTTTGTGAATTTCAGACCTACCAGGAAACTACGGATGCCGCCCCCGCCGATGCGCCCAAAGCTGAAAACATCAAGATTTACGACAAACTTACCAAGACCCAAATCGCATCCGAAGTTCCGGGAAGCATCAAATACAATAATCGCCGGCTGCTGGTGATGTATTTTGACATGACGGCCATGCCGCCACCGGACCAGGTCAGGGCCCTCACGGCGGCGCAGAAATTTATCCGGGAGCAGATGACACCCTCAGATCTCGTCTCCATCCTGAGATATTCGGGTGGCGCCGTGGATGTGCTCTCCGATTTCGTCGACAACCGAGACCGGCTGTTAAGCATTCTCGAGACCATGATTGTGGGAGAGGGCCAGGGATTCGGCGAAACCGACAGCGACGCCAGCGCTTCCGACACCGGGGCCGCGTTCGGTCAGGACGACAGCGAGTTCAACATTTTCAATAATGACCGCCAACTGGCCGCGCTTCAGACTGCCGCCAAGATGATGACCCATCTCAGCGAGAAGAAGGCTTTGATCTACTTCGCCAGCGGCCTGCGGCTGCACGGCCTGGACAACCAGGCGCAACTGCACGCGACGATTGATGACGCCATCCGCGCCGGCGTGCAGTTCTGGCCGATTGATGCGCGTGGCTTGGTTGCCAGCGCTCCGCTTGGCGACGCTACGCGAGGATCACAAGGCAATGCCGGCATGTATAACGGCGCTGCGGCGCTGGCTGTGAACACAAATTTCCAGCAGTCACAGGATACGCTTTTCGCGCTGGCTGGAGACACGGGCGGGAAGGCCCTGCTCGACTACAACGACCTTACCAAAGGAATTGTCGAGGCTGAGAAATCGATTACGAGCAACTACATTCTGGGGTACTACACCACCAACACGGCCCAGGATGGAAAATTCCGCCGGATCAAGATTGCGTTAAATTCGGATCTGGAAGCCAAACTGGAATATCGCGTGGGATATTACGCCGGGAAGACTTTCAACAAATTCACGACCGCGGATAAAGAGCGGCAGCTTGAAGACGCATTGATGCTGGCCGACCCCATCACAGATCTCACGATTTCCATGGAGGTAGATTATTTTCAATTGAACAGAGCGGAATACTTCATCCCAATCATCGTAAAAATTCCTGGCCGTGAGCTGGTGCTTGCCAAGCGAGGTGGGGCGGAACATACGCTGCTCGACTTTATTGGCGAAATCAAAGACGACCACGGAACGACGATTACCAATCTTCACGACAAGGTGGACGTCAAACTCAGTGACGCGACCGCGCAAGAATTGGCCAAACGGCCGGTCGAGTACGACACCGGGTTCACGATTCTGCCTGGCAAATATGTGATTAAGTTCCTGGCTCGCGACTCAGAGACCGGCAGGATCGGGACCTATCAAACTGGGTTTGTGATTCCCAACTTGAATAAAGAGGACAAGCGAGTCCCCATCAGTTCAGTGGTTTTGAGCAGCCAGCGAATGGACCTGAAGCAAGCGATCTACAACGCAGTAAAGGATAAGGACAAGGCCAGAGACGAAGCAGCCAACCCACTGGTTCAAAACGGAGTGAAACTGATACCCAGTGTCACGCGCGTTTTCAGCAAGAGCAAAGACATGTTTGTTTACCTTCAAGCATATGAGCAGGGCGTGACCAGCGTTCAGCCTGTCATTGTGTATGTCAGTTTCTACCGGGGCCAAACCAAAGTGTACGAAACACAGCCGATGAAAGCGGTGGACGGGATGAACAACCGGTTGAATACGGTGCCCTTGAGCTTTAACGTTGCTCTGGGTCAGTTACCTGCCGGAGAATACGACTGCCAGGTGACCGTTCTGGATCCGACGGGACAGAAGGGCGCATTCTGGCGGGCGCCTATCAAGATCATTCCGTAAACTGTCATTCACCCAAACCCAGCTGGCCATCAATTCGACCAATCTGGAACGGGCGTGCGCCGCGTTATTTGCCGGGCACGGGATGATCAAATTTTTCGGAGTTGATGGCGACGTTTTGGTGAATTTCGACAATCCTGGAAGAGGTCCTGATGCCCCAAGCGCCTCCTGCGCTTGACCATTGGACGATAAAAGGAATTTTGACGCCGTCCACGTCGCGATAGTCGTCGTATTCGGCTTGAACCGGAAGAAAGCCGAAGATGGACTGGTCCTGAAAATCCCGGCGCAAGAGCAAGCCTGTCTGGTCGTCAAAAAAGAATTTTTCGTGCGCTCCTTCCGGGGAAATTCCAGCGACGATGTACGTGTCATGCCCGCGGACTTGTTCTTTGCCAATGGTTGCGACATTTTGGTACTGAGATTTGACGCGGCTGCCAGGATACATTTCGGAGTCCCGCATTATCTGGTTGTGTTCCGGCGTATTCAACATTCCCCAGTAAGATTTCTCGTTATCTTGCGCCCACGCATGCTGGCCATTAAATGCAACCCAACTTGTGTAGCCCTGTGACGACCTGAACTGCAATACCTTGTTGGGAGACTCCTGGTACCACTCCGTGGGAGTGGGCGGGTTTTGTTCCTTCAGACCAACGGTTTTGAATGCGCGGGTCTTCACTCGATCGAGCGCGGCCTGTCCACCCAGCGCCTGAACATAATGGTCGAGGATTTCCTGGACGATGGGAAGTGGCTCCCCCTGCGCACTTTGCGCCGGGGTGGCTGGTCTTGGAGCGCTCGATTGGACCGTTGTGGCGCCGGACACAGGCTTCGCAGCGCCCTTGTGGCAGGTGAAACAGTTCACCACGTTTTGTCCGTGAAAACTCTCTTGATTGATTTTGCGTACCATCAGGATCATTTCGCGGGCGCGCAATTTGGCCGGCACCGTATCGCCCTCAAAAGCCTGCCGGTGGCAGTAATCGCAATCCACGTTGAGGGAGCTGGCAATAAAAGACATGGCCCCTTGCAAATCTGCAGCAGGCATTCCGTTGAGGACCTTAATATTCTTGAACACTTTTTCAGCAGGCTGAAGTTCCGGCGGCTGTTGCGCGGCTGTCTGTGCGTTGCCCTGCAGGGCGAGCAACAAGCCCACTGAAACGAGGAGGCCAACGGCAAACACTCCGAATAAAGTATGACGAATCCAGCATTGGGCTTGCTGGTGCATCAGATTTCCTATTTTCATAGATTCATTTTCCTCGACGAGCAGCCGATGACTCCGAGATCACCCTGTTCTGGCATTTGAATGATCTGAAATTATTCTAATTCACTTGTTACTTTTGTCCGGCATATTCAATGCGGGCTTCTGCTCTCCGCGATGGCAGGTGGTGCAATTCACGATTGGATTCGGTCCCTTCAGATTGTTGATGTTTTTCAGGAGTGTGTTGTTAATCGTTTGAGCCATTGCATTCATATCACGGGCAATCTGTTTTTCCGCCACCGCATCGCTGGCCCAGTCATCGATGACATGGCAATAGGTGCATTTCACTCCCAGAGAAGTGGCGTACCCGAGTTGCATGACTTTCAAGAGCCGGGCGGCGGGCATGGCTTTGAAGATTTTCACGTTCTTGAATACATCTCCCGCAGGTTGATCCTCTTTCCCGGCGATTTGTTTCAATAGACTGGCCACTTGTTGGGCATTGAACTGTTGAATGGCTGCAGAATCGCCGTTTTCGGTCTCCGACGCCCCACGTTGAGCCGTAACGGGTTGCTGGATTGACGCCTGGGCAGTGCCGCTACCCGAAAGCGACGCAAATGCAAGTATCGCTGATGCCACAGTCGTACAAGTCGCGGCAACAATCAGGTTTGCATAGAATTTCGAGCGCCGTCTACTGATTCTCATTTGGTCCCTCCAGGAAAAACACACAGGATCTTTAGGTAATGCGTCCAAATCTTGAGTGCGCTCGCCAACTTCACGCTCGGCCGATTGAAAGCAAGAAGAAGCACTATTTTGATATCGGATTGCGGAGTCTCGAAGCCCCCCGTTGGCGCAGATCCATAAATGTGACAATTAACACTGGGCCTGGTCCTGAAGAAACTGAATTGGGGTATTACGGACGCCGAAGGGGGTGAGCTGGCATTACGCAGGGGCAAGCCGCCAACGGATCGATCCTGGCACGAATTCTAACTGCTTCATTTTCAATCTGATTCATGGACATTGTTATGGATGATGACCATCAAATGATGTAAAAGTTAGACATCATTCTATGAAAGAAAAACTCTGGTTCCGTTCGGTTCTAGGTTTTCTTGCACTGACGCTTGCCGCCTTATTCTTCGCCAGCCAAACATATCTCTCCTACAAATACTCCGGCGGGTCGGCTCATGCGGACATCATCCTGAAATTGAATTTCGGTCAGTGGTACCTGTGGGGATTGGCGATCCCATTTGTCATCTGGTTGGCCCGCAGATTTCCGATCGAACGCAAGCATTGGATGCGCAATACCGCTCTGCACCTTGCCGCAAGTGTGGTTGTTTCACTCGTGGAATGGTGGCTAAACAATTTATTTCGACACTACGTTCTGGGTCTGCCGGGAAGAGTGGGGCTGGTGTTCGTATTTCAGCAGAATCTTCTGACTTACTGGATTTTCGCGGCGGCAACTCAAGCGATCGGTTATTACCGGCGATATAAAGAAGGAGAAGTCCGCTTCTCTGAGCTCACCGCGCAACTTGCTCAGGCGCAACTACAAGCTCTGCGCATGCAACTACATCCGCACTTCCTCTTCAATACTCTCAATGCCATCGCCACCCTGGTCCACAAAGACCCGGAAGCTGCTGACCGCATGATCGCGCAATTGAGCGACCTCTTGCGCGTCACCCTAGAAAATGTAGGAGTCCAGGAAGTGCCTCTCGCTCAGGAATTGAAATTTCTGGAGAGCTACCTGGAAATTGAACGCACCCGGTTTCAAGACCGGCTCAAAGTTTGCATGGACATTGGACCCGAAACGCTGGATGCCAGTACCCCTTACCTGATCCTCCAGCCGATCGTGGAAAACGCAATTCGGCACGGAGTGGCCACGCGGTCCTCACCCGGCACTGTTACCGTGCGCTCCAAACATGACGGCGATTTCCTTGTCCTCGAAGTCATTGATGACGGACCGGGCTTTCCTGTGGGTCCGGCCGCGCGGAATGGTGTTGGTCTTTCCAGTACGAGGGCACGCCTCGATAAGCTCTACGGTGTGGATCAACATTTTGAGTTCGGCAATATGGAGGGTGGAGGTGTACGAGTGAGGCTGGCGATTCCGCTCCGAATTTTGACGGCAAGTGGTGAAGTCTTGGCCAAAGGGGCGGGATCGCATTGAAGATCCGAACCATAATCGTGGACGACGAAGCCCTGGGCCGCGAGCGCATCCGCACTTTGCTTGCAGGCGACCCAGAGATTGAGATTGTCGGGGAATGTGCCGATGGAAAGCAGGCCATCTCAGCTGTCGAAAACGTCAAACCCGATCTCATTTTTCTGGATGTGCAAATGCCGGAAGTAGATGGCTTTGGTGTGATCGAAGCCATCGCCGGGGGATCGGTCCAGATGCCTGCCGTTATTTTTGTTACGGCTCATGATCAGTACGCGGTGCGAGCATTCGAAGTTTATGCCCTCGACTATTTGCTGAAATCGTTCGACCGGGAGCGCTTCCAGGCCGCCTTGAGTCGCGCCAAGGAGCAGCTTCGTCACTCGCGCGGGAGCAACTGGAACGAGCGCATCGCCGGATTGCTCGACGACCTTCAGTCGCGCCAGAAATATCTCACCCGACTTGTGGTTCGGTCCGGCGGCCGCATCTTTTTTCTCCGCGTGGACGAAATCAATTGGATGGAAGCTGCTGACAATTACGTCCGCATTCATGTGGGGCGTGAATCACACCTGATTCGCGAGACTCTTCATGCGCTTGAAACAAGTCTCGACCCTGCAAAGTTCGCTCGCATTCACCGTTCCACGCTTGTGAATGTTGACAGGATTCGCGAGCTGAAACCCCTGTTTCATGGCGACTACCTTGTGACGCTCTTGGATGGAACGGAATTGACCTTGAGCCGCAGTTTCCGGCAGAACTTGACAGGACCGTTCGGCCAGGCGGTCTGAAGGTTTCAGCAAACAGGGGGGTCCGCTCTTCGGGTTTTTCTCTCTTACCTCTTACCCCCGATTGCAGTTGGAGCATCTGGAAGGGCGATGCGTGGGCCGGACCGATTTCATGTCGTTACGGTACATTGTGTGCTAAATGGCACAGATTTGTCGGCGACCTTGCCGCACAGTATCCAAGTGAGGATGAGCGACTTGACCGCAAAGCAGTCGTTTTCTGTCCCTTGTCCTACTTGCGGAGTCGGATGTGGCGAGCGTTGCTTGCTGCATTCAGGCTCCCCACGCACAGAACCGCACTTAGACCGGAAGCTGTCTGCCTTTGAGGCGATTAAAGCGAAGAGGATTCCTCACGGTCTTAGACGTCGATAGTTCCTCCCTGAACAAAAATCCGATTTATGCATGCGAAACTTGTAACGAGCAGTAAATTGGAAGTATCTCGCATTCCGTACGGCCCTAAGTTGGTTGTTAGTCGTGCAGGACAACACTCAGAAGGGATTTGTTGACGTGGATCTCACCGTTGTATTGGATGAAACCCAATTTCCTGAATTTGTTCATGAAAAAATTCACCCGTGATCGCGTTGTGCCAATCATCTCCGCCAGCGTCTCCTGCGATACATTAGGAATCACCTTTTGAGGCTGGTCCTGCGCTCCATAGCGCGCCAACAGCAGCAGGGTACGAGCCAGCCGTTTTTCGCTGGAGTTGAAGAGCTGGTCTATCAGATCTTCTTCGACGCGGGCGTTTCGGGCCAGAGTGTAAGCGATGAAGCGATCGGAGAACTCGTGCTCTTCGTGCAGGACGCGCATCACTTCATGTTTCTCAATCTCTAGAACGGTGGTAAGTGCGACTGTGGTCGCAGTGGCCATGCGAATCGTCTGGCCTGTAAGGCACCCTTCCCCGAAAAAATCGCCGGGTCCGAGAATCGCTACAACGGCCTCCTTGCCGGTCTCATTGACCACGGTAAGCTTCACACCGCCTTCCTGAATGTACATGACATTATTGGCGGGGTCGCCCTGCGCGAAGACGGTTTCTTGTCCTCGAAATTTGGCTACCTTCCTCCCAAGACCAGCCGAGTCGAGAAAGAGCTTCACATCGAAAGCGGGCCTTCTTGAATCTATTTTTGGGGGGGGACGGCGAAGCTGGACGGGTATACGCCGAGATGTGGAAGGCCTCATAGAATTCGGCTTGCGCTCGCTGGGTGGGGCCTTCGATGTCGTTTTCATTGCTCTCTTCTCCATTCGCGTTGGCTAGACTGGGACCGGATCCAACGGGAAGCCACACTTCGTTTCCAAACGGAATTATGTGGCGAACGGAATGGGTGCGGTATCGGGGAAGCTCCTAAATATGAAGCACTTTGTCCGGGGAAACCCCTACAAGGGGGCAGTATTGCCGGTGAAAATCAAATCGCTACCGAGCCGAGTGGCCTGGTTCATTCTCCAGGGCTTCCGGGGTCAATAGACCCATTTGTACGGCAAAACGAATGACATCACTGCGCGTTCGAAGTCCGAGCTTTTCAGCAAAACGTGAGCGGTACGTCTCCACGGTTTTCACGCCTACCGAAATCTGTTTGGCGATTTGCGCACTGGTGTAACCTCGGGCCACGAGTCCCAGCACCTGCAGCTCACGGTCACTGAGGATGTTTGTCGTCCGCGTGGGATCGGCTTTCGTGCCTTTCTTCGCAAGCACGTCCTGGACAAGAATGCTGGCCAAACGCGGGTCCACAAAAACGCCACCGCGGTGCACCGCTCGAATGGCGGCAATCAGCTCTGAATCCACCGCTCTTTTCAACAGGTAGCCGGAGGCCCCGGCGGCGAGAGCCGAGCGCAAGTATGCGGGGTCATCATGCATCGTGAGGACCAGCACCCGTGTTTCGCGGCATTTTCGCGCAATCTCCTGCAGCGCTTTCATACCGCTAACGCGAGGCATGGTGAGGTCAAGCAAGGTCACGTCCGGCCTGGATTCCTGGACCTTCTGGATCGCTTTCTCTCCATCCGGAGCCTCGGACACAACTTCCATGTCGGCTTGGGCATTCACGAGCATTCTCAGCCCTGTGCGGAGAATGGCGTGATCATCAACGATCATGACTCTGATTTTGCGCGTTCGCACCGCCATTTCAGGTTCGCTCCCGATCCACACGTGGCCGGAGATCCTGGCTGGCAAATGGGACTTGCACCAAAACCTTGGTTCCCCTGCGTTGGGAAGCGAAACTAATCGTTCCGCCCAGCATTGCTGCTCTCTCTCGCATGCTCTGAATGCCCAGGCGGTGGGAGGTGACAGCCACTGCCTTAGCGTCAAAGCCGCATCCGTCATCGACTATCGCTACCTCCAATGCCGTGGCCGAACACGCAGATTTAATGCTGACTTTCTTGGCCTCCGAATGTCTGGCTACGTTGGTCAGGGCTTCTTGAACAATGCGATACAACCCGATCTGGACTGCTGACGACAGGCTGCGTGAATCAAGTCCGTCGAGCTTGAGATCCACGGATATGTTGTGGGTCTTTGTGTACTCGGCAACGTAGCGGCTTAGAGCGACACTCAGACCATGGTCGTCCAGTACTGTTGGGTGAAGCCCGCGGGCAAGCCGGCCGACTTCATCAAGGGCCTGGGCAGTGATTTTCCGGAGCCGAAGTCCCTGGGTTTTAACATCGGCCAGGGTTCGAGAATCTTCCAGCGTACGCAGGCCTACCAAAAGAGAGGTCAGCAATTGCCCGGCTTCGTCATGCAGTTCTCGCGCAATGCGGCGCCGTTCCTCCTCTTGCGCGGAGAGCATGTGGTCCATGAACAGCCGACGCGTCACTTCCGCCTGCTTGATTTCCGCAGCCTGCTGGCGCTTTTGCTCGGTCAGATCGGTTATCACCATGCCCAGGGCGTAGCCCTTGTATCCAGGGAAGCGGTTCAATGACAAATGGACGGGAAGCAGACTTCCATCTCTACAACGAAGGGTGAATTCGCCTTTCACATCCGCCTTCTGACCCTCACCCAGGAGAGCTTCAAATCTGTTCCGCTCCGTCTTCGCAACCAGCGACTGAATCGCTTTGCCAATCATTTTCTCGTGAGGCGTGTGCACCAGTTCCGCAAACCTGCGGTTGCAGTAAAGCAAATCCCCATTCCGGGAAAGGGTTGCCGCGCCCTCGCTCATGGCCTCCACCAGCATGCGATAGGCGGGTTCGCCGCCTTTAAGCGCAACCACCTGCTCGCCCCGACGGCCGGAAACCATCAAAGCATCCACTTCGCCGGACTGTATGGCATGCAGAGTTTCCTCCGCAGTTTTTAAGCGGGCGAGGAGTTTTGATTGCTGATCCGGCGGGGCGGATAAAGCCAGTTTGCCTGGAGAGGGTCTGAGATTACTGCGAACCCCTCGCGCCGACGCAACTTTGCCGGGCAGCCCGCGTTGGAGTACCCGGTTGTCGGAACGCGGTCGCTTGTTAGCCATCTGCTTTTTGAGCCCTTACTTCAGCGAGCAGGTTGAAGATCCAACCCCACGATGACACTGTCGGTCTTGGAGAGGTTCCCAATGATCTTTTTGACCGGCGGCGGGAGCCTTCTTACCAGAGTCGGAATGGCAATGATCTGGTCACCTTTGGCTAGTTGCGGCTTCTTCAGCAAGTCAACCACTTCGATGCGGTATTTACCATGAAGCTTGTCCTCACAAATCTTCTTGAGGTTGGCGATCGCAGCAATCGAATTAGGGGTATGGCCCGCGATGTAAAGCCGCAACATATAAAACTCACCCCGGCGGGTCGCGGCTGAGCGATGCTTCTTGGATGAACTCTTCTTCATGTTGATTCTCAGTTTCCAGTCCAGAGGGCCAAACTTGTTATCCAGATACCTTGGCTCCACTCGGGCCTGCAACGGGCGTACCTAGAGTGTGGTCCGTCAGGACTTTACCCAATTCCATGCCTCTCTCACTCACGATTAGCTCACGAGGTTCGCGCGAATGCGCCATGCCGCGTGACTTCAGGACGTAGAGCTCGCGTCTCGGTCTCCCATTGGGTTTGCTGTCTCGTAACACAATCCAGGTGTCCATAAGAGAGGATACAGCCGCCGCGGTTCTCTCCTGGGGGTCTCCTGAGAACGTGAGATTCGTGAACATCGAGGTAATCTGTTCCACCTTCAAAAAATCGACCAGGCGCATGAGCATCGACTTGACGCTATGAGTGCCCGTGGCCGAAACCAGGTTGGTGATGGGGTCGATGACTACGACGTTGGGCCGGAACTTCTCGATCAACTTGTGAACAACGGCCAAGTGCGCTTCCAGGCCGATACTGGTTGGACGCATCGCATGGAAGTGCAACAGACCTTTTTTTACCCAGGGCTCCAGGTTAATGCTCACCGAGCGCATGTTTCGCAGAATCTGGCTGGGAGATTCTTCAAAAGCGAAGTATAGACAAACCTCGCCGCGGGCGCAGGCGGCCCGGGTGAAACTCGCTGCCAGGCTGGATTTGCCGGTTCCCGACGATCCCGATACCAGCACGCTGCTTCCACGGAAGAATCCCTTACCCTCCATCATCTCGTCCAAAGAGGGAATTCCTGTAGAAACGCGATCCGACGAGGCCTTGTGGGCAAGCTCGAGTGAAGTAATCGGCACCACGGAGATGCCCTCGTGATCGATCAGGAAAGGATACTCATCGGTGCCGTGGGAAGTGCCCCGGTATTTGACGATTCGCAGCCGCCGCGTGGAAATCTGTTCCGTGACCCGATGGTCCAAGGCGATCACGCAATCCGCGACGTATTCCTCCAGCCCGTGGCGGGTCAGCGTTTGTTCTCCGGCTTCCCCGGTAACGACAGCGGTAAGCTTGTGTTCTTCCAGCCAATGAAACAGCCGGCGGAGTTCAGCCCGCAGAATCGTGGAGTCAACTAACCCGGAAAAAAGTGCCTCGATGCTGTCCAAGACCACGCGCTTTGCCTTGATGGCCTTGACCGCGTAGGCCAAACGGATGAACAGGCCATCAAGATTGTATTCTCCCGTCTCGGCGATCTGGTTTCGCTCAACCGATACAAAGTCCACCAACAGTTTCTTGCGTTTGGTAAGTTCTCGCAAATCAAAACCGAGTGATGCGACGTTGGCCCTCAGCTTCGCCTCGGTCTCTTCGAAATCCATGCATACGCCGGGCTCGCCGTATCGCATAGCGCCATGTACCAGGAATTCCATCGCGAATAGGCTCTTGCCGCATCCTGCGCTGCCGCATACAAGTGTGACACGGCCCTTAGGTAGGCCCCCACCCGTGACTTCATCCAGTCCCTGGATTCCTGTGGGAGCCTTGGCGAGCCACGAATGCACTACTTTCGGCTTAGCGCTGGACATAGCGCGACTCCTGAACTGGAATTTGAAATTTCAATCCGTGACTGATGCATCGTATCTCTACTTCCTTCGCCAATACAATAAATTTACCACCACGCCGGACCCCAGCAAAATTGTGGCGGAGCCGGGTGCTGTCCCCAATTGAAACAACTTCTTGAACCGGCCAGTCTCAGTACCCAGAAATCTTCCCCCAAGGATCATAAAGAGCGTCTCCAAATTCGAACAATCGGGGAGTCCATTCAAATCCATGAATCTCCTTCGCGTGGAGAAATCCTATGGCGCATCTGCTGGACCTGAGCGTTTCTTGACATGGGGGCCATGGGTATTTACGTTTGTCGTATGTATACATAGATGTTCCACATTGAACATCCCCATTTCCCGCAGCTCTATATGTTTCATGTGAAATGAGTCGGCGGATCTCACCGGTTCCCGTGGGGGAAATTAGGGCTAATTCTGGTGGATCCTTGGGGGAGTTCCCATGCAAACTGAGGCACAGACTAAGTCTGCTAAGGGCCAACCGTGGCCCGAGACGAGGAATAAGAAAGCCATAAGACACCCCTCATTGCGTGTCCTTTTCGCAAATTGTGAACTTGCGGACGTGAAGCGCTGCCTGAGGGAGCTGCAGTTTTGGCATTCTCAAGTCAAATCCGATGTAGTTTCAACCTCCAAGGAATTTATCCAGCATTTGCGATCAAACCGATATGACATTGTCCTGGCAGATTATTCGAGTCCGAATTGGAAAGGCGGGCAGTTTAGTGCGTTTCTTCCTCAAGGGGATTCGCACGCGCAAATTCCTCTAATTTATTTGACGCGAAGAATGCGCCGGGAGACTGTGGCGGAGCTCATTACGAATGGTGCTTCCGATTGCATCGAATTGGAACACGTCGCCCACCTTCCAGTGGCCATTCGCCAAGCCTTGAGCGCAAATCATTTGCGCGATGAACGCGATCGAGCAGAAAAATTGCTTCGTCACTCGGAGGCGCAATACCGCGCACTTGTCGGGAATCTGACCTATGGGATCTGCCACTGCAGCATGGATGGCGCGTTTGTGGACGTGAATCAAGCACTGGCCACCATGCTGGGTTATGAGTCCAGGGAAGAACTTCTCGAGTTAAACCATTCTACAGCTCACATTTGTGAGCCACTGAAACTAGCCCAACTCCTCCGCCAGTATTGCGAGACGAATCGTGCCGATCCCGTGGAAATCGACTGGACTCGAAAGGACGGTGGGACGCTGAAAATCCGGCTCAATGGACGCAGAGTCACCACGGAAGAGAATGCCTTGAGCGGTTATGAGGTAATTGCCGAGGACATTACAAAACAGCGCGCGCTGGAAGATCATTTGCGCCAGAAGGCGGCGAAGGATTCCCTCACCGGCCTTGCGAATTACCGGCACCTCGTGGACATTCTCGATGTCGAAATCAAGCGTTCCAAAAGGACGGAACGGGAATTTGGTCTATTGCTGTTTGACCTGGACGGATTGAAGCAGATCAATGACCTTCATGGTCACGTAGTCGGAAGTCAGGCGCTTTGCCGCGTGGCGGACGCTCTCTGCATGGGCTGCCGTGAAATTGACACTGCTGCCCGCTTTGGTGGGGACGAATTTGCTCTCGTCCTTCCGGAGACCAAAGAAGATGCCGCAAATTTCGTGGCCCGGCGAATTTGCGAAAGCATTGCGAAAGATGGCGGGGAGCCGAAGATATCCGTAAGCGTCGGAGTTGCAGTTTACCCCGCGGACGGCGAAAAAATCGATGCTCTCTTGTCGTCCGCTGATGCTTCCATGTACCTGATGAAAAACGCCCACCACGCCTCGCCAATCGAATCCAAATTATAGAACTGACGTTCTCTCGCTGAACCAATGTGGATTAACAATGTCGTGGAGTGAATCAACATTCTTCGCTAACTGTTTATGCGCCAGGCTAGCTTTCAAGGCCTAACAATCTCCTCAGACCTGGATGGCCCATCGCGCCAAGGTTCGGTCAAATCAAAACTCGCCCAGCTCCTCCCAATCGCAAGGAGCTGGACGTGCTTGTCCAGGACATCTTCAGAGTCCTATATTGTTTGACGATTAAAGCGAGATGCTGATCGCAATCCCTGGCCGGCCGGGATAGCTGCGATCATACAGGTAATACCCGTCATTGGTGTAATCCACGTAGACATCATCTGTCTGGTACCAGTCGGCGCCCCAATAATCCGGATAGGGATCAAGAGCGGTAAACCAGTAGCCGCCGTATTGAAAGCGCGGGTTCCCGCCGAATTCCATGAAGGGGAGACTGTAAACGCGGAAATAATGACTCGGGCCATAGTAGCTCGAGAAATAGACGGCAGGGATGCGGAATCCATTGTAACCGCCGCGCTGCTGCCAACTGCGGTGTTCGGAATCAAAGTTGCTTGAACGGTGCCCTTGCCACGCGCTCTGCTGCAAGTGTTGCTGCGAAACTTGTTGTTGCTGCGAGCGTTGTAATTGCGCGCGCTGCGTGCCGTTTGACTGCTGTTGCTTGGTGGCCTGTTGCCGATTGGTCTGGTTTTGCTGTTGTTGGGCGCGCTGTTGTTGCTGCTTATTCTGGTCCTGTTGCCGATTGGTGGCTTGTTGCTGTCGAATCTGATCCTGCTGCTGTTTAGTGGCCTGCTGCTGTCTATTCTGATTTTGTTGCTGCTGGGCCCGCTGCTGTTGTTGTTTGTTCTGGTCCTGCTGTTGCTGCTGAGCCCGTTGGTTCTGCTGTTTATTTTGATCCTGCTGTTGTCTATTGGCTTGTTGCTGTTTGTTCTGGTCTTGCTGTGGCTGCTGTGCACGTTGATTTTGTTGTTTGTTCTGGTCTTGCTGTTGTTTGGGGGGTTGCTGTTGCTGTTTGTCCTGGCCTTGCCTCTTCTGATCTTGTTGTTTCTTGTCGTCCTGCTGTTGTGGTTGCAATGCGTGACCCAATACTGGAGCCGCAAAAACAAACAGCATTGCTGCTGTACTGAAAAATCCGACTCGTTTCATTTGAATTCCCTCGGTTGGAGCTTGAACGCAGGAGGGAGCATTAGATGTAACCTTTTGAACAGGCTTGGAAGTATCCCCGTAATTCAATGATCGTGCTTTGCCACTCACAATTCCCCAAATACGTGCAATAGAGCACAGACACGCCTCCTGTTTGCCTCTACGATGCTCCTACAGACAGCGAGACAAGGTACGAAAACCTTACTGAGGGCCGAATCCAGTCTTCCTTCAATCTTCGCCGTTCTAAATACGAAATCACAGAGTAGGTTTGGAGGAACGAGACATGCGAAACGCAAGTCGCTTTATTGGTTCGCTCATTCTGACTGCAGCCCTTGTGGGACCAGTGGCAATGATGGCCGCTCCAGCCCCCCAGGACGCAGGAGTCCAAATTCGAATTTACGACCGCAACCACAAGGATTATCACAACTGGGATGACCGCGAGAACCATGCATGGGGAATATTCCTGACCGACAATCATCGAAAATCCCACGAGTATTCCCGGGCAAGTAAGAGAGAGCAGAGCCAGTACTGGAATTGGCGCCATCAACATCCTGACCGCGACTAATAAAAACATTTCAACCGGGGGGTATGGGCACGTGATGGGGTTCAGGCCTTGTCCGGATTTCACCGGATGGGGCCTGAAATTCTTCAACCCCGCCAATTCAAGTCGCTGGTCAATCGCACCAAAAGCTGGACGAGGGGGTTCAATCATGAATCGAGAACTTGAAACAACGCGTGTGGACCATCCATGACGATCATGGGAGCAAATGTTTACTACTATTATTTTCGGGAACTTGCGGCTTCGTTTGTTTTGTTAGGAGGGGGTTTCTTTTTCCTGAGTTTGGTAGCGCTGACCGCGTCTCTTGCATGGTCCCTGAGCAAGCAGGCAGCCGTCTGGGCATGGCCTGCGTCGCGGAATGTGATCACCATTTCTCGCCGTCTCATCACTACATACGCAAGGTCCTGAGCCGTGAAGAAATTTCGCAATATGACATGCGTCGGTCCTCTAATGAACAGACGGACCTACCCATCAACCCTTAGCTGTCAGATGGGTGAAAGCGGTCCCATCCTCTCCTCCTGAGTCTTGAATCGGAGACGCGGCATTCCATGTTTCCATTCACGGGAGCACTTTTAAGCTGGGCAACTTTCGCAGAAACACGGGCGAGGAAATCTAAATCGTCCGTGAAGGAGAACCGAAATGCTTTGGACAATTTTCTTGATACTTCTTGTTTTGTGGGCTCTTGGGCTGGTCACTTCCTACACCATGGGCGGATTTATCCACATCCTGTTGGTGTTGGCGATTGTTGTTTTTCTGATTCGGATCATTCAGGGACGAAGACTAATTGCCTGATTGCGGAGACGGATAGATGAAATCAATCACACTACTCGGAATCGTTCTGGCGATCCTGGGGGCGCTGGCCCTTATTTACCAGGGATTTGATTACACGCGGCGCAAAAATGTCATCGACGTGGGACCGATTCACGCCACGGTTGATGATCAAAGACACGTCTCCCTTCCTCCGATCCTCGGGGCGCTGGCCCTGGCAGGAGGCATTGCCCTGATCGTCGTTGGCGCAAGACAAAAGACTTAGCAGGAAGGCCCGTGGGGTTTGTATTTGGAAAATGTCTTAAGTTTATTTGCAAGTGATTGACAGGAGAATTTTAGAAAGAATTTAATTCAATTGAAATGTCTGACCGACTGAGGAGGATTAAGATGATTCGTAAATTGGCTTTTGGAGCATGCATTGTGTTTGCGGCAAGCGCAGTTTATGCCGGAAACAAGGAACAAAACCGATTGGAGAATTCCGGGACGGTCTTGCGGGAAGTGATGGGCGTGCCCGACAACATCCCGCAAGAGCTTCTGGAAAAAGCGGAATGCATCATTGTTTTCCCGTCTGTCTTGAAGGCAGCGTTCGGCGTCGGCGGCAGCTATGGCCGCGGCGCAATGGTTTGCCGCACCGGTGAACATTTCAGGGGCCCTTGGGGTTCTCCGGCGATGTACGCGCTGGAAGGCGGCAGTATTGGATTCCAGCTTGGTGGACAGGCCACTGATCTCGTCCTGCTGGTGATGAACGAAAGAGGCGCGAATTCAATTCTAGACAGCAAAGTGAAGCTGGGCGCAGATGCCTCCGCAGCGGCTGGTCCGAAGGGACGCGATGCCTCTGCGGATACTGACCTCTACATGCGAGCGGAGATACTGAGCTATTCAAGGTCGCGCGGTCTGTTCGCAGGCATATCTCTCGAAGGTTCTACGCTTCGTCCTGATGACGACGCCAGCGCCGATGTTTACGGTCACAAAGTTACAGCGAGGGAGATTGTGATGGGAAACAACATCACAGTTCCGCCTTCGGGTCGGCTGCTGGTTCGCGTGCTCCAGAAGAACGCTCCTCACAATGAATCAGCAAAAGATAAAAGCTCCAACCAATAAAAACTCTGCGGCGGGTCGTTGACCCGGTGGTCTCACCCGCCGTTCCATTTGAGGGCCGACTGTGATTGGCCGATAAGCCCGGCTCTACATTCCTACCACGCCAAATCTAATGGTGGGGATGTGGGGCCTTTCGTATTTCTATGGGCATGCTAAGGATGTCATTTGATGCTGAACTGTCGTCACATTTCAATCCGCAATCTTTCGATGACACTTTTCGTAAGTTCCCTCGTCTGGTCCAGTCAGGGTTCGCCAGGCTCCCGTCATTCGCATAGTACTTGGAGTGCGCAAACAGAATCTCAAGCTCCCAGGTTGTAGATTGACTAGAGCCGAATGCCGATCGCGAAGGGGCACGCCAATATTCAGATAACAGGGCGATAAGGTCATCCAGCGGCAGAACAGAAACGGGCGGCAATGCAGAAGTTCGAGAAGTTTCGAGCTGACGAGGCCGCTGCAGTCGCAAGTGTGCGAACCGCTGGAAAATCCATTCGGCCCAAAAGTGTTACCCATGTCTTAGGTACGTTGTGTCACCTATGTCTCCGGGCTGGACCCAACGAAGAGTGGCGCGCCCGGAGGGATTCGAACCCCCGACCCTCTGCTTAGAAGGCAGACGCTCTTTCCGGACTGAGCTACGGGCGCACTATGCATACTGATTCTAAGACATTTGCCCTCGGATCGGACATAGTTTCGGTGTAGTTTGCAATCGGCCCAAAGGGAGTCATCGATTGTCAATGGTGCGGGGTGCACGCGTTAGGGCTTAATGTGGAGCAGCTGAATCAGTGGCGTGATTATTTCTATTTCAAGCCGAGTTTTTGTTCTGCTTCCTTCCGGGCACGATCCAGATCGACTTGCATTTTTGTGCGCCACAACTCTAATTCGTCATCGGAGGCGTCCGGCGGAATCGCAAGGGGGCTGGTGATGTAAAACGAAGCGCGAGAAAACGGTTTGGGTATCATCATCCGATCCCAGGACTTCAGGATCCACGCCTTTTCCAGAGCGACGTGAAAGCAGCAAATTTTGTAGCCGGTATTCCTGGCCAAGAGTACGGCACCCGGCTTGGCCACATACAGAGGCCCGCGCGGCCCATCGGCAGTGAACACCGCCGGATGACCTTTTTCAATTTCCTGCCGCATTCCCATCAATGCGCCGGCACCTCCACGCGAGCTCGACCCGCGGACAGGCCGAAAGCCAAGCTTTTCCACGATGCGGGCAATGCACTCACCATCAAAGCTGCGGCTGATCATGATGGCGATCTGCATGTCGCGAAAGTGAAAGGCGGCGGGAATCATAGCCCGATGCCAGAAGCAATAAATCCCGGGAAGAGCGCGCTGCGCGCCATCGGCGAGCGACCCTTCTTCCAGCATGACCTGAAACCTTAGCGTGGAACCGACCAGCCTCACCAGCAGGTAAGCGCTCCAGGAGATGAGCCAGAGCAGGAATCGTTCACGCAAGGAAAACTTGCGGGTGCCGGAATTGGGGGCAGACTCTGATTGTGCTGTGGGGCTCACTTTGTCGTGAAGAATAATACGCTGTTGTTGGCGGAGAAAAACTTCATTTGCTGATGGACATATGCTCCGGTTTTGTATGCGAGTGAGCCATAGGTACTTCAAACATCTCGTCGCTCTCGGTTGAGTCAGGTGTCAGCGCCACGTGCTCGCCGAGCACAGTACGGTGCCAGCAATCCAGCGCCAAACCATTGAAAACCGCCAGCGAATTCGAGCGGACCCTCTGGACAACATAGCCTTGGCCATCGTAGTGGGAGGGCTTGACCAGGATTACGTGGAACTGTTGCTGTGATGCCATAGGTATAGCGTTCCCCGGGACATTGGAACCCTCAAATCTGGGCTAGATTAGCACAAGAAAGGGCGTGTATTGAGGCTATGCTGTTGGACCTGGGTGGAAGCAATAATTGTTCGCAACGGGCTATTTTAGAGAATTTTCTGTCGATTCGGTGTCATCCTGTTCGACTAACCCATAGGAGGAAACACCATGCAATATCTGATGCTGATTTACGGAGCTGAATCGGACTGGGCAAGAAAGACCCCGCAAGAGCAAGAAGCGGTTAAGAAGGGGTTCGGTCAACTCCGGGATGAACTGAACAATACGGGTAAGTTCAAGGGCGGAAGCCAATTAACGCCGATCTCAGCGGCAACTACGGTGCGGGTCCGCGGCGGCAAGCGATTAACGACGGACGGGCCATTCGCTGAAACCAAAGAGCAACTGGGCGGCTATTTCCTGGTGGACGCGAAAGATCTTGACGAGGCGATCTCAATCGCCGCTCGAATGCCCTCCGCGTTGGATGGGTCGATCGAGATTCGACCACTGGTTGTCATGGAGCAGGCAGCAAAGCAGGGATAATATAGGACACGGTTCAGCGGTCTTTGGGCCGATTGCGCCAAATGCACCGCTGAACCTTTGTCTATATGGACTTTGAAAAGCTGTACCGCGAAGAATCCGGCCGAATCCTTTCAACGTTGATTCGCCTATTCGGTGATTTTGACCTTGCGGAAGAAATGTTGCAGGAAGCCTATGCCGCCGCGCTCCAACAGTGGCCCGCCGGGGGCACGCCCGCGAATCCGAGGGCGTGGCTGATCAGCACAGCGCGCAACAAAGCCATAGACCGGTTGCGGCGTGAACGCCGCTTTGAGGAAAAATCGGAAGAGATATACAAAACCTCCGAGTTCACAGTGCAGCCTGCCGCAGTATTGGAAGATGAAATGTTTCCGGATGACCGGCTACGACTAATATTCACGTGCTGCCATCCGGCGCTGGATAATGACGCTCAGGTTGCGCTCACGCTGCGGACGGTATGCGGCATGACCACGGAGGAAATTTCCAAGGCATTCCTGGTTCCCGTGCCGACCATGGCGCAGCGGCTGGTCCGGGCAAAACGCAAAATACGCGACGCCGGAATCCCTTATCGGGAGCCGGCGCAGGAAGATTTGCAAGACCGCGTGGAAGCCGTCCTGCTTGTTTTGTATCTAATTTTCAACGAAGGCTATTTAGCGAGCTCGGGCGATAGCTTGGTGCGGCGTGAGCTTTGCGCGGAAGCGATCCGTCTGGGGCGCATTTTGTGCGGGCTGCTTCCGCGCCAAGCTGAAGCGCGTGCACTGCTGGGCTTGATGCTGCTTCAGGATTCTCGGAGCGAGGCGCGGGTAAACGCCGAGGGAGAGCTTGTTTTACTGGACGAGCAGAATCGAAGTCTCTGGAGAGCGGATGAGATTCAGGAAGGCACTGAACTTGTCCAATCGGCGCTGCGCAGCGGAGCTGCGGGGATCTATGCGATCCAAGCATCGATCGCCGCGGTCCATGCAAACGCCAGCACGGCCAGGGAGACGGATTGGCGGCAAATTGTTGGACTTTACGATGTTTTGCTGAGGGCGAACCCGTCGCCTGTTATCGAAGTGAACCGCGCGGTCGCGGTGGCCATGGCTGGCCCGATTCAAGACGGGCTGGCAATTCTGGATGCGCTCGAATATCGACGAGAGTTAGCTGACTTTCACCTGCTACCTGCTGCCAGGGCGGATTTGCTGCGCCGACTAGGGCGCGGGGCCGAAGCCGCTGATGCCTACCGGCTCGCACTTTCGCTGGCTACGAACGATGTGGAGCGCCGATTCCTCAGCCGCCGATTGGCGAGCCTAACTTCATGAAGGAAGAAATTGATTAGGACCCTGGCTCCTGAAAGTCCCTCTGTGAAATTCGCCGCGATTGCCCAATGACAAGATATCCGGTATCTTGCCTACTCTTAGGGAATACAGTCTTCTTCGACAAAGGCTCAGGAGGAGTCGTGAAAGTAAAAATATTCTTAATCACGCTTCTGGCGCTACTCATTATCTCTCCGGCTGCCCGATCGCAGGCTGGCCCGGAAGAAGGCGGGCATGAATTTCAGCTCTGGACCAGCGGAGGCCACGCCGTTTCAGGAAGCACCTCGAGCGATGGGGTTTGGAGTTTCGGCGGGAGGTTGGGCTTCATACTTACCAAGCCACACGGCCCCGGCTTTCTGCGTGGGAGATTCGAGTACGCGGCAGATTTAATTCCCGTGTTCTATGTTTTCCAGCCCGGGCACAACGCCTTCGGCGCTTCCTTCGATCCCGTTGTTCTCAAATGGGATTTTGATACCGGTGGACGAGTGGTGCCTTACATTGAGACTGCCGGGGGCGTGCTCTTCTCGAATATGACCGTGCCGACGGGAACCTCGCGCGTAAATTTCACCCCGCAGGCCGCGGCGGGGCTGCACTTCCTCGGCAACCGCTTCAATTGGAGCGTCGAAATCCGCTACGAGCACATCTCCAATGCCGGCCTAGTCTCACCCAATCCGGGTATCAACACGATTCAGGCGCGCATTGGAGTGGGGCTTTTCACACGCGGTAAGTACTGAAACTTAAGCCAAAGATTTCTATTTCAAGTATTTCGCCAGCCAATCCAAAAACGTTTTGTACCAGAATTCGCTGTTTTGTGGCTTCAGAATCCAGTGGCCTTCGTCCGGGAAGATGACCAGCTTTGAGGGCACACCTTGACGCTGAAGCGCCGTAAAGAATTGCAGCCCTTGTGTGTAGGGCACGCGGTAATCCATTTCACCGTCAATCACCAAAGTTGGAGTCTTATACTTGCCGAAGTCACCGGCGTAAGTGGATGGCGACCACTTGCGGTAGCTTTCCGGATTCGTCCACGGCGTGCCTGCCATATCGTGCTCTTCAAACCACAGCTCCTCGGTCGCTCCATACATGCTTGTTTTGTCATAAGGTCCCGCGTGGCTGATCAGCGCCTTGAAACGGCCTGTGTGCCCAGCAATCCAATCCACCATGTAACCGCCATAGGATCCGCCCGCGGCGGCAACTTTATCGGCGTCAATGAATTTGTAGGTGGCGATAGCGTAGTCCAGTCCCTTCATCAAATCCTCGTAAACTTTGCCGCCCCAATCATCGGTGATTTCGTCGGTAAACTTTTGTCCGTAGCCCGTCGAGCCGCGCGGATTGATGATTACAATTACGTATCCGGACGCAGCGAAAACCTCAGAATTCCAGCGATAGGTCCAACTGTCGTCCCACGCGCTTTGCGGGCCGCCGTGAATCAGCAAAACTGCCGGATATTTATGGGACGCATCAAAATGCGGCGGTCGGATGATCGCGCCATGAACTTTTGTTCCGCCGGCTCCATCGAACCAGAACCATTCCGGCTTGGCCATATCCAGTGGCGCGAGCCGCGCGTCATTAATGTGCGTTATTTGCCTGACGCGCCCTCCGCCTGAGCCGGTGGTGAAAATCTCAGCGGGGGCCATCAAGGTTGACCTGGTGAATACAAACATTCGCCCAGCGCCACTGTAGGAGAGTTCCGTGTTAAATCCTTCGCCAACAATTGTGCGAGGTGTTGCGGCCTCCTGAGCCGGGATCGCATAGATCGGGGCCTCGGCGTGCTCTTCCGCCGTGAAATAAATCGTCTGGCTATCCGGCGACCAGGACAGGTTGTCCACGCTGCGGTCGAACGCTTCCGTCAGATTTGTGCGATGGCCGGTGGCTCGATTGTAAATGAACAGCCGCCAGCGGTCGGACTCGTCTTCAGCACTAAGTTGCGCGCGGTAGGCGATTGTTTTCCCGTCGGGCGAATAAACTGGATGGCCGTCATAGCCCGGATTTTCCGTGATTCGTTTTGGGCCGGCCGAGCCATCTGGAGGGACAATGAACAGGTCGCCATTCGTGCTGATGGCTTCCATGGAATCGGTGACGGCAACAAAACAGAGTTCCTTGCTGTCGGGAGCGAATGCAATGTCGGCTGCCTCTCCACGAAAATCAGGAGGAGCATCGTAGTCCGCCCCCGGCATCAGGTCGCGCGGCGCACCGCCATCCACGGGCGTAACGAATAAATGGCTGCGGCGGCCGTCGTTCCAGTGTGTCCAGTGCCTGTAGAGCAGATGCTCCGTCACATGCGCCTTGACCTTGCTCTTCGCAGCCGCATCGATGCGGGCCTTGTTGCAAGAATCGTCCTTGCAATCCGGGAAAACGCCGGAGGTGAAAGCCAGAGAATTGCCGTCCGGCGCCCAAAGGAAATTATCTACTCCGCTGGCGATGTTGGTCACGCGTGACGCTTCGCCTCCCTCGACGGCAATGAAATAAATCTGCGCCTCACCATCACGGGAAGAGATAAATGCGATGCGTTTTCCATCGGGCGCCCAGCGTGGCGTGGAATCATGTCCGCTGTTTGTCAGCTGCTTGGTCGCGCCCCCATTCGCGGGAATCAGCCAGATATTCGATGCGTTGCGGTTGGCGTCCTTATCGGGAGTGGCCACCGTAAAGGCCACCCACTTTCCATCGGGCGAAACGTGCGGATCGCTGACACGCTGCATGGAAACTAGGTCGTCGAAGGCCATCGCGCGCTTCGACTGAGCACCGTCCAGCGGAGCAGAAATTATTGGCGCGAGAACCAGCGCGGCACAAGCAACAAGGGCATGGCGTTTCATTTTGGATGATTCTCCAGACTTCAGCATTGAATGATGCAAATCATGTCACGTCCGGCGCAAGTTGCCAAGATGTGCGGATGAATCTCCTTCGAGATGGCCTTAAACAAGCCCAATGATGACCGCGTACATTATCCCCATGCGCAGTGCTCCTCCAGATTGGAGTTTCTGTTCCAAGGCTGGGTGTCTGGGCATGCGCCCAGAATTGCGCGGAGCATACTTACGCGCCACGCTGCGGTCAAGGAATTCCACCCGCACTCGAGAAAAGGGAATCAGCGGAAAAACGGAAGGCGGCCAACTCGGCCGCCTCCATTGATCTCCGGGCGAGAAAGAATTCGCCTATTGCTATTAGAAGAAAGGATTTTCGTCCGCCGTTGGTCCATAAACTACCGGAACCGGCACATCCAACAAGCGGAGATAAACCCCCAGTTGCCCGCGATGATGATACAAGTGATTCAAGACATTCGTTCGCAGCACTGCGACGCGCGGCTTCTTAAAGATCTCTTTCCCTTTGAAAACCAGCCGCCAGCTGCCGGTAGCGGTTTTCTCGGTCATATTGCTCAGAATCTCTTCGCCGGCGCGGGCATTTTTCTCAAACGCGGCCCGTATTTCTTCCACGCTGTTCATCGTCCCCGGCGCGATGCTTCCCGGCGCAAACTCGTCCTGATTGGCGATTCGTTCAACCATTCCAGGAATATTCGCGACGTGCGTGGCCAATTCACCCAGCGATCTGGATTTCGGGTGCGGTTTCCAGGCCAATTTGTCGGCAGGGACCCTTTCGAGCAAACGCCTCGTAGCGGGCATTTCTTCGCGGAATTCGTTATAGATGGGTTCAACCATGGGTACCATTCTGTGTCTCCTCTCAAGGACTCAGTTTTTGGATATGCCAAAGAATTCAAAAAATTTAATTGGTAATTTATTTTCCGCGAACCGCTTCGGCGCGCGCGCGAACGCTGTTGATGATGTGCGTCCAGCCCGTGCCAATATTTTGCCGGTAATCTTCCGGAATTGCCCCAAGGGCGAAATGATGAAACGCGATGAGCGTGGCGCCGGGGATTTCACTCAGCCGGTATTGAAGGTTGGATATGACGGCAAATGACATAAA
This sequence comes from Candidatus Acidiferrales bacterium, assembly GCA_035308165.1. Lineage (GTDB taxonomy): Bacteria > Acidobacteriota > Terriglobia > Acidiferrales > UBA7541 > DASTCZ01. Next base: position 10,868 of record DATGHC010000040.1, on the reverse strand, counting down.
CAGCGGCCCGCTGATTTCGAGCAGCGTTGGCCGTTTTATGGCTTGTACGTTCCCCCAGAAGTGCCCGTTGCCGTCACCCAGGTCGCGATACCAGCGGCCCCCGGGCCAAGCTTCGAGTTTCATCGGCAAAGGCTTGCCCTCCGGTGTGTCACCGGCTGGGCCGAGCTGTTCAAGCAGGGCGGCAAAGGTGACGTCAAGGGGTGCGTGTACCTGAATTTCCTGCGAGATGTTCAGGATCAAGTTCTCAACTGCTGGTGCTGGCGTTGCTGGACTCATGTTTCCTCCTTGTGATTTGGGACTGCTGGATGTGACTTCTGAGCTGTTGCCTCGGCGCGCTCCTTGATGCGAAGCAACTGATGCTCCCAGAAGCGCTCGAATGTTTTCGTCCATTCATACAACGGGCGGATGGCGGCGGCGTTGGTGCGATAAAGCACGCGGCGGCCCTTGCGGTGCGCTCGAACGAGACCCACATCGCGTAGCACTCGCAAATGTTTGGAAACGGAGGGCTGGGCCAGACGTAGGGCAATGACAATATCTCCGACAGGATGTTCGCGGAGGGTAAGCAGCGTCAAGATTTCGCGGCGGCGCGGCTCGGCCACGGCATTGAAAGCGTCGGAATTGGTTGTGGCCCGCGGCACGTTGGTTAAGGCTCCCTTTCTGAAATGGAATAATATATTCCCATATAAGCATATGTCAAGCGAAATCTTCAACGGCTCTGAATTTCTCCAAGGGAAGGGAATCAGCTACTTTGGCGTTGCTCCTACTTGCCAGAGCAAGAAGCTTAGTTCGTCCGTGACATCTTCAACCGTTTTTGTCACAGGGTCACCGCCGGAATGGCCACTCTTCGTATCGTATTTGAGCAGAATGGGCCGCCCGGGAGCCGCGGAGGCCTGCATCAATGCGGCCATCTTCCGCGCGTGCAGCGGCGCCACGCGCGTGTCGGAATCGCCCGTAACAAACATTACCGCGGGATACTTCGTTCCTGCCTTGACATGTTGATACGGAGAGTAGGCATAAATGTATTTGAACTCGTCGGCATTTTCCGACGAGCCATATTCAGGTATCCAATACCGCGCCACCAGAAAGTTCTGGTATCTCAGCATGTCCAGAAGAGGAAACTGGCACAGCACCGCAGCGAATAAATCCGGCCGCTGAGTAATCATGGCACCCATCAGCAGACCACCATTGCTCCCGCCGCGGATCGCTAGCTTGGCAGGACTGGTGTAATGACTGGCAATCAGCCATTCCGCCGCGGCAATGAAATCGTCGAAAACATTTTGCTTCTTTTCATACATGCCGGCCTGGTGCCACTTTTCGCCGAATTCGCCGCCCCCGCGCATGTTCGCGTCCGCGAAAATTCCTCCCTGCTCCATCCACACCACGGCCGATGAACTGAAAAAGGGAGTCTCGCTGACGTTGAATCCTCCGTAGCCGGTGAGCAGCGCCGGCGCGGAGCCATCCAACTTCAGTCCCTTCTTGTGTGCCACAAACATGGGCACACGTGTTCCGTCTTTCGAGTTGAACCACACCTGGCGCACCTCAAATTCATCACTCTTGACCGGCACGTCCGGCTTGTACCATACGCTTTGCGCGCCAGTATTCAGGTCATAGCGGTACACCGTTCCAGGCACGAAGTAGGACGCGAAATAGTAAAAAGTTTCAGAGCTGGCCCACTGCCCGAACAAACCAAGAGCCGTGCCAATGGCGGGCATGGCAACTTCGCGGACGGGCTTCCCGGTCGCATCAAATACCTGCAATTCAGAGCTGGCATTTCGCGAGTACAAAACCGAAAGCTTTCCCCCGACCAGTGACAAGCCTTCAATGTGCGCCTTGCTCTCCGGCACCACCGTTTTCCAGTGATCCCGGCCTGGAGTAGCGATGTCCGTGGCCATGATCTTTTCCAACGGCGCATCCCAGTTTGTCTGAATATAGATTTTCTGGCCGCCAATGGAGGCCTGAAACCGCGCGTCGACGCCATTCACGACGGTCACGATGGGCCCATCTTTGGCCAGGTTCTTGATATAAACCTCGACCTTGTCACCAGAGGCCCCGTAAAGGACATGGATCAGTAAGTTTTGGCCATCTTCCGAGACCGAAGAGGAAATGATTTTTTCCGGGCCATACCCTTCACCGAAGATGATCTTGTCCTCGCTGGAGGGCGTCCCCAGTTTGTGCCAAAAAACTCGCGGCCCTTTCTCGGTCTGCCTGGAGTAGTAGACGCCGCTTTTGTCTCCGCTGAAATCCGTTGAGAAATAGCGGGCCTTGGGAAATTCTTCTGTTATCTCGCGACGCTGATCCACGTTGAAGAGATGAGGGACCTCTTCATCCGCTCCGCCTTGCCGGAGCATATAAATCATCAGGCTGCCGTCGCGCGAAACCTCTCCAAAGTTCACGGTTGTGCTGTGGTCCGCGCTCATGGGCAGGGGATCTACCAGAAGCTCATCCTTTCCCGTTGGGCCCTGTCGAAAATAAAGTTTGGATTGATCCTCGGCGGCCGCGCGCTTGGTGAAGAAATAGCGGCCATTTCTTTCCATCGGCAGTCCCACCTGGTCCACTTTCAAGAGCTGGCTCACTCGCCCGCTGATGGCGTCGCGCCCCGGCAGTTTTTTTACGATGGAATCCGTGTAGGTGTTCTGCGCCTCTATCCAGGCGCGGGTTTCCGGAGAGTTCTGATCCTCAAGCCACCGGTAGGGGTCCGTGACCTTAGTGCCGAAATAATCGTCCACGACGTTGTCTGTACGGGTCACAGGCGGCGGTGGCACATGCATCGCATCCGGAATGGCCCCATTCTGTGCGGCCGCTCTCGTTGTCAATTGCCCGACAAATGGCGCCAACCATGCGGCGGCCGTGAGCGCCGACAGGTATATCAAATTGCGGGCAAAAATTTTGGACCGGCGACATACGGTGTTTTTCGTTGTCATAGAATCCAACCCTCGTGGAAGACGGAAAGACGATCTAGGTGCAAGATCGCTTCGCTCAGGGCCAAGAGTTTAACACGATGAAGACGCCGGCCAAGCTCTGGCGAGAGCCCTCCCGGAACTCATCGTCTGATAATATTGGATCGGGAAATCGACATTGCGAAATCAAGTGTCTACAACCGAGCAGGCTGGCCGTGCGTTCCTCTTATGCCGTGGAATCTTCACGGCAGCTCTCCTGTTGCATGTGGCCATCGCGGTATCGCGTTCCCAAACGCCGCCACTCGCTCAACTTAGTGATGACGAGTCTGCTGTTTACACCGCGCTTTTCCTGGACGTTTATCAAGCATCCAAGAGTCGCCCAATTGTCCTTTCTGACCAGACCGCGCTCGGCGTTCCCCCGGGAATGATCGCCAACATCCCCGTCCAGGGGCTCCAAACGCAAAAGTTTCTAGCTCCCATTTCGGCGGCTGCAAAGCAGGACTATGAAGATGTAAATCATCAATCCAAGAAGCTGCCTTCGCCCTGTCGGTTGGCGCCCGACTGCGTCACGGCCGACATCGCCGATCTGGCGCCGCAAGTGAAAGATGATCGCGCCTGGCGCGGCTTCTTCAGGAAACACCGCAATACGCCCGGAATTGTGGTCGTCTCGCGTATCGGCTTCAACAAACAGCACACGGAGGCAGTCGTGTATACAGGCAATTCCTGCGGAACGCTGTGCGGACAGGGTGAATTCGTCTGGCTGGTCAAGCGCACTGGCGTCTGGGCAATCGAAGACCGCACCACTGTCTGGATTTCCACGAAGTAGCGGCGGTGACGCGCCCCCGTCCCCGTCAGCAATCCATCCAATTGAATTTTCCCCCACGATTGCCGCCCTTCGCGCTAAAATAGCTCCGGCGGGTGGGCCGGGCGATCGCTGGCGTTTTGCTGCAAGGCACGACGCGGGAGGAAAGTCCGGACACCGCGGTCATCGGCCGCAAGGTCCTTGACTGAAGGGCAACGCGCCTGCTAACGGCAGGGGGCTTGGCTCGAAAGGGCCGGGCTACGGAAAGTGCCACAGAAAATAAACCGCCGGTGAAACGAACCGGGCGGGTGAGCCACCTCGGTGGCAGGCCGGAGGCAAAATCTCAGGCCCGCCGGCGAAATTTGGACTACTCGCGCGGCCGTCGCGCATGGTAAGGGTGAAAAGGTGGGGTAAGAGCCCACCGCGTTTCGAGCGATCGGGACGGCACGGAAAACCCCGCGTGGTGCAAGGCCAAATAGGAGGGGAGGGCCGGCCCGGCCCGTTGCTCCGATCCCGCAAGGGTGACGAGTATGTGTTGAGCGCGAAATCGTTCAGTACAATCAACCCTCGGGTAGGCTGCTGGAGTCATGGCGCGAGCCATGACCTAGAGGAATGATCGTCGCGCAATTCTATTGCGCACAGAATCCGGCTTACAGGCCCATCCGCCATTATTTATTTTTTTCATTCTACGTGGCCTCTTGCTGCTGGAAGGTCTGCAAAAATCGTGCAACTCTCTGCTGGTTCTTCGATCCCCTCAATGGTTTCTATGTTTAACCTTGTCCGTTCCCAGAGCTCCTTTACATAGGGGCATAGTGCTTTTCCTCGGCCGCGACTGCGTCACCTAGCGTCTTCGCGATGTCATACGAGCTTGCCCCCTTCAGAAGCAGGTCAACTGCAAGGGTGTCCCGGAATCGGTGAGGGCGCGCCAAATTGACGCCCGCTCATTTGCCCATCGCCTTGATCCGTTCGTACAACCGTGGCCGAGTCTTGAACTCATCTGTTGCCGGCTTGAACAGAACGCGATCCCCGGGTTTGGCTCGCCGTTCGGAGCGCATGGCTTCCAATGCGAAAAGCAGTTCCGGATGGATCGGAATCCAGACCTGCTTTCTGCGCTTGTGCGTGAGTCGGGACAACATGCGTTCGCGGAAATCAATTTCCGACCACCGGAGGTCAGCCGCATCAAAACCTCGGAGTCCGGAATGCCGTAGGAGAAGAAAAGCGAGAAGGTCTTGGCCGGCCACTTGGCGCAATCGGCCCAATTCTTCTTGCGTGAATGGCTGCGCGCCGCCTTCCGACTTCTTGCCGGGTATTTCTCGTACTTCACCGAATTGTTCCTGCCGATGAGTAGTTCAACGTCAATCGCAAATGCAAACACAGCATGGAGGATGGCAACATCGAGGTGCATTCCCAATCCATTGCGTGAAAACTTTCGTTTCAAGATCGCCTCAAGTCTGTGAGCCTTAAATTCCTCGGCAAGGCGACTCGAATCGGCCGTAGTCGACTATCGCTACCATGGCTTTGCGCGCAGCTTGCGTCAGCTTGTGAATGCGCTCGAGGAATTTCGCTCGTTGGAAATCGATTCCAGAAGTCTTCATGAAGGCGTAGATAATTCAACTCCAAACGAGCGCCTTGTGTTCCGCATTTTCGCGTCGATCGCGGAGTTTAAAAGAGAATCAATTCGAGACCGCGTGCGGTCGGGTCTTGCGTCGGCGAAAGCTATGGGACGGTGTCTTGGAAGACCTCGAGCAATCGTGGACGCGCAAATGATAGGCGTTCTTCCCGAACGGGGACGCTCCTGGCGCGAGATTATCCTGGATACGGGAATCAGCAAGGGCACTGCGCGGAGGGCATTCCGCAGCCTGCCCAAAATCATATGATTTTGGGCTGCCAGCTTTGTATTGTGTAACAAGTTAACGCCGAGGATTGATTGGACGCTTTCGTCCCGATGCAAATTGGGATTCGCATAAAAGAATCATGGCTGACGTGAATGGGCGAGTCGACAATTGGTAGAACGACTCCACCGAGAAATGAATCACCGTGAGAGATGCAGAGCCTGCCTTCGGCAGGCACCACGCAGCATGCATTTGCATTTACTTATAACAGAGAGTTGTATATAACGCACTGCAGCTTGAACCCGCTGCAAGAACCCGGGCCAGACAGGCATCGGGTTTCGTTCAGCGAAACCCATCGTAATCGATCCCGCGAGGTGCGCAACATGCCCGACAATTTCCAGCCCGGCACCCTTAGCGACAACTACGTTAGATGTCGTCATCACTGGGGGAACAATCGTCGAGTATTCGAATATAACGTTGACTTTCGAAGTTGTCACGGGCGGTGCGACTGGACATTTCGGAACGCAACCTATCCACGCCATCGTTCGCAAGACAACGAATGGCCGGCAGGACGATGGCCATTGATGAGCAGCGGCGGGCGCGGTCCGGGCGGACGCGGGTTCGCCCCCCACCTGACGCCATCTTCTATGGACGGCGATGGGGATGTCCTGCGTGCTATTGTTGTCACACAAATCTCGGTAACGGTTGAATTTGCGGTGGTTCCAGAGAGGAAGATGATTGACGAGTGGGGTGTGAGAGGCAGGACAGTTTCGAGGGTGGTGCTCGCGATGGCGGGGATGCTGTGCATTGGAACCCTTGCAGGTTGCGGTAGTGGGACAACTACGCAGCCGCCACCCCCACCCCCTCTGGCCGCAACGCTCACCGTCAGCGCGTCGCACACAGGGAATTTTCAGGCCGGGCAGCAGGGGGCGACCTATAGCGTGACGGTCACAAACGCCGGACCAGGGCCGACTAATGGCTCGACTGTTACTGTTTCTGACTCGGTTCCAACGGGGATGACACTTGAATCCATGGCGGGGAGTGGGTGGACTTGCACGTCTGACTCGTGCACGCGGAGTGATGTGCTGTCCGTAGGAGCGAACTATCCGACAATTACGACGACAGTGAATGTCGCAGCAAATGCCACTTCGCCGGAGACAAATCAGGTGAGTGTTTCAGGAGGCGGATCGGTGCCGGCGAGTGGGACTGACCCGACAACTATCGCGACTCCAGCAACGTTGAGCGTGCAGATGACGCATCAAGGTGACTATTCGGCTGGGCAACGCGGCGAAGCCTTTACGATAACCGTCTCAAACATGGGACCTGGGCCCACAGCCGGTGAGGTTACTCTCACGGTAACGATCCCAGCTGGTGAGGTCAGGACGAGCTCGTCAGGATCGGGATGGGGCGGTTCTTCTCCATTGACCACGACCCGAAACGATCCTCTCGCGCCCGGACAGAGTTACCCGCCGTTTAACGTGTTTGTGGATGTGGCCCCAAATGCTGCTTCACCATTAGTGAACGCTGCCCAAGTGACTGGAGGGGGGTCTGCGCCCGCCGAAGCTACAGATGTGATGGTCATCGGCGATCCGAACGCGTGTGCAACATTGCCATCGGGGAACGAATCCGCGCTGAACGGCCAGTATGCAGGCGTCACCCAAGGCTGGCAGGGGGCGGCACCCAGCGCGATAGCGTTTAGTGTGATGTTGGATGGCGCGGGGAAAGTTGGGGATCTTGGCGGGGGAATCGGAGGCGACCTGGACGTCAACGACCGAATCAATGGCCCCAGGCACCTCACCATCTTGTCGGCCGGGAGCTTCTACACGGTCGGGCCGGATCCGGGCTCAGCGATATTCCTTGTAGCTGGCGCATCCGGATTCGTGGGGTGCTTGCAACTTCAAACCTCCGGCGGGCCATTCACGTTCACCATTGCGCCGGGAGCGTTCACATCTGGATTCGAATCTGGAGTCGCGACCAAAGGCGCGCTCCTCCAAATCAACAGTTCATCTAGTCCCAAGTCGCAGGTCGCCGGTGAACTGAGACGTCAGGATCAAAATGCGTACAGCTCAGGCGACACCACAGCGCTCCACACGAATTATGCGCTCGGTGTGCATGGAGGAACTCCAAATGGACGGTATGCAATGGCGGGGTCATTCGTCTTGGACCCATCGAGCGGGACTATATCCTCGATCACGGCGGACCAAAACGAGGCCGGCGCAGCTACCAGCGTCTTCGGCACGGGGAGTATCAGTTCGGTGTCTCGTTCGGATGGTCGTGCGCCGGTTTCCTTCACGGCCGGCGGGCCGCCGAGTACGGCCAGTAATAGTGTTTTTTACATTGTGAATCCAGACGAGATATTCATGCTGGGAACTGATCCTTGGGGGCCGGGCAGCCCAATTCGGAGCGGCCAGGCCGTTGTGTCCGCAAGTTCATTCACGGCTGCATCAGTTGCAGGCAATCACATCATCCACACCACAGGACAGTTTCCTTGTACGACCGTAAATTATTCGGGGCCGTGTGCCACCGGTGAGCTTGGATTGTTGACTCTGAACAGCAACTCATCGGCAGCCGGACAAGTCACAGGAATTGTATTCCAATTCGACATTCAGAACGGTACTCAAATCCAGACTTTCAATTCAGGCAGCCCAGGATCATTTGCACTCGCAAGCTCCACGGGACGAGTGACACTTGGGAACATGGGGACAAGTCCCCCTATACTTTATCTCGCAAGCCCCACGACGAACTCGGAACCGGTCACGTTCTTCATTGTAGGGACCGACGCTGCCGCGAGCTCTGGGTACGCCGAACACGGCGCCAACGCATCCATTTCCAACGCTTCACTCGGTGGGGGATATTTTATCTACAATGATGATTCTGGCGACCCGACCGTGTGGTCACAGATCGCGGTTCTCTCCAACTTTACCGGTGCCCCCGACGGAACATGGGATTATACCTGGAGCGGTTCACAACTCTTGGATGCCGATGCCAATGAGTACAGCGCTGGGCTCAACATAACGAATCTGGATCCCAATAACAATCCGGCCCCGGGCTTAGGGAGTGCAGGGGTCGGTGTAGTTGCCATCACGAATGGTAGGAGGATTCTTTGTCTGTTGGAAGGAGGCCAATTCTCCAAGGATGTTACGGTGGGCGGTAAGGCAGCGGTAATCGTCATCGCGGAGCCCCAGTAAGAGAGACTTAACGCGAAAATAATCTAAGTCAATCATGGGGCAAAGCCCGAAGCTGGTGGACGGAAGAACATATGCTAGCGTCAGACTGCCTGTCGTTCGGCAAAGCAATCCGGAATCGAAACTACCTCGTTCAAACAATCGGGGTAGCTAACACCGTAGATAATCTCGTAGGTCCGAAACCATCCTACCTCAACAAATCTAAACGGACCACAACAAGCGGGTCGCAATTGTTTCAACAGGAATCGCCTAAGATCAAAAATAATCCATCGACTTCAGCATATCGAGTACGATTAGGCGTATCACCGACCTGAGACTGTGAATATTTTGTTACAAGATTGGTTGTCTCCAACGGAAGAAACTCTGGGGTTACAATCAAGCGTGTTCTGCTATGGTTTCTGGGATCGAGTCAATTCCGCCAGTGTGCCGGTCAAAACAATGCATCCGCTACCGGGAACTTGCCCAAAAACGCCAAAGCAACATCGCCTGTAACTCATTGAATTGAATAGGCGGAAGTTCCGATTTCTCGATGACCAAAAAGAACTGAATCTTGATCGGACGCCAGTTCCAGCGCAGTGGAAAGAGCCCTAAGCAGTTAGCTTGAAAAGGACTGTTTATTGGCGTGCGGCATGACCTTTCAGGTTTCAGCCATCCAGGTAATGGGAATGTATGGAAATTTAACGAAGTATGTTTGGGTGCAGAGGAATTTCGATCCGTGATTTTGTTCGAATGAATCAGGCTGGAGGCAGGTTGCCAGGCAGATTTAACGTGCTTTCTATGGCCTGTTATGCTTTCTACAGTTACTTTCTCCGATAACAAGAATTGTCGCCGAGTCATGTCTCGGTAATCATGCGATCCATTATTTATAACTTAAAAACGGTACCAGAATTTTTGACCAAGGTACTATCGGTTAGCACCGGCCGAACAGGTATTGTGGCAATTGAGGAAAAAGTTATGGAGGCCGAACAGCCGGTCTTTTCCGTAACACGCGAAACGTTTGACGAGGTCATCACACCACTCATCCGCTATGGATTCCTGGAGGCGCCGGATCCCTCCAGACTACCCCTGAACGATCCGGCAACGTGGGAAAGAATCGCGATTGCTTGCACCGAATACCTCACAGGTGCAGGACGTAAACTCTGGGGAACGGCGACGTTCCATGAAAGTGTCGGTATTGTGGCGCTCAAACTCACTGCCGAGGCTGCAATCGCATGGCGCGCTACAGCTGTCCCAGAGCCGAAGTCGAAAAAGCGGCCAAACTAATCTAGCGACGACTTCGTTGCTCGCGATTCTTTGGGAGCCTGAAGTGTGTCTCGCGGACAACTAATTCCGTTGAGAAACTCAAATACCAGGCGTCTCGTGGATGTATGTTCCGGAATTAAAATGAGGGGCCGTCACCGAAGCACTCTCTGGGCCGCGAATGAATCAAGTTTGCCGCCGGATTCTTTAGTGAAGAACAAAGAACAGCCGTGCTTAGGCTGAATTACAGCGCGGCGGAAACTTCCGTTCCCGCAGCGGCGAAAACGGTTGTCATTTCGGCTTGGGCCAAGGGGAGGAAGGACTGGACGACGAGCGGGTCAAATTGAGTGCCGCTGGCGAGAATGAGGCGGCGGATCGCTTCCTCAAATGGAAGGCCTTGACGATAGGGACGCGAAGAGACCATGGCGTCGAATGCGTCAGTGACAGAGACGATTCGTGAGGCGATGGGAATTTCGGAGCTCTTGAGACCAGCGGGGTAGCCCTTTCCATCAAAAGACTCGTGGTGGTGAAGAATGTACAGCGCCGCGCGGTCGAATCCCGGGAGGGTCCGTAGAACGGCCCAGCCATACTCCGGATGCTTCTTCATCAGCGCATATTCGTCATTCTCCAACTTAGCCGGCTTCTTCAGAATAGAATCCGGGATCCCGATTTTGCCGATGTCGTGGAGGAGTGCGGCGACTTCAAGGTCCTTCAAGGCATCCTCTGCAAGACCCAGTTCCTGACCAATTCGCATGCCCCATTCAGCGAGACGCGTGCTATGGACGCCCGTGTTCAAATCTTTCAGATCAAGGAGCTGATTGAACGCGCAGATGAGGGAACTGCGCTGCGCCAGCAGATTCTCTTCCAGCTCCTTGATCCTGACCGATGCCTGCCACATTTCCGGCATCGATCC
>DATGHC010000039.1:0-11763 GCA_035308165.1 Candidatus Acidiferrales bacterium | reverse complement strand
GGTGAAGCGCGAATGGGCCACGGCGCGAACCTGGCTGCGATGGGAAATGAACAAGGACGCACTTAAGTGACGCCGGAACACTGGCAAGAAGTCAAAGAGGTTCTGGCCGGCGCTCTGGAACGCAAGCCGGCGGAAAGGTCAGCGTATTTAGATCAGGCTTGTCCCGAACCATCGCTGCGTCGCGAGGTCGAGTCGTTGCTTGCGGCACACGAGCAAGGCAGCAGCAGTTTCTTGGAGTCCCCGGCCTTGGAAGACACTGGATTGAAGACGGGCACCAAGTTGGGACCCTACCAGATCGTCGGCGCGATTGGCGCGGGCGGGATGGGCGTGGTGTACAAGGCCAAGGACACTCGGCTCCATCGCTTTGTGGCCCTGAAGTTCCTCTCGCAAGACATCGCACACGACCGCGGCGCCCTCGAGCGTTTCGAGCGTGAGACGCGCGCAGCCTCGGCCCTCGACCATCCCCATATTTGCACAATCTATGATGTGGGCCAGCACGAAGGGCGCCCCTTCCTGGCGATGCAATACCTGGAAGGCAGAACACTCACGAGCTGCATCGCGGGCATGCCTATTCCTCTGGAAGAGGCGCTGGAAGTGGGGGTGCAGATCGCCGACGCGCTGGACGCGGCGCACTCCCATGGGATCATCCACCGCGACATCAAGCCCGCGAACATCTTTATTACCAACCGTGGCCAGGCGAAATTGCTGGATTTTGGTTTGGCGAAACTTGTGCCCGCGGGCTGTGCTTCGAACCTCTCGGCGATGCCCACGGCCAGCGGACGGGAACGACTCACCCGGCTGGGCACGGCAATGGGCACGATCATGTATATGTCACCAGAGCAAGTGCGAGGCGAAGACTTGGATGCGCGCACGGATTTGTTTTCATTTGGTGCGGTGCTCTACGAAATGGCGACGGGCAGGCAGGCCTTCACAGGAACAACAGAAGCCGTGTTGTATGACGGCATTCTGCAGAAGGATCCAGTTCCGCCGTCACACGTAAATCCGGCTGTCCCAGCAGAGCTGGACCGAATCATTCAGAAAGCCTTGCAGAAGAAGCGTGAGGACCGGTACCTGTCTGCGCTCAACGTCATGGGCGATTTGAAGCGGCTGCGGTCACAGACTAGTTCGCGTGGGCAGGCGACCCTGCCAATTTCCCAGCTGGTGCGGCGCCCGCGAGTGATGGCGCCGCTGCTCCTCTTGTTGCTTGCGGGAGCGTTGGGGGGTACCTGGTGGCACCACCACAATTCTCCGAAGCGGTGGGCAAAAGAGCAAGCAATCCCCCAAATCGCTCAGCTGATGGACAATGGACAGTTCTTTGCTGCCTTCCGTCTGTCGAGACAAGCTGAAAAATATTCACCTGACGATCCAACCCTGGCCCGCCTGCGCCTCAACTTCTCGCTGCCCCTCACTATAGAAACCGAGCCAGCGGGCGCAGACGTGAACGTGAAGGAATACTCGGACCTTAAAGGTGACTGGGAGTACCTTGGCAAATCTCCGATTCGGCTGAATCTTCCGTTGGCGAATTTCCGCTGGAAAGTCGAAAAGAGTGGATTTGAGACCATGGAGTACGGGGCGGAGCACTTAGGTAACCAAATCTCATTCACCCTACCACCGAAGGGCAACCTCCCTGTGAATTTGCTGCTCGTTCCAGGCGGGAGCCTGCAACTGGGCCAAAGCCCTACGGTAGAGGTGCCGAAATTCCTGATCGGAAAATTTGAAGTCACAAATCGGGAATTTAAGAAGTTTGTGGACGCCGGTGGTTATCGGATTCGCGACTACTGGGCGGAGCCGTTTCTGGAAGGCGGCCGCAAGCTCTCTTGGCAAGAGGCCATGTCACGTCTCCGGGATGCTACTGGAAGGCCGGGCCCCGCCACGTGGGAATTAGGCGAATATCCCGCCGGACAGGGGGATTACCCGGTTAGCGGCGTGAGTTGGTATGAGGCGGCTGCCTATGCGAGGTTTCTGGGCCAGCGTCTGCCAACCATCTATGAATGGAAAATCGCCGCAGGCCCAGGAATATTTTCAGACATCCTTAACCTCAGCAATTTTGGGAGCAAGGGGCCAGCGCTGGTTGGCAGTTACTCGGGTCTGGGCCCCTACGGCACCTATGACATGGCAGGAAACGTGAAGGAGTGGTGCTGGAACGCCACTGGTGACAAGCGCTACATCATGGGCGGGTCTTGGAACGATGCCGTTTACATGTTCTTGGATGACGATGCACATCCGCCGCTCGAGCGATTGCCCGCTTATGGTCTCCGTGTGGTGCAATCCCTCGACCAGACGCCCCTTCCGGATTCTCTTACCCGGCCAATTCAGGACACTCTAGTGCGTGATTACCGCCAGGAGAAGCCGGTGTCAGACACCATTTTTACGGTCTACAAGGGCCTCTACGAGTACGACCGCAAGCCGCTCAATGCGAAAGTTGAAGAAACGGAGGATTCCGCGGAGGGCTGGCACAAGGAGACCATCACATTTGATGCCGCTTACGGACAGGAAAGGGTCACCGCTCACTTGCTTCTGCCCGCGAATTCGCACCCACCATATCAAACCGTGGTCTATTTCGGAGGCGGGCAGATGTTCCTTCCTGGTTCCAGCCGAAGTCCAGAACTTATTTTCGCGGACTTCATCATCAAGAGCGGACGGGCGTTAATGGTTCCCGTGTACAAGGGAACCTACGAGCGCTATCTCCCCGCCAGCCTAGAGAAAGGAACTAGCGGGGAACGGGACCTGGAAATTGAGGATTTCAAAGATCTGGCGAGGTCCGTGGATTACCTCCTCACCCGCTCGGATGTGGATCAAGAAAGGATCGCCTATTACGGTCTGAGCCAAGGCGCTCGATACGGGCCAGTGATGTTGGCGTTAGAAACGCGCTTTCGGACCGCAGTCCTCGTTGCCGGAGGCTTCAGCCCGAAAAAACAATTCCCGGAAATCCGGGAGATCAATTTTGCCACGCGTGCAAAGATCCCGGTCCTGATGATCAATGGCCGATACGACTTTACTTTTCCGATGGAGACCTCTCAAAGGCCCATGTTCCGGTTGCTGGGAACGAGAGAACAAGACAAACGGTATGCCCTATTTGACAGCGGCCACGTCCCACCGAGGAACGATGTCATCCGCGAGACTTTGAACTGGCTGGACAATTACTTAGGGCCAGTGAAGTGACCCGAGCAATCTCGTTAACAAGAAAGGGTTCTGCCATCAGGGTTACTCGGCACGTCTTGAATATGTGCGCTTGGGTGTGCATCGCTGAGGTTGCTATGATTGTTTGCGAATACTTCTTTAGTGTGAATGGCAAGTTTCCGACTTGTTGATTCCAAAGGTGGACAGAGTTTTGGCGAAGGACAACTAATCGAAACGCAGCGCCACCAAAGGGCCGAGGGCCGCGCCCCGGCGAGCAGACAAATAACACGCGGCAAACGAGACCACGAGAAGTACCCCGGCCGAGAGGATAAGTGGGACAGTCTCCAAACCATGGATTTCAGAAAGGAAGCTAGTGAGTACGCGGTTCATCGCAACGGTGACCAGCGGACCAATCAATAGACCGGCGCAGCTTAATCTGAGGCCGCGCAGCAATACGCCGGACAAAATCTGATTCGTTCTAATCCAACCAACGCACCCCTCAGTGAGAACTTGCCCAGATTCGTCAATGTCAAATGACTTGTAACTCATTGATTCGAATATTCGAAAGACCCTATTTTCTAGCTGGTCAGAAAGAACTGATTTTGGGGGGCCAGCCAATCGCCCGGCTGGGCGGGACTCAAATTGTGAGGTGTTGGCACACCTACTGTTGGGCATCGAGGGCCAAGTTCGCCCAATATGTTACACAACCCGTCGTTCAGCCATGACCGCCCTCGTGATCGCTGTTTTTGCGGGACTTTCAACCCCTCACGCCGCAAGATCCGCTGCACCCGGTCCATGCTCAAATACTATCTTCGGGCTTTCAGCAGCGCCGTGATCCACCATACTCAATTAGCCTCACTTTCCTCTTGGAGTCGATGCTTCGAGGGAAGTGACGCAAGTATTCTTGTTTAAGCCGTGCGAATACGGTCTTGCGAGTAAATTCGGAACCGTAACAGCGGAGAATTGAGGTTATTGGCCTTTGATTCCTGAGGGACGGGATCTTTGTTTCTTGAAACTCATAGTAAACTCAAATCTGGACGTTCCCAGATCGTACATGTCGGGGAGCCAACTTCTTTCTCCTTAACCTAAAGTATTTACGCGATTGTAGATAACAACTGACTTTGGCTGCAATTAGGCGCATCTTCTATCTCCTCAGTTGAAACTTCAAAAACGCCACACACTTGCAAAGCGACCATATTAGGATGGGCCACGGGTTTTTCCTAAGTCGCATGGAGAGCCGGTAGAAAATTCCGACGGACCACCCGCTCCGGCCTGTTTCATGGTATTTAGGGTGAATCCGTGGAGACTAAGAGTTTGCCAACAAAACGCGAAACCATTTTGATTGTTGAGCCGGATGCGAAGTCGCGCCAACTATTGCTGGACCTCTTGCGTTCGGCGGGATATGAGGTTTCGTCTGCCGCGACCCAGGAGGAGGGCTTCACCATCGTTCAGAATGGCGGCGTGGACCTGTTTCTATTTTCTGCCGATCTATCGAATTTGCAATGCTGCAACGCTTTGGCGGAAATCAAAGGGCTGGCAGCAACCGCCAGCACACGCGTGATCTTGCTGACGGGCGGCGGGGGAGCGGAACTCGCTCGGGGACTCGATCTAGGCGCCGACGATGCTCTTATTCCGCAATGGGAACCCGCGGAATTGCTGGCGCGCGTGCGCGTGCAACTTCGTGACAAACATGCGTACGAAGATTTGCGGGAAAAGACGCGCCTCGCGGCAGAAGGCCAGGAGACCGCGAACACCGCATTTCAAGCATTGGCCGTAATTGAGAAGATGACGCACGATGCCACAACGCTGGATCGCGGGCTGAAAATCGGGGTCGGTTCCCTTGTTTTCGTCGCTCTTATCATTGCGGGTATTTTTCTTCTGTATTCGCGGCGCGCGGACAAGGAAACGAAACGCGCCTATTCGGCAATCGCACAACTCGAACATGGCGTTCACCGCCAGGAAGAACTGATCGCAGAAACGCGAAAGTTGCGCGTGGATTTGCAGCAAACGGACTCGGCCCTGCAGAAGGAGCAGCTCCAGAAGCAGACGGAAGATCTGCGGCAGAAGATTTCGAGCGGGGGCGCTAGCGACGTTTCCGAACTTAGAAAGCAACTGGAAGAAACAACCGGCCGCTTGAAGCGCCTGGCGAGCGAGTCGGATGCCGCGGAGGGGGTCATTCGATCTTACATGCCGAGTGTCTGCCTGCTGCATGTTTCCGTGGCGTTCAATGACCGGGGTTCAGGGCGGCGTCTGCGCTACGGATTGATTAATGCGGATGGCGCGCCGCTGAAAGACAGCGATGGCAATCCGGTCTATACCTTGGAAGGCCGGATGCCGGAGGTACGCGCGGATTTCTTCGGCACGGGATTTCTTGTCGCGGAAGGGAAAATCCTGACGAATCATCACGTGGCTCAACCCTGGTGGAAGAATGACGAACTAAGTTCGGCGCTCCAACAGGGACTGGAGCCGGTGATTGCGGAGATGACGGCGTACTTCCCGGACGCCCCTTCGGGCGTTTCGGTGGGGATTTCGCAAATATCCGATGACGCGGATCTTTCGATGCTTCACGGCGATCTTTCCGGCCTGAAACGCCCAATTCTGAAGATCGACAGCCGTAAGGAAGCGGTGGTCAGCGGACAGCCTATAATTTCTGTTGGTTACGCGACGGGAATCAGCGCCATTCTAGCCCGCGCGGGAGAGGACGAAGTGGATGACATCGTAAAAGTGTCGGGCGGCGATCCGAGAAAAATAGCTGGCGAACTTCTAAGACGCAAACTGATCCGGCCGTTGGTAACGCAGGGACACATCGGCGACGTACTCCCTGACAAGATAGTTTACGATGCGCAGACGACGTCCGGGGGATCGGGGGGGCCGCTGATCGATCTGGACGGAGAAGTGATTGGGGTGACATTCGCAGTGGTCAAAGGCTTCGGTGGCTCCAACTTCGGCGTGCCGATTCGTTACGCCCAGCCGCTGTTCAAACCACAATAATAAGAATCAGCAGACGCTTGTAGATGAGATCTGGAAACTTGTCTTGACCGCGTTAAAAGGAGAGTGCGCGATGCAGATCGCAACCCGGCAAATGGCAAAGGCCACGATATTGGACACTTCCGGCAATATTAATCTGAAGCATTCGAGCGAAGCGCGTCGGGCATTGTAACCGTCTCCGAGGTCTGCCTAGCCTTCCGTCCCTCCAGCGGTGCGCGACGAATGAAGCGGATTACTTCTGGGTTGCCGTCCGTCCGCACCCAATACTCTTTCTATGCACCCCGCACTCAGGAACTGCGTCGTTGCGGAGCTATGTGAGGGACCTAGACTGTTGGACGGGCACCGCCCTGTTGCTTTCCCAAAGGAAGTATGGCATCATCCTGTTGGAAACCAAAATGAGGGTGCTATGAAACAAAAAGCGGACGTGTTGCAAGGTACGCTGGCGCTGATGGTCTTGAAAACCCTCGCCGTCCTGGGGCCGCTGCACGGCTATGGAATCGCGCGGCGCATCGAACAGATCAGCGGCGACTTGCTCACCGTAAATCAGGGGACTCTATATCCCGTGCTTCTAAAACTGGAGCACGAAGGCGCCATCGAATCCGAGTGGGGCGCTTCAGAAAATAATCGCCGCGCTCGCTTCTATCGCCTCACGCGCGCGGGCCGCAAGCAATTGCACGCCGAAACCTGCGATTGGGAACAAACGGCCGCAATCATCGGCCGCTTCTTTGACGTGAAAGCAGAAGACCTGCCATGAAATCCCTGCGCCGTTTTTTCAAGCGGCTCACAAATTCCATCCTCCGACGTCGACACGACGAACGCCTAAGAGAAGAACTTGCCGAACACATCGCGCTACTAACCGAAGAAAACCTTCGCGCTGGCATGTCTCCGGGGGAGGCACGTCGCCAGGCTCTCCTAAAGCTCGGCGGGATGGCTCGCGTGGAAGAGAGTTATCAGTCCGAGCGCGGCCTGCTCTTCCTCGAAACGACGCTGCAAGACATCCGCTACGCCCTGCGCATGCTGCGCAGATCGCCGGGATTCACCGCCGTTGCCGTTCTCACCCTCGCCCTCGGGATCGGTGCGAACACTGCGATTTTTTCATTTGTTTATGGAATCCTGCTGGCCCCGCTTCCTTACCATGACGCGTCCAGGCTGGTCGTCCTGAATGAAACGACTCCAAGAGTAGGCACCGTCAGCGTCTCGTATCCCAACTTTGTCGACTGGCGCTCGCAAAGTCGCTCGTTCTCTCAAATAGCCTACATCGAGCAAGTGAGTCGCAACCTTGCAGGCGCAAGCGTCAGCCGGCCGGAGAACATAAAAGGCGACAGCGTCTCGCCGAATTTTCTCTCCATGATAGGCGTCCGTCCCTTTCTGGGCCGCGATTTCGAGCCGGCCGAGGAAAATTCCGGAACCCAGCGCGTCTTGCTGCTCGGCTATCAGCTCTGGCAGTCGCACTTCGGCGCTGACCCCAACGTCGTCGGCCGCTCGATTGCTCTCGATGGAAACGATTTTGTGATCATCGGCGTGTTGCCGCCCGATTACCGCACGCTGGACAAGATTGATGTCATGCTGCCCATCGGGGTGTGGATCACAAACAACCCGAGTGCGGCGAGTAGAAGTGATCGCGGCGACAGCACGGTCGTCGCTCGTCTCACGCAAGGCACCACGCTCGCTCAGGCCCGCGCCGAAATGGAAGGGATCGCGTCACGCTTGGCCAAGGAGTATCCCGAAGATAATGACCAGTTCGGCGTCCAACTTCGTCCGATTCGCGACGCCTTCGCCGGCAACCTGCGAACGGAAATTCTTGTTCTCTTCGCCGCGGTCATGTTTGTACTGCTCATCGCTAGTGCGAACGTGGCAAACCTGTTCCTGGTTCGTGGCGCGGCCCGCACCAAGGAAATTGCGCTCCGCATGGCATTCGGCGCCAGCCGGTCGCGCATCATGCGGCAACTGCTGATGGAGAGCTTCGTTCTTGCATTTCTCGGCGGCACGTTGGGACTTGCTTTCGCGCTTGTCGGAATTCGCCTCATCACGCGGCTGATTCCGCAGGGCACGCTTATGGGCGCCAGCATCGGCTTGAACGGCGCTGTGCTCCTATTTACCGCGGGTGTCGTGGTGCTTGCCGCCTTTGTCTTCGGCATGGCCCCGGCAGCGCACTGGGCAAAGCGGGATGTGCAGGGCGAACTCAAGGAAGGAGGCAGAACGGCCAGCGTCGGTGCCGCGCAAAACCGCCTGCGAGGAATCCTCGCTGTCGCGGAGATTTCGCTTGCCTTAGTTCTGTTGGCTGGCGCGGGCCTGATGCTAAAGAGCCTCTATCGGCTGATCAACGTGGATCCAGGCTTCCAGCCCGATCGTGTCCTGACCATGGAAATGTATTTGAGTTCGCGACGGTATTCCCACGGCCCAGCTGTTCTCAGTTTTTGGCGGCAAGTACTCGACGGTGTGCGCGCGCTCCCGGGCGTGGAAAGCGCCGCTCTGGGAAAGCATATTCCGCTTACGGGCAAACATGGCCGCACGGACATCACGATCGAGGGCATGGCGCTGCCCAAGCCCGGAAGCTTCCCCCATCCGGATATACACACCGTCAGTCCCGACTATGTTCGCACGCTCGGAATGGTGCTCGAGCGCGGTAGAACATTCACCGAAGCCGACAACGAAACCGCGCCCCCGGTCGCCTTGGTGAACGACAAACTCGCGCGGCAGTATTGGCCCAACGACGGTCCCATCGGCAAGCGATTCATGTGGGGCAGTTTCAACCCCGCATCGAAGACCCCACCCAAGTGGATCACTGTAGTTGGCGTAGTTGGCGACACGAAAATGTACGGCTTGGCGAACCCCTCGCGTCTCGAAGTGTATGCCCCGCTGCTGCAGGACGCTGACAACGACATGGATCTGCTCGTGAAATCGCAGCTCGATGCATCCGCACTGACTTCGGAAATCCGCGGCGTGGTGGCCGCCGTTGACAAAGATCAGCCTATCTTCGCCATCGCCACAATGAACAAGATCGTCAGCGACGACGTCTCCGCGCCACGGCTCACCTTGGTGCTCCTCGGACTTTTCAGCGCGCTCGCCTTAATTCTCGCGGCTATCGGAATCTACGGCGTGATTTCGTATTCCGTCGCGCAGCGCACTCACGAAATCGGCGTGCGCATGGCGCTCGGAGCGCGGCGCGCCGACATCCTTCGCATGGTCCTCGGCCAGGGAGGAAAAATCGCACTCGTTGGGATTGTTATCGGGATGGCCGCTGCCTTTGGGCTTACCCGGTTGATGTCCGGCCTTCTGTTTTCCGTCAGCGCCGGCGACCCAGCAACGTTTGCCGCGGTGGCTGGCCTGCTCGTTCTCGTCGCGATCTTCGCGTGCTACATCCCCGCGCGCCGCGCCATTCGCGTAGATCCCATGGTCGCTCTGCGCCACGAATAGTCATTCGCGCAAGTGGCCGGCAATGCTAGCGTATGTACCGACGATTGCTAGTTGATGCCTCGGTGAGGGCCACTACGTGGCGAATGTGATGGACGGGAAGGTGACTGTCTCCGATCGATGACCGGAGACACCGAGGCTTTGCATCTCGTGGTTTTCGCATGGTACAAACCGTGAGATTAGGACGCTTCAACAATCTTTCGGCAACTTTGGGGAAGGAGGCGATGACAATGGCAGGACAATCGCAGACCTTCAGCCCGAGCGAACAATCTTTTGTCATTCGCCGGTCTACAGCAGCCGACGCCGAAGTGTGAGGCCTCTTTCACGCTGACCGGATTCGCACCCGGTTCAGCAGCAGGATTAGTGAGGGTTTGCGGCCCTCGCGAATTCGCGACGAAGACTTGATGTCCCGCTGCGGTAAAACGACGGGTTAGTGCGCTACCGATATTGCCTGCTCCGATGATTCCTATCTTCATGTCCACTCCTTTCCTCCGTACAGCGGCTAACCGGATTGGATGAGCAGGCAGCTCCTCAGTTGCAAGCATCTTGGCTGACAAAACACTGACATCCCGATTTCACGTCGATCCGCGCCTTCGTTCCCATCCCAGACAGAGGTCGCATGGATCTCATGCACTTGGACGTTCCGGAGGTTGATTACCGCGGGCTCCGCAAGGCAGGCGAGTCCCCTGTGCCAAAACTTTGCCAGAATCCAAAGTTTTCATGCTATTGGGGTTAGCTTTGAGTGAAAAACAGATTCCCCAAATTACTGAAAACAAAAACAAGTCAAAGTAGAGAATGAGCTTTTGGAGTCGGTTGGTCCGCGCCAGAAGCAGGCGCTCTTCAACATCGAGGCAACTTGTGCACTTACACTGCGGGCTCGTTGCTGCCATTCAGCACTACCGATAACTTCGCGCGCAGCCGAAATATTGAGAGATATGAGTGGGAATTGGGGGGGAACTGGATTCCACAATTTCGCAAAGAGATGCTGAATGAAATCCTATCCCGGCCGCTTTGTATGGAAAGCCCGCCAATTGCCTTCGAGTATTTTGGGGCTTGATTAATTCCTCCGGCCTCGCGCATTCTCCCATCATTGAAATATGGCGAACGCCGAGGAGGCTGCGCGTGGAAGAAGAATCGCGCTGGCAATTGGGCTTCTGGAGTTTGATTGTCACACAGTTCCAGGGGGCGTTCAGCGACAACACGTTGAGATGGCTGGTCGCTTTCCTCCTGCTGGACATGGGTCTAACGCACGAGCGGCGAGATTTCTACTTTGATTTCGTTGTGCCCCTGCTCTTTGCAATTCCATTCCTTCTTTTTTCGATGACGGGCGGCTTCCTGGCGGATCGGTTCAGCAAGCGCTCGGTGACGGCCGGGTTGAAGGTGATGGAATTTTGCGTCATGTTCATCGCGCTGGCGGGTCTAGCGATGGCGAACCTGTGGATTGCCGCAAGTGCGGTTTTCCTGGTGGCCACTCAGGCGGCTCTTTTCGGACCTTCAAAATATGGATTGCTGCCGGAGTTGTTGCCGGAGCGGCGATTGTCCTGGGGGAATGGGATTCTTGAGCTGGGCACATTTCTTGCTTCCATCACGGGGACGATGGCTGGAGGGACGCTGGCAGTATGGCTTCGAGGACGCGAGGTTTGGTCGGGATTGCTGTTGATTGCGTTGGCGGCCATAGGATTTGTGACCAGCCTGGGCATTTCACGCGTGCCTCCGGCGAATCCCGCGAAGAGATACCGTTTCAATGTGGCGGGCGATCTTTGGACTCAGATCAGGGAGGTGCGCCGAGACCGCGTGTTGTGGCTGGCGGTGCTCGGGAATACCTATTTCTGGTTCTTGGCGACGCTGCTGCTTCTGAATATTGTCTTGTACGCGAGCGATGTTCTGCGCGTCGATGCGACGCGTTCGAGTTTGCTTCTGGTGGCGCTATCGCTTGGGATAGGCGTGGGCAGCTTCGCCGCAGGCTATCTCTCCGGAGGGAAGATCGAGTACGGGTTGGTCCCGCTCGGCTCGTTGGGCATCACGATTGCTTGCCTTATCCTTTCCCGTTCGCACCTGGGATATGGTGTTGTTGCATTCTTCTTAGGAATGATGGGTTTTTTCGCCGGGTTTTTTGCGGTGCCCATCAACGCTCTCATCCAGCAGCGGCCGGCTCCCGACCGCAAGGGCGGAATCATCGCCGCAGCCAATTTGCTTTCCTTCGTTGGCGTGGCTTGTCAGCCCTTCGAATTTAGCGATGAT
>DATGHC010000038.1:0-19584 GCA_035308165.1 Candidatus Acidiferrales bacterium | reverse complement strand
ATGAAGGGCACTAAATCCCAGCACGATCGATTCGTCAGACAGCTCACGTTTCCGTCAAATTCTCGCCACCCTGCACGTTCCAGTGCAAATCATCAATCCACCACCGGCCCGCGGCATTTACCAGCGTAAATCGCGCCAAATAGTGCTGTCCGGTCGAGGAAGTCAATTGCGCCTCCAGAAGCGACTTGTCCCCGTGTTCCTCGAGCCGTGTCACGCGGTATCGCTTCGTCAGGAACGCTCGGCGGTGCGTTATCACCAGCTGGTGGTAAGCCTCAAAGGAAACTTCCTTTCGGTAGCGCTCGGAAAGTTGGTCGTACGCGGATTGCAAGTCACCACTCGCCAGTGCGCCAAGCTCCACGCGCACCACCGCCGCGGCGCCCGACCCTCGCGGTGCAACATCTCCCCGGCCCATGCTGCGCACCAGCATCCAGCTCACCACGATGAACGACAGGACACCGGCAATCAGCACCCAGCGCAAGCGCCGCAGGATCCTGGCCCGTTCATCCGGGCCAAGCGAGTCTTCACTCAAAAAATCACTCTCAGTGAGAACAATATCCGGAGTGATCGTTTCCGGAGCGATACTTTCGGATGGCGCTGCCTCCCCTGGATTCGGTTCTGTATGAATCGGCTCCTCGTTCGATGCATCGAGCGAGCGTGATTCGGATGCGCACAACTCCTCTGCCTGCATTTTCTTTTCGTCTTTTGAATCTGGCGACGGATCTGCTGGCGGGATCTGTGGAGGTAGGCCCATTGCAATCCTTATTCTATCAACGCGCGGAAAATCCGATTCGTTACGCCCAGTTCAGCACGCACAGTTCAGCGGTTTTTCCATTGAGGCTTGCGCTGCTCGATAATCGCCCTCAGCCCTTCCTGCGAATCTTCCAATCCGTAAAGCTCATTCAGAAAAATTGTCATGGCGTTATGTAGAGCCTCTCGCAGCGGAAGCCCCATACCCTCCAGCACCGCCCGCTTGGCCATGCTCAGCACCGGCCCCGATTGCGCTGTGATCAATTTAATCATCGCGTTCACATTCGCCGCGAGATCTTTTTCGGGCACTACTCGATTGACCAGCCCCATCTCCAGCGCCCGTTCCGCGCTGATGGCTTCACCGGTCAGCACCATTTCGAGTGCGCGCTTTGGCCCAATCAAGTGCGGCAGCACTGTCGCCGCAAGCGGAGGAAACACTCCAATAGTTATTTCCGGCTGGGCAAATTTCGCCCGCGGCGTCGCGATCACCAGATCGCCCAGCACCGCCAACTCCGCGCCGCCGCCCACGGCCGGCCCGTTCACCACCACCAGCAACGGCTTTCCCGTCGCCAGCATCATTAAGAAAGTCCCTTCAAATGCGTCCAACACCTGGAAAACTCTTTGCCGCGTGTATTCGCCCAGGTCAATCCCGCCGCAAAAAACTTTGCACGCGGAATCCAGCACCACCAGCTTGACGTCTCTCTGACTTCCCACGTGCTCGAACGCCGACGAGAGTTCGCGCAGCATCGCCTCATGCAGCAAGTTGTGCTCGGGACGGTCGAGCGTAAGCCTCGCCACCTCACCGTCCTGCTGGTACCGCACGAATTTGAATTTTTCGGGTTCCGGTACCACCCGGGGGGATATCAATACTTCGTTCTGGAGTTCTTCTGCCATAGCCTAATTGTCACACGCCTTCAATGGCCATTGCCACGCCCATCCCGCCGGATACACACAAGGTAGCAAGACCCCTCCGCGCCCCCTTCTGGCGCTGTAATTCGTGTACCAGGGTGGCCGTTATCCTGGCTCCTGTCGCGCCGATGGGATGCCCCAGTGCGATCGCCCCGCCATTGGGATTCAGTCGTGCGCCATCGAATTCCAGCTCACGGTCGCACGCAACCACCTGCGCCGCAAATGCTTCATTCAATTCCACGGTCGTATAATCCGCCAGCTTCCACCCGCTGCGCTTCTCGAGCTTGCGCACTGCGGGAACCGGCCCAATCCCCATTTCCCTTGGATCTACTGCCGCGGTACTTGCGTCGTGAATCCGCGCCAGCGGCTTTAAGCCCAATTCGCGCACTCGTTCGCCGCTGGCCAGCACCACGGCCGCCGCCCCGTCCGTAATTCCGCTGGAATTTCCCGCGGTGATCGTCCCCGTCGTTCCACCCTTATCCGCAAACACCGGCGGCAGCTTGCCCAAAGCTTCCAGCGTTACATCTCCGCGCACATGTTCATCACTCTCAATGGAAACGGTTTTGCCTTTCTTGTCCACGCGCTCAATCGAAACAATTTCTGCGAGAAACCTGCCCTCTTGCGCAGCCCTTGCCGCCCGATGCTGGCTCTCGAGGGCGAACCGGTCCTGTTCCTCGCGCGAAATCTTGTATTTTTCTGCCAGCAGTTCAGCCGTTTCCCCCATCACCATGTTCGCCATCGGACACATAAACCCGTCGCGGTACATCGCATCCGTCAGCGGCTGATTCCCCATACGCAATCCCCATCGCGCATCCACCAGATAGGGCACGCGGCTCATGGACTCCGTCCCGCCGGCCACCACCATCTCCGCTTCGCCCATTTTGATCTGCTGCCAGCCCAGCAAAATCGACCGCAATCCCGACGCGCACGCCATGTTCACCGTGAACGCGGGCACGTCATCACCCAATCCTGATCGCCAGGCAATTTGCCGTGCCACATTCGGCCCCACTCCCGCCGCGCGCGCGTTTCCGAAAATCACTTCATCCACATGCCAGGCAGCCTTCCAATGTTTCACCGCGTCGCTCGCAGCTTCGCCCGGCACTCGCGCGGGTGGCGCCGCTCCAAACGCGCGCTCCACCGCCGCGCGAACCACATGCACACCGAGGTCTGCAGCGGTCAGTTCCGCCAGCGCCCCGCCAAATTTTCCAATCGGCGTGCGCACTGCGCTCACTATAAAAACGTCGCGGCTCATGTTGATTGGATGCTAGCACATCGGCAAAGTCGCCCCCAGGCATGAGCCCGGGGGCGCAGGATATTACGA
Source organism: Candidatus Acidiferrales bacterium (assembly GCA_035308165.1). Taxonomy (GTDB): domain Bacteria; phylum Acidobacteriota; class Terriglobia; order Acidiferrales; family UBA7541; genus DASTCZ01. Next base: position 16,607 of record DATGHC010000038.1, on the reverse strand, counting down.
CGTGGGCTGTTTCTGAACCTGACTCGCAATGGGGGATCCGCAATACGCGCAATTCGTCCATCCGAGTTCGATTTTCTTGTGACACATGCGGCACGCCCGCAGCAGCTCCGCCCCGCAATTCGGGCAGAATGTGAATCCGCCGCGTGCAAGGTAGTTGCATTTCGGGCACGGTGAGGGCAAAGAGTCGCGAAGGATGAAGTAGAGAATAATCCCGAATGCATTGGGGACAAAGATAGACAACAGCGTCCACATGACATACCGCATCCCGCGCCGCTTGGCGTCCACATACACGAACCCAATCAGCAGCACGTAAGCAGCCAGCACTACCCCCGGGGCTAAGCCGATCAATGCCCTCAGCACTGCCGGCATTTCGCTCATTTTCGGGTCGCTTGGAATCACTGCGAACCAAAACACGCACCAGAATCCAATGATCGCAACCGCTGCGATCGCCCACGCCGCCGGACGGATCATTTCCAGGTTCCGCAAAAACACACCCCCATCCGAATTGGCTCCAACTCCTTGTGGTTGGGAAAACTTCTCGTTGAGTGTGTTCATGCCAGGCTCCTTTCCCGCCGATGCTGCAAACCGAGGACAGCCGCGATCGCGGCCGCGGCAATCCAACTCAGAACTGTGTAAGCAATCAGCGCGTGCCACGTGTGTTGAAAGCTCACATCCAGAAAACTCGCTAGTCCACTGCTCACAAATCGCAAAATCGGCCACGTTGCCAGTGTGGTGGTCCACGCAAACAGCAGCAGCCAGGCCATGGCCCGATGATTCGCACGCTGCTCCGTCCGCGCCATCAGATGCGCCACCATCCGCGTTCGCGCTCGTTCTACCATCGCTGGCGGCGCCTGAGGAGTCGGTAATCTCCGCATCGCCCCCGCCAGCTCACGCCAGCGATCGAATTCCACCGCGCAATCGTTGCAGGCCGAAAGATGCGCCGTCAGCTCGCGCTCCTCGTTTTCATCGAGCGCCCCGGCCACCGCCAGTGCCATCCGTTCCCGCGAGATTTCGTGCTCCGTGAATTTCCTGTTCATTGCGGCCCCCAGCCCGGTAACTCGCCGCCCGGCAGACGATGTTCCAATTTCCCTCGTAGCGCGTCCAGTGCCCGCCGCAACCGTGTCTTCACCGTCGAGAGGGGGATGTCCAGCACCTCGGCAATTTCTTCTAGCTTCATTTCTTCCTCAAATCGCAGCGTGATCACTTCACAGTAAATCGATGGCAGCTCCCCGATGGCCCCGATCAGCCGGCTGGTCCGCTGCTCTCCCATCATCATTTCCAGGGCGCTCGCCTGCTTGCCGGCAATCATTTCGGCGCGCGAGTCGCCCGAAGGCAGCGGCTCGTCCAGACTTTCCGGCCTCGCGCGCCGCAAGTAATCAATCGCCAGATTCCGCGCAATGGAAAACAGCCACGGTTCGATGCCGCGGTTCGGATCAAACCGCCTGCAGTTTTCCGCCACCCGCATCCAGGTCATTTGAAACAGGTCTTCGGCCGTCGCCGGCTCATGCACCATTCGCATCAGGAACCGGTATAGCCGGTGCTGATAGCGCTCCAGCAGCGATACAAGTGCTTGCGGGTCCCCGCGGCGCAGCCGTACTGCCTCGGTATCCACCGCCACCGGCCCCTCCCACGCGAGTGCTGCGTGCCCGATCATCGCACCCTGTTATACGGATTGGCACCCCAAAAAGACTCATCGTGAAGCGAGCAGTTTCAGCTCACGCCTCCAGCCGCGGGTCGCGTACCGGATATCCAATCGCGAAGTGATACACCACCTGCCCCAGCTCAGGCCCAATCCCCAGATATCGGTGCACTTCATCATCAAAAAACGCGCCAATCCCCGTAGCCCGCAGTCCCACCGCCTCGCTCGCAAGATACATTCTCTGCCCAATCGCCCCCGCCTCGAAATGTACGTAACGATAGCCGCGATCCCCATACATTCGCGTGGCGCTTTCAAAATCGCCGATCATGGAAAACGCCACGCACGCGTTCCCCGCCAATTCCTGCCCAAGGCTTAGTGCCGCGGCTGCTAGTCGTTGGTCTCCAAGTTTCATCGTTTCCAACTCCGCATGGATCGGCCAGTAGCGATAAACACCCGGCGCCAAGCCAACCACGCGGTGTACATAGAGATAAAGCTGCACGAATCTCTGCCTGGCGAAATCGGCAAACAACGGCTTGCCCGCACTCGCCAGAACCGCTGCGAGTTGTGACAATGTCATCCATTCGTCCCCACCCCTGAAATCCAGCGCCGACCGCCGCATTCGCACCACTTCGCCAAAGCCTCTGTCGGCCACAACGGACTTTGGCAAACTGAGCTCTCCGCGCCCGCCCTGTTCAGCGCTCGCGACCGGTTCTGGCGGACTCTCAACACGCACCTTGGTAGCCGCATGCATCCTTTCAATCCGCGGATAAGGCACAACCTCTTCCGACAGCCGGTTTGCATTTCCGCCATAAAATCCCGTTTCGCCGGGCCCTCTCATTTCCACGGGAATCGATTTCCCGCGCAGCGCGACAATCAACATCGGCCACTCGTCTTCATTCAATGCACAGTTCCTTGACACTTCGTCATCCGCAAAATCGCCCACCGCATAGCTCTCGCATCCCATCGCTCGTGCTGCCAGCGTCAGCGACTGCCACGCGTGTCCCATATCGTGCAGGCAATACCGGTACGCCCGATCGCGGTATTTCCACGCCTCGCGCCACGCAATGCTGGTCAGCACAAACACCAGCGGAGCATCGCTGCCCGCCATTCGGCCGCTGAAATCCCCCAGCGCGCGCTGCTCCGCCATGTGCGTTGAAGGCCGGTAATGGTAAAGCCCATCAGGCCATCCAATCAGCCCACGCGAGCAAAAATGAAACTCCGTTGGATGAAGGTTTCCCGAGGAAGGATTAACGCGAAGCGCATAAGTACTTGCCGCCGCCCGCTTCGTTGCGCTGACCGCCGCCGAATACAACATCAACTGTGAAAGAAAAGCCGCACCGTCTTTGGCCTGGGTATTTCCCAACTCACCATTCAGCACTTCCAGGGCCGGAATTTCCGGAGCAGGAGGGTCCGCCGGCAAGTCAAGCACCGGCACGCCCTCATAATGCCGGAACGGATTGGGCATGTTCGCCCAATCCAGATAATGCGGCGCGCGTCGCAGCCGCTCGGCAGTATGTTTCGTAAACTCATGGTATTCCCGCCATTCCATATGTTCGCCTGCGCTCGTTCGAGTGTATATTCTTCGCGAGCCGGAGACGAATCCTGAATCCCCATCCTCACTTTCAGAATTCTCTAGTCCATTTTGACGGGAGAAGATTCATGAAAATTACTCGACTTCTATCCTCTGTCCTTCTCACTCCACTTTTTTCAATTCTTCTTTTATCTTCTTCTCTCCACGCACAACAACCCGCCCCCAAACCACGCGCCCGCGACCTCGGCGTCCCCTTCGATGGAACCACTGGGCCATACAACGCCATCACGGACGTCGCGGGCGTCACCGTCGGCCACACCACGCTCATCTCCGGCGAAGGGAATCTCCAAATTGGCATTGGTCCGGTCCGCACTGGCGTCACAGCTATCCTCCCTACAGGGAAAGACTCCATGCGCAGCCCCGTGTTCGCTGCCTGGTTTTCACAAAATGGAAACGGCGAAATGACCGGCACGACTTGGGTGGAAGAGTCCGGTTTTTTGGAAGGCCCCATCATGATTACCAACACCCACAGCGTTGGAGTGGTCCGCGACGCCGTGATCCAGTGGCGTGTGAACCACAAGCAGCCCGATCCCACGAAAGTCTGGTGGGCGCTTCCCGTCGTCGCGGAAACCTGGGACGGTTGGCTCAACGACATCAACGGTTTTCATGTAACGCCGCAGGACGTCTTCAACGCCATCGATTCCGCACTGCCCGGCTCAGTCCACGAAGGCAATGTCGGTGGTGGCACAGGAATGGTTTGCAATGAATTCAAGGGAGGCATCGGCACCTCTTCGCGCAGAATAGATATGAAGTTGGGCGGCTACACCGTCGGCGTGCTCGTTCAATGCAATTACGGCTCGCGCCAGAATCTTCGCGTCGCGGGTGTGCCGGTCGGCAGGGAAATTCCGCAGGATGCCGCCTATGCCTCTGCTCCGTTCAGCGGAGCCGACCGCGGCTCCATCATCGTCGTCGTGGCCACCGACGCGCCTCTTCTTCCACATCAACTCAAGCGTCTGGCCCGCCGCGTTTCATTGGGCCTGGGCCGTGACGGCAGCATCTCGGGCAATGGCAGCGGTGACATTTTCATCGCTTTCTCCACTGCCAACCGGGAGGCCGGCTCACGTGACCACGTCGTTGATTTGAAAATGCTGCCCAACGATCAGATCGAGCCGCTTTTCGCCGCCACCGTTCAGGCCGTCGAAGAGTCCGTCATCAACGCCATGGTCGCCGCGGAAACAATGACCGGAATAAACAATCACAAAGTCATCGCCCTCCCGCACGACCGCCTTCGCGAAGTCCTCAGAAAATACAATCGCCTCATAGAATAAAGTCGGCTTCCTGTGGCCCGCCCCGCTGGGTAGGGAGTGGGAATTTCTTTTTCTTGATTATTTTTGGATTGACCGTTATCGGCTCACAACTGGCGGAAGTATTGAAAGCCACTCATCGAGGATTTTCAACTGTCCCTCCGGGGGATCTACAAACACGATTCCCATCCCAAATCTTTCGTGGACGTAGATGACTTTCCCCTTTGTCGCAAAAGTCCCCTGATCGCGCAGTATTTGGAGGTCGAGCATCGTCCCCACCGGAAAAGTGTTCAAACTGTCCACGTAACATCCCTTCCGGCTGATTTCAGACACTCTTCCCGATAGCCTCATGGTGCTCGATGAGTCCGTAATTTCCGTGCTCGCCGCAAACGTGTAGCGTGGCTGCATCCGCGCGGCACTGTCCGGCTTGGCTGTCCCGCTTGGTGGATTGGGAGGTTCTCCCAATTTCATAACCTCTGGACGAAGCATGGCACACTCTCACCTCCCTCCCACCGATTTGCGTTCCCCCTGGTGCGAATCCACTAACCCTCAACCGGCCCGCTTCATGTCGGCAAGGCCAATCTCCGGTAAATTCGCCTAACCATTCTTCACCCCGCGGAGTCTATAATCTTGGAACCGGGGTCGAATCTGCGCCTTTCGTGATTGCGGGGTGAACATGCCTTCAGATTTCCTTTCTTCCAATTTGTCTCCAGCCGGGAGCGCGTCGGCATCTGCAAGAAACGCCGGGCTGTTTGATGGTTTCGCGCAGGACATCTCCTACGCCTTCCGCCAGCTCCGCCGCAGCCCCGGATTCGCTGCCGTCGCCATCCTCACTCTCGCCTTGGGCATCGGCGCCAACACCGCCATCTTCACCCTCGTCAACTCCATCATGCTTACCCGTCTTCCCGTCGGCCACCCCGAACAGCTCGTCCTCCTCCACTGGATGTCCCACTCCAAGGGCCCCTTCGTCTGGAATGGTTCCAGTTCCTACGGCGGATGCGACATGAACGACCCCGGCTCCGGCCGCAACAATTGCTCCTTTTCTTATCCCGTTTTCGAGGATTTCCGCTCCAACGCTCACTCCTTCCAGAACATCGCGGCCTATGCCGGCGGGGTCGGTGTTCAAGTGGACCGGAACGGCCACTCCACGCGGGCCAACGGACAAGTAGTCAGTGGAGAGTTTTTCTCGGTGCTCGAAGTTCATCCTGCCTACGGCCGCGTCCTGAATCCTGGTGACGACCAAACCGGCGCTCCTCCAGCCCTGATGCTCGAATTCACCTATTGGCAGAAACAATTTGGCAGTGATCCGGCCGTGGTCGGCGGCAGTGTCATCATGAATGGCGTGTCCTTTAACATCGTGGGGGTTACACCGCCGGAATTTTTTGGCATTTCACCAGGCAGCAGACCAAATTTTTGGTTGCCGCTCCATTGTAAAGATGTCCTCTCAAAACCTTCACCTGACCGTTATGCGGCACGGAGCATCTGGCTATATCTCATCGGCCGCCTAAAATCCGGAGTCAGCCCCGACCAGGCTCGCGCTGAAACGGAAGTTCTCTTTCGCGCCTCCCTCGCTAACACCGCAACCACAGTCAACGCCGAGCCTCCTAGGCCGGGTCATCCCAAAGCCGCCGCGGACGCCGACCTGAGCATTGCCCTTACCAGTGCCGAACGTGGATTGGCCAACCTCCGCCGCCGCTTCTCCACACAACTGGCGCTGTTGATGGGAGTCACCGGTTTGGTCTTGCTCATCGCTTGCGCCAATATTGCTAACCTCTTGCTTGCCCGCGCTTCGGCGCGCCGCAAGGAAATCGCCGTCCGCCTTGCCCTCGGAGCCAGCCGCGCGCGCTTGCTTCGTCAGTTGCTCACGGAAAGTTTGCTTCTTGGATTTCTCGGCGCCGCCGCAGGATTGGCCGTCTCCTATTGGTCCAGTCGCGGAATTGGGTTTTTGCTGTTCCGATCATCATCCCCCACTCTCCTCGCCATGTTCCGTCCCGATTTTCAAGTTTTTGGCTTCGCCGCGGCCGTCGCTGCGGTTTCCGCCACCTTGTTTGGACTCATTCCGGCACTCACCAGTACCCGCGTTTCACCCGGCGCCACCCTCAAGGCAGCGGGAGGTATCGCAGGGGGCAGCGGCGCTCGGGGGGAATCTGGAAACCGCCTCGGACGCATCTTAGTCGCCATCGAAGTTGCCGTTGCGCTGATTTTAGTTGTCGGTGCCGGCCTCTTCCTACGCACTCTTCTCAATCTCGAAACGCTCAATCCCGGCTTTCAGACTCGCAACCTTCTCACATTTTCAATTTCTCCCTCCGCGGCGAAAATCCCCGACGACAAATCTTTCTCGCTCACCCAGGAGCTGGAACGCCGGCTCGCCGCCCTGCCCGGAGTCCAGGCGGTCACCTGGTCCTCGGACCTGATGCTGGTTGGGAATTTGTGGACCACTGGCGTGAAGATTGACGAACATCCGGAGCTGGGCGACGACATGGAGACTCAGGCCATCTCCGTCGGCCCGGAATTCTTTGAAACTGAGCGCATCCCAATTCTCGCCGGACGAAGTATTACCCTGGCGGATTGCCGCAAGGACGCTTTCGCCATCTGGGTGAACAAGTCTTTTGCCGCTCGCTACCTGAAGAACCTCAATCCTTTGGGCCTGCACCTGCACAATGGCGACAAGAGTTACGGCATTGTGGGTGTCGTCGGCGATACTAAATTTCAAGACTTGCGCAGTGAATATAGCCCCGCGATGTTCTTTCCTAGCGCGGGAGGCGATATTTATTTTCAATTGAGGACCGCCGCCAACCCGCTGACCCTCGACGCCCCCATCAGGAACATATTTTCCAGTTTGGCGCCAAATCTTCCCATCCAAGGCATGCAGTCGCTTCAAGAAGGCATTGACAACAATCTCGCTACCGAAAATGCCATGGCCCGCCTTTCTACTGGATTCGGTTTGCTCGCGCTGATCCTCGCTGCGATCGGCATCTACGGCGTCCTGGCTTACTCCGTCGCTCGACGCACCAGCGAAATCGCCATCCGCATGTCGCTGGGCGCCATGCCCGGAAATATTTTGAAATTGGTTTTGGGAGAGGGCTTGCGCCCCGCCATTCTCGGGGCCGTCGCCGGGTTGCTCGGTTCCTGGGCCCTTACACGTGTGGTCGCTCAATTTCTCTACGGTATAAAGCCGCTCGACGCCGTTACCTTCCTCGCCGCAACTTTCACCTTATTGCTGATCGCCGCGCTCGCCTGTTACATCCCCGCGCGGCGCGCCATGCGTGTCCAACCCATGATCGCCCTGCGTTACGAATAATCGCAGGTCGCACAGGCTTCAGCCTGTGGTCCTTTATTCTGTATCTGTCAGGGAGGGTATTTCCTACGCCGACCGCGCCATCTTCCATTCCAGCGGTGGCATTTCCACATTGGCGTTGTGCTTCAGATAGGCTTCGGCATATTCTGCCGCTATATCTTTGCCCTGCTCGATGTCGTCCACCTCTTGGGAAGGCGCAATCCACTTCTTGCCATTGACGTCATAAACCGACGCCTGAACGCCCATGGCGTTGTGCTCCGAAAATAGGCGCAGGTGTTCGTTTCCGACCCTTACGTCCGCCCACACGCCTCGTTCTAGCATGGCAAAGACTCTGTCACCGCACGCGCTCCAAATCCAGTGAGATTGTAAATCAGTAATCGCAAAAGTAAACGGTCGCCGCCTGGGCTCCCCTCGCCCCTCTCCTTTCCCAAACACAAGCCCTCACCCAAGATTTCGTCCTCGTCATTGCCCCCATAATTCAACGGGAGTAGGCTAGGCAGAGTTCTCAGCCCCCGGGCTCTGCACGGGATTTTTTCACGAATCGCTCTTCACGGAGGTTGGTCATGACCATCAAATTCTCTGGATCGCGCTTCTCATATTCTGCATGCCGCATCTTTCTAGCCCTTTCCTTGGCTCCCTTGGTGCTGGCCTCCGCCCTGGCTCAAGACAAGGGCGGCCCTCCCGCGCGTGGCAGTGGAAAGTTTGAAGCCTGGCTCACCAAGGAGGTCCGTCACGAACTCCTCCTTCTGCCTTACTATTCGGTCTTCGACAATCTCGAATTCGGAATCAACGGCAGTGAGGTAATTCTCTCTGGCCAGGTAGTAAGACCTACCCTCAAGGACGACGCGGGACGAGTTGTGAAGCAAATAGAAGGCGTCACCAAGGTCACCAACAACATCGAGATCTTGCCCCTCTCCCCGAACGACGACCGTATCCGCCGCGCCGTCTTCCATGCCATCTACGGCGATCCCATGATGGAGCGTTACGCTCTCGGCGCCGAGCAAGCCATCCACATCATCGTCAAGAATGGCAATGTCACTCTCGAAGGAGTCGTCGCCAACGATGCTGACAAGAACGTCGCCAACCTTCGCGCCAACACTGTCCCCGGAGTATTTGGCGTGACCAACCACCTCCGCGTCGAATCGGACAAATAGTTCAAAGCTGCGCGAATTATGAGCCCCCTCAGCTTTGGGGCCGTCTGCATGGTTTTTCTGTGCTTCGTGTCGCAGTTTGCTCGTAACAAACTCTCTTTTTGCCCGCGGCCCGCCTCCACTCTGCCCTTCCGGGTGCCTGCTGCCCCCATGTGCTAAAATGTATCTCAGATGCGAGCCCAAATTAAGAGCCTCATTGAGTTGCAGAATGTTGACCTGCGTCTCGAAGATCTTCGCCGCCTGGTAGCTGCGTTCCCTGCGCGTTTGGCCGAAGTGGAATCAAAACTCTCCCTTGCTAAGAGCCGGCTCGCAGCCGCCCGTGACGCCCATACCCAAAGTCTCAAGGATCGAAAAAAATACGAACTCGATGTCGAGCAGTGGCGCGACAAGGGTAAGAAGTATCGCGATCAAAGCTATGAAGTGAAAACCAACGACGCCTTCCGCGCCCTCCAGCACGAAATCACCAACGCCGAAGCCGAAATGGCCCGCGCCGAAGATCGTCTCCTCGAGCGCATGGTTTCCGGCGAGGAATTTGACCGCCAAATCAAGGCCGGCGAACTTGCCTTGAAGGAAGCCGAAGCGCTGGCCGCTGGCGAGCGCGCAGTTCTCGAGACCGAGCGCGCCGAAGTTCAATCAAAACTCTCCGCCGCCGAAGCCGAGCGCAAAACCGTTGTCGCCGACATCCCCGAATCTCTTCTCGACGAATACCAGCGCATCTCCAAGCATCGCCACGGCGCCCTCGCCGAAGTTCGCGACGAAATGTGTATGAAGTGTGGCGTCCGCGTCCGCCCGCACATCTACCAAATCCTTCGCCGCCCCGATAACGAGGAAAATTATCTCTGCGAATCCTGCGGCCGCATCCTTTATTACGCCGAGCCTGTCGCTCCTCCGCTCGCCGGCGGCGCTCCGCCCGCCGAAGCCGCTACTGCAACCAATGCCCAGGCCGCCGCGCCTGCTCATGAGAGTTGAAGCAACAAAGCCGCGACCATGACTCCTCGCCGCCGCGACCCCATCCCCTCCCGCCTTTTCTCCGAGCCTGAGCACCCCGCAGATATTTTCACCGCCGAAGTGGATGGTGCCTCTCGCGGCAATCCCGGGCCCGCCTCTTACGCCGTCATCATTCGCCGCCCCGACGGCTCTGTCGTCTATCAGCTTGGAAAGTATCTCGGCCGCGCCACCAACAACGTCGCCGAATACTTCGCGCTCATCACCGCGCTCGATTACTGTGCCTCCACAAATATTTTGCGCCTCCGCGTTCGCAGCGATTCCGAACTTCTTGTCCGCCAGATGCAGGGCCGCTACAAAGTAAAAAGCGCCTCGCTCAAGCCTCTTCACGAGCGCGCCCTGCGCCAGTCCAAAAGCCTCGCCTATTTCGCCATCGAGCACGTACCGCGCGAACTCAACAGCGAAGCCGACGCGCTCGCCAACACCGCTCTCGACCGTACCGGCGAAGTCTCCCCCGGTGCCCGCGTCCTTTCCTCCACCGGGCACGCTTCCACTCCACGCCCTTCGCCATCAACGGAAAACTCCAACTCCGCTGGTTCCGCTTCCGCCACCACCGGCCGCACCATCCGCGCCCGCTACAAAAATGGCGCGCTAATTCCCGCCGAGCCGCTCGATCTCCTCGACGGTGAAGAAGTTGAGATAACAATCCAGCACAAGAAGTAGGCATACGACTCTCCTAGGGGATTTTTGCTCCGGGTTCTCGCCTAAATAGCCGATCAGGTGATCTCTGATTGTTGAGTGGACTAGCTCTTGAGTTTGACTCATCCGGGCTTGGATGATTAGAGAATGAGGATATCATTCCGCCCGGAGAGCTCGAACTGGGTCGGTTCGCGTGGCGCGCCAGGCTGGCAGGAAACACGCCGCAACCGACGCAACGGTCATCACCGCGAGCGCCGCGGCGAAAGCCAACGGGTCTCGCGGACTTACTTCATACAGGAGGTTGCCGAGCAGGCGCGTTAGCGGGAGAGCAAGGACGACACCGACCACTATCCCGGATGCTGTGAGCAGCAATCCGCGGGACAGCACGAGTCGCAGCACGTTCGATGCGCCGGCGCCAAGAGCCATACGCAGCCCGAACTCGCGGGTGCTCTGCGAAACGGTGTAGGACATCACGCCATAAAGGCCGATGCCGGCAAGCAGCAGTGCCAAACCTCCGAACAGGGCGACCAAAGTTACGGCCGCGAATTGCTGAGAGGTGGAACGATCCAACAGTTCCTGCAGCGAAATCGTTTCGTAGATAGCGAGGCTGGGATCGATCGCGCGTGCTTCGCGAATCAAAGCTGATTGGATGGTTTGCACAGGCTGCGTGGTGCGAATGTGGATGTCAGGCTCGATTGCAAAATTTTGGCGCAGCGGGACGTAGAAAAACGGCCGAGGCGTTTCATTCATGGTGTAGTATTTTGAATTTTTGACGACGCCCACGACTCGCGCCCAATTGCCTTTCACCTGCAAGCGCTGGCCGACGGGATTTTGTCCCCTCCAATAGCGCGCAACCATGGTTTGGTTCACGATGGCGACGCGCTGCGCGTTTTCATCGTCCGCGCGAGTGAAATCGCGCCCGGAAAGCAGCGGAATTCCCATGGTGACGAAGTAGCCGGGACTGACCTCGTTGTACAGGACGATGGGCTGTTCCTTGGGCTGCGGTTCGTAGTCATCCACAGCAATCGACGTCGAAGAAAACGAGCCATAGCCGAGCGGGACTCCGCGCGCGTACGCGGCCGCTTCAACACCGGGAATCGCGCGGATGCGCTGAATCAATTCATCCAGGAAGATCTTGGAGCGCGGCGCGTCGTAGCCGGCCGTAGACAAATCCACCGCGGTATCGATCACGTTGGTTGTGGAGAAGCCCGGGCTGGTGGTTCGGATCTGTCGCAGGCTTTGCAGAAGCAAAGCGCCGCCCGCCAACAAGATGAAGCTGAGAGTGACCTGGAGGACCACGAGGCTGGAGCGGAACCACGCACGGCCGCGCGCGCCCATGACGGAGGATGCGCCGGTTTTGAGCGCGTCGGCGACGGCGAGGTCGCGCGTCTGGAACGCGGGGACCAAGCCAACGGCAAGCGTAGTGACAAGGCAAATGGCCGCGCTCAGCCCGAGCACACGACCATCGATTTGCCCGGGCAGGTACAACGTGTCTCCCGGAAAAAGCAGAGCAAGAGAATGACTGCTCCAATACGTCAGCAGCATGCCCCCGACTGCGCCGCAGACTGAAAGGAGCAAGCCTTCGGTAACGAGTTGCCGGACCAGGCGACCGCGGCCGGCGCCCAGGGCGAGGCGAACCGTCATTTCCTGCCGCCGCGCGGATGAACGGACGAGAAGCAAGTTGCCGACGTTGGCACAGACGATGAGGAGCACAAACATCACGACGACAACCATAATCTGAAAGATGGGCAGCAGCTCACGGGCGTGATTGAAAGGCGTTTGCCACAGTCCCCACACCCTGATGCCGCGGCCGCGGTTGGTGGCGGGGTATTCAGATTCAAGCCGCGAGGCGATTGCGGAAATTTCTTGCTGAGCTTGATTGCGGGTCACGCCGGGCTTGAGCCGTACAAACGATTCCGCCCAATGTGCGCCGCGATCTTCCAGTTTGTAAGTGCCGGCGCTGTAGATTTCCAGCATCGAGGCAGGCACCCAAAACTCCATGCTGCGGCCGACGAAAGTGCCGTAGAACCCCTCGGGCGCGACACCGATGATGGTGTGCACAATTTTATCCAGGCGCTGCGTCTTGCCGATGATTTCCGGATCGCCCCTGAAGCGGGTCTGCCAAAGGTGGTAGCTGATCACCACGATTGGATGGGCGTTGCGGCCGGTGTCCTCGCCGGACTCAAATCCGCGACCCAGAATCGGATGGACTCCAATCGCGTCAAAATAATTTGCGGAGACGATGCTTCCGGTCATGACCTCGGCGCGCTCGCCAATGCTCAGAGTCGCGCCGGTGATTGAGCTGACAAAGAGGGACTCGCACAGGGTGCAGCTTCTCTGAACGTCGAGCAGATCGGGCCACGACGTTTGGTCTCTTTGATCACCTACCGTTCCGGCCAGCGCGACCAGGCGCTCCTGGTGGGAAACGAGCGGATAAGGACGGAAGAGAATGCCTTCGACCCAACTGAAAACGGTGGCGTTGGCGCCGATGCCAAGCGTGAGGCATAGAATCGCGATGGCCGTGAAGCCGGGCTTGCGGCGCATCTGGCGAATCGCGTAACGCAAATCCTGGAACAGGTTTTCCAGCCAACGGAAAACCCACATGTCGAGGCTGGATTCCTTGGCCCGCGTAACATTTCCGAAAACGCGGCGGGCGGCTTCGCGTGCGTCACTAGGAGGAAGGCCGGATTCACGCTGATCGGATTCCTCCATCTCGAGGTGCGTGCGAATTTCGTCGCTCAATTCCTGGTCGTTGGACTGGTTGCGGGGAAGGTAGCGAAGGCGGGCGAAGAATCGGCGGAGAGACATTTTCAATCCTCCTCGCGGGCGGGCTTCACGGGATGCAAAATGTGGGCGATCGTGGCGGTGAAGCGCGCCCAGCGGGATTGCTCGGCATCCAGTTGTTTCCTTCCGGAAGCGGTAATCCTGTAGAACTTGGCGCGGCGGTTGTTCGACGACGTGCCCCACTCGCCGACAATCCAGCCTTCCTGCTGAAGGCGCTGCAGCGCCGGGTAGAGCGAGCCGTGATCGATGCGGAAGGTGTCGCGCGAGGATTGCTCGATGGATTTGGCGATGCCGTGGCCGTGTAGCGGGCCCACGCGCAAGGTGCGGAGGATGAGCAGGTCCAGTGTTCCTTGAAACAGCTCGAGGCGATCGGATGATGGGGAGGCGTGTGCCATGGGTAGAAACACTACTAGTGCTACAGGTAGTTTGTCAACTAGAGGACGGCGCCAATCCGCTCTTGCCAGCTCATAGCCAAATTCTCATCGGGCCGCAAGCCCATGCCAATCAGAGCAAGCCAATATCAAAAAACTTTCGATCTCACCATCTGTTGGCTTAACACAAGATCGACCCGCGATTGATGAAAATGTCCGCGTCGGGATTATTTTTCGACGAAACAGCGCAGAGCTTTACTTCAGCGCGTAGGAGCGATACAGCGTGTCGCGCTGCGCGGGGATGTAGCCGGCGTCGGAAATAATGCGGCGCAGTTCTTCTTCGTTTGTGCGATTCCGGACGCCCGCGGCGTAGACCACATTTTCTTCAATCAGAATGCTGCCCACATCGTCGGCGCCAAATTGCAATCCTACCTGGCAAACTTTTATTCCTGGAGTCAGCCAGCTTGATTGAATGTGATCCACGTTATCTAAATAGAGGCGGCTAATGGCCAGCGTTTTCAAATAATCCACCGCTGTGGCTTCAGGAACTTTCTTTCCAAGAGGTGTATTTTCCGGCGCAAACATCCAGGGAATAAATGAAGTGAAGCCGCCGGTATCTTCCTGGATGCGGCGCACTCGCTCAAAATGATTCGCGCGATGGCGGTATTCTTCGCCGCAGCCGAACATCATCGTCGCGGTGGTGCGCAGCCCCAGCGAGTGCGCGGTGCGATGCATATTTTCCCATTCATCGCTGGTACACTTCAGCCGCGAAATGCGCGCGCGGATTTCATCGTCCAGAATTTCCGCGCCGCCGCCGGGAATCGAGTCAAGTCCCGCATCCTTCAATCGGGCGATCGTGTCGTAAACAGAAATTCCGGACACTTCCGCGATACAGAGAACTTCAGGCGCGGAAAAGCAATGCAGATGCACTTGAGGATATTTTTCCTTCAAGGATCGCAATAACGTCTCGTAATATTCGATTCGCAAGTCGGGATGCAATCCGCCTTGCAGCAAAATTCCCGTGCCGCCGAGTTCCAACATCTCATCAATTTTCGCGTAAATATCTTCGAGAGAAAGAATGTATCCATCTTTCGCACCCATCGGCCGGTAAAACGCGCAGAAGGAACAATATTCCGTGCAGAAATTTGTGTAATTGATATTGCGATCAATTTGATAAGTCGCGACGCGCGGATCGTTCTTCTTGTTGCGCACGGCGGTTGCGGCCATGCCGATGCCGATTAAATCATCGGAGGCGAACAGATCGAGCGTTTCTTGGATCGTCAGTGACATGCGTTTTCTTGTGCGTCTCTAGTCTACAAAAACCGGGTCGCCGCGTCGAACGATTCCCTCGCGCAGCACCGTCCCATAAACTCCCGAGCAGCTTCCGTGTTTTTTGGCCACCACTTCGAGAACTTCCGGCGCTGCTTCCGCGGTGTCGGGATCGAGTGTAATCACTTTGCAGCGCATATCTTTTTTCACCAGTCGCAGCGCGAGTTTTTCGCCGATGCGAATCGTGTGGCCAACGAATGTATCCTCAAGAAATGGAATTTTCTCCGCCCAATCCACAACAAAATTGGGGCGAAATCTGCGCTGATCTAAATTACGTCCAGTTTCCTTGCTGAGCGCATCGAAAGTTGGCAGACCAAAAACTGAAACTGGCAGTGTGTCGTGCATGCTGCGCTCAGAAAAACGGAATTCAATTTCGCGGCCAATTTTATTTTGCAAATAGCTGCGAAATTCGGGAGCGGAAATATCGCAAAAAACTTTTTCGGGCGTTGAAATTTCCAGACGATATTTTTCCGCGGCGGGTCGCGTTTCATCCGCTGAAGGAGGAGCGATAAAACGCGGCTTCATCAAAAGCATTTCCGGAAAAATCCGAGGAGTGATCCAGGGAAAATCGGATTTATTTTGGGGATCGAGAAAGGCGTAAACGCGGTCGCCGAGCAGTCCGGCGAACGTGACGAAAACTTCGGGGAGTTCCTCGCCGGCCATGCCCTTGACGGGGAAGCGGCGGATAACTCCAATGGTTCCAATGGGTTGCGCTGAGTCGGACATTGAGGTTCTTAGTTGGTTGGTTGACCAACCCATTAAGGAGAAATCAAAATTTTTCTAAAAATGCGAAATTTGCGTTTTGACCTTATGGGACCCAGGGGCGTCACAGACTGCGGCGCTGGATGCCGGGGCACTGGGCGCTACATTGGTGGACCCAGGGGCGCTGGAACTTGCAGCGCTGGCCGCGGCGGCATTGGAACCGGCGGCGATGGCGCCGGAAGCGAATTCGGCGAACTCCAAATTGCGCGCGGCGGGGATCAGTCCCGCGTCGGCGCACAATTTGTAATAGTGCTCGAGTCCCGCGAGATTCTGGGCGTCGAGGGAGTAATCAATGTTCTGGCGAAGGTAGCGCTCGAGCTGATCCACGGGCATTTCAAGTTTCAGGGAAGCGCCTTCGGCGATGTCTTCGATGTGCTCGAGACCGTATTCCTTTGATGCCAGAAAATCGGCGACGAGTTCGGGAGTGACGGCTTCGCGGCGCGCGGCCCAGATGGCCAGGACGCAGGGCTGCCCGGTCATCTCACGCCATTGGTGCGCGATGTCATAAACGTACAATGTTTCGATTCCGGGGACGGCATGTTCGCTGGGGTCGCCGCCGCAGCAGGATTCCGCGTTGGGTTCTTTGGCCGCAAGCAACTCCATCTTGACGGAGATGCGCAGCGCGGGATCGCCGATGACGAGCGCGGCATCGGCGGAAGCGAGCATGGCCGCGGGGTCGGGCTCGGCGTCGACAAATTCCGGGGAAATGCCCCAGAAATTGCGGCACAGGAGTTTCACAAGGGCGACGGAGCTGCGCGAGCTGGTGTCCAGCGCGATGCGCTTGGCCAATTCGA
>DATGHC010000037.1:0-13309 GCA_035308165.1 Candidatus Acidiferrales bacterium | reverse complement strand
TTCCAACGACGCCGTATTGAGCATGGGCTACTACACTCGCGCAGACCTTCCTTATTACTATGCCCTGGCTGATGCTTTTACGATCTGCGACAACTATTTTTGCTCGGTGATTGGCCCGACCGATCCGAATCGCCTCTACACGATGGCCGCCTCCCTCGACCCGGATGGAAAAAACGGCGGGCCGGTTTTGCAGAGCATCGTCGCCAACCGTACAGCCTTTTACGGCCGTCTGACATATACGACCATGCCCGAGCAGCTTCAGGCTCGGGGAATTTCTTGGAAGGTCTACTCGTCGCCTGATGAGACGGTTCTCGGCGGGATTCTCTCGGACAATGTTCTCTCCTACTTCAAAAATTTTCAGGATCCTTCATCAGTGTTGCATCAGAATGCATTCGGACCACAGTTTCCCATCGACTTCCTGGCCGATATCGCGGCTGGGAGTTTGCCACAAGTCTCCTGGCTGGTGGGGTCGGTCCTGACCTCGGATCATCCGCCTTCGCCTTCGACCTTTGGTGAGAATATACTTTCCCTAATCGTAAGTGCCCTAACAGCGAACCCAGCACTGTGGGCAAAGACGGTCTTATTCGTCACCTTCGATGAGAATGGCGGATTTTTTGATCATGTTGCGCCAGTGACGGCGCCTCTTGGTACGCCAGGTGAATATGTGACCGCACCCCCGGTTCCGGACCCGACCGTAATCGGCAGTCCAGCGATTACTGGCCCGATTGGACTTGGTTTTCGCGTTCCCACGCTGATCGTCTCGCCGTTCAGCCGAGGCGGTTTTGTGTCGTCGGACCTCTTTGATCACACTTCCGTGCTGCGATTCATCGAGACCCTGTTCGGTGCTGAAGTGCCCAACCTGAGCGCCTGGCGCCGCACAACGGTCGGGGATCTAACCAGCGCCTTTAATTTCAAAAAACCTGACCAATCGATTCCGAATCTGCCGTCCACGCTTCCTGCCCTTCAGCAGGCGATCCTGCAATGTGTCGCGAACCTGGCTGGAACGACACCCTACACGGTGCAAAGTATTCAGACCTTTCCTACTCAGGAATCCGGAACCGCGATTCGTCCCAGCGGCCTTTGCTAGTGAGGATTTGTTGGAAACTGGCGCCCGGGACACCGGCCGTATTGTCGGCAACCCTTCCCTTACCAGATTACGGAAGGGTTGCCCGTCATCCGCGAGGTATCGGGAATGGGCCCAATTGCCGACTCTGCGATCAGGCACCCCGCGAGAGTTGAGGAATCGAAAGTCCTCGCTTATTTTTGTGTTTTTTTTGGCTGTTGGTTCGCTCCTCAGCATCGGCGCGTCGCACCAACTATTCTTTCTCGTCGTCGCGGCTTAGACCGCCTCGGAATCGCTATCTCCGATATAAATTCCACCACGCAAAAGAACAGGGTTGCGCCACTGGCTAAACGCGGTTACCGGATTCGTGCTCTCGCAACGGCAGCGCGGTACCGTTGTCTGGACCAAGGACCCCAAAGTGAAACCGGGACTTTGCCCAATACGGATTTGTTCATCAAGAAAACCTAATCATGGCGTGTATCGGTGGCTCGCAAGCGCACGGCGCAAAACTGGGCGCCACCGACGATACCGATTGGTACGGACTCTACATTCCGCCACCGACCAAAGTTCTTGGGCTCGAACGCGAGGAGTATTCCGTTTTCACGGCCGGAGGCAAACCTGGAGGCAACGGGCCGCTGGATGTGGACGTCTGCCTATATACTCTGATGAAATGGGCTGGATTCGCTGACGACCAGATGACCACTTGGAGTCTGCTGGCGACGTACAAGGCGCTGAACGCGCGACAGGACGCCAACTTCACGCAATACGAGCGGCGACTGCTGGATGAGGGACTGTACGGCGCCGATTTTCTAGTGCGGGCGCAGCAGCCGGGGGAATCGTTCCTGGACGGCATCAGCGCGCCGGGAGTGCACAAATGGGCGCGGGACCGGCGGTTGGACAATCCGAATTACCGCCCCGAGATCAAGACCAAGCCGACCAGCGCGGGCGGGGTGCTCGCACAGGCGCCGGAGCACCGGTATGAGCCCTCGTTTGAGACTTGTTTTCAAATACTGACGAGATTACTGCTGCGCGGGATTTCGGGCGTGCCTCCGAGCCAGCGAACGCTGGCCACGCTTTTTCGCTCCAGGAACCCTGTGTTCGGCGGCAGCATCTTCCAGGATGGCATTGATTTCTCCGCCGACCAAAATCGCGGCGCCGCTCAGGTAGAACCAGAGCATCAGGATGACCAGCGTGCCGAGCGAGCCATAAAGCAGCCCGAAATCACTGAAGTGACGAATGTACACCTTGAATAGAACTGAAACGACAATCCAGATTGCCGCCGCCACGATGCTCCCAGGAAGCAGCCATTTCCATTTCCGCTCCTGAATGTCCGGAGCGAAACGGTAGAGACCAAGGAGCGTCAAAATAAGCAGCAATGCAGCGGTCGGCCATAGTGCGATCTTGCAGACGGAGAGAATTACCGAACCGCGTGCTATGTGGCGCAGGATTTTGGGACCGTACACTACGATGATCGATGCGGCGGTAAGCAGCACACCCATGGCAATCGCCAAGGTCACGGCAATCAGGCGGGACTTCCACCAGGGTCGGCTTTCTTTCAGGTTGTAAATGGCGTTGAGAGTATCGATAAGTCCGGCCATCGCCGATGAGCAGGACCATAGCGCGAACAGCAGTGAAAGCCAGGCGATTCTGCTGCCGGTCGTCTGCGCCAGCACCTGGCCCACGAGTTTGGAAGCGCCCGAAGGAAGAACTCCTCCCACATACTTCATCAGCGTGCCTTGCGAACCCGGAGCCGAGCCAATCATCGAAACCATGCTGGTTACGGACAAGAGCATGGGGAAGAAACCCATGAGGAACCAGAAGGCCAGCTCGGCGGCACGGTCCAGAATCTTCTCAGCGGCTGCCCTACGCCGGGCAGTGCGAATCAGCTCCCGCCAACTTGACGCTGCCAGTTTAAGAAAGACTGCCATCTGGCTTCCTCACTGTCCTGTTCTGCTTGACCCGCCACTGGTACTCGGAAGTTTGTGGGGCGTGATTTGCAGCCACCACGAAGCCGCGCGTCTGCGTGTGGTTCGGCATCGCGACCCGTCCGTTCAAAACGTTGCTGAAGTTGGCCTAGTGTTGAGACAACCTTACTCCCCTCTCATAATGCTGCTACGCGTTGGGCGTCTGAGATCGGAAAGCGACGTCCTTGAGCAGTTGGTGGAGCGTCGTGAAAAAACCATCCCCAGGAGCCAGTTTGAACCGGGCTGCCATTCTCTGAACGTCGCCCTCGAAATGCCATAAACAAATTAGGATGTGCAATTCAGGAGATTGAAGACGCAATTTGCCGTATAGCGTCCTGGCGTGTTCCATAGCAAATGGCGGAAGCGCTGAAATGCATACGATCTCCGGCTTCGAGTCCGTAACTTGCGATAGGATCTCCGATGTCGTGCCTATCGGAATGCTCCGCGCGCTATGCCCCTGCCGCTCAAGCAACTGGCAGAGGATTAGCGCAACGACATCATCGGCAGTATCCCTCGCCGGGATACAAAGAACATCCAAGCGCCGAGTGCCTTCATTCTGAACTTGAGAGCCATTGGGCAAACCCTGATTGCTTGCGGCATTCGGGTCCGGTTCTGTCGCAATGTCATCGAATTCTTCGATTAATTCTCGGCTGCTTTGGTAAATGAAATCCTGAGTGTCTCCATCGAGTTTGTTGCGATGCCGGTCCTGCTCGGCCAAACTCAGTGCCGGTATTACGACTGAGCTGTAGAGTTCTTCCAGAGGTTTTTCTTTGAGGTACTGCTCCAAGATTTGCCTGGCCTCGTTTTGGTCCGTGGCGAGTAGGCGTTGGTAATACTGTGCCGCGGGCGAGAGTACTGGCTGGTCTTCCAAGAGGACGCTCAGGAAACCTAAGCTTGGAACGTAACGCCCCATGACAACGAGGGAAACCGTCAAAGGGGTTGATAACAACAACCCTGGAAACCCCCAAATCAGCGTCCAAAATACAGCTGCCACCAAGATGGCCAGAGGCGAGAGGCCGACATGAGCCCCATAGAGACGCGGCTCGAGAAAATTTGCCACTGTCAATTCCAAGACAACATAAAGAGCCACGGTCGCCAAGGCGTGGTACCAACCAGCGAAAACTGCCAACGACAACACAATGGGCATCAGCGCTGCCAGTGGTGGGCCAATATACGGCAGGAAGCGAAGTATCGCAGTGGCGACTCCCCAGAGCCAGGCATTCGGGATACCGATAAAATGCAACCCAATGCCGATCACCACGCCATAACCCCCGTTCACCATCGATTGCATCAGCAAATATCGGTGGATGCGGTGCGTTGTTTCGTCCAACGCTTGTGTCATAACCGTCAAATGCCCCCCGCCAATGAGGCGGATGAAGCGATTACGAAGATCCTCCCGGCCGATGAGCATGAAGATGGTGAATACGATGACGATCGCCCCAGTAGACAACGGACCTAGCACTCGCTCAACGGCTCCGAACGAATTAGCGGGCGGAACTACTTGCACGGCCAGGGGCTCTTTTTCTGAAGAGCCCGGCGTTACGACTTTTTTTCTGGCTTCGTTTGCTGGATGCGCCCCAGAAGCGGGCCTAGCTATGTCCTTCTCCAACTCCGTCAGTGCAGCCGAAACCTTATTGAGACTCTGACCTTTTGAATTCTTCAACGCATGGATTTTGTCTTTCAGATTCTCCGTGTATGTAGGTAGGTGATTCGTTAAATCGACCAACTGCTGAGAGGTTTTCCAGCCGATCAGTCCCGCCAAGCCAACTAACGAAACTATGACCAGGAAAATCGCCAATAAGCGAGGTAGTTTGATTTTTTGGAGGAATGCGATTACCGGTGCTAAGAGGAGCGAGAAAAGCAACGCCAACGCTACAGGGATGATAATAGCCCGCGCAAAATAGAGGGAGGCGACCACCACCACCGCAACAATAACGCCTAGGAGTCGGGACGTTTCACGGGATGTGGATGTTCGCGTCACCGATGTATGCAACTGCGCGGCCTATTTTCCACGAACGTCAATGCGATTTCTACTGTGGTTCATTACACCCGGGATTCAGGTCGTTGCATTTCAGGACTTTTGCCACGAGGAGCCCCTTAATTGGGTTTCATATTCAGGCCGAAACACCAATCCGACGAGAAGCTCCGCAGGCAAGTTGACCGTACCAAGAAGGTCCCTCACAAACTGTGTGACCACTCCTCTTCCTGAAGGGAGGGGCTTCTCGCGGCTGCCACCAGCGAGTATCGGGAGGCGCTTCCCACTCGGGCAGGATACTTTACGCCAGAGCCAGATGTTAACACACAGAAGCCGCCTTATATCCACTCCCTAACGGAGTGGTTTTACGGCGGCGAAGGATAATTCCTACCGGTGCCGTGCGCCCCAGCTTGTTGCCTCGTTTGGTGATGTGCCCGGAGCGTTCGGTCTCATGGGAGTTGTGCACGCGCGGCACAATCCCGAAGTAAGAGGCCGGCCTTCCCCCGTCGGGGAAATCGCGCACGTCGCCGATCACCGCGGGCCGATCCCCTTGATGCTGGCCAGATTTCCGTGGCCTTCAGTTTTTGGCCTTCCCGCTCGATCACTTTCTCGAGAGCTTCTTGCGATATTTTGGGGCGCACTCCGCGGGGCCTGTCTTTTGCTCGGAATAATCGCGGTAGCCGTCCCCATGCGAACGGGCTGACCTGCTGGGGAACCTTCACCAAAGAAGCTGCCCGGTCCCAGAATGGCGACGGCCGCCTCTTTGCCCACTTCATTCACGACAGAGAGCAGTCCATTCTCGAGTTGTTGCAACATATCCGGTCGGTCTTGCCGTGCCCTAAGGGGTATTCTTTCGCACGGAAAATGTGGGGTGATCCATCGTTCCGGTGACCTGAAAGGGAAAAAACAGCTCGCCATTCTTTACGAGGGCTCCGGACATTCTGGCAAAGAGGTTGGTGAAGAAGCCCTGCTTGGTGACGATCTGCGCCACACCCTGATAGTCCAGGCTGCCGGCGCCCGTCAGGTGGACAGTTCCCGAGCTTTGCACATTCACTCCGTAGCCAACTACCTGAATCTGATGGCTGGATATCCGCAGATTGGCCAGTTGCAGGTCGGCGGCAATGGAGGAAAACGACGAGGGATCCTGGCCGGCGGGCCCGAGGTTGTTGAAGTGCGCCAGCTTGATCAGGTTCGCGTTGAGCATCAGGCTCGGCAACTCGCCGTTACGTACCGTAAGACGCCCCGTTCCGTGCAGTCCTGCGAGAGGGTCATTCGTGTGCGGAATTTCCGCCGCCACCTTTAGATTTCCCTCCATCTTTCCGGTCATCTTGCCGCGGCCATAGGGGAAGGCGGCGAGAAGATGAGCCATGTCGATTTCGCTCATCTGGGCATTTGCCATGAACGTCGTGTTCTTTCCTGCCAGATTAAAAGAAAGATTTCCCATGGCGCGTCCGTCATAGGCGTTACATTTGATATTCCCAAAGAAAACCTGCCCTCCTGACAGCCGCAGCTTGGATTGTACGTTCGTCGCCTGGATTGCGCCGAAGCGCATAGAATCCGCCTTCAGGCTGCCTTGGGCGGCGGACGAAGAAGAAGGGTTGAGGATCGCGCCGAAGTCCAAATGCTGCAATATACTCGAGACGTTGTCAGCTTCGAAAAAAATTGGCCCCGGCGTATCGGAGGGGTCGATAAGATTCGACACCAATAATCGCCCGCCTGTAATTTCTACTCTGGAAATGACTCCCAAAGAGGCGGAGGCCGGCGCAGCCCTTGATTGTTTGGGATTTTCAAAGTTCCAGAGGCCATCAGGGTCAGAAATCATGTGGATAACTGGGTGCTCCAGCGTCAGCGATTTAATTACAATTTGCCGGTGCAGCAGAGCGCCAGCATCAAGTGCGGCGTAAACCCGTGGTGCCTTAAGAAAATAGCCGGCAGGAAATATCGGGGGGTTTTTCAGCCCGAAATTGTCGAGCCGGATCGAAAGCGAGGGAGACAGAGTAAGGGCCATGTGCTCGATTTCGACTTGCAGGCCGGTCTTTTTTTGCAAATAGGCGATAACCTGGGGACGGTAGTGGTCCACGTGGGTGACAACGGACAAAATCAAGACGACCGCGATCATCGCAACGGCGACAATCACGGTCACGACAATTATGGTCTTCCGGTGCATGGTCATGAACATTCCAGAAGCAACGGAGGCATATTCCAAACCGCAGCGCCCAGCTCGATACGTAAGTCGAGCATGCCAGCGCAGGACCGGCTAAGTGCACCGCGGGAGGCAGTTCCGGGAACCGAGTTCCTTGCTAACCCCGACCGCCGCCAACACGGATCACTCTAATTTCCCACCGGCGCAAGCGGCGCCGGAAAACATGTCACGCCCTCAGCATTATCCCCACGCGCATAGACCGGTGCATTCCTGGCCAACCAAAGGCCGACCTCAGTCGTCGTGTTTTGGACAGTTTCGGGCACCATGGCGGGTGCATCATTGGCGTATGTATCTTCATAGTTGTCCACCGCCCATTCGCAGGGAACCGCATGTTCTTCGATCACCCGGCGGACAGAGACCTTCCGCGAGTTCACGGGAAATACTTTTAGTCGCGACACTCAGGATTTACGTCTGGCTAATCTGAGAGTGTGTGAAATCCTCGCCGCAGCGTTTGCAAGTTAAGGCCCAGCTTGCCATTGGCAAAACCCCGCTCAGCATTAAGATTTCCCGCCCTGCTCAGCCTTTGGACCAACATCTCTTCGGTACTTGTCACAAACATGGGCGGCAAACTCTCTGAGACACTCGGCTTCGTACTTCCGCTTCATTTCATCCATTGATTCACCAACGGGCGCACCGGAAGGCTTAAACACCCAATTACACTCGGAGCAACCGAAGCCCTGAAACTTCTGTTTCTGAACCCATACTCGCTGGCGAGGCATGGCCGCAGTATAAGCCCGACTGTGCGTGAACCACAACAGAGGCCCATAGCCAAGTAAACGCCGACTCGGTCGGCTGCCTTCGTCACTTACGGTGTCCTTGGGCTGTGACGGTGACCTCAACGTGAGCGCCCTTTTTCAGACTGACGTCATCGCCATGTTCGTCGGTTAGTGTATTTTCAATACAGGGATCTCTATGCCCGCGGTCGGCCCCGTCAACGGCGATCTGTGCTTTTTCGGTTTGGTTCAGACGCGGAGACGGGATGATTTTGTCGACGGTTCCGGGCATGGTGACACTGGGTTGTTCCGGGATTCGCGCGGTATCGAGATTCAATTCCGCTATTTTTGCTGACCTCGCCATGCGCGGCTTTGCCATTTCATTTCTGACGCTGGTTCTTGTCGAGGCATCGGATTCTTTCTTAGCTTTCTTATGGAACATGGCCAATCATGACATCGAGTCGAAAGCCATACAGTCCCATTCCGCACAGTTACGAAATATCGGGACGATCCCTGTCCGAAGCGTGACGTTCGGATCGGCAGTATCAAAGAGTCGTATTCATTGCGAGTGGCCGGTTGACTCTCTACAAGTAGAAGTGCAGTTCGCAGGCAGCGCATCCGAAAGCGGGATGGCCTATTCCGAGGCCATTCTCAGGATCGAGTTGCGCGACAGCGAGAGGTTGAGAAGACTCACGAATTCCATAGCAACAGCCCATTGAGGACCTCACAGGAGGGTGTCCCGGCCATAGTTGCAGGTTAGCAGCGGCGGGTGATTCATCTTACCAATCCTTCTCCTTGAAAACACATGAGTTCTGGCGGCGCGTTTCGCCGTGTACCCCGCGTGTACCCCTTTTATGACTGGATCGCGACTCCACGCGGCCCGGAGGTCGGCTTCGATCTGCTCTTGGCGAGATCGCGTCCACGGTGCGTAGTGACGTTCCGTAATGCGAATGCTACTGTGCCCGAGAAGGATCGAAACTCTATCGAGAGGGACACTTGCAAGAAGCAATTCGACAGCGAAGGTGTCGCGGAAGCGGTTCCGATTTATGAGGACCAGGGTCGGCAAATCTTTCAGAATCCCTGGCAGGCGCGCGATGAGTATATTCGCGTGATTTTGGATCGCTCACCTGGGAATGTCTGTGATTTTTTTCATCAGGCGGCGGGTCGCAAGCTCTCCCACGAAGAAAAACTTCGCGGCCTCAAACTGCTCGAGTTGCAGCGGCATGCCATGTTGATGTACACAAGCTGCGGGTGGTTTTTCGACGAACTGTCCGGCCTTGAAACGGTGCAGACGATCCAATACGCCGCCCGCGCCGTTCAGCTTGCTTTTCAGCTGACCGGCAATCCGAACCTTGAATCTGAATTTGTCGAGCGCTTGGCCCGAGCGAAGAGCAACGTCCCGGAGAATCAGGACGGCAGGCAGGTATACGAAAAATTTGTCAAGCCGGTCATGCTGGACCTGAAGGGCGTCGGCGCGCACATAGCAGTTAGCTCGCTTTTTTCCGACGACGGCCCCGCGCGGCGTGCCTATTGCTATACAATTTCTCCCAATGATTTTCATACTCTGTCGTCAAGAAAAACGAAGCTGGTCGTGGGACGCGCTCAAATCTCTTCGGACATTACGGCAGAATCAGAGAATATTTCTTTCGGCGTCGTCCATCTCGGTGACCATAACATCACCGGAGGCGTCCGAGAGTTCGCGGGCGAGCAGGACTATCAGGATACCGTGGCGGCCATCACCGAGACATTCGAACGCGGTGATCTTGCGGAGCTGGTTCGTGTCGTGGATAAAGCCTACGGAAGCGGAACGTACACCCTGAAATTCCTGTTTCGCGATGAGCAGCGCAAGATCGTCCGGTAGATCCTCGATTCCGCCCTGGAGGAGGCCGAACACGTCTATCGCCAACTATACGAGAATCGCGCGCCGCTCATGCGTTTCGTAACGGCGCCGGGCATGCCGCCCATTCGCCACTTTCAGGCCGCCGCGGAGTTCACCTTAAACTCCGACATCCTCAAGATCATCGAGTCGGACGATCTGAATGCCCAGGACATGCGGATGCTTCTTGATGAAGCCAAGCGTACCGGCGTCCCTCTCGACGCGACGACTCTCGAGTTTGCCATTCGCAAGAAACTGGAGGCCATGGCACAACAATTCCGCGCGCACCCAACTGAAGCGCAGCTTTTGGAGGCGCTCGACTCAGCCGTCAGTGTAGCGCAAGCTCTTCCCTTCCCGGTTCAGTATTGGATGGTCCAGAATATTTACTTCGATATCATGAAGAACGTCTCCGCAAAAGCACGCAGCCAAACAACTGAAGCCGCCGCCGATTCCGAGAAGTGGCTGGCAATATTTCGTTCCCTAGGTGAAAAATTGTCGATTCGTGTTGAGTGAATTTACCATGCGAATTCCATCAGCAACTTACCGTGTTCAATTTAATCTCAATTTCCGCTTTGCCGACACTGAAGCGCTGGTGCCCGATCTTTACGATCTCGAAATTACGGATCTTTATGCATCGCCGCGCTTCAAGGCCCGCAGGGGAAGTTCGCACAGACATGACGTTGCCGATCCGCCGCAATTCGTTTCGTCAATCCGCGACGATTCTAACAACAATCGATTTCTCGCCATCGCAGGGCAACATTTCTGATTTCGCATCAGCATCGCTGACGTTGGCGTGCTTAAATGTCAGGGGCGGCACTCATGAAAACAAATGAATCGGCCAGGAGCTCCACGCTGGCAAAGATCGGAAGATTCGAGCCAAAATGCCTGAGGCTGAAGGGGACGGCAGTAATCCTGCTTCTTCTGGCCTTCCTAGCTCGAACCTCGCAGGGGTATTCCGTCTTGACTCATGAAGCGATCATCGACGCGGAATGGAATCCCGTGATCGTACCGCTACTTTTGAAGCGGTTCCCCGCAGCAACTCCGGAGGAGTTGAAGGAAGCGCATGCCTATGCTTACGGAGGTGCGATCATTCAAGATATGGGCTATTATCCATTCGGAAGCAAATTTTTCAGTGACCTTACCCACTACGTCCGCACGGCCGATTTCGTTGAGAACTTAGTACGCGACTCCCAAAATTTGAACGAATACGCCTTTGCGTTGGGCGCGATCGCCCATTACGTCGGAGACAATGACGGGCATCGCATCGCCGTAAACCTCGCGGTTCCGATTCTCTACCCTAAACTTCGTCGCCGGTACGGACATATTGTTGTTTATGATCAGGACCCAGCGGCGCACTTGAAGACGGAATTCGGATTCGATGTCTTGGAGATCGCGAATGGACACTACGCCTCGCAGGATTATCACGACCGCATTGGATTTGAAGTTTCTCAATCCTTGCTCCAGAGAGCTTTCCAAGACACCTACTCCCTCAATCTCAACTCGGTATTTTCGAATTATGACCTCGCGATCGCCACATTCCGCCACGGCGTCAGCGACGTAATCCCGAAAATGACAAAGGTTGCATGGCAGACCAAGAAGAACGAAATTAGAAAGGAAATTCCCGGAGTCACGCGGCGCAAGTTCATCTACAATCTCTCTCGCTCCAGCTATAGGAAAAGCTGGAACCAGAAGTATGAAAAGCCCAAATTCAGCACCAGGCTTCTGGCTTTCCTGCTGCGATTAGTTCCTAAAATCGGCCCATTCAAAGCGCTTTCTTTTCGCATGCCTACTCCCGCAACCGAACAGATGTTCATGCTTAGTTTTAATACCACGATAAAGGATTATGGCGACCTCCTCCATCAAGACGAGAAAACGGGCTCCTTCGCGATTAAAGACGACAATTTGGATACCGGCAAAGTGACCGGGCCTGGCCAATACCCATTGGCCGACCAAACTTACGCGGAATTGGTTGACCGATTAGCTACGAATCAGTTCCAGCAAATCTCGCCTGAACTCCGCAAAGATATTCTTCTCTACTACAGCAACCTCAACGCGCCATTTGCCACCAAGAAAAATAAAAAGGAGTGGGATCGGGTAATTAGCGAAATCAACGAGCTGAAGACTGCGCCTTCGGCTCCCGCCACGGCGGTAGCATCCAAACAACGTTAGAGAATTTGCCTAATGTCTCGCGAGGGGCGGATGACTGGTCAGCACAGGAGTGAAACAACACCCGGCAAACGGCTACCCCCGCGTGGAACGGCTCGTCGCTCTCCGAAATTTCCGCGGGGGGGGGCAGAGAGATCTTCGCGTCATGCCTTTCCCTTGTTTCCCGCCACTACCAGGATAATTCCGCCCACAAGCAGAATCCCGCCGAAAATTGGCGACAATGGCATGGTCTTGTGCTGTGTTGTCGAAGCCTGAATGGCGCCCAGATCCAGCACTTTTTTATGCGTAGTGTACGTGATTCCATGATACGCGAAAGAAATAACGGCAAGAATAATCAAAACGATTCCAATGATTGTGGCAGTCTTCATCAAGTCTCCTCGCACGGCAGGCTGGGATCCGCGGGGAACGTGTCCCAACGGTCTTTCTTACATCCTTACGTCCGGCGCATCAATCCACCGACCAGGGATATTAGGAACAAAATGATGAAGATTGAAGAACAGGATCTTGGCGATTCCTGCCGCTGCCGCCGCAATCCCAAAGAACCCGAACACCGCTGGACCGCCCGCCGCTTCGGGCCAGCCCGGCGAGCTATTGGCTGCCATTGCAGACGCGACCAACTGCTCTACGAACTCTTCCGAATGCTCCACAAACCTGCTCGGCCTTTTCATTAGTACCAATGGTGGAGCAAACTGGACAAAACTCGCCAATACGCCTGATCACAACCCACATGCCAAGAAACGACGCTGCAGCCACGGGCCACGACTGTCCCGGCATCCTTACCCAAGCCATCGACATCGTCCAGCCGCCTGGCATTTGCATGTCTCCCATTGCGGACATGGGAGTTGCCCCAAACAATCGTTACCGTTGCGCTTGCGGCGAAGAGCAGCGCTGACATGCCGAAAAAGGCTTGCTGTGAAGCTCGCTCAGAAACCATATGTCGTGATCAGTCTTTTAGCAGTTGCGCCATGTCAACCGCAAATTGACTAAGCCCTCGTCGTGGCGGCGGAGCTAGGTGCCGGTCTCGTCCGCCCTTTAGGGGCGCGGTCGAGCCACTGCCACATTCCTCAGAGCACATCGAGGCCGCGCGCATAGGTCGAATAGGTGTGGTAAACGACGCCATTCTCAAGCGCAAACGCGCTCATACCACCTTACGATCAATGCGTCTCGCACCTAACAAGCAAAGATGTAAGTGTCTCAATACGGACAGATTTATATCTGCGCTTCTTCTACGATCAAGACTAGTGGAGGGAGCAGGAACTCAATCAGCTCCCTCCGGCGAGCGAGGTATAGACATGGAAACCATCTTGATCGTTCTTCTCGTTGTGTTTTTGCTCGGCGGTGGAGGTTGG
>DATGHC010000036.1:0-5648 GCA_035308165.1 Candidatus Acidiferrales bacterium | reverse complement strand
ATGGTGTGCAATCTGGTGGATCTGGATGGGTTTGTGGAGCGGGAGATCCTAGAGCGGTTTGACTTGCAGAACTTGAATACTTTGCCGGAATTCGCGGAAACTGTTCCCACTACCGAGAATCTGTCGATGGCAGTTTACGATATTTTGCAGCGCGGGTTCCGGCTGGGTCATCTGGAAAGGGTGCGGTTTGAAGAGACTTTGATGAATTCGTTTGAGTACGCGGGGGAAAAGCTTTAACCACAGAGGACACAGGGATCACAGAGGAGAATCGGTGAAGAGTTCAGTGGAGAGTCCTACGGTCACCAGCGCCAGTTTTGAGGATTTGGTGCGGGAGATGATTGTGCGGTTGGGGGAAGATCCTGCGCGCGAAGGTTTGACGCGCACGCCGGAACGGGTGCATCGCGCGTACGAGCATTTGATGAAGGGATATAAGGAAGATCCGGAGGCGATGCTGAAGAAGGCGCTGTTCACGGTTACGTATGACCAGATGGTGATCGTGAAGGATGTGGAGATGTTCAGCCTGTGCGAGCATCACATGCTGCCGTTTTTCGGGAAAGTGCATGTGGCCTACATTCCGAACGGAAAAGTGATTGGGCTGAGCAAGATTCCGCGGCTGGTGGATATTTTCTCGCGGCGGCTGCAGATACAGGAACGGCTGACTACGCAGATTGCGGAGACAATCCAGAAGGCGATTGATCCGCAGGGAGTGGGAGTAGTGATCGAGGCGCGGCATTTGTGCATGATGATGCGCGGAGTGGAGAAGCAGCATTCGGCGGCGGTGACGTCTTCCATGCTGGGGTGCTTCCGTGACGAGCAGGAAACGCGCACGGAATTTTTGTCATTGATTCATAATCGGGCGAACGGGGTGTAGGTTCTGCGGAGCTTTGCTCCGCAGGACAGCCCCTTCGACTTCGCTCAGGGCAGGCTGGGCGGCTGGCCCCACAGAGGCATCGTGTCTACCAACAACGATCGATTTCGAGGGAAAGTTGCGCTGATCACTGGTGGCAGCCAGGGGATCGGGCTGGCGATCGCGCATGCTCTGACAGGTGAGGGATGCGATGTGGTTATTACCGGGCGGACGGCATCTACTCTGAAGAAGGCTGCGGGGCAACTGGCAAAGCGCAAGGTGCATGTGGTGCCGGTAGTGTGCGATGTCTGCGACGAGCGCGCGACGACGGAGTTGCTGACGGCGGTTAAAAAGAAGTTTCGCAGGCTGGACATTCTGGTAAACAACGCAGGCGTTGCTCATGAGAATTTGCCGGTCGACAAGCTGCCGATCGCGGCGTGGCGCGAGGTGATTGACACAAATCTGACGGGAATGTTTCTAGTGACGCGGGCGGCGTTGCCACTGCTGAAGCGCGGTGGGACGATCGTGAACAATCTGTCGATTGCGGCGAAGCGTGCTTTTCCTGGATTGTCTGCCTATGTTGCGGCAAAACACGGCGGGCTGGGATTGACTGAAACCCTTCGTGAAGAAGTACGGCCGAAAGGAATTCGCGTAATTGGGCTGATGTTAGGCGCGGTGGACACTGACATCTGGGATTCGTTCTGGAAGGACGCGCCGCGGAAGAAGATGATGTCGGCAGAAACGGTGGCGCGGGCGGTGGTAGATGCGCTGCGACTCCCCGACGATAGTACGGTGGAAGAGTTGGTGATTAGGCCGACGGTTGGCACGCTGTAGGGCGAACGAGGTTTGTTACGGCATATTTCTGTGTTCCCGCGGTTGACGCTGACTGCCCCCTGACCTAATATCCGTCTAAATGTGTGTCCCTACCGTTAGTGCAGGCCAGGTGCTCGGGCACTACCGCATCATCGAACAGATCGGTGCGGGTGGGATGGGGCTTGTCTTTCGCGCCCGCGATGAGCAACTCGACCGCGATGTTGCCTTAAAGATCCTCCCGCCTCTAACTCTGCTAAGCGAGGCGGGACGCCGGCAGTTTCGCCGGGAAGCGCTCAGCGCGGCGCGAATCAGCCATCCGAACGTTGCCACCGCTTTCGATTTCGGTCAGCAGGATGGAATGGACTACCTAGTCACCGAGTACGTCCCCGGAGTGACCCTGGATGCAAAGCTCGCGCAAGGTCCACTGAGCGAGGTGGAGAGTTTAGCGCTGGGAATTCAGCTGGCGAACGGTCTGCACGCAGCGCATTGCGAAGGAGTGATCCACCGGGACCTCAAGCCGTCGAATCTCCGCATTACTCCAAATGGACAATTGAAGATTCTGGATTTCGGGCTGGCGCTACTGCTGGACCGCGATCGAGAAAAGGGGATGGCTTCGACGCTGACGGCTGCGTTTCAGTATGCCGGTACCCCTGCGTACATGGCGCCGGAACAGCTCCAAGGCGCAACAGTGGATGCGCGTACTGATTTGTGGGCCGCGGGTGCAGTTTTATACGAGATGACCACCGGGCGTCGAGCGTTTGGGGATGCGTCGGGAACCCAGCTGATCACCGCGATTCTTCACCAGCAGCCGGTGGCACCACGATCGTTGAAGGGGAACCTCAGCAAAGGATTTGAAGGCGCAATCTTGAAGGCGCTTTGCAAAAGGCCTGAGGACCGCTACCAGTCAGCCAATGAGATGGCGAGCGACTTGGTCGAGTTGGCAGGCGGGGGGAAAGGGAAGAGTGGCGCTTATGTTGATCTCACTCGCTTCGGTTTGCGTGCGTCTCAACGGAAGATTCTGTGGATTCCGGCGCTGCTTGTGCTTCTGGCCGTATCTTCGGTGTGGGTGATGCGCGTTCTTCGCGCGGGGCAACCGGCGGTTCACGACCGGGTGATCGCGGTGCTGCCTTTCGAGTCGGTGGATAATGACTCCGCTAGCCATGCGCTGGGACTGGGGCTGACTGAAACGGTAACCGCGAAACTGGTGCAGGCGAGTGCCAGCGGTCACATGCAACTGGTATCCGCCCGCGAATTAATCGCCGGCGGAGTGAAAAATGCTGAACAGGCGCGACGCGAATTTGGCACGGACCTGGTGCTCGAAGGCAGCTTGCAGCAGTCGGGGACACTGATCCGGATTAACTGTAGCGTTGTGGATGCGAAAACGCACCGGCAGATCGCCGCCCGGACCCTGACCGGGCAAGCGGATGAGATTTTCGCTTTGCAGGACCGGTTCGTGAATGAACTGCTGGATATGTTGTCGGTCGTGATCAAGCCTGAGCAAAGACATTTGCTGGATGCGCGGCAGGATACGCAAGCCGGCGCGTATGACTTTTATCTTCGTGGCCGAGGGTATCTGCAGGAGTATGAGAAACCAGAAAACATCGACAGCGCAATCGTCCAGTTTGAACGCGCGCTGCAGGTGGATGGAAAGTACGCGCCGGCGTATGCCGGTCTGGGCGCCTCTTACACTACGGGTTTCGAACAAAGGAACCGAGGCAAGGAGTGGCTGGACAAGGCGGGCAGCAATTGCCAAGAAGCGCTCGCGCTCGCACCCGAACTGGCGGAGGGGCACACTTGTCTGGGGCGCGTCTACTTCGTAAAAGGCCAGTATGAAGATGCCGTCAAGGAATTCCAACATTCGCTCGAGTTAAATAAAAACAGCGATGAAACCCTGAGAGAACTGGCAGATGCTTATCAAAAGCTGGGGAACAGCACTGCCGCCGAAGAAGCTTATCGTACCGCGATTGCCATGCGTCCCAACTACTGGGCTGGCTACAGCGGGTTGGGAGTGTTCTTTTATACCCAGGCGCGATATGGCGATGCTGCGGAGATGTTCCGCAAAGTCACGGAGCTTGCCCCGGAGAATTACCGGGGATACTCCAATCTGGGCGCGATGGAACAGTTCCTGGGGCATTATCCGGCGTCGATTGCGGCGCTTAAGGTTTCGATCGGACTGCGTCCGGATTTCGAGTCTTATGGAAATCTTGGCTATTCGTATTTCTTGTTGCACGATTTTGAAAATGCCGCAGCTACTTTCCAGACGGCGGTAAGACTGGACGACAAGGACTGGCAGAACCAGGGGAATTGGGGGGACGCGTTGTACCAGATCCCGTCGCGCAGGCTGGAGGCTTTGCAGGCGTATCAGAGGGCGATTGAGCTGGCGAATTCGAAGATCGAGGTGAATCCTCGGGATGCGCTGGCACTATCGTGCGTGGCCGACTACAAGGCGATCCTAGGCGATAAGGCGGCTGCATTGGCGGACCTTCAGCGGGCGCTGGCGGCGGCGCCGAAGGATCCGGATGTGCGTTTCCGCGCGGCCATTCTTTATAACCACTTTGGGGATAGCGAGACCACAGTCAAATTCCTGAAGGAGGCAGTGGACTTGGGGTATCCGCGGAATGTGGTGCGGGACACGCCGGATTTCGATCATTTAAAGAATGATGCCAGGTTGCGCGCGTTGTTGAGCGTGAATTAGGTGTTATTTGGTGACGTGGATGGTTGGATCGCAGGCCTTCGAAGTGTTCGTGTCTGTAACCTGAAAACTATAACTACACGGTGGATTCGGATTGGTGCTGGGCTGACTCGGCTGACCCAGGCCACATTTCCAGGCGGTGAACGTAACCTTGGAAGTCAAATTCGTGCCGTGCGTGAGCCTAAATTGGCCATTCAGCGGAGGCGTGGACAGAGGAGATGTACCTGAAAACGATACCTGGTAGGTGTCATCGTCGGACTGAAATGTGACTGGGGCGGAGTGGGAGAATAAGCTGACGTGCACCCAAGGGTTATTTGGCTTACTTCCTGGATAAGAACCCGAGATGTCTTTTATTGTGCAGCTGCCACCTGAACTAGAGATTTCGACTAGAATCGGAGCAGGGGTGCTGGTGCTGAAAAGTCCAACGCAGCTTGTCAGAGCAACCGCAAGTAATAAACTCAAGCCAAGAAAGATTCGCTTGGGCTTCACTCGATCGTCACCTTGGGCTGATTCTTGCATTCATTGGCACTCTAAGGGCGAATTCCGTGTGATTGTGCCCGTCGCTCACTAAAAGGTCAAGTAATCTGTGTTAGCCGTCAATTGCCTCTCAAAAGGCGTCCACTCCCGTGACACTCTGGCCGATGATCAGGGTGTGGATGTCGTGAGTGCCCTCGTAGGTCTTTACTGACTCCAGGTTCATCATATGGCGCATGAGCGGGTATTCGTCGGCTACCCCGTTGGCGCCTAGAATGTCGCGGGACATGCGGGCGCATTCGAGGGCCATCCAGACGTTATTTCGCTTGGCCATGGAGATGTGCTGGGCGCCGGCTTTGTCTTTATCTTTTAATCTTCCTACCTGAAGAACTAACAATTGGCCCTTGGTTATTTCGTTAATCATCCAGGTTAGCTTTTCTTGCACAAGTTGATGAGAAGCAATGGGTTTGTCGTGGAACTGTTTGCGGAGGAGTGAATACTGCAAGGCGCAATCGTAGCAAGACATGGCTGCGCCCAAAGCTCCCCAGGCGATACCGTAGCGGGCTTGGTTCAGGCACATGAGTGGAGATTTCAGGCCGCCGCTTTTCGGCAGCAGATTCGACTCGGGGATGTGGACGTCTTGCATCGACAAGCCCGAAGTCACCGACGCGCGCAGCGACCATTTGCCGTGGATGTCTTCGGCTTTGAAGCCGGGGCGATCGGTTTCGACTAAGAAGCCGCGAATTTTGTTGTCTTCATCTTCGACTTTGGCCCAGATGACGGCGACGTTGGCGATGGAGCCGGAGGTGATCCACATTTTTT
>DATGHC010000035.1:0-32585 GCA_035308165.1 Candidatus Acidiferrales bacterium | reverse complement strand
GGTGGCGTGGCGCGACCAACGGAATGCCTTCGCCGATCATCACCGGGACTACATGGATGATGAACTCGTCGATCTCATTTTCGTCGAGGAGCGAGGCGATGATGCCCGCGCCGCCCATGACCCAGATGTCTTTTCCTTTTTTCGCGCGCAGACGGGCGGCGAATGGCTTGACGGGTTCGTTCACGAACTCCACGCCGGCTGGCGGGGGCCCTTGCGGCGGATGGTGAGTGAAAACGTAGTTCCTGACTTTGGTATCGAAGTCCGTGCCGGGCACGCCTCGCTTTTGATAGTCGAGCGCCATGTCGCAGGTTTTGCGGCCCCACAGAACCGTGTCAATGGATTTGTAGAAATCGCCCATGCCGTAGTTGCCTTTGGGGCGCGGGCGGTCGAGCCAGTCAATGCCGCCGTCGGGCCGGGCGATGAAACCGTCGGCGCTGGTGGCGACATAAACGATGATGCGGCGGTTGTGGGGCATGGCGGAACCGAATCGGCGGAGATGATAGCGGAAAATGCGGGAGGGGAAAAGTGGCACGGGCAATCAAGGATGAAAACGCCGGACGGGTGGCCCTTCTGCTTAGCTCAGGGCAGGCCGGCGGTATGGGGGCGTTCGGAAGAGCGGCGACACTTATGCTAGGCTTCGGATTCTGTTGAGTGACGTAGGGAGCGAGCGCGTACGGAATAAGAGAGGGAGACGAGTCCAAATGAGTTTGAACGGAAAAGTGGCGATTGTAACGGGCGGAGGACGCGGGATCGGCCGGGCCATCGCGCGGCGATTTGCGTCCGAAGGCGCTGCAGTGGTGATTACGGCGCGAACTCGGGCCCAGCTGGAGAGCACGGCCAAAGAGATTGAATCGGCGGGCGGGCGCGCCGCGTGGATCGCGGCGGACGTGAGCCGTGAAGAAGATGCCGCACGGATTGTGGAAGCCGCCCGGAAAACATTTGGCGGAGTGGATATTCTGGTGAACAACGCCGGGATTTATGGCCCGGTGAAACCAATCGAAGAAATCACCGCTTCCGATTGGGAGAGCGTGATGGCAGCGAATCTGCGGGGAGCTTTCCTGATGACCCGCGCGGCACTGCCGGCAATGTATGGGCGGGGCGGTGGCGCAATTCTGAACATTTCGAGCGTGGCGGCGCGCGCGGCGATCCCCTGGGGCGCGGCTTATGCGACTTCGAAGGCCGGCCTGCTGGGATTGACGCGCACAACGGCCGCAGAAGGAGCGCAGCACGGAGTGCGGGCAAACGCCGTGCTGCCCGGCCCGGTGCCGGAAACGGATATGTCGCAGGAATTGGGCGCGGCGCTTTCGGCGCGAACTGGGATTGATGGCGCGGTAATGTTCAAAGATTTTCTAAAGGGGATATTGCAGGGGCGGCCGCAAACTACCGCCGAAATTGCCGCGGCGGCGTTGTTTCTGGTCTCGGATCAAGCCAGCGCGATTACGGGGCAATCACTGAGCGTTGACGGTGGAATGTCTTTTTGCTGAGCCCCTCGGCAATTTCCATACCGCGCTTGGCAGCAGGTTCGGCCAAAACAATTCCGGCCTCGCCGGCGCGGCCGACGATGTAAACAATCGTGGCGATGAAAGCGAACACAGCAAAAAATATCGTGAATATCAAAAGCGCCGCGAGCATTTCGCGGACGTAGTAAACCTGCAGAACAATGTAGCTGGCAAGAATTGCGTAGAGCCACTTGCGCCAGGCTTTGCGACTGGTTTTCGGCACAACCGAAAGCTCAGCAATGGCTTCCTTGTCCGTCTCGACGGCCTCGAGGCGCTCGTCTTCTAAATTGTCTACGGTTACAAACGCGGATCCTGAAGTCTCCACTCCATCCCCCCAACGAAGAAACACATTCTACACGATTATGATGCGTATTACGCGAGAATAGATTCAATCATTTCATTCAACGGATAAATATATCCAGACAGAACCACTTCAGTAGTCTGAACGGTACTGGGACTGGTTCGAAAAGGTCGAATTTATTTTCCATTTGGGAAAAAAGGATAAAAATCATCCACTTTTCCGGGATTGATGCCCTGGGATCGATGAACCTAAGCTTCTTTTCCTATACCCAACTCCCGCCAACGTCTTACTAAGCCACTTCGGACGAGCCACGCAAGTGTCTCCGTATAAAAATTCAGTGAAAAGTGCTGGTACTTTTCAACAGGCCAATCCTGCATTGAGCAATGGCGGACCATTGATGCACGCTGATTTTCAAAAAACTCGAAGCGGGGAGGCCGGTGAGTCAACCAACGGATATATTCAAAGGTCCAGCGGACTTGGCCGTCTTTATTCAGGACTTGAGCGGTATGAAGTGCGCCGCCAACCGGCTCAACGAAGGCGAACACGAGACATTCAGGGGCTGCGGGCTTTAAATAAGTGAAGTGTGACGGCTCGATGAGGAAGCCAACGAAACAACCGAGCGTGCCTTTGCCGGGAATTGGCTCAAAACGGAAATTGAAACCGCGCAGACCTTGCGTATTCTCAACTTTTGCGCGGTAACCGCGTAAGTAAGGTGTAGCGAGAGGGCGTATCCACTGAGTTGAAAACGTTTCGCGTGCCAAGGCGCTCAGCGAGCCTCGAAGGGATAGCGATCGGCGGATTGGACGGCGGCAGCAACACGCTTGCGAAGTCCGATGGTGTCCACCGGAGCGCGCTTGGCGAACCGCTTCAGCACCGCCATTTGAGTGGAGAGCATGTCGCCTACGTGAACGGCCCCCAGAGCGCGCCGCGCTTCCTCCTCGACTCGACCACCAGCGTCGTGGATAAAGACTCGGGCGGCGTCGATCATAGGGCCCGCAGCTTCGTCTCCGCGCGCGGCGGCGGCCTTCTGCGCGCGCAGCATGGAAGATTCCATGGCGTAAATTTCCATGACGATGTTGGCGAGCGCTCCGATCAGCTCTTGCTCCTCGGATAGTTTTTCGCGGAATTTTTGCACCGCGCCACCCGCGGCCTGTAAGAACATTTTCTTGCTGTTCGCGACGGTCCGAGCTTCTTCGGCCAGAACACCCTGGGACACTTCCTGGAAGGAGGGGCCGGCCAGAACTTCGTCGGCGAGCTTCATAGCTGCGGGGATCAGCGGTAAGGCACCGGAGAGCGCGCGCTTCATCAGCATCTGGATGATGAGCATGCGGTTGATTTCATTGGTGCCCTCGAAAATGCGGTTGATGCGGCTGTCGCGGTAGGCACGGCACACGGAATAGTCCTCATGAAAACCATAGCCGCCGAAAATCTGAACGGCTTCGTCTACAACATAATCGAGCATCTCGCTGCCATAGACTTTGGCAATGGAGCTTTCGATGGCGTACTCCTCGAGAACCTTCATGGTGTGCTGCGTTTTGTCGGTGGTGGCGTCCGAAGCAGACATGGCGAGTTCCATGATGCCGGCAGACCGGTAGACCATGGACTCCACGGCGTAAATCCGGATGGCCATTTCAGCCAGTTTTTCTTTCATCAAGCCGAAATCGCCGATGGGTTTGCCGAAGGCCTTGCGTTCCTTGGCATATTTGGAGGCGACGGCGAGAGTGTTCTTCGCGCCTCCGACACACGAGGCGCCGAGAGTGAATCGTCCGGAATTCAGAATGTTGAAGGCAACGATGTGTCCGCGGCCAATTTCGTGGAGCAAGTTTTCTTTCGGCACCTTGCAGTTTTCCATAAAGATGGGAGTGGTGGAGCTGCCGTGGATGCCCATCTTGTGTTCTTCATTTCCCGCAGTGAACCCGGGAAAGGAACGCTCGACGATGAATGCGGAAAACTTTTCGCCGTCAACCTTGGCGAACACGATGTACACATCGGCGAAACCGCCATTGGTGATCCACATTTTCTGGCCGTTGAGGATCCAATCCTTTCCGTCGGGCGAAAGCTGCGCGCGAGTGAGAGCGTTCTGGGCGTCCGAACCGGCTTGCGGCTCGGAAAGTGCATAGGCCGCGAGCCATTCACCGGTGGCCAGCTTGGGGAGATACTTCTTCTTCTGCTCTTCGGTTCCGAAATAGACAATGGGTAGAGTGCCGATGCCGGTTTGGGCGCCGTGAGTTACCGCGTAGCCCGCATAAACGGAAATTTTTTCGGTGAGCAAGGTCACGGAGATTTTGTCGAGGCCGGCGCCGCCATACTGTTCCGGAACGCCCCCGCCGAGCAGGCCCAGCTCGCCTGCTTTCTTCACCAACTCGACCATCAGGCCGGGCTTTTTTTCTTCCAGCTCTTTGGTGCGCGGCAAGACTTCCTTGGTGACGAACTCCTCTGCGGTTTGGCCGATGAGGCGCTGATCGCCAGTGATATCCGCGGGCGTGAAAATCTGCTCGGGGCGTGCCTGGTCCAAAAGAAAGCTGCCGCCTTTGGTGAGACTTACCGGAGTCGCTGTGGTGGCCATGGAGTCTCCTCTGCGAAGCTACTCAAATTCGCGGTTGCGGTCGCCGGGTTGGCACGGCGTTCAAATTCAGTGGCGCAAAGGCAATTGTAACTCAGCTTGCGCCGGCTTCCGCGCGAATTGACTGAACATATTCGGCGGGCATACCGTGTTCGGCCGCGCCATCAAGAATCGTTTGCAGATAGTGCGGCGTGGGCCTCAAACCCTTTTCCACTTTGGTGGCGATGTAGACCTGAGCGTTGATTTCGCGTCCATCTGAGGCGGTGACGCGCAATTCGATTCGCCGATAATGTTCGGGCGCGCCTTCATAGCGGTCGAGAGTGCGATAAGCAGACTCGGGAATTCGATAGAGAACGCCGTGAACGTTCTTACCCGGGGCCTGCTGGACATTGGCCGTCGCGGTACCGCCGCGTACTTTCTTGTTGAAGCGAAGCTCGTAGTTCTTTAGCTGCCCGGTAATTTCTTCCAGGATTTGTCCCGCACGCGTGCGGAATTGTTCGCGGCTGAGGTTGCTGCCGTAGGCGAAATACCAGGATGAATTTGGCGCCATCAGTTAACCCAAAGATACATTTTTCGCATCTCAATTTTCTGAAGAGAAGGCGAGCCGTGAAACTCGATTCAAAGAGAGCATCCGGTCATTCAACTTCGATGAGTCATCTTACTCGCATGGCCCGCCCGGAGCAATGCGGGGCGATTCACGGCGGCCATTATTCTGAGTTACATTTGAAGAGCGCCACAGAAACACGCGGCGCGAATCCGGGTTGTACATATGGTGTGGACCAAGCAGAGGTGGAAGTCGCCGGCCGGCGGTCGGAAGAGCGGCCGGGGCGAATTTTTCATGAGAAGGCGGCTTAAGGAGGAGTTCCATGCGAGTTAAATTGACTGCCACGGCAGTCGCAGCGCTGATTGCAATTGGATTTTTGGCTGGCGGCGCCCGGCCGGCGAAATCTTTTTCACGCGCCAAGGCAAACCTGTCGCAGGATTCGACGCAGCAGTCCACGAAGTCATCTCCGGAAGTGGACAGACTTCGTTTTCTGGTGGGCGACTGGAAAATTGATTCTGTGTACCCGAAGTCGGATCTATTCCCCAACGGCGGCGAGGAACATGGAACTTATTCGTGTCATCCCGGGCCGGGCGGGTTTTCGCTGGTGGCCAATTTCATTGCGGACGGGTTGGAGGGGCACATCGAAGGGCTGGACGTGACAACCTGGGACCCGCAGGAAAAGGCCTACCGGATGTACACGTTCGGCAATGGATTCCCCGGTGCGTATGAATCCCACGGGGATTGGGATGGCGACAACTTTGTGCTCACCGGGGATTTCACGACGGGCGACACGAAATTCACGTTCAAGCAAAGCACCCATCAGGATTCGCCGGACAGCCTTACGCTGCAGGAGTGGTTCAGCCAAGCCGGCGGACAGATGCAGTTGATGCAGACGTCGAAGGTAACGCGGAAGTAGCAAACGAAAAAACCTTCCAATGAATTGCTTGCGGACTGGGAGCTAAGCGACCCGCTCAAAAATACCGGCGGCGCCCATACCGCCGCCGATGCACATGGTGACCAATCCATAGCGAGCGTTGCGGCGGGCGAGTTCGCGCACGATGGAGGCGGTCAGCTTCGCTCCCGTGCAGCCGAGCGGATGGCCCAGCGCCACAGCACCGCCATTGGGATTGACCCGCGCGGGATCGAGTCCGGCCAGCTTAATTACTGTGAGCGCCTGAGCGGCGAAGGCTTCATTCAATTCGATCACATCGATGTCATTGAGATTCAGTCCTGCGAGCTTGAGCGCCTTGGGGATGGCGAATACCGGGCCAACTCCCATTTCCTCGGGCGGGCATCCGGCTACCGCGAAGGATATAAAACGCGCGAGAGGCTTGATGCCGAGTTCGTGGGCGCGTTCAGCGGTCATAACTACCGAGGCCGCGGCACCATCGCTCATCTGCGAGCTGTTCCCGGCAGTCACAGTTCCGTGCGCGTGGAATGCGGGCTTCAATTTCGCGAGAGCTTCGATGGAAGTATCGGCGCGCGGGCCTTCGTCGGTGTCGAAAGTGACGGCCGTGGTGGTGGCCTTGCCCTTCGCGCCCGCGCCTGCAGCGCTCGCGCCATTGCTATAGACAGTTGAATTCACTTCCACTGGCACGATTTCGCTCTTGAATTTCCCCGCTGCAATTGCAGCCAGCGCTTTTTGATGGCTGGCGTAGGAGAACGCGTCCGCCTGCTCGCGCGTGATGCCATATTTCCTGGCTAAATTCTCCGCGGTGAGCCCCATGTTCAGATAAACGTCCGGGTAGTGGTCCATCAGCCAGGGATCGGGCGAAACCTTATTTCCGCCCATGGGGACCATGCTCATGGATTCGGTGCCGCCGGCGACGATCACTTGGGAATGGCCCAACGCGATGCGGTCGGCCGCGAGAGCGATGGCCTGCAAGCTGGAAGAGCAGAAACGGTTGACGGTCATGGCCGGAACTTCGACGGGCAACCCGGCGCGAAGGGAGGCGATGCGCGCGACGTTCATTCCCTGCTCCGCTTCGGGCATGGCACAACCGATGATGACGTCATCCACTTCACTCGGCGCAAGACCGGGAACGCGCGCGAGTGCTTCTCGGATCACAAGGGCGCCGAGGTCATCGGGGCGCGTGGTATGGAGAGTTCCTTTGAAGGCTTTGCCAACTGCCGTTCGGATCGAGCTGACGATTACCGCTTCGTGCATGATGGTCCTCGCTGGCCTCCGCGCCACTCAACGGCTTGAGGGATACAATCCTGCTCTGAAATTCTCTCATGGACACGCCACTTGCGAAAATAGAGGAAACTGGGGGAATAAAAGCAGAGACCGAAAGGCTAGCCTTGCGGATAAGTGATGGCCACGCGGCGGGATTTCGTTAGATAAGAATTCCAAGCCAGCGCAAGAACCACGCCTGTGCTGATGAATCCGAAC
Source organism: Candidatus Acidiferrales bacterium (assembly GCA_035308165.1). GTDB lineage: Bacteria > Acidobacteriota > Terriglobia > Acidiferrales > UBA7541 > DASTCZ01. The sequence goes on along the minus strand of DATGHC010000035.1, from coordinate 25,286 downwards.
GCGAAGCTTCCCAACGTGGGCCCTCTGTGCCATGCGGGCAAGATCATATAAGGCATCACGCCGTATAGAAATGTGAAAGGAATGCTGCCCCAAAGCAAGTACTGCTTGGTCTGACGCACCGACCCAGGACGGATCTTCCATAGCGAGACACCCACGAACATTCCCCAAATCGTGTAGGGAACGATCATGACAGCAAAAACAGCAAATAACCTGGCCAGGATTGCATCTGAATTGACATTCGCTCCGGCAGCCATCAAGAAAATTATTACCATGAAGAGTGCGACCAAGGGCCCAATAATTGTGAGGCACACAATAAAAAACATAAGCCAGCCGCCAACGCCCTGGAGGAATTGGGCGGGCACAGGCATGGCGTAACCTTGTGGTGGAAATCCCTGAGCATAGGGAGCCTTTCCATAGGCTGGAGGGTATGCAGTTGGAGGGTAGCCGGGTTGCGCATAAGGCTGCGCTGGCGGGCTGAAAGTCTGCGGAGGCGGCGATGGAAGAGAACCCTGAACGGTGGGCGCGGGCTGGCTGAATCTTACCCAGCTCTCAGAAGTCTGGGGCGCTTGGGGAGAGGGATCGATCCAGCTCGATCCCGAGACTCGCGCCGGGGCAGACGGCATGGGAGGCGGTGAAGGAGCCTGAGCCGCAGGTGGCTGCGTCACCTGAGGGGTATCCAATTGCACCCAGCTGCTGCCCGGCTTGGGCGGCGGCGACGGCATAGCTGTTGCAGATGGTGAGTCCACCTCGACCCAACTGTCACCTGGCTTGGGCCGGAGAGCTTGTGGATCGATCCAGCTTGAGCCGGAGGCTGAGGCGGGCGTGGCAGGAGGAATCTGGACTGGAGAAGCCGGGACAATTTCAGGCGCCTGAGCGTCTCCGGGAGGAGTCGCGACGGGCGGCTCCGTAGCCGGGCGCATTCGTTTTCCGCAGCGGCTGCAGAAGGAAGCTTTATCGGGATTTTGTGTTCCGCAAGCTGTGCAAAACATGGCCGCCAGACTTGAACCGAAATTGCCGCGGAATGTTCCCAGTTCTGAAAATACGCCGCAGCTTAAGGGCGCTTGCGATACTCCTCATAGAGCTGCTTGTGCTTGTTGTCCGTGCTGGTGAGCTGGCCGTTGATGAACAAGTAGCGCACCTCGGTGCTCAGCTCCATCGGGTCGCCATTGGTGACGATGAGGTTGGCAATTTTGCCCGTCTCAATCGTGCCAAGTTCCTTGCCGACGCCGAACATTTCCGCGGGATTGATGGTCAGCGCCTTGAGCGCGTCGTCGTGGGACATGCCGAAAGCCACGGCGACCCCAGCCTGCTGGGCAAGCCGCCGCGCGAATTCGTTGCCGTAACTGCCGAAAGCAACTTTAATTCCCATGGCGGAGAGCTGCCCTGGCAGGGTGAGGTTTGAATCATAAGGTTCGTCTTCCCCGCGCAGAAGCGTGAGAGTGGGCCTCAGGATCACCGGAACATTCTTTTCTTTCAACAGAACTTTCACTTCGCCTGCAGCGGTCCCTGTGGCCAAAATCATCTTGAGTTTCTGCTTGTCGCAATAGGCGACCGCTTCGCTGATTTGATTGGCTTGATTGGCCACAACAAAAAGCGGCAGGTCGCCCTTGACCACCGACACAAGGGCTTCGAGCTTCAGGTCGCGCTCTACGCTGTACTTGTTTGCTTGCATAGCGGATGCATAGTGGCGAGCCCGCTCGAACCACTCGGTAAGTTCCGCGATACGCCGATCATAATCAGCCCGTGAAGGAGCGCCTCCCGCAGCCGCTCCACGACCTCCGCCCCCGCCGCGCCCGCCTCCGCCGCCACCCGGCAAAACCGGCCAGTTCACGACCATTGCCGCGGAGCGCTTCACCTGCATTTCGTCCATGGTCCATCCGGCAAGGTTGAAGAGAGACGCCTGCCCAGTGATGACCGACCCACCTCCACCACGCCCGCCCAATCCTGGCGCGGCGATCACGTGAGTGATTCCTTCCGCGCGTGTCACTGGAATGTGGGCGCTGGCCGGATTAACGGCCGTGGCCGCGACCAGCTGGGGGTTGTATTCGCCGAGCTCGGCTGTGTCCACGGTCGCTTCCACGGCGCCGACTTCGTTCATGCCGATTTCCGTAACGGCGTTGAACATGCCGGGATAAACTTCGAGCCCCTTCGCGTCAATCACCTTCGCGCCAGAAGGAATTGCGGCGCCCTTGCCGACCGCGGTGATTTTTCCGCCATGGATGACGACGGTTGCTCCTTCAATCGGCGGGCCGGAGATGGGATACACCTTCGCGCCGGTAATCGCGTAGGACTGTTGCGCCTGAGCCGCGGGCACAAGTGAGAATGCCGCCGCCACGGCGATAGCAATCATCGAGTACGACAGTGTTTTCAGTATTTTTTTCATGGCGGCTATTCCTCCCGATCCTGTATCTCGCTGCCCGGTCCGCGGCCGCCACTTCGGCCCCCGCGCCCGGCGCCACCACCCCCGGCCTGGCGTTCCTTATCCAGGAGCGCCTGCTTTTCTTTGGCCAAGGCCGGACGGCCGGCGATGTCCTTGTCGCGGTCAAAGTAAATTTTCCCGTCGATGACGGTCTTTTGAACCACTGCGAAAACGCTGAGCGGATCGTGGTTGTAGATTGCCAGGTCGGCATCCTTTCCCACTTCAATGGAGCCGACTCGCTTTTCAATTCCCAGCTGGATGGCCGGATTGATGGTCACCATCTTCAGCGCGTCATCGTGACTCATTCCGCCATATCTCATGGACTTGGCGGCTTCCTGATTCAGGTGCTGCGCTTCTTCCGCATCATCTGAATTGATCGAAACAATTACGCCCTTCTGGGTCATGATGGCCGCGTTGTAGGGAATGGCGTCGAAGGCCTCCATTTTGTAAGACCACCAGTCAGAAAATGTGGAGGCGCCGGCGCCGTGCGCGGCGATTTCTTTGGCAACTTTGTAGCCCTCCAAGACGTGCTGAAAGGTCCGGACTTTGAAACCGAATTCGTTGGCGACGCGGATGAGCATGAGGATTTCATCGGCGACGTAGCAGTGCGAGTGGACGTAACGCTTGCCTTCCAGTACTTCCACCAGCGGATCGAGCGTCAAGTCGCGTCGCGGTGGGATTAGATTGGCGTCACCGGCCGACTTGCGGCGGTTGTAATCGTCCCACTGCTTCTTGTAGGCAACCGCTTGGGTGAAGGCCTGACGGATGACGTCTTCCACTCCCATGCGCGTCGCCGGGTAGCGCCTCACCTGGCCTGGCAGAATGGTTGAGTTCGATCTCTTGGGGTTTTCGCCGAGAGCGAATTTGATTCCCGGAAGCGCGCCTTCAAAAACCAGTTTGTCGGCGGGCTGTCCCCAGCGAAGTTTGATGACAACAGTCTGCCCGCCAATGGCGTTGGCACTGCCATGAAGAATGTTCGCCGAGGTCACGCCGCCCGCTAGATCCCTGTAAATGTCGATATCCTCAGGATTCAAAACATCGAGGATATTGGCCATGGAGGAAACGGAAACGCTGCCTTCGTTCACACCTCCTTCGATGGCGATGTGCGAGTGGCAATCAATAATCCCGGGCATGATGAACATTCCGGTGGCATCCACGACCGTCGCATCGGACGGGGCTTGAACGTTGGCCCCGACGGCGGCGATTCTGCCATCGCGAACCAGGATCGAGCCGCGCTGGATGGTGCCTTTGGTAACGGTAAGGATGGTCGCATTCTTGAAGAACATGACGTTGGAAGTGGTTTGCGCGCGAGAGGGCCAGGAGCACACGGCGATCGCTGCCGCTGCCAACGCCCCAACGCAAAGACTCAACGTCAGATTATTTTTTCCGCGCTTCATTGCCGCACCTCTTCCGCGCCGGTTGATGGCCGCCTGCCAGTGAAGGAGATTGACATGCCCATGACGTCTATCGTGCCGGTAACTTGATTGCCGTTAATCGTGCCGCTCAAATTGACATCAGTGGGCGTTCCATCGATTGGCACCTGAATCGAGATTCGGAACTGATTGCCGGTGAGCTGGCCTCGCAAGATTGGCGCTGTTCCCATTTGCGACGTGAGGGTGCCGGTAATGCTGCCGTCGGCGGCCATTTGTAAATTGGCAGTGGACTGGTCGGGGCCATTATCGGTTGTGTAGTAAAAAGTCCAATTACCCGACATGTCCAGTCCGCCGGGTGCGCCTCCACCGCGTCCTGCTCCGGGCGCGGGTTCGGGAGTGGGAGGTGGAATGAATACCTTGCCATCAACAAAAACCCATTTCACTTTGGTTGCATCGGCGAAAATATCTCCATCGGTTACGACCAGGTTTGCGATCTTGCCCGGCTCGATGCTGCCCAGCCGGTCAGAGACTCCAAAGATTTCCGCGGCGCCGAGTGTCAATGTGCGCAGAGCAACGTCTGCGGGCAGTCCCGCGGTGATTGACTTGCTGACGTTGCGCAAAATGTCTTTGGGACTGGCGATGCCTTCTGAAGCGAAGGCCATTTTCACGCCTGCTTTGTTCAATGCGGCGGGAGTGGAAGGAGCGCGATCGCGGAATCGCAAAGTGCGAAGAGGTTCTGTGTCTTCGCCACCGGCGCCACCGCCTCCGCCCGGCGGAGGAACCGGCCAGTTCACATCTACGAAAACAGGGACGTGCGCCGCGGCGATGGCATCGGCCACCAAATATCCTTGCTGCGCGCCGGAGAGCGCCCATCGAGCGCCCAGCGTGGGGGCCATCTTTAAGGCGCGGAGTATATCCACATCCGTATTTCCGGGCCACAGGACCAATTCCTTGCTATTCAGCGCGTGGCTGATTACCACGTCGGTATGATCGTAGGCGGGGCGCGAATTTCCCTGCGGATGCGCTTCGTAAGTTTGTTGCGCTTGTGCGTACCACTGGGCGTCAATGAAAACCTGGCGCACGTAGGAAAGTTGCCCCATCAGCGCGCTGGGGAATCCTTGATATTCGCCGCGGCCGCCTTGAAGGCTGATGGGCAGTGCCGCGGGTGTTTTGACGACCAGCTCTTCAGGGAGGTCGGCTTCGCCAAAATCCACCAGGGCTGCGTGTCCAGGGAAATATCCACCGCGTGGGACGACAAGTGCTGTGGTGAATCCCGCGCCGCGCCAGGTGGCCATGCGGGAATCGTCGGACTTAAGTTGATCCGCGGCGTTCTCCCAGGGAGTCGTCGCGGGGCGATCTTCCGGCCCGCGTGACAGCGGGGCATTCGTAGCGGCTGCTCCGCGCCCCCCTCCGCCACCGCCTCCGCGTCCGCCCGCGCCAGCCGCCGGAGCGGCCACCGCACCGAGACCGACATCCGTCCCGGCGTCAATCAGGCCGGGATAAACGGTCAGCCCTGTGCCATCAATCACCCGGGCTTCCGGCGGGATGGTGACGTTCGCGCCCACAGCCTGAATCAGGCCCTTGGCAACGACCACCGTGCCGCTGGCAATCGGTGGCCCGGAGACAGGCACGATGCGCGCATTGCGGATGGCGAAATAGGGCGGCTCATCGGCGCGCGCGCGCTGCGCGGAATAAATATTCCAAGCCACAAACGCGCATGCCGACACCACGAAGAGATGCAGAATCCAGCGGACTCCTCGAATTCGCATGAACGACTCCTTCACACTATGTTTTGCGGTAATCAGGGTGCAGACCCCGGCAATAATTGAACCAGACGCGCGATGCTACCGGGGGGTTTCAACAGAGTCAAGCAGGGCGGAGACGCAGGGGGCGGCTCATGGCTTCTCTGGCACCGCCCCGAGCCAGCTTGGACAACTACTTCTGAGAAGCGACTTGTGTGGAATCGCCGGTCTTGTGATCGGCGATCTGAAAGCGCAGAAAATTGTGGACGGCTTGGAGCGCTTCAGGGTTTGTGGTTGTGATTCGCACACGCCCGCCGCGATCGGTCTTCTCGAACAGATAGGTGATCTCGGCCCTCTTCTTTTTCATCACCGGCACGCCGGGCGGCACCTGGTCATGGACAAGCATGGGAATCTCAAAATTTCCATCGGCAAACATCTGGGCAATGTGTCCCAAATGCATTTGAATTTGGCTTTTTGTTTCGGTGTCGGCGGTGCTGTTGGCTTCGACCTGAATCGCGCCGCCATTGGTGTATAAGTAAAAGTGATGCGTGGCTTTGTCCTGCGGAAATCCCATGGCGTGATCTCCGCGTTGTTTAACGCCGGTGTTGTGATCCTGTGGCGCGCCGGACGAGCCAGTTTGTTGGAAAGTATTGGGCAAACTAAGGCCAAGGGAAAAAAGAACCACAGCAATTGCAAATTTCATTTTAGTTTTCTCCTAGAGGCCGGCTTGAAGGGAGAGCTCTTGAGCGACTCGAGAAGCTCCGCGCGTCTTCCCCGCGGAGTTCGAGCGATTCGACGGTCCCAGCCGCGCAAGATTCCTTCCATGTGCTTGCGAAGGCGGCGAAGGTCCGCAATCTGTTGTCGCAACAATTGAAGTTTCCCTTTGGCGAGCGAATGCACGCTCTTGCACGGGGTCCCCCCAGCGTCTTTTACGCGCAGGACGCGGGCGAGTTCCGGCAGCGAAAAACCGATAGCGAGTGCATTGCGAATGAGCCGCACTCGGCTGACGGCCTGCGGTGAAAAGCGGCGATAGCCACCCTGGGTTCTGGGCGGTTGAGGCAGGACGCCAACTCGCTCGTAATGCCGGATGGTATCCGGACTGACGCCCGCTAGTTTTGCTATCTCGCCGATATGCAAGGACAGCGATTCACTCAAGATTGCCATGCCTCCTGGAGAACACCATGCACCCTGGAACCGGTTCCAGGGTCAAGATGTTAAATTCAGTGTACCCGCTTGCGACTGTTCGTTTCAGGATTGAATTTGTGTGGAATCGTGAGGGACAAGTACATTCTTGGCGCCATCCTGGAGGTGGGGAACCAACCACCGGAAGAGGACGGTTGCGGCGAACGCGCCCGCGATTTGCGCAACCAGGAAGAGCGGCACATCGCTAGGTCTGATTCCCGAAAATGTGTCGGTCAATGCCCTGGCCACAGTGACAGCAGGATTTGCGAACGAGGTGGAGGAAGTAAACCAATAAGCCGCAGTTATGTATGCACCCACCGCAAATGGGACAGCGCTGGAACGGAGCCGCGAGCATCCCCAAATCACCGATAGCAGCCCAAATGTAGCGATGAATTCGCTGAAAATCTGCGCAGGGCCGCTTCGCCCGTGGTGCGACAGGGAAACAACCGGCAAACCAAACATGAGATGGGCTGATATCGCTCCGGCGACTCCACCACCCGTTTGTCCCAGAATGTACGTTGGGGTTTCCCTCCACGGAAGACCCTTTTCCAGTGCATCGGCCAGGGTGACCGCAGGATTCAGGTGGCCGCCGGAAATAGGTCCAAACGTCAAGATGAGAGCTACAAGAGCTGCGCCCGTGGCGATCGTATTTGCGAGAAGCGCCAGCGCCATATTTCCAGCGGCAAGCCGTTCGGCCATGATTCCAGAGCCAATCACCGCAGCAACCAGAAATGCGGTGCCCAGAAACTCCGCAACGAATCGGCGGCCAATAGAGATCTTCATTGTTTGCCGATGCGATCGATTTCGGACTGGATCTTGAGCTTGTCGAGACTTGATAGCGGCAGGCAAAGGAACAAACTGATCCTGCGATCGAGAATAATGAACGCTTCGTGAAAGGCGCGGGCAATTTCTTCAGGCGTGCCGCTGATTTCCGCTGGATCGGGAACGCCCCAATGTGCCGTCATGGGTTGACCGGGCCAAATGGGACATACTTCGCGGGCCGCATGGTCGCAGACGGTGAAGACATAATTCATTTTGGGGGCTCCCGGGCCTGAGAACACGTCCCAATTCTTGCTATGCAAACCCGCGGTGGGCAAGTGGGCAAGCTCAAGCTGTTTGAGAGCTTCGGGCCGAACCTTTCCAGTGGCCTGGCTGCCCGCACTATAGGCTTTGAAATTTGGAAAACCCTTCCGGCTGAGAATCGCTTCGGCCATGATGGACCGCGCTGAATTTCCTGTGCAGAGGAATAACACGTTGTATTGATTTTCCACGATGCTTACCCCTTCCCGGTGCTTTCGCTGGAGCAGCAGGTAGGCGCGCAGCAGAACTGGTCGGCAGCGTTTTTTGGCAAAACAGGTTTCCGGGCGCGAATAAAGGCGCTTGCAAATTTGTTTTGCACTTGCGGGGCGATAGCGTCCACATCGATGCCCTGAGTGGTTAGAAATTGGCGGGCGTCCTCGATGTTGTAAATGCGGGTGTGCTCAATGCTGATTTCCACGAATCCGGCGGCGGCAAGCTTGGCAACATAATCGGATTCGAGCAGCGCCCCGGCCACGCACCCGGCCCACAACTCGACATTCTTGCGAACCTCCGCAGGAACGGGGCCGCTCACGACAACGTCCGACACGGCAAACCGCCCTCCTGGCCTGAGCACACGGAATGCTTCACGCAACACGCGGTCCTTGTCCGCTGAAAGATTGATGACGCAGTTGGAGATGACTACGTCCACGGAGTTCTCCGGAAGAGGAATGTTTTCGATTTCACCCTTGAGGAACTCCACGTTTTCGATTCCGGATTTCTTCTGATTCTCGCGCGCAAGCGACAACATATCTTCGGTCATGTCCAGACCGTAGGCTTTCCCTGTTGGGCCCACTCTCCTCGCCGACAGAAGCACATCAATCCCGCCTCCTGAGCCCAGATCCAGGACCTGTTCCCCCGGGTTCAGCTGAGCCAGTGAGGTTGGATTTCCGCAGCCAAGCGAGGCCGACAGCGCCTCAATCGGCACGCTTTCCATTTGATTAGCGTCGTAGAGATTAGTGGAAATGGGGTCGCAGCAGGGGGTAGGACTGGATTCGCAGCCACAGCCGGCGGAATCCCCGGCCTTCATACGGCGGGCTGCTTCTCCGTACTTTTGTTTGACGATCTCCCGGATGTGTTCAGTGGCCAAATTACCTCCTCGTCCAACATATCTGCCAGCGCGAATATGTTTCCAGGATACCTGCTGCTATATATATGTCAAGACGAATATGATGTATGATGGGAGCGTGCCGAAGGCAAGACCACGCTTCTCTCTGGACGTGCTGTTTCGCGCGCTCGCCGATCCAACACGGCTGCGGCTGCTGAATCTGATCGGGGATCAAGAGATCTGTGTTTGCTTCTTTGTGGAAATCCTGCGGATGAGCCAGCCAAAAATCTCCCGTCACCTGGCCTATCTCCGCAAGGCAGGTATCGTGGCGGCCAGGCGCGAAGGGAAATGGATGCACTACCGGATCACGATCCCCTCGGACCGAGTCGCGGCGAGAATCCTGCGTGAAACCATGAAGCATCTGCGGGAGAAACCGGAAATGAAGCAGGATACTTCCCGCCTGAAATCGGCGTGCTGCGCCCCGCAAAACTATCAACTGATCCAGAGCGCCCCCGCGCCGGCATTGTTTCTGAAAAAGTAGAACTCGGCACATGGAGCCCGATCACAAATATTTCCTTAAAACGGACCGGCTGGGGTTCAGTCAGTGGAGGAGTGACGATCTGCCGCTTGCCCTTACGATTTGGGGCGATGCGGAAGTCACTCGTTATGTGGGCGGACCTTTTTCGAGAGAGAAAGTTGCCGCGAGACTTCAGCGCGAAATCGCCTCGCTGAGCACACATGGAGTCCAATACTGGCCGATCTTTCTTCTGGAAACGGGTGACCACGTGGGAGCGGCCGGAATGCGGTTTCGCGAACTCAAGGACCCACCATACTCCGTTGGCTACTACCTGCGGCCGGCGTATTGGGGAAGGGGATTTGCGGCCGAAGCGGGGCGCGCGGTAATCACCTACGCATTTGAAATGCTGAATGCAAAAACCTTATTTGCCGGGCATCATCCGGAGAATGCTGCCTCGGGCAAAGTGCTTCAGAAACTCGGCTTTCATTTTACCCACAAGGAACTCTACCCGCCCACCGGGCTCATGCACCATTCCTATCTGCTGGAGCGGCCTGCGAAGAGTACGGCCGGCTATCGGTGATTCGCGGAGAGCCGGAGACACAAGGTTGGTGATCCGCGGCGGCTAATTTCTCAATGGCTTTCCGGTTTTGAGTGTATGAGCGATGCGCTCCTGCGTTTTGCGCTCGCCACAGAGGCTGACGAAGGCTTCGCGCTCAAGATCCAACAGATATTGCTCGCTGACTTCCTGAGGCGCGGACAATGCTCCACCCGCGAGGACGTTGGCAAGTTTACGCGCGACATGGGCGTCATATTCGCTGATGTATTCCCCGCGCAGCATCATGTGGACGGCGAGTTTCGCCGCGGCCAACAAACTCTCACCCAGCACTCTAACCTGAGTTTGAGCTGCGCCTTCGGAGGGGCCCGGAGCAGCGGGGCGCCATCCGGCACGCGCTAGACCCAGCGCGGTTTGTTTGGCGTCAGCGACCAGCCTGTCGCGGTTCATGGAAACGAGGTCAGCGGGACGCATATACCCCAGGCCGCGCGCTTCTTCCGCGCTGGCGCCCACTTTGGCCATGGCAATATTCTGAAAGAGTGGCTTCAACGCGTTGAATAAATCAAGATCCTCGCCACCACGCCCCTGCGCATTCCATGAGGAATGTTCATTCGCGCGGATGACCATTTCCTTGGAGCCGCCGCCTGCGGGGATAAGCCCCACTCCGACTTCGACGAGGCCGATGTACGCCTCTGAAGCGGCGTGAATGCGCGCGGCATGAAGACAGATTTCGCAGCCTCCACCAATGGCCAAACCCTGCGGCGCGACGACTACGGGTTTGGGCGCGTACTTGAGCGCCATGGTGCCGGCCTGAAACTGGCGGACGGCGAGATCAATCTCGTCCCATTCCTGTTCCTGCGCGGCAACCAGAACAAGCATCAGGTTCGCGCCGGCAGAAAAATGAGTGCCCTGATTGGCAACCACCATGGCATCGAAGTCGGTGTGCAGGCGGCGCATGCCGGACTGCAGCATCGTGACGATGTCGGCGCCCAGCGCATTCATCTTGGTGTGAAATTCACAGCAGAGGACGCCGTCGCCCAAATCAATGAGTGTGGCGCCAGCATTGCTTTCCACGATGGGGCCGGATGGGGCAGCGCCTGCTTCCTTGAGCGACGATAGGATGATGATACCCGGCGGCTCAACCGTCGGCTTGTAATTGTTCGCTCCCAGATCGAAGCTGGAAAGCCTGCCGTGTTCGGAGCGGTAGAAGGATTTGTTCCCCGAAGCAAGCAACTTCGTAACGATGGGCGGCAGTGCTTCGCCTTCCTTTTCCAGTTGGCGGGCGACGGCTTCCACGCCGAGCGTGTCCCATATTTCAAAGGGGCCCAATTCCTGGGCGAATCCCCAGCGCATGGCACGATCAATGTCCACGACGGAGTCCGCAATTTCGGGCACGCGGCGCGCGGCATAGAGACCCGTGCGAGAAAGTGCGCCCCACAAAAATTTGGAGGCTTTGTCTCCTCCCTGTCCGCTGAGCGCCGGGCCAACCAGAGCGCGGATGCGTTCGCGCGTGTCTTCAATCATGCGACCCATGTCGATCGAGGCGAAGCGTGCCTTCTGCTTTGGGCGGTAATCCATGGTTTTCGGATCGAGAGTGAGGATTTCACTCTCACCACCTTTTTTCACACGCTTGTAAAATCCGCTGCCGGTTTTTTCACCCAACCATCCCCGGCGCAACAGTTCCTCGATGACCGGTGGAACACGGTAGAGCTCGCGCGATTCATCATTTGGGGTGTTATCGTAAATATTGCGGACGACGTGCCCCAGGACGTCGATGCCCACAATATCCGCGGTGCGGAAGGTGGCGGATTTCGCCGCGCCAATGGCCGGGCCGGTGCATGCGTCCACTTCTTCGATGGTCATGCCCAGTTCGCTCATCAGGCGCACGGCATTCAGCATGGAAAAAGTGCCGATGCGGTTGGCGATGAAATTTGGAGTGTCCTTGGCGACCACCACTCCCTTTCCGAGCTGGCGATCGCAGAAATCAGACAGCGCGCTGACAACTTCCGGCAAAGTGTCGGGGCCGGGAATAATTTCAACAAGTTTCATGTACCGCGGGGGATTGAAGAAGTGCGTGCCCGCCCAGTGTTGGCGATAATCCAGGCTGCGACCCTCGGCGATGCGCGTCACGGGCAGTCCTGATGTATTCGTGGTGATGAAGGAGCCGGGACGGCGCTGGCGGTCAACGCGCTCAAGCAACGAACGTTTAATCTCGAGATTCTCGGCTACGACTTCGATGATCCAATCGGCTTGAGCGCACCATTCTAGATTGTCGTCAAAGTTTCCCACTTGAATCAGGCGCGCGGATTCAGGAACAAAGAACGCCGCAGGGCGGGCCTTGATGGCAGCTTCCAGTCCCGCACTGGCAAATCGGTTACGCACAGAAGGGCTCTGCAAGGTGCGTCCGGCGGCTTTTTCCGCGGGGCTGAGTTCAGGAGGAACAATATCCAGCAGGAAAACAGGCACGCCCGCGTTCGCGAAATGCGCGGCAATACGTGCTCCCATGGTCCCTGCGCCCAGCACGGCTACTCGTTCTATGCGCCGGGCCATTAACTTTTCCTTCCGGGCGCGACTCGCAAAACCCCTTGAGTCAGTTGCGAATCCATAGAGGAAGCAGGTTACAGAAGGGACAAGACAAGGTCAACCGAGCAGGACAGACATCCCTGTGAGCGGTTACGCTGGTCTATATGGCTAAAAGCAAGAAACGGATCATGCTCGAATTGCTGACCGGAGGCGTGGGGCGACTGCGCGAATTCGCGTATGGCGACCTGGAGGGAGCGCCGCGCAAGCCTCGCGTTGGCCTGGCGCTGGCGGGCGGTTTCGCGCGCGGAATTGCGCACATCGGAGTACTGCGCGTAATGGAAGAAGAGCGCATACCAATTCATTGCATTGCGGGCACCAGCGTGGGCGCGTTGATTGCCGCCGCGTATGCGTCGGGCACTTCGCTGGACGAAATGGAGAGGCAGGGCCGGGCCACCAAGTTCACAGATTTCGGGCGGTGGACGCTATCGCGGCTGGGCCTGGCGAGCAATCAAAAGCTTGAAGAATTCATGGCGCGTTTTAACGTGGTAAAGAGGTTTGAAGACTTGAAGATTCCCATGTGCGTCGCGGCAACGGATCTCGGCGGGGGCAAGACCGTATATTTCACGCACGGAGATTTGATTATTGCCGTGCGCGCGTCTTGCGCGTATCCAGGGCTTTTTCTGCCAATCACGGTGGATGGTCACATGTTGGTGGACGGATTCGTGACCGAGCCGGTGCCGGTGGAAGGCGCACGAAACCTGGGCGCGGACATCGTAATCGCCGTTTATCTTTCGACCAGCGCCAGCCAGTCCAAGCCCAAGAGTTTTTTTGATGTGATCGGCCGGGCTTTCGCGATTGTTCAGCGAGCTGGGGAACGAGTTTGGCGCGAAGCCGCCGATGTTGTCATTGAGCCCGATGTGAAGGACATGCTGTGGGATTCGTTTGACAAGACTCCGGAGTTGGTGGCTGCTGGCAAGGAAGCAGCGCGGCAGGCGCTTCCCGCAATCCGGCACGCCATGGAGGAATTTGAGCGCATTGCAAACTCCCCGCCCAGCGTATAGCTAGCGCGCTAACCGATTCATCCCATTAAGACCTACTTGCTGCCCGGCGGAATAATCCCATTCATCCGCAGGTACTCCACCATTTGCCCGTAGTGGTCCGTGCAGTGCCAGACGGCCACCATCACCATTCCGATCCTGGTGTTCGGGCCTGCATAACGTCCTTCAACCGTGTCGAGCATGTTCTGCGCATTGATCTTGGCAATCACGGTGTTGGAGTAGGCGAATGAATCGCGCAAGTACTTCATAATCTCCGCTTTCGTGTGTGAGGGATCGGGGCCACCCCCCTTTTCGCAATCCGGCGGCGGGGCAAGTTTTTCCATCTCTCGGAAAAATGCCAGATTTGCGCAGGCTATGTGTTTGACCTGCTCCGCAAATGTCCGCACACCTGTAAATGAGCCATTGGTCGGAGCGAAGTTGTACTTTTCCTCGGGCATCGCATCGGCCACATGGATGACACTCTCTGAAATGAATTTCCAGTTGTCCATAATTGCGGAGTGGAGCGCGGGTTTCTCCTGAACCGGGGGCTTCTGCTGCGCATCCGCATTGGCAAACGCAAAAAGAAACGCCATCCCTAGTAAGCCTGCGCGTGTAAATCGCTTCATGTTTCACCCCCTAAGGATTTATCAACATCGTTTCAGATTTCCCTAAGACGCTTCAAGCTTTCCGAATCTCCACCTGCACCGGTTGACCGTTGCCTTTGCCGCGCTGGTTCAGCCATGCAGCGAGCGCAGTCGCCAACTGCGCGGGTTGAACCCTGAAACTTGCCTCCAGGAGACCTTCGCCGGTGGGCAAGGTGTCGTCAAAATCAGCGGAATTGGTGAAATTGCGCATACAAAAGCTATCCAGCCATTCCAGCGGACAGGGCTTCCGGTCCTTTCCAATCACCAAGTCCACAACCAGCTTCTGCGCGTACATGCGGGGAGTATAACATTCGGGATAATTTCCTGTGATGGAGGTCACAGCCACCGCGGGCCACTTACCCATTCTTTGTGCACCACCGCCCACAGGTTTCCTTGCAAACTTTGGTGCGGGTGCCATACACTTTTCAATCGCGGTTGTTCTGCGTCGATTCTTTGATACGTCCGCTTCCTCGCCTGGTACGTCACATCCAGCCCGGCGGCGCGCAGGTTAAATTCGCAGGAGGCTAGGTGTCCACTCCCCTGGAACAATGGGTAGAGCAGATGGCGCGGCACACGCGCCCGCAGCAGGTGGTTTGGTGCGACGGGTCCGAAGCGCAGCAACAGGAATTCTTCCAGGTGATGTTGCGCGAAGGGCACACCGTGGCCTTAAATCCGAAAACCCATCCAAATTGCTACTTACACCGCAGCAGTCCCAATGACGTCGCCCGTACCGAGCAGGTCACCTTCATCTGCACAACGAAAAAGGATGACGCCGGACCCACCAACAATTGGATGGCGCCCGCCGAAGCCAAGGAAAAAATCGGCAAGCTCTTTGAAGGCTCAATGGCCGGGCGGACGATGTACGTTTTGCCTTATGTGATGGGCCCGGCGGATTCGCCCATCAGCAAGATTGGAGTCGAGCTGACCGACAGCGCGTATGTCGCGGCCAGCATGCGGATCATGACGCGAATGGGCCGCGCGGCGCAGGACCGGCTGGGCGGCTCGTCCGATTTCGTCCCGGGACTGCACTCGCTTGGCGACTTGAATCCCGAGCGGCGCTTCATCGCGCACTTCCCGGAAGAAAAACTTATCTGGAGCATTGGTTCCGGGTACGGCGGAAACGCCCTGCTCGGCAAAAAATGTTTTGCGTTGCGCATCGCAAGCCACATGGCCAGGAACGAAGGCTGGATGGCCGAGCACATGCTCATACTTGGCCTGGAGGATCCCAGCGGGAAAGTCACCTACATGGGCGCGGCGTTTCCCAGCGCGTGCGGCAAGACGAATCTGGCCATGATGGTGTCCGCTCTGGAAAAAACCGGGTACCGCGTTTGGACCGTGGGCGACGACATCGCTTGGATGAAAATTGGCCCCGACGGATACTTGCACGCAATCAACCCCGAAGCGGGTTTTTTCGGTGTTGCTCCCGGCACTGCCGTCACAACCAATCCCAATGTCATCGTGGCCCTGAATAAAAATGCCATTTTCACCAATGTGGCCATGACTCCTTCGGGCGAGCCATGGTGGGAGGGCAGTGAAATCCCTCCGCCTGCGGGATTGACCGACTGGCAAGGGCGCGTGTGGGATCCATCCAAAGGAACTGCCGCGCAGCCCAACTCACGCTACACGGTTCCGGCCGGCCAATCGCCGAGCATTTCACCGCGCTGGCAGGATCCCGCGGGCGTGCCCATCTCCGCGTTTCTGTTTGGAGGCCGGCGGGCGCGGCTGGCTCCGCTGGTCTATGAGGCGTTTGATTGGCGGCATGGGGTGTTCGTCGGCGCGGGCATGGCGTCTGAAACGACGGCCGCGGCGACCGGAAAGGTTGGCGTCACGCGCCGCGATCCCATGGCCATGCTTCCCTTTTGTGGCTACAACATGGCGGATTATTTCGGCCACTGGCTGGAAATGGGCCAGCGCATCCCGCACCCGCCGAAAATCTTCCATGTGAACTGGTTTCGCAAGAACACGGATGGAAAACTCATGTGGCCCGGCTTTGGTGAGAATGTCCGCGTGCTGAAGTGGATCCTGGAACGCGTGGAAGGCAAGGCCGACGCGCGGGAAACTCCTATCGGCTTCGTCCCCACGGCGAAATCGCTCACGCTGGATGGGCTGAAAATATCTGCTGATACCGTGGAAGAGCTTCTCAGGGTGGATCCAGCCGACTGGGGCGGCGAGTTGGATAACATCAGCACGTTCCTGGATAAATTTGGCGACCGCTTGCCAGAAGAATTGCGCGTTGAGGAGTCAAATCTAGCCAAGAGGCTTGGCAAAGTTGGCGCCGCCACACGCTGAATGGTTTTATCTGACCGCGGACAAATTGCTAGCTAAAGAATTTCCAAGATTGCGGCGTCAATGGCGACGTGTGTGTATGGGAATTGGTTGATGGAGAAGGCCTCGCCGGCCCCGTTCGTGAAATGGAAGAAGCGGCTGATGTGGTAATCCTCATCGAGGGCGCTGAATAGCTTCTCAGTTTCCTGGTGCGAGAGGCCAAAGCGCCCAAGCTCGACGGGTTCGCCGAACTCCCGGGCCACGGCGCTGTATTTTTCAACGACTTCGTGAAGCTGCATGGTATTTTCCAGGCAAAGCGATCCCGGTATGAGCGCCCCAATCTCAGTGAGAATATTGACGCAAGATGCCATTCCGCGCCAATGATTTCTGCTGCGACTCGCTCGCGCAGCGCGACAATTAAACGCGAAATGTTATGATGATGAAGTTTTGCTTGCGCGGCAATCAAAGCCGACGCCCGGCGAATGAATCCATCCTAAGGGAGAAAAAGAATGCCGATTTACGTAGGACAGCCCGCTCCGGAGTTCAGCTTGAAGGATCAGAGCATGCAGGAAGTGAAACTCGCGGATTATCGCGGGAAGAAAAATGTGGTGATGGTGTTCTATCCGCTCGACTGGAGCCCGGTGTGTACCAACGAGCACGCCTGCGTGGTCAATGACATGAAAAAGTTTGAGTCACTCAATGCCCAGGTGCTGGGCCTGAGCGTGGATAGCGCGTGGTCGCACAAGGCTTACGCCGAAAAAATGGGCATCCATTACCCGCTGCTGGCGGATTTCCAGCCGCGGGGGGCAGTTGCCGAAAAATTCGGGATCTATCTGGCCGACAAGGGAATCACTGGCCGGGCCATCGCCATCATCAACAAAGCAGGAAACGTGGCGTGGTTCAAGCAATACGACATTCCGGTAGTGCCGGACCTGAATGAAGTTGCTCAGGCCCTATCGCAAGTTAAGTAGCATCGAATTCTTTGCAAGCTGATTTCAATGTCCGGCGGGCTTCGGTGCCGGCTTCACCGCGGGCTTTGCCACCGGCTTCACGACCAGCGTGCGCAGAAAGTTCACCATGGCCCAACGCTGCTCGTCGGACAACTCCGTCTTGAATGAGGGCATCGGTTTGCGGCCTTCCGTCATTTTCCAATAGATTTCGCCGTCGGTCATTTCACCCATCATGTGGGCGCTGTTCAGCTCCGATGGGGCGGGATTGTACATGTAGGCCTCGGGACCATCGCCGGCGCCCTTTTCACCATGGCATTTTGCGCACTTGTCCAACCAGATGGCGTGGGAGGAGTCCAGGTTTTGCGGTGTTGCCTTGACGGGATTCTTGAGTTTTTTCGCCTCTGGTGGCACAACCCAGCCGGTATTATGCGCCGCAGCCCAGCCGGCAAAGAGTAAGCTGCAAGCCAACGCTACGCCCACGATGATTCCCTTCCCAAAGTAAGCACATCTTCGAGCCATCACGCCTCCATTTGAAATACGAATTCAAGGCTCCATCCGCCTGTCAGACAGCAATCATTACATAAGACGCATAAACGCACCCGCGCGTTATCCTTGAGATTTTCCAATGAATCAGAGGTTAATGCCAGGGAAAGGATACTAATCAACGGAGGATCAAGACCAGGAGCAATCCGTTGAGGGCTATGACCGCTGCGGCAACCAGCCAGGCGGACACGGTGATCCAGCGGCGATTGGCGAATTCTCCCATCTTCGCGGGATCGCCCGTGAACTTCACCAGCGGAATAATCGCGAAGGGAAGTTGGAAGCTCAGGACCACCTGGCTGAAAATAAGGAGCTTGGTGACCGAACCTTCGCCCATGACTCCGATCACGATTGCGGCCGGAACAATGGCCAGGCTGCGCGTGATCAGCCTCCTCAACCACGGTTGCAAGTGAATATGAATGAATCCTTCCATCACGATCTGGCCGGCAAGCGTGCCGGTAAGCGTCGAATTCTGGCCGGAGCACAGCAGCGCGGCAGCAAACAACACGCTGGCAAAGCTGGCGCCCAGTACCGGGGTCAACAACTGGTAGGCTTGGCCAATGTCGGCGATGTTGGTGAAGCCGCGCTGGTGAAAGGCCGCTGCGCCAAGGACGAGGATGGCGGCATTGATGAACAGAGAGAAACCCAGCGCGATGGTGGAGTCCAAAGTGGCGAAACGGATCGCTTCGCGCTTGTGGGACGCTCCGAAACCAAAGGCGCGGGTCTGCACAATGCTTGAATGGAGGTACAAATTGTGGGGCATCACCGTTGCACCCAGGATTCCGATGGCCAGGTAGAGCATTTCCCGGTCGCGCAGAATCTGTCCGGTCGGCAGGAATCCGCTTGCGGCCTCCAACCACAACGGGCGCGCAAAAAAGATTTCGTACGCGAAGCACCCCGCGATGGTGAGAATCAGCGTTACCACCAGCGCTTCAATCCAACGGAATCCGCGACCCTGAAGCGCCAGAACAATCAGAACGTCCGCGCCGGTCAGGATCACTCCATAAAGCAGCGGAACATGAAACAGCAGCTGCAAAGCAACCGCTGATCCCAACACTTCCGCCAGATCGCACGCGGCAATCGCAATTTCACAGATGATCCACAAGAAAATTGATGTGCGGCGGGAGTAATGCTCACGGCAGGCTTGCGCCAGGTCGCGTCCTGTGGCTATGCCCAACTTGGCAGAAAGCGCCTGCAGGAACATGGCGACCAGGCTGCTCAGAAGCACCACGCTTAAAAGGGTGTAGCCAAACCGGGAGCCACCCCCCAGATCGGTTGCCCAGTTGCCGGGATCCATGTAGCCGACGGCCACCAGATATCCCGGCCCTGCAAACGCGAATAGCTTTCGCCAGAAGGATGCCTCCGCCAGAAAAGGAACCGTGCGATATACCTCCGGGAGGGACGGCAGGCCCGATGAAAACGCAGTCTTGTGCGCTGCCGAGGGCAGGGGCGGAACGTTCGGGGGAGTTTCTTCGATGGGCGAGGGAGTAACGGTCATAAGGTATCGGGAGACTGGATTAACTGCAATGAACTAACGGTATAAACTAGCATTAACTATGGCGCGGGTCAAATATTTTCTTGCCCCGTGTGCAGCGATCGACACTCACGCGCCTTCCGGTCTGTTATACTCACGATTGGTCCGGGAGGGATTCCGATGGACGAAGCCGCCAAAACACAGCAACAGGTGCAGATCAAGGCCGACGAAAAGGAAATGCTGGGGCAATACAGCAATTTGGTGATGATTCACCACAACCCGGAAGAGTTCACTCTGAACTTCATCTATATTTTCCCCAATGCGACGCAGGGTGCGCCGCAAGGAAAACTTGTGTCCAGCATGATTATGAGCCCCGGACACGCCAAGCGCCTCTGGAGAGCGCTGGGAGAGAACCTTTCCCGCTACGAAGCCCAGTATGGCCCCATCCGCGAGACTCCTTCCCCCGTTCCAGCGCCTTCTGTTGGGCTGGTTCAATAATTCTCCACGCTAAAATAATAAGCGCTGGACGTGCCATGATAGGCGGCGTCCAGCGCTTAAAAACTGTTTGCGCCAGTTTTTTGTCTTCGCGAGTCCCTCCTCCTTAGCCGTTGAGCGTTCTTTCCGGAGCGGCGGATGGATCAATCACCCATTGTCCGCTGGGCTCCAGGAATTCCAAGCCGATGGCAAAGCCAACATCGCGCAGCCTCTGGCAATAGGCCACCCTTGCTTTGGCGCGAAATCCGCCTGGCAGAGAGGCAACCATCACGCGGTCCTCAATCCTCCAGGGACGCGAGGTGACCACGCGCGCGCCGCGAGCGCTTACGTTTTCGGTGAACGTGGTCTCAATTCCCGGCACTCGTTCGTTGCCGGAGATCTGGAGCGCCACCGCCATCGGAATTCTTTTTTCCAGGCGAGGTGCGATATCGCCCTCTTCAAAATCCCTCATCACCCCTCCGACACGGACCCTCGCCACGGGCCCTCGTTAAAGGCAGACCGCGATGCGCGCCAAAGTGAGCACGCCGTCGCCGTGACCTTTCATGCGATAGAGCTCGCGGTCCGCGGCACCCAACAATTTCTCCAATGTGTCCCCGTCATTCGGGTAAACGGCAACCCCGGCGCTCACTGCGAGGTGCGGAAATTCAATGTCCGAGGCAAGTTTTTCCCTGACGCGGCAGGCCACGCGTTCGGCGGCTTCCGCCCCTGCTTCCGGCAGAACAAGTGCAAACTCATCGCCACCGTAACGCGCCCCGGTATCAGTCGCGCGGCAGTGCATTCGCAGAACGTTGGCCAGCCTGCAGATGGCTCGTGTGCCCATCAGGTGGCCATACTTGTCATTCACTGTTTTGAGTCCGTCGAGATCAAACAGAACCACGGCAAAGGGGCGGCCGGTGCGGCGCGAGCGCTCGAGCTCGCTTTGCAAAGCGTTTACCAGCGTCCGGTAATTGGCCAAACCGGTCAGCGGATCGGTGATTGCCATTCGGCGGACTTGATCGAACAACCGGGCGTTATCCACCAGCGCGCCGCCAAGCAATACTCCATAGCTGGAAACTTTCAACAGTTGCGCGAGCAGGCCGGGACCATCCAACTGCTGCACGGATTGCGAGGCAACCACGTGGCAGATAACATTGATGACTGCTGTCCAGTACAGCGATTTATCGAATGCCGAAGAGGAGCGTTGCAGTCGTTTATAGAAACCCACGGCCGCGATGCAGAACAGTGCGGCCGGAAGCATCTCCCAGGGCCGCGCCAAGAGCCAAGTGGGGTGAATCGAGATTTGCCATGGCAGTCCCAGAAAAATCGCGCTGGTGAGATAGCCCACGCCGCCAACGATGAAGAACGCAGCGGCAATTTCCTTGCCGGGTTCGCGAGCATTTGGCAAGCGCCGTTCCACGAACAGCGCCAATAGCAAGAGTAGCCCCAGAAGTGTGCGGCTTACCATCCAGGGAAGCGGTACCCGCAAAGGCAGTGGGGCGGCGCCGGCCATCGCCGAATACAAATCGAGGTTGCCGCCTGCTTCCACTAGCGCGGCCAGCGCGAAACCCAATGCCAGGATCAGAGAGATTCGGTCGCGTGTGCCGCGGAAACGCACCAGCGCATTTGCTGAAAAAGTCAGTATCAGCAGGCTCCCAAAAAGCGCGAGTGAAAGGAATTGAATCGGCTCAAACGACAAATGAAAGGAGCGCAACCATCCGAGCAGGATGACTGTGGCCGCTCCGCCAATAAACGCGAAGGGCCAGCGATAAGGCCTGAGCTTTTCGTTGATCACTAAGAGCATTCCCACAAGAGTCCCCAATGCCCAAGACAGAGGTCATCCAGTGCCACTAAAGTGCAACTTTGTGGCCAAGTGGAAGAGAACTTCTCAAATTCGTACTGCGCTGAAATTCATAGCGTTAGGGAATGGGCCGATTGGAGGAGAGGTTCCCACTTGGGGTGGAAAGCGGCCAGTCGTGTAAATTAGTTACAAGTTGAGAGAGGAAATGCCCAACATCAAATCGGTTGTGTCGCTTAAGATTATCTTCCGGTCACTTGCCGCACGCAAGTAGTATTCTTGGTCCAATTCCGCACATCTTTATTGGGACAAGAATGCCAATTCCGGATTCTATGGTTTTGGCACGGGGGGAGGAAGCTCTCGGGCCTGCGAAATATCCTGGAAATTCGCCACTTTGTGCGCACCGTCGCAAAACGGCTTATTCGCGGAATGGCCACAGCGGCAAAGTTTAATGGAGGTGCGACCGGCCAGGCCAAATTTATTTCCGGCCATATCAACCAGCTCGAAATCACCTTCGATCTGTATCGGTCCGTTATCCCTGGGCGTAATCTTGGATGGCGCCATTGTTATCCCCCAATCTTTCTCATCAGCCTCTTCAACAGCGAACCTCAATACTTTGGCATGGAGGGATCCACTTCATCCGACCAGGCCAGGATTCCGCCCTTGAGGTTCCAAACTTTTCGGAAGCCGGCCTTACGAAGAAACTCGACGGCTTCGGCAGATCGTTTCCCGCTCCGGCAATGTGCCACGATTTCGCGCGAGCTGTCCAGTTCGTTCGCGCGCCGCGGCAAATCACCGAGTGGGAGCAGGTATCCATTCAAATTGCAAATCTGAAATTCATGCGGCTCGCGAACGTCAAGCACAAACAAATCGTCGCCGCGATCGAGTCTTTGCTTCAGCTCGAGCGGAGTCATTTCAGGTACATTGGTTGCGGGCGCTGCCGCCTCCTCGCCACGAATTCCGCAGAATTCCTCGTAGTCAATTAATTTCGTAATTGTGCGGTGCGTCCCGCACATTGGGCAATCGGGATTCTTTTTGAGCTTTAGCTCCCGAAACCGCATGGCCAGTGCGTCGAACAGCAGCAACCTCCCAATCAACGGATCGCCAGTGCCCAAAATCAGTTTAATCGCCTCAATTGCCTGGAGCGCGCCAACAATCCCCGGAAGCACTCCCAGCACTCCCCCTTCGGCGCAAGATGGCACCAATCCCGGCGGAGGTGGCTCGGGATAAAGGCAGCGGTAACAGGGTCCATCCGGAAAGCCGAAAATGCTGACTTGTCCCTCGAACCGGAAAATCGAGCCATACACGTTGTGCTTGCCGGTCAACACGCAAGCATCGTTCACCAGGTAGCGCGTGGGGAAATTGTCCGTGCCATCCACGACCAGATCATAGCCGCGGAAAAGCTCCAGCGCGTTGGAACTGGTCAGTCGCGTCTCATAATTCGCGATGTCAATAAAAGGATTGAGCCCGGCCAGCCGCTCTTTTGCGGCGTCCAGCTTGGGCCTGCCGACATCGCTGGTGGAAAACGTCACCTGGCGCTGCAGGTTGGTGAAATCCACCACGTCAAAATCAACTAACCCTAGATGGCCAACGCCCGCCGCGGCCAGATAGAGACCAAGAGGCGCGCCAAGTCCGCCCACGCCGATCATCAAAACGCGCGCCTGCTTGAGCTTCAACTGCCCGTCCATGCCAACTTCCGGCATGATGAGGTGGCGGCTATACCGCAGAACCTCTTCGCGCGAAAGGTGCGGACCTTCAACCACTTTGGCCTGAGTGCTCATGAATTGCTTCCTTTCGGTCTCCACTCAATTCCCTGCGCCGCCGGCGATGGATGGCACAATGCTGATGGTGTCGCCATCTTTGATTGGCGTGTTTTCCTTGTCGAGATAGCGGATGTCTTCGTCGTTCAGATAGACATTGACGAAGCTGCGGATACGGCCATCTTCGGTGTAGAGGTGCCTGCGTAAATCGGCAAATTCCTTGGTCAGTGAGCCAAGCGCCTCGCCAACCGTGCCGGCTTTTAATTCAACAGAGTTTCGCTTACCCACAAAGGGCCTCAGCGGTGTTGGTATCAGAACTTTTACGGCCATTCCAGCAGTCCTCCCTATTTCTTGGTCAATCCCATTCCGCATACGAGCGAAAGTTCAGCGATTAGATGTAATCAAGACGCCGCAGGCGTCATGCGCACGGCCGGCGCACCCGTGACAATTCTCTCCGGCTCAAATCGCATCCGATCGTCCGTCAACCGCCAGGAAGCCATCGCTTGCGGCTCGCCCGATATGATGCTCACGATCACGTAGCTGTACCACGGCCATGCATGCTCCCGGTCGTACTCGCTGGGCAACGCCGGGTGGTCGGGATGCGAGTGATACCAGCCTAAAACTTCCAGACCTGCTTTTTGCGCTGCGTTCTCGGCGTCACGTACATCCTCTGCCGTGACTGAAAATCGGTTGCGGGGTGAGTCGGTCCTCCGATTGACGAGTTTGTGCAGTCCGCGCACCTCGCGGCACGCATCGCTTTCAGCTCCCAAAAGCGCTCCGCAACATTCATGCGGATATGTTTCCACCCCATGCGCCCGGATTTCTTGCGCCTGCGTTTCGTTCAGCTGCAGCTTCTGCATGTTCATTGGCGACATTGGCATTCTTTTTAGTGGAAACCAAATCCCAGTGCTACTTGGCCTCTTCCCAGAATCGCTCGCTCAGGTACTTTTCACCGGAATCCGCAAACACGGTCACCATGACCGCGTTTTGCGTCCGCGGAATTGTCCGGGCCACTGCGACGCAGCCCACCAGGGCCGCACCGGAGCTGGGACTGACCAGGAGGCCCTCTTCCCTGGCCAGGCGCTTGACCATCTTGTATGCATCCTCCGTGCGCACTTCCAGATTGTCATCGGCCAGGTGGGGATCGTAAATTTTCGGCACAATCGCGGTGGCCATGTGTTTCCACCCCTCCAGGCCGTGGAAACCCGCATCGGGTTGCAAGCTCACGCAACGGATTCGCGGATTCATCTCCTTCAATTTGCGCGTGATTCCTGTAAATGTGCCTGTCGTTCCCAGGCCGGCGCAGAAATGCGTTACACGGCCACGCGTCTGATCCCAAATCTCGGCGCCTGTGCCGTCGAAGTGAGCGCGCCAGTTCGCCGGATTGCTGTATTGGTCCGGATAGAAATATCGAGCCGGGTCGGCAGCATGAACCTTTTGCGCGAGCCGGATTGCGCCGTCGGATCCTTCCTCCGCGGGAGTGAATACCATTTCGGCGCCGTAAGCGTGCAGGATTTTCTTGCGTTCGGGCGATGCGCTTCCAGGCAGGCAGAGCGTGACCGGATAGCCGAGATAGGCCCCGATCATGGCGTAGGCAATTCCCGTGTTGCCGCTGGTCGCATCCAGAATGGTTTTGCCGGAACGCAATGCGCCGCTGCGCTCACCCTCGCGGATCATGGCAAGGGCAGGGCGATCTTTTACCGAACCGCCCGGATTAAACCACTCCGCCTTGACATAAAACTCAATATTCGGGAATTCATGCCCAACGCGTGAAAGCCGCAGCAGCGGAGTATTCCCTATGCGATCGAGCAGCGACGTCGCCGACGCGGTCGACGGATCGATTGCCCGGACGGGATAGTCGACTAAAGATTGTCCTTGCGCACCCATTGGATTGACCTAGCCCCCCACCTCAA